>CAKZRR010000015.1 GCA_937146805.1 uncultured Owenweeksia sp. | reverse complement strand
GCATAGCTAGGCGTTATGCAGCACTAAAAGAAATGGGATTAATAAACTACAATTACACCACACAAATTAACCCTAGTCCCAAGCTGCCTAAAGAAAAAATCAAGGACATTAGGAGGGAAATAGTGCAAGACCTAAAATCTAACGATTTCATGTACGGAGCACTTGACTACGATGCAAAGACTATCAGCTTTGACAACTCGACAGTCATTAATAGAATTTTCCCCTTCTTCGGCTCAAAGAGTTATGAGATAAAACTTCGAGAGTGTAAAGAAAATGTTGAAATTGAAGGAACCGTTGTTTTTGGAGGAGTGATAGTCATGACCTTAATTTCAACTGGAGCTTTCTTTTTCAACTTGATTTTCGGTCTCATCCTACTTCCAATACTGGTATTTTTTATGCTGTTTAACTATTTGAGTGGAAAAAGGGAAATAAAGGATATAATTAACATTGGTCTCAATTCTGATATTCCAAAAAAACTGGAAATCAGCAAAGAACAAAGAAATTGGATTGAGGACGATTCAAAATGTCCTGCATGTGGACATAATATTCAACCGTCCACAAAAGTTTGCCCCGACTGCAGTCTCGGATTAAAATAAATTTAAAACGCTGCATAACACAAAATAAACGCAAGTCGGCTTTAATCACTCTCCGGCAGGGGCTTTTCGGTGGACAGAAAAACATTTTGTTATTTTACAACACCACCGACAAAGCCGCCCAGCGTTTACTAAAGACGTTGTGCGCAATTTGAGTAAAATTAGTATTCAAATGAACAAAAACACATCAATATCACTCGGAAATTATTTTGACCAATTTGTGCAAAGTAGCATAAGCGAAGGACGCTTTAAAAATGTTAGCGAAGTTATTCGTGCTGGATTACTCTTGGAAGAAGAAAACAAAGTGATTGCTCTGAAAAAAGCAATTCAGGAAGGAATTGACAGTGGAATAGCCCACGATTTCGACCCAAAAAAGCACCTTGAATCTCTCAAAGCGAAAAAGCACTCAAATGGCTGAATATAAATTAACGAATAAGGTAGTCGCTGATTTATCAAAAATTTGGGAATATACGTTTGAAGTTTGGTTGGAAAATCAAGCTGATAAATAGTATGACGAACTGATTTATAATTGTCAAGAAATTGCTGATAATCCAGATTGGGAATGATATACTTGTGAGACCCAAGCCAAGACTCTTATTAACTATTTAACCTTGTTTGTTAATAACTACGCGAGGTATTTCATTAAAATAAACAAGTGCCTGACATCCAAATCAATGCGTCAGGCTTTCTTTCTAAAATTGGTGCAAAAAGTGTTCATTTCACACCCTATTCGTGTCCTTTTATGCCCTTCTGTGTCTTGTTTATATCTTTCCTTGTGTGTTTAGATAAAAACACATTATCTTTGGCACGTTGTAAAACAAAGAAAGACCCTCGGGTCGAAATCGAAAGGTCTTTCTAGTATTTTTCAATAAACATTAAAAATTGGGGCTGTCGGATTTGAGTTGTGCGGACTTGTCATTCAGCCAACGTGGGTTTGACTCCCACCAGCTCCACTTTTTAGTTAAGCAAATGTAATGAATTTTGGTTTAAAACAAGATATTATGACTTTTAAAGATCAGTTAATACAAGAGAAAAACAGTCTTAAAGCTAGGTTAGATGCTGTAAACACACTTTTATCAGTATATAATAATGAGACCCCCTCTGATGTAATCAACACCCCTTCGTCAAGTGTCAATATTACCAAGGAGTCTTTACCATCTAACTTTTTGAGTCAAATAGCTCTTGTTATAGAAAGGTGTGATAGGTTTTTACACAATGATGAAATCACAGATTATTTGTTACCCTTTCGTCCCAACAGAACTAAGCCTTGGTTAAAAAGACGAGTTTCTTCGACTCTGTCTCAAGCAAAATCTAAAGGTATTTTAGGGAACCTTACTAGTGTTCAATATTCCCCTTCCTTAAAGGATACGGTTTGGGGGTATTCTAATTGGTTAGACGCTGATGGTAAAATTATTGAAGGCCACGAAAGTAAGCGCCAGCCATTTAAGGCGCGCTTATAAAAAAGCACCCGCTAGGGGTGCTTAAAATATTCGAAAATCTTCCTTCATAAAGGGAGTCGGTAAGCTGGATACTGTAAATATATGCTAGTCTACAGCGCGTGTCTCATAGGCACGAATGCTAAACAGACTTAAAGCTTACTGTAAGCGGGAGAGTTCGCAGCTCTCCCGCTTTTCATTTACAAAAGTAATTATTTTTCAGACTTTAGAGTACCAACCTTCCTTACAGATTCCTTAAAGCTCTCATTTTCATTTAGTTTAATATCTTCATCAGGAACCCTAATGTCTTTGTGTTTCTCTTTATTGGGCTTTTTTGCTTTACTCATTGATAAGTTCTTTATAGGTAAGCGTTCCATTAGTGTTTGCCAAAAGTACATCAAACCTAGAACCTTCTGAAAGGTCTCTGTTGTTATATCTAAAAGTAAATTCATCTACATACCTGTGCAAGTGTTCGTAGCTTGTGTGGTGGTATATCCCAAGGATTCCACGCTTGAATAAAGCCCAAAACCCTTCAATACTGTTGGTGTGTATATCTCCGTTTACATACTCACTTGCATTGTGTCTTATAACACCGTGATTAAAATCCTTTTTTAAAGACTTATAGCTTACCCATTCGTCCGTGTAAACTGTAGAACCTTGCTCTACCTTATCCCTCATAATCGGTAACAAGGTCTTTGCTTTTGTATCGGTTACAGGTAAAGCGTAAACCTTACCGCCTCGTTCAATGATACCAAGTACAGGAGTCTTTCCTATAACAGAACGACCACGGGCAAGGCTGTTTTTCTTTGATGCGTGTTTATTCTTCTCCTTACCTCCAACAAATGTTTCGTCAATTTCTACAACCCCACTAAACTTCTCTTGGCTAGGCTGAAAAGCAAATCTAACACGCTGCAATACAAACCAAGCAGTCTTTTGAGTAATCTTTAAGTCTCTAGCTAACTGGTGAGAGCTTATTCCTTTCTTATGGGCTGTTATTAGGTAAATTGCAATGAACCACTTTCTTAGGCTTATTTTGCTGTCATGGAATATTGTACCCACTCTAACGGAAAACTTTTTACGGCAATCAGAACACTTGTAACGTTTACGGTTATCGGCTAGGTTTAAAACATAAACTTTTTCATCATGACCACAATGAGGACATTGAGGCTTACCATTCCAACGAAGCTGGGCTAAGTAGTCCTCGCACTTATCTTCTGTGCTGAAAAATTCTATTAGTTCGTAGAAGCTGTCGAAATCTCGTAAATTATTAAGTGTGCTCATTGTTGTTGCATTTGAAATGCAAATATAATCGATTAGATTGATATATGCTAATGTAATCGATTATATTAGTATGTTTGTTGCATGGCAACTTATAAAGAGCAGACAAAAGACCGTAAACATTTTGTTTTGCTAAAGGATAATATTGTACTTGGTACTTTTGGAAGGCTAACGAGAATAGTTGAATTTATGCAATCGCAGGAAATTGACGCTAAATATAATACGCTAGTTCGAATGAAGGACTACCCCATTGAGTATAAGGGGTTTGTCATTTATTTTGTGAAACATTATTAGTCTATAAGAGCAGGTTTTAACAGGCCAAACATATTTGGTGTTGTTAAAATACTTAGATTCGTTACCGAAACAAAATACTTTTAAGGTGTTGATTTAAATATATTACTTTTGCGCCCGTTTTCAAGGCGGTATATTTTTTGAGATACTCGTTGTTATGAAGATGTTATTAACATGATAGGTACGACACTTAATTTATTTGATTTTGGTATTGTTGGTGAACAGTTATCAATCTCTGATCTTCTACATTCTTCTTATATGAGAGGTAGAAACGACCTTATTAAAGAAATTGAAAAAGACTTTCAGAATAATCTTCAATCTGCCGCACAATCTTCTTCTTTATTGAAATCTAAGCTTCAAGAAAAAGATGTAGAGGTAAAGGATATGTTTCTTAAGATTACGGATTTCAATACATTCAAGTGCTTGGTTATTCTAGGTGAGAACGATTATTATAACAGCGATAAACGTAAGGAATCTTATAAAGTTGCCAGACATATCAACGATACCAATAGCCGCATAGAGCTTGATTTTTCATTTATGCCTCATAGTATCGAAATAGTTGATTCAAACATCACCTCTGATGGCTACATTTTAAGGTATGGATCAAAAGAAGAAGTATAGCCCGTTCGATCACGCCACGCACAACCTCAAAGCTCACGAATTACTAAAAAAATCTGAGATAAAATTTTCCGATTGGGAGGTTACAACAGCATTTTATGCCTCTTTAAAATTCATTGAAGGCTCGTTATTTCCTGATACTTTTAAGCATCCTAAGGAGGACGAACAAAGGCATTATGAATCATATAATGATTACAAAGGCGAATATAATAGGTTTGTAGGAGGCACACCTCATAGTTGCATGAAGTACTTCGTAAACCAAAATACCCCTGCAAATATTCAGACTTTTTATTCCGAGATTTATGACGTTTGTCATAATGCTAGATATAAGAACTACCAAGTTAAAGAGGGTGATTTAAAGATTGCTAAAGACGCTTTAGAGTCAATCAGGATATATTGCGTAGAAAATCAAAAATAAAACCGTGTGTTTCCTTTGAGTGGTAAACGTTTAATGATGGGTCTCACAAGTATATCATTCCCTCCAGATTTAGGAAAAAACTATGAGGAAATATCAAAACAACTATTAGGAATGAAATCAAATCGACATATAATATTCTACAGAACGTTAAGTCAAAATTATGTAGAAATAACAAGGATTTTACATGAAAGAATGGACTTAAAAAAGAGAATATCGGAATAAAAACGACCTTAATTTCTATTTTATTTTTCTTTTGAAAGTCCTTTTTTGGGTGAAGGCCTATTCAAAAGAAAAATATTAGGGAGCTAACACACTGGCATAAGCCGCATTGTATTTTATCCTACTTTGAGATATAGCAAAAGCTTGTTTTAGCACCGCTTGATTGCATGTTCTTTATAAATTTAAACTTTAAGCTGAAAAACACCTTTTCTCATACAAATCAAACTAAGTAAATTAATTAGCCAAATTAGAACCATCGAGCCATTTACCACAGTATATACTTGGCCAAATGAAACCACAATACTCCCCATGTATAAAAATTTACTCCAGCCTTTTTTAAAGAAAATCAAATAGGCTACCATTAAGACAAAACTTGTGTACAGTGGTATATAATCCTCCCAGGATATTGAAACAATTACCAAATAGGGTTGCTCTCCGCTTGGGAAAAATTCATCAACCGACAATCTATAAACAACCATATTTAGGACTAACTGAAATAGGACCAGAGTGAATAGTTTATATCTTGATTTCTCCATAACACCTAATCCAGAAGTAAATTTTTTCAGCCTTCTTACCACTGAATTTTAAAACGAGACCTCCTTAAGAATAGTAAAAACGTCCTCTCCATTCATCTCTTCCGCATCTTTCAAACTCCTAAGTTTAACGTCATAAAAAATTAAAAGAATTTCCTCATCACTACATTTAAGGATTTCATAAGACGCTTTTATGGAAAACCTGTATATCCTGCAATATCGTTGATTGCTCAAAGTTAGTGCTTGAACATTTGTTCCAATGCTAACTTTTTCCAGTAGTTCTTCTCCAAAATCATGTATCGAATTAAAGTTTACTTTCTTTAGGTCATAATAGCATGAAAAACTAACATCTTTTATAAATTCGGAAAGCACATTTTCACTGGGCATATAAATACTCTCGTGACGGAAATTATTACCATCAACTTGAATGTAATAAAAATCAAGGTTCTTATACATTTTGGGTTTGGACTGAGCAAGCCCAAAAAAGGGAATCAAAACCAAAGTGAGTATAACAAACTCACTTTTAAAACTAAAATTCTTGACTTCTTTCACTCCCTAATGCTATATTTTAAAAGAGGCAAATGCCTACTAAGGAATATTAGCTATCTTACTAACCTGTGGCCATAAACATATACAATATGGTTTGGATAATCAATATATCCTTTTTCGGTTTTTGCCTTCTCCTCTTCAGATAAAAAAGGAGTATTTTCAGTATATAAGTTTAACCGAATGCCCTCTGTGCCGTAATGTCCTGACGCAAGAACTCCTAAAACACCTCCATTTACTCCAAAAATAAAAGATGAGTCCTTCCTTAACTGTATAAAATACTCTGTGTTTGTATAAAATCCCTCAATACTTTGTACTTCTTGAATAGGTACTTTATCTAACTGCCCGCAAGAAAAGACTCCTGCAAATGACAAAACCAAAAACACCTGTGTACTTTTCCTCCCTAACTTAATTGTTCTTTTCATTACAGACGTTCCTTTTTATAAGCTTTGTTAAAACACTTCAGCGCAAACTACAAATTCTAAAAAAGATAAATGCCTTATTTTCAATGCCAATGTCGCGCTGAGGATTTTGAGAATCTGCACGGTATTTAGTAGTTATTTAGTTAACCTTTTAAGTTTTCTTTGAATAGGGCTGCCTGGAATCGGGTTGTTCATAAATCGATAGTGGTAAAGTGCAATATTTTGGGGCCTAAGGACCGAATCGGCATGGTTGAGCCATAAATTATCTTCTGAATATCCCATCGTTATCAGGTGCTCTCTTACGTACTCAGATTCTAAAAAGTGACTTTTTTTAGTCCATATTTCTTGAATCGTGTCTGATTCGCTTGGATTTTTAAGAGATACACGCCAGAGAAAATCTGAATATTTTTCACAAAAATCATATCTCGCAGTCCCTTTTCGATACATGTCAGCTCTTATAGAAGGCTTTACGTCAATTGTTGTGTAAGCATTTGTATGGTTAAGGGTTTTGGACAAACATATTGCTTCATCGAATAGAGAATCTAAAGAAAATGTTTTTGTGGGGTACACTTTTATTTTGTTCTCAATAAGAGCCGTATCCAGTCGAAAAACACTTTTTCTCCCCTTAACGATATTCTTGTTTGAAAACAAAAACTCATCGAGATACTTTGATTCATTGTAGTACTTCGTTAGACTGCCGAAGGAGTAATACACTTTTTTTTCGGTTATTGGATTTTTGTATTCCTCAACCCAGTACCTAGAGACTTCTTTTACTGCTGTTGATGTGTCTTGATAAAAAAAGTACAGGTAATGTCTACTTAAAAATTTTCTTCTTTCTCCTTGATAGGCTCCGTCAAGTACAATAATACTTGTATTTGCGTCCACTTCGATCTGGGTTGCCCCTCTAGAGGTTTCCCAATCAATAATTTCTTGCCTAGTTATACAAGAGTCACAATAGATAATTTTCGAACTACAGCTTAAAGTATCAATCCTCATTTTAACCAGTTCAGCAGCGCTTGTTGAATTTTGTTGAGCGGTTTTATCTAAAATCAGAGGTGACTTATTGTGCTTACAACAAATAAATATTAGTAATATTAAAAAGCTTAATTTATGGCCAGTAAATGTGAGCTTTTTTTTATACAAGTTTTTTAAATACATCATGGTGTGCTTTGTTTATCAGTAGCTCTTTAAAGTAAGCAGTTTTAATAAGTTCCTTTTTGTAATTGATTGAACTATCGGATACCATTTTTAGCTCAGATGCTCTTTTTCGGAGCACCTGTGCACTTTTCCTCCCTAACTTAATTATTCTTTTCATTACAGACGTTCCTTTTTATAGGCTTTGTTAAAAAAACTTCAGCGCAAACTATAAATTCCAAAAAAGATAAATACCTTATTTTCAATGCCAAACCTATGGTTATCAATGATCCTTGTAAAGCTCTAAATTTTAGAGCAAATAACTACCACCTCTCGAACTTTCCAAAATCTTCACGCTGCAAAGTATCAGTTTTAATGTCTCGTAACTCCCATTTAAGATAAATCACGTTGTTAATTATTGAATTTTTAATTTCACTATAATTAATCACTCCATCTGTATGAGCAACCTCTTGTACTATACTAGAATCTTGTGGTTTAAACTCAAGGACGTTGATATATGTAGAAGGTGGTATAGCCAAAACAATATTATCCGTTAGTCTCAAATCACTATCCTTAAACAGATTGAAAATGAGTGGATGTCCTCTATCCACATCTATACTACCATCCTTCCTGTGGGTTCGTTGATATGTAATTCCTTTCGGGATGCGAAAATTGTATTTTTTGGGTTGCCCCGAGCTATAATACTCAATCCAATCACCAAAGGGTTTGTCATATCGAAAATGTCCTCTTTTAATTAACCAACCCTCTTTGTTAAAAAAATATGTTGCTCCATGTTTTTTATCATCCTTATAAGAAATAAGCTCTGAATCTCCATCCTCATAAACAACTCTCCTCTTCCCTTGATACAAACCCTTTTTATCACTATACGTAGAGTCATTCATTTTTCCGGATGTATCAAAAGAAATCGTAACAAACGAACTGTCCTTGTACAAAACTACTCTATGCCTAACCCCGTTGACTTTTATCGCTCCTAAGGTCAAAAATACTATCTACCTCATCAGAGTTAACGTATTTCTCATTGAGCCCTTGAACTTTGTTTTCATCACACGAAGCGGACAATATTACGGCACTAATAAAAATAAAAACATAGTATAGCATTTTACCAATTTCCATTATCTCCCTTTTTATTTATGGCCTTTGTATTGGCTGCACCTAGTCATTATATTTTACGTAATTGCTTTTTTTGCAATACCAAACTTACATTATTTCCCCCTACCTCATTCTGGGCTCATTTACACCTAAATCACCTTTTAAACCTTTCTCTTTTTTTCACTTTGAAACTCAGTTAACTGCAAGTTGTTTTGCGGCTTTGCTACTACTCGTTCAAAAATTAAGTTGCAGAACCAAGCATACTTTTGAACATGAAAATGCACCTTTTAGCATGCGTATTGAAAAGGTGAGAAAGTTTACGGCCAATCAGAATTTATCACAACTGGCGCAACGTTAAAGGAGGCATGAGCATCTAAAAGAAAATAGGCCCAAGGTGTTTAATCCTTTGGGCTTACCTTTAACCCTAAATATTCCTTAGCATGAGCGAAGAAAATAGCCGTAGAAAATTTTTGAGAAATGTATCGTTGGCCGGAGTAGCTGCGGCCGTAGCGCCCACCACTTTGGGGGCAACCTCTAGTAAAAGCAATGAATCGGTGGCCTGTGATGAAACAACCTTAGATTATTATGGAGAAGGCCCATTTTATACGGCTAATGCTCCTATTCTTAAAGGAAATAATATGGCAACCGGCCATCAGGGCACACCTATTACCATTAGTGGTAGGGTTATGAATATAGATTGTACCGAGTTTATCCCTTTTGCCGAAATTGATATTTGGCATGCTGATGATAATGGCGCTTATGATAACTCGGGATTTAACTTTAGAGGAAGAATTTTTAGTGACTCGCAGGGCTTTTATTCTTTTGAAACAATATGGCCAGGTAAGTATTTAAACGGATCGAAGTTTAGACCAGCTCATATTCATTTTAAAATATCAGCAACGGGATTTCCCCCTCTTACTACTCAACTTTATTTTCAAGGAGACACCTCTATAGCAGGAGATGCAGCCGCTTCGTTAACCAGTGGTCAGTACGATGCACAACACCGCATTATACCCTTGGTGCAAAATAGCCAGGGTGGTTACGATGGTACCTGGGAGGTGGTGATTGACGCTCAAGGCACCCCGCTAGGAATAGGTGATTTACATATTGATAAGGGCATCATTTATTCGGCCTCTCCAAACCCATTTTTTGATAAGGTAGATATCCATTTTGGTGTTTTTAAAGCGGCAAAAATTGGTTTGGTGATTTTTGATATGATGGGCAAAGAAGTAGCCAATTTAAAAGATGAAGAGTTGAGCCCTGAGAAGTACGGAGCCACTTGGCATCCAGATGTAAATCTGCCGGTGGGTACGTATTTTTTAGCTCTTAAGGTAAACGACCTGCAAGTGCATTATTTAAAATTGACCAAAGCAGGAAGTAGTTATTAATATTGGAAACCATTATTTTTTTAGAGCAGCTTTCCAAAAAAAACAACCTTTGCAAAATTCTTGATTTCAGTCAATTTTTAGCTGGGCGCTTCGCCTAATCTTTGCGGTATCATTAAAACAATAATACAATGAAACGCATAAACACCATTTGTAAAGTAGTATTAATTATTTTGGGCTTGGCCTTTTTAAACACGGCTATTCAAGCTATTGTAAACCCGCAAGCCACCATGGATTTTGTTGAGGTAGTTTTAGGAAACGTGAGTGCCAAAAGCTCCATCCGTTCTTTTTATGGAGGCGTAAATTTGGCCTTTGCCATTTTTATGATTTATGGAGCTTTTAAAGATCAAAAAACGGCTTTAACTATTTCGGCATTGTACTGCAGTGGTTTTGCTTTTGGCCGTTTTTACAGCCTTGCGGCAGAAGGTATGCCCAGTAGCTTTGTGATTACCTGGATGGTTTTAGAAACCTTTTTGGCCGCACTAAGTTGGTATTTGTTGGCACAAAAAAAGAAGCCCGAAATGGTTAAGCACTGACCATCCCGAACCTCCTCTACTAGCTGTCTTAAATTCCCAATCATTCCATACGCAAGGTGCGTGCTGGGTTGGCCTTGCTTAGTTGCCAAATATGATAGCTAATAGTTAGGGTAGTAATTAGTAAGCTGAGCAAGGCTGCTGCTAAAAAGCTAAACCAAGGAATACTGATGCGGTAGCTAAAATTGGCTAACCAAATGTTAATGGCATAATAGGCCAGTGGCGCAATAAGCACCACAGCAATTAATAGTAAAACCACAAACTCTTTACCAAGTAGTTTGCCTAAGTCCGAAACCTTGGCACCCAGCACCTTGCGCACGCTAAACTCTTTCATGCGCTGTTCTACAGTAAAGCTAGTTAGCGCAAAAAGGCCTAGGGCAGCTATAAAAATGGAAAGCACAGAAAAATACCCAAAAACAGTAAGTAGGGTATTTTCCTGTGCATATTGGGTTTCTATTCTATCATCTAAAAATTGGTATTCAAAAGGGTTGTTCCCAGCAAATTTGCTCCACTCGTCTTCTAAAAAATCCAAGCTAGATTGGATGTTGCCACCAGCTAGTTTTACGGAAAACAAAAGGGAATTATTAGGGCTGTAACCAATTACCAATGGTTCTAATGGGTTGTGTAAGGAAGCGAAATGAAAATCCTCCACTACACCAACTACCTTTCCATCAAAGGCGGCTCCTCCGTTGGGTTGCAACCCCCATTGTACTCTTTTGCCGAGGGGCTCTTCCATCCAACCAAATTGTTTTAAAGCCGTTTCATTTACAATAAAACCTTCTCGTTGATCGGTTTGTATGTCTTTAGAAAAGTTTCGTCCTTTTAGTAAATCAATACCCATAATGCCCAAAAAATCTTCATCCATGCGCATAAACTTGATGTTCTTTTCCACCATCTCCACATCTTGTTCAACTCTAAACATAATCTCGCCAGTTCTACCACCAGGTATACCACTACTGCCGGTAATTCCTTTTACATTGGGGTTGTTTAAGTACACATCTTTTAAGTAACTCAGCTTGTTATATACCGCTGTATCCTGAGGTATGGTAATAATTACCAGTTGATCTTTATCAAAACCAAGTTCTTTTTCTTGTAGGTATTTCATCTGACTAAAAATGGAAATGGTACCAATAATCATAAAAAGAGAAAAGGCAAATTGAACCAGCATAAGCACTCTACGTAGGTTGCCAAATTTGCCTAGCTTGGGTAGGCTGCCACGCAAAATATTAGAGGCATCAAAACTAGAGAGTACTATGGCAGGATAAATACCGGATAGAATTCCTACCAGTAAAATAATTCCTAGCATCGTACCCATCATTTTTAGGTCAAAAACATCCAATAATTCAAAACTTTTGGAGGTAATACTATTAAAAGGTGTCAACAAAACTTCTACCAAAGCGATACCCAAAAACAAGGCAATAAGACTGATAAGAATGGATTCGCCTAAAAACTGAAAGCGTATTTGATGTGGCCGAGCGCCCAGTGTTTTTCGTACCCCTACCTCTTTAGCTCGTTTTATACTTTGTGATAGAGACAGGTTTACATAGTTAATACAGGCAATGGTTAAGATGAAAAGCGCCAAAATGATAAAAATGGAAATATAGCTCGGGTTTCCCTTAGCAGTATCGTACTCGCGGCTGTTGTCAAAGTGCAGTTTGTTAAGTGGTTGCAGGTCAAAACGTGCCGAGCTATTACCACCAAAGGTTTCCACAAATGGATCAACATGCCGTTTAGAAAATTCATCCATTTTGGTCCTAAAAGAACCTTCGGCAACAGGGTTATCAAACAGTAAAAATGTGTAACAGGTAAGTCTAAACCAATCTTGTGTTAAAGCTTGCATTTGCTGCTCCGGAACGCTAGTTATAGATACAAAAGCACTGTACACAATATCGGAGTTACTAGGGCTATTTTCAATTACACCTGTTACATTAAAGTCTAAAGTGCCTAAGCGTATGCTTTGTCCAAGAGCCTTTTCGGGAGCTTCAAAAAACTTAGCGGCCAACTCTTCTGTAATTACCACCGAATGGGGTGCTTTTAAAGCCTCTTTGCTGTCGCCATGTAATAGTTTAAAACTCATTACATCAAACAAGGTACTATCGCTGTACCATAGGTTGTTTTCGCGGTATACTTTTTCACCAACCTTTACTGTTAAAGGTCCGCCCATCCACATAAAACGAACGTAGTTTTCAATTTCGGGATATTCGGCCGCATAAGTAGGCCCAACAGGTACGCTGGTTAAGGCCGCATGAATTTCTCCATTGTGGTCAATCATCTCCGTCATCCTGTAAATACGATCCTTTTTATCATGAAATTGATCGTAACTCAGCTCATCAAAAACATACAGGGCTATAAACAGCGCACAACAAATACCAATGGCCAATCCAGCAATGCTTACCAGGCTATACGACTTGCTGCTGCGCAAATGGCGCCAGCTAATTTTCAAATAATTCTTAATCATCTCGGCTAGGTTTTATACGCTTTCGCGGAATTTGTTTTGGGTTTCCGAAATCAGTTTTCCGTCAAAAAGATTGAGTGTCCTTTCCGAAAAAGAGGCATCATGAGCCGAGTGTGTTACCATCACCACCGTAGTGCCATTTTGATGCAAGTCGGTTAATAAATTCATCACTTCATCCCCGTGTACACTGTCCAAATTTCCGGTAGGTTCATCTGCAAAAATTATTTTAGGTTCGGCCACCAATGCTCTTGCTACGGCTACGCGCTGTTGTTGCCCTCCCGATAGTTGTTGTGGAAAGTGACCAGACCTATGCGCTAGTCCCATACGCTCTAGTAACTCGTTTACCTTTTTTTTGCGTTCGGTGGCCGATTTATTGAGATACACCAGAGGTAATTCAACGTTTTCAAAAACACTGAGCTCATCAATTAGGTTAAAACTTTGAAAAACAAAACCAATGTTGCTTTTGCGGATATCTGCCCGCTGGCGTTCGCTCATAGCGGAAATGGCTTCACCATCAAAATGATAGTGGCCTCCGCTGCAACTGTCAAGCATACCCAGCACATTAAGCAAAGTAGATTTTCCGCAACCCGAGGGCCCCATAATAGAAACAAACTCACCTTGGTTAATTACTAAGTTGACATCATTTAAAGCCAACGTTTCAATTTCTTCGGTACGGTAGGCCATTTCAAGCCCATTGGTTTTTATTAGTTCAGTTTTCATTTTATGTCCTGTTTTTGAATAATGTTTGGATAGTTTATTTTAAACGTAGGGTGTTAAAGTCGCCATAGCTATCGTAGCTATTGGTTAGTATTTTTTCGCCTGGCGCCAAGCCTTTCAGTACTTCAATAAAGGTGGGGTTTTGCCTGCCCATTTTAACATCTCTTCTAATAGCCTCAGATCCATCTTCGCTTACTACAAATACCCATTTTCCTCCGGTGCTACTGTAAAAAGCGCCTCTAGGCACTAGTACTGCATTTACCGAGTTGCTTAAAGCCAGCTTTAGTGGCAAGGTTTGGCCTCTTCGTATTTGAGTGGGTATCGAATCTAAAAATTTGAACTCTACCTGAAACTGGTTGTTGCTTACTTCAGGAAATACCTTTGCTACTTGCAGTGCGAAGGTTTGATTACCATTTTTAAAATTGGCGGTTTGCCCTTCGCTTACGCGCGATAAATAGTGTTCGTCAATTTGAGCTCTTATTAAAAAACCATCTAAAACATCAATGCGCCCTAGGTTTTCACCTTTTGTTTTACTCTCTCCAATTTCTGCATCTAGGGCTGTAAGCTGGCCCGTTATCGGAGCTTTTACGGTAAGGTTTTCCAGGTTGCTACGTATCGCCTTTAGGTTGCGCTCCATCATATCAATGGATTGATCTATTCTTCGCCTTTGCAAGGTGTTATTTACTTTGTTTTTTTGATACGAACTTTCTAGTAAATGCTGTTTTTTGTTGAGGTGTACATATCGAGTTTCGCTGTCCTGATATGTTTTTCGCGCTATTACATTAGAGGCATACAAGCTGGTATCAATCTCATATTGGCGCGCCACATTTTGCTTTTCAAAGGCAATGTCTAGTACCTTTTCCTGAATATTGCGTTCGTTCAAATCCATCTGCATGCGCGTGTTGCGCAAATTATTAATCTGCTCTACAATTTGTGTTTCACGGTTCATAAAATCCAACATTAAGTTGGTGTTAGAGAGGCGTATCAAGGCATCTCCTTTTTTTACCATAATACCCGCTTCCACAAAAACTTCTTGCACACTTCCGCCTTCTACAGCATCTAAGAAAAAAGATTTTAAAGGCTCTACCCTTCCCTGAATTGCGATAACATCTTCAAATGTACTTTGGGTAACTTCCCCGATGCGCACCCTTTCTCGCTCTACATTTAGTTGATTACCCTCGTTGGTTACCCTAAAAATTAGACTTAAAAAAACACCGCTCAATACAACCATAAAGGCGGGTTTACGCCATTTCTTCTTTTTAGAGGTTTCAATTTTACGATCCATAGTTATTGCTAGTATAATGCATCAGGCAACTGCTGTTCCACAATGTCAATAGTGTCTGTTAGTCAGGGTCTTGTGTTTGAAGTGCCATTGCTACTCGTAAAATTGTGTTCCATTTTCGAACAGCTGCTTGTGCGCAATCGTACACTTTAATAATTTCACTGTGTAAACAAAAGATGAGTGGTAAATGGCCTATTCTATTTTACTGATTGATGATGACGAGGACGTGTTAACTTCTTTAAGTCTCTATTTGAAAATTCACTTCTCGGAGGTAGTTACAAGCCAGAATCCAACCGAAATTAATGACTTGATTTCACAAAATGGATTTGACTTGGTGCTTTTGGATATGAATTTTAGCCCTGGGCTAAATCATGGTAAGGAGGGCTTGTACTGGCTTAATAGGATTAAAGAAATTAACCCAGCTATCCAGGTGATATTACTAACTGCGTACGGAAGTATTGATTTGGCCGTGGCCTCTTTGCAACAAGGTGCAGCCGATTTTGTTGTAAAACCTTGGAACAATCAAAAATTGTTGCACAGTATTACTAAGGTGCTGGAACTAAAAGAATCGAAACATCAATTGAATCTTTTGCAGAAGGTAACTAAGGTACTGGTGAAGCAATCGCATACGCCTCTGTTGCAATCAAAATCACAGAATATGCAAGAGGTACTTGAGGTAGCCAACAAGGTGGCGCCTACTAATGCACATGTTTTAATAAGAGGCGAAAATGGAACAGGTAAAGAGGTGATGGCACGTTTTTTACACGAACAATCTGCTCGCGCAGAGCAGCCGTTTATAAGCTTAGATATGGGCGCAATCAACGAAAATTTGTTTGAGGCTGAATTATTTGGCTATAAAAAAGGGGCTTTTACGGATGCGAAAGAAGATAAAATAGGGCGTTTTGAATTGGCTCAGGGAGGCACCTTGTTTTTAGATGAAATTGGAAATATTCCTGTGGGCCTTCAGGCTAAGTTGCTTACGGTAATTCAGAGTAAAAGTTTTGTACCATTAGGTGCTACCCAAACACAAAAAATAGATTGTAGGTTGCTATGTGCTACCAATTTGGATTTATCTAAGGCCGTTGAAGAAGGGCGTTTTAGGCAGGATTTACTTTTTAGAATTAATACGATTGAACTAGAGGTTCCCCCGTTACGAAAGCGAACTCAGGATATACCTGCCTTGGCGTTTCAGTTTTTGAAGTACTTCAACCAGAAATATAGCAAGACCGCTCGATTGGCCGAAAGGGCGTTGGAACACATGCTAGGTTACAGCTGGCCAGGCAATATAAGAGAGCTGAGGCATTTAATGGAACGTTGTGTTATTTTACATGATACAGGCGATATTTCTGTTAGTGATTTAAATCTTGAGCCAATAGTTGAGTTGCATGATGATAAAGAACTTGCGGATTTGGAAGTGGTCGAAAAAAGGCATATTGCTCGTGTGCTGCAAAAAATGAAGGGAAATATTTCGCATACGGCTCAAGTACTAAAAATAAATAGAAACACTTTGTATCGTAAAATGGAGAAGTATGGCCTCTAAAAAATATGTACGTAATTTTTTACGGTGGCAGCTGACCTTGCTGTTGCTGATGGCCTTATTGGCCTACACCTTAGTGGTGCGGAGTTGGTGGTTTTCTAGTATCGCACTTCTTCTAGTTATTGTGAGTGTTTTGTTGGTGCTGCTTCAAAAAATGAAACAAACTAACCTAATGCTAGCTAGTTTTTTTGGCGGAGTAAGTAGTAAAGATTTTAGTGCACGCTTGGCTAATAACAGTAATGGATTAGGGTTTGATGAGTTACGAGCAAGCCTAAATAAGCTGAATACCGAAATGCACGAGATGAATGAGGTAAAGATTAAAAGCAAGGAGCTGTTTGCAAATGTGCTGCGTTATTTGCCGGTAGGTGTTTTTTTATTAGATGAAAATCAAAATATAAGTAACCCCAATAATGTGGCGCAGCATTTTTTAAACGTGCAAGGAGCAAGTTTGTATAAAAGTTGGGCGCAAAGGGCTCCTTATTTATCTCATAAATTAAAGGAATTGAATGATAAAGGGCGCTTAACTATTGAGTTGTTGGTTAAAGGAGAAAGCCAAAGATGGTCGTTAAGCCAGCAAAGAATAAAGTTGGGAGAGGAAAATTACAAAGTGATTTTGCTAAGTAATTTACAGCATGATATGGAGCGTAAAGAAGCTGAGGTGAGTGAAAAGTTAATGCATACTCTTACGCATGAGATTATGAATTCGGTAAGTCCTATCACCTCGCTGATTGACACCCTTCAGTGGCAACTTAAGAGGGAAACAAAAAATGAAGCGACTGTACAGTTTAGTGATGAGCAATTTGCCGATATTCAGAAGGCGGTAGGGACTATTCACAAAAGGAGTAATGGTTTAATCGATTTTGTTCAACGGTATTCATTGCTATCTCGTTTGCCAATTTTGCAAATGGAGGCCATAGAGGTAACTAGTTTTTTTGAAGAGTTAAGGGTATTGTTGGAGCCTGAGTTGGTAAAAAAAAGCACACAACTTGAAGTGGATATTTCATCTCAAAATATACGGTTTAGGGGGGATAAGCAATTGTTGTTTCAAGTGCTTATAAATCTGGTGAAAAATGCCGTGGAAGCAGGAAATGGCAATAACCAAGAGGTGAAAATAACAGCAGCTAAGGGCGATGGTTATACGTACTTATCGGTGATTGACTGGGCAGGAGGCGTTCCTCAGGAAATACAAAAAGATATCTTTCTACCTTTCTTTACTACCAAAACGAAAGGTAGTGGCATTGGCTTAAGTTTATCACGCAAAATTATTCAAGCGCATGGTGGTCGTCTCTACTTAAAGTTGAGGGATTTAGGCTCTGAGTTTAGAATAGAGCTGAGCAATTAAAAGAAATGCGGGTTATTTTTCTAGAATAAGAAAATTTGCAAATTCCTTTTTCACGCCAAATTGCTGCCAATGGTAATTTGCGGCATCTACCTTAGTTACTAGTAGATATTTAATGGGTGCATTATTAAAATGTTCTAAATCCATTACCACCGATTTGGCATTGGAAAAAAGCGCTAAAACACGGGGTTTGGTGGCGCCAATGGTTTCTGTTTCAGGAATATTATTTACCACATAGTTGTATATCTCTTGCATTTCATCGGTATATACCTGATTTGGGGCCGTGGGATATTTAAAAGTGTCAAGCACTGTTTTGAAAACAAAAAGAAGGCAAAATGCCATTAAAATGCGATACCTGTTTTTGGCACTTAGCAATACTTGGTCGGCTATTATTTTAAAGCTTTTGATTAAATACAGTGTTAAAAAGGGTAGGATGGGAAAGATGAAACGCATGCCTTGCTGGCTAGGCCAAATAATGAGCATAAACAAGTTGGTGGTTAAAAAAAGGGCAAAGGGCCATGTTTTACTAAAGGAGCTTAAAACACCCATCAAAACTAAAACACTCACTAAGATACCTATGCTGAGGTACTCTTGACCAAAGAAAAAGAACTTGGAAAATAGCAGGAGGTAGTAATGGATGTTATCGATTAATAAGGCCCAAGAAAACTCAGAAAGAATCATGTGCACATGGTTTTCGCCACCAGGAGGAATGAGCGCTTTGCTGATGCTAAAAAGAACTAAAAATAAAGCAACAGGAAGCAGCTTAACAGACCACTTGGTGTTTGATGTTTTTCTTTGTGAAAACTGAAAAGCGAGGTAGGTGGGTATTAAAAATAGACCCACATCTCTAATGAGGTAGGTGTAAAAAATACAGGCGCCTAGCAATAATTGTTTCCAAAAGCTTTCTTTTTTATCAAAGAGATAAAAGCTTAAAAACAAAAAGTAGAAAAAGGGAAAATCAGAAAGAATGTTATTACCAAAATTGGTGAAATACCCGTTAAAGGCTAAAAGAGCGGTAAGAACCAAGGCGTAGTAGTAATTGTCTAGCCGAGGCTTCATAAACCGGAAAATGAGCGGAAGAGAACCTAGAAAAAAAAGACAACAAATTACTTTTAGCAGGATGAAATCTAACCCCCAAACAGCATAAATTGGGGTAATTAATATTGGGAAACCGAGCGGGTATAAGTAAGGGCCAACTTCGGTAATTGAATTTTGCATGGAATACTTATTGGCTTCGTAAAGCTCCATAAGGTTCCCATTTAGTAGTGCTTTTGCTTCATTTACGTAGAGTGAAAAATCATCTCCCCAGCTATGTCCAGATTTTACTCCGTAGAGCGTAATACTTGCGCTAATAGCAATAATTAAAAACAACCCAAAGTTTGGTTTGGGTTTGTTTTGAAAAAACTTAGATTTTAAAAACGGTGCTATAGAGTAGGTTTTTGAAAGGCTAAATCTAAATTATTTTGAATTAAAAAAGCGGAAACAGCCTTTAAAACAAGGCTGTTTCCGCTTTAAACTCGTTTTACAAACTAGCCAAAGCTGCTTGGTAATTAGGTTCTTGTCCAATTTCGGGCACTTGCTCAGAGTATAAAACTTCGCCATTTTCGTTGGCGGTAATTACCGCACGGCTCATTAAGCCTTCAAAGGCGCCATTGCTAATTAATACTTTGTAACTTTCGCTAAAATTGTTGTTGCGGTATTCGGCTAGCATTTCTACATTCTCGATGCCTTCGGCTCCACAAAAACGTTTTTGAGCAAAAGGTAAATCCTTACTAATGTTAAGTACCACGGTGTTTTCCATGCTGGCCGCCTCTTTATTAAAAGTGCGAATAGATTGGGCACAAACGCCTGTATCTACACTTGGGAAAATATTGAAAACCAATTTTTTTCCTGTAAAACCGGCCAATGTTTTGCTACTCATGTCGGGACTCACCAAGGTAAAATCCTTCAATTTGTCTCCTATCTGCGCAATGTCTCCTACAGTAGTGGCGGGCGTGCCGCCCAATGTAATGTTTGCCATAATTTTAATTTTTGATTATTGTTTTTCTCTGTTTCCTTGTTTTTTGGCCTTTTTACTTCCTTCATACAAATCATAGCGTAGCAACCAACATTCAATGCTGCCGTTTACCAGTTTTATTTTTTTGGAAGGACGCAATCCAATTTTCTTAATCCCTTCAATGCTAGGACTAATCATCCAAGCTTGGTAGCCCGCAAACTGATGTTTTAAGGTGCGGCCAATACCTTCGTACAATACGGGTATATCGGCTTCTAGCTTTATGCCATAGGGCGGATTCATAATAAGCATACCGGGGCGTGGTATCTCCTTAACGGGATTAAAATTGGTGATGTCAGCTTTTTCCAGTTTTATTTGATCCTCCATTAAAGCACTTCTCAGGTTTTTACCCGCCTTTAAAAGTACGCGCGAGTCATTGTCAAAACCTAATATTTTATAATGGAAATTCTTTTCCTTTTCCAACGCTTTTTCAAACAGCAGCTCGTATAAATCGCTATCAAAGTTTTTCCAGTTTAAAAATGAGAAGTTATCCTTCCTAAATACACCAGGTGGAATGTTATGCGCCATTAAAGCACCTTCAATCAAAAAGGTACCTGAGCCACACATAGGGTCAATTAAGTTACCCAAGCCAGTCCAGTCCATCATTTTTAAAATGCCGGCTGCCAATACCTCGTTAATAGGGGCCGCATCTGCCTCTCGGTACCCTCTTTTGTGTAAAGATTGCCCGGAGCTGTCTAAACTCACTACCACATTTTCCTGATAAAGGTACAAGTCTATGCGTACGTCTGGATTGCGCGTATCTACAGATGGGCGGTTGCCATCAATGTCTCTAAACCTATCTACAATAGCGTCTTTGGCTTTTTGCGCAACAAATAAACTGTTATCGTGTATAGTTTTAAAAGTACTGGCGCTTACCGCGATGGTTTTGTCGCAATCAAAAAGCTCTTCCCAAGCAATGTCTTTTAATTTGCGGTACATATTATCCGCATCACGAGCCTTAAATTGAGCAATAGGCACCAAAATTCTAACGGCCGTGCGCAGCCATAAATTGGCTTTATACATAAAGCCCATATCACCTTTAAAGGTTACTCCACGGGTAATAACCTCTACATCCATAGCGCCTAATTGCTTTAGCTCTTTGGCGAGTACTTCTTCTAGGCCAAAAAGTGTTTTGGCCGTCATTTTAAAATTACCTTTCAATGGGACTGGCTTCAATGGTTAATTCCGTTTTTACGTTGGGTTGCACCTCGGCATCGGTAAAAAATACTTCGCTTAGAGTGGTGTCTCCAGGATATAATTCTGTCCAAAGGGTGTCGCTGTAAGTGTTATCACCAACCTTAAGTTTAAGGTCAAACATCCACTGCGAGGTTTCTTGACCAGTAAGTTCCAGTTTTACCCCGTACACTTCTTTGCTGCCCAGTTTTTGGCTTACAATTTCTTGCGAAACAATTTTTTCGAAAGGCACGGCCTCCTCGTTTTGACTGCAAGCAGCGCCTAATAAGGCTGTTAATAAAATGGCTACTTTTTTCATATTCTACATTCGGTATTTTGCAAACTTACGCAAAGGCAATTCCATTTTAGGTATTCGTAATTTTTTAGCTATGGCAAATTTATCAACCCTCGATTGGGCGGTGGTTATCGGCTTTTTATGCCTTTTTATTTTTATTGGTATTCGCTTTCGCGGAAAGGCAGGGAACAGTCTCACTGATTTCTTTTTAGGCGGAAGAAACATGCCTTGGTATTTAGCCGGGGTAAGTATGGTGGCCACCACCTTTGCAGCCGACACACCTCTCTGGGTAACCGAAAAAATTGCGCAACACGGAATTTCGGGCAACTGGCTGTGGTGGAATATGCTGATTGGCGGTATGCTTACCACCTTCTTTTTTGCACGGCTTTGGCGCAGGGCTAACATTATTACCGAGTTGGAGTTGTTAGAGCTGCGATACAGCGGCCCGGTGGCCCGCGTTTTACGTGGCGTAAAATCGGTGTACTTGGGTTTGTTTATGAATGTGGTAATTATTGGTTGGGTAAATGCCGCGCTAATTTCCATTATAGAAGTATTTTTTGAAGTACCCTACCAAACTGCCTTTTGGGTGGTGGTAGCGGCCATGTGTTTGGTGGCAGTATATAGTTCTATTGCGGGCTTGTTAGGAATTGCTATTACCGATTTTGTGCAGTTTTTTATTGCCATGGGAGGTTGTTTAATATTGGCTATTGTGGTGCTCAATGCTCCTGAAGTAGGCGGGGTAGAAGGTCTTAAATCAAAGTTAGAGCCTTGGCGTTTGGATTTCTTTCCTAAAATTGGAGGGGTCTCTGATATTGCTATGGGAACATTCTCTTTATCGGCAGGTACCTTTTTATCCTATTTGTTTTTACAATGGTGGGCCAGTTGGTATCCCGGTGCCGAGCCTGGTGGGGGAGGTTATATTTCGCAACGCATGATGAGCGCCAAGGACGAGAAAAACGCAGTGTATTCGAGCTTGTTTTTTCAAATTGCCCATTATTGTTTGCGCCCTTGGCCTTGGATTATTGTTGGCCTTTGTGCCTTGGTGTTGTATCCTGATTTATCCATCGAAGATTCTCGCAAAGGTTTTATTATGGCGATGCGTGATTTTTTACCTGCGGGCGTAAAAGGACTATTATTAGTAGGCTTTTTATCGGCTTATATGAGTACTATTTCAACTCAGCTAAATTGGGGCGCTAGTTACCTTACTAACGATTTATACAAGCGTTTCTTAAAACCTACTAGCGACTTCCCCAGCGAGGAAAAAGCGCAAAAACATTATGTGAAATCAGGGCGCTGGTTTACATTACTAATAATGGTAGTAGGCTTGGGCGTTACTACCCAAATTACCACTATAGATAGTGCCGCACAATTTTTAATTGCCAGCGGAGCAGGTTTAGGTATGGTGCTAATTTTGCGATGGTATTGGTGGCGTATTAATGCCTGGAGTGAACTGGTAGCTACCTTAGCTCCGTTTATAGGCATGGCTTTAAGTAACTGGGTTTTGCCCAGCTATTTGCCCGATTCTTTCTTCGAAAATAATGGTAGTTTTATTTTCACCACCACCTTCACTACCATTGCCTGGGTGGCTGTTACATTGTTAACCAAACCTACAAGCGATGCCGTGCTTACCGCTTTTTACGAACGTGTAAAACCTGGCGGCCTGTGGGGTAAATATAAAGAGGGGCACCAAGCCGAAGATTTACGCTATTTATTTGTGTGCTGGATAGCTGGTCTAGTAATGGTGTATGCGGTGTTATTCTTTATAGGATATGTTATTTTTCAAAATTGGATGCCAGCTCTGTATTGGGGTTTAACCTTTGGCTTTAGCTTATTCATTTTACGATGGGCTATGAAAAAAGCGGGCTTTAGCTAAGTTTGCAACTCCAAAAAAAGCACGAAACTTTAAGACCTAAAATCACTGGAACCTCTGCATTACATATTACTCTTATTGGGTGGCTTAGCGGCAGGTGTCATTAATACTTTGGCCGGAAACGGTTCATCTATTACCCTATCGCTTTTAATTTTTATGGGCCTTCCGGCAGATGTGGCCAATGCTACCAATCGGATTGGAGCACTGGCACAAACGGTTACTTCCGTTGCAAGTTTAAAACGAACTAAGCGAACTAAAATGCTGCTAGGGCAAGGGTTGTGGTTTTTGCTGCCTGCTATTTTAGGCTCGGTGGTGGGGGCGCTCATTGCTGTTGAGGTAAACGAAAGCTTGCTCAAAACCATCATCGGTTTTTTTATGCTTTTTTTACTGTTTACTCTATTGGCTAATCCTAAAAAATGGGAAGCGGCTACGGTGGTAAAAAAGAAACGCAAGAACTGGCTCAATGCTATTTTGCTTTTTTTAATTGCCGTGTATGGAGGGTTTATTCAAATGGGTATAGGTATTATGTTGTTAAGCGTTTTGGTCTTGATGGCAAAGTACAGCTTACGCGATGCCAATATTGTAAAACTATTTTTGGCCATGACGTTTGTAGTACCCGCTTTCTTTATTTTCTTAGGCAATGGCCTTATGGAATGGCTACCCGGAATAACTTTAGCTATAGGACAAACAATAGGAGCAGTGATAGGTGCGCGTTATGTGCTATTTTTGCCCAATGCAAATAAATACATCCGCTGGTTACTCATTGCAATATTGAGTGTTTCGTCTGTGTTTCTGCTAAAAATACCCCAACATGTAATGGACCTTTTTAACTAATGTCGCAATCAAGCTCGTGGTACCGATCGTGGTTTAATACTCCCTATTACCACATTCTTTATAAAGATAGAGATGATCGAGAGGCTCGTTTCTTTATTCAAAACTTGGTAAACCGCTTGGCGCCTAGCGCTCAAAGTTGTTTGCTCGATTTAGCCTGCGGTAGAGGCCGCCATGCGCGCTTTTTAAATGAGCTGGGCCATCGTGTTACAGGTATAGATTTATCTGAAAGTAGTATTGAATATGCCCAACAGTTTACCAATGCCAATTTACATTTTGAGGTGGGCGATATGCGGGAACCTTTTGGAGAGCAGCGTTTTGATTTTATTTTTAACCTATTTACCAGTTTTGGTTATTTCAAAAATAAGGAAGACAATATAGCAGCACTGCGTTGCATTAAAAAGGCTTTAAAGCCTGATGGCACCTTTGTTTTTGATTTTATGAATGTGCACCAAGTACAGTTAGGTTTGGTAAAAGAAGAGGTACGCGTTATTGAGGGTATTGAGTTTCATATTACCCGTTTAATACGCGATGAACACGTGATTAAAAAAATCAGCTTTAGCGATAAGGGCCAAGATTTTGAGTTTGAAGAAAGTGTGCAATTGCTAACACTTGCTCATTTTGAGGAACTTTTTGCAGCGGCAGGCCTTTGTATAAGGAGTATTCACGGTGATTTTGAACTAGGTGATTTTGATGCTGTAAAAAGTGATCGTTTAATATTAATGACAGGGGTTAAATAATTTTAGATGATAGACTTTCAACCCATTTTGGATATTTTAAAATATGGAGATAAAGGGTTTCAGGCAATACTATTGATTGTAATTTATTATCTTCTTGTAAAGGAACAGGCAAGGGAAAAAGGAAGGAAAGAGTTTTTGATTATCATTTATGTTTTGACTGCTGTTATGACAATTTCTATGATTAAGTCAATGTTTACCCCCTGCGTAACAGTTACAACTGATAATGATTCAGATGTAGTAGAATTGACCATGTTAAAGGCTACAACTGGCAATACTACAGTGGGCGCTGCTGAAGCGAGCAAAAGAGAGGTGAGTAAAATTATTCAAAATCAGATTAGGAAAAAAATTATTGGGAACTGTAAAAGTTTTGATGGGTCTTATGCTCTTACTGCCGAGGTTAGCTTTGAGGTACATCAGTCTACAGATGGCCAAGGAAACTGCTATCCATACAAGTTTAAGTTTGTCAGTACCAACATTAATAATGAAGCTCAATCTTGTATTAAGAATGCAATTGTTGGAACGATTTTTCCTGAGCCAAGTGATCCTCCTCAAATGCGAGTTGGGGAAAACGGAGAGGAATATGTTGATTATTGGGCGGAGAAGTATGAGGTAAGCGTTCGTATTGATATAAATCCAAGAGAACTATGATCTCCTATATCGCACTCATAGCATCGGTAGTGGTGGGCTGCATAATTGCGCTTACGCTGGGTAAGCACAAGGCAATTACTTTAAAGTTTGTGCTGGTTTTTAGTGGTGCCTACCTATTAAGTTTAGGGGTTTTTCATCTCCTTCCCGAAATATATCACGGGCACGATCACCATATCGGTTTATGGGTAATGGGTGGTTTTTTTATCCAATTAGTATTGGAAGTTTTTAGCAAAGGGGTAGAGCACGGCCATGGCCATAGTGAGCATTTTAAAGGAAAGGGCGTACCCATGGGTGTAATGCTGGGTTTGTTTGCACATGCCTTCATCGAAAGTTTACCTATAGGCTTGCATCAGCACGACAACTCTTCCCTTTTATGGGGTATTGTAATTCATAAACTGCCGGTAAGTGTAATACTGTTTAGCATGTTAATGGAGTTAACGGCTAACCGTCTAAAGCAGTTTTTTTGGATGGCACTGTTTGCTGCTATAGCGCCATTGGCTCTGGCTGTGGGTGCTTTTTTTCCGGTTTTAACCGAATATTACCGTGAGCTTACAGCGCTTACCATGGGGGTGTTTTTACACATTTCTACCACCATACTTTTTGAAAGCAGCCAATCGCACCGTTTCAATTTTATTAAGTTTTTTGTGACCCTCTTGGGGGTGGTTATAGCCTGGTTTGGCTCAGCGCATTAAGCAAGTTTCCTTTACGTATCAACTCATAGAAATTTGCAATTTAATTATGCGTTAAAGCGCGTGAGGTTCAATATCTTTGCAGCCTTATTTTGTAAACAGAATTTTAAAAGAGATAAAGATGGCTGTATTAGTTGGAAAAAAAGCGCCTCAATTTAGTGCTGCTGCCGTAGTAAATGGTGGTGAGTTTGTAAACGATTTTACCTTAGAGCAATTTGCTGGTGAAAAGTATGTGGTACTTTTCTTTTACCCAAAAGATTTCACTTTTGTGTGCCCTACTGAGTTACACGCTTTTCAGGCAAAATTGGCTGAGTTTAAAGCATTAAATACTGAAGTAGTAGCAGTAAGCACCGATACGGAACAAAGTCACTGGGGTTGGTTGCAGTTAGGAAAAGATCAAGGAGGTATTAAAGGAGTTACTTACCCAATTGTAGCAGATACCAACAAAACTATTTCGGCTAATTACGATGTATTGGCAGGAAGTTATTTTTACGATGAAAACGAAGAGTTGTGTGCAGAAGGCGAGATGATTGCTTACCGCGGCTTGTTTTTAATTGATAAAGATCAGTTGGTGCGTCACCAGTTGGTAAACGATTTACCTTTAGGCAGAAATGTAGATGAAGCTTTACGTATGGTAAAGGCTTTGCAGTTTAATGAAGAAAACGGTGAGGTTTGTCCAGCTAATTGGAACGAAGGAGCTGAAGGAATGAGTGCTACACACGAAGGTGTTGCTGAGTACTTGAGCGCCAACTAAAAAATAGTTACCCTTAAAATTAAAAAGCTCGGATGGCCGTAAAGGTTCTCCGAGCTTTTTGTTTAAGTAAGTTGTTCTCCATTAACAAAGCTGGGATAACTCTGCTGTAAAGCAATAGGACTATTTAAAAGTTCAAATAGTGAAACAGGTTTTTCTAAAAAATCAAATAAATCTTGAGGTTCAGAGAATACACCAACGTGCTGTAGCGGTTGCATTTTGGCTTCAAACATTTTAGCTAAGGTGGTTTCAAAAGGTTTCGAAACTAGAATGCCAAATGGAGCTTGGCTACTTTCCGGACTTTTATCCAATAGGCTTACTAAATCCGAGATTTCGGTAAACGAGAGGTGTAAGTCGGCTGATTGTAAATCGAGAAGGCCGCGATAGGTTTTGTCAAAATCAGAATCGGCCCAAATGCCTTGAACGGCTCTAAGCAATCCGTACAAATCAACATCACCTGCAAAGCGCTCCATAATGAGCTTCTCCTCATGCAAAATAAGATACGTTAGTTTCATTGCGAGGTTTTTTAGTGGTTAAGAGTTACTGAAATTACAAAATTAACCACTAATACCCAAGGGGTTATGTTGTTTTATTTTGAACGAGTGATTAATCTTCCCATTCTAAATCAACTACTTGTGGGTAATGGTCGGAAAGCTCAATATTGTTTAAAACCTTAAAATTACTGCCCTTAAAGTGCTCCGAATGGAAGATATAGTCTATCCGCCAAGGAAGCGGGCCATTGATGTAAGTACGCGGCCAGCCTTGTCCACTTTCTATAAAACTGTCTTCTAAAAGTTTATCTATTTGATGATAGGTGTAGGATTGTGGAGCGTCATTAAAATCGCCACATAAAATTACAGGATAGGGGCTTTCTTTTATTTCTTGGGCTACTATTTCGGATTGTATTTGACGATAGATAGCGGCCTCCATAGAGGATTGCATCATTTTTTTTACGCCTTGCTCTACTTTGTTGCGCTCTTCATGCTCCATGTTTTCTAGTAACTCGTAATCATTTTTGCTAAGCCCTACCGAGGCTAAGTGGATGTTTAGAAGGCGGATAACTTTACCATTCCACTCAACATCCATTTTTAAAAAATCAAGGGTGCGCTTTCCCTCTACCGGCATACGTACTAAATTACTCGCCACTACGGGTAATTTAGAAAAGATCATGCGTCTTTTTTTGCTGCCTTTTACCTTGTACTCAGAGCTGTATTTAAAACCCAGTTTTTGGGCATTAAAGTGTTGATTTTCGTTGTACTCCTGAAAAAAAAGAAGGTCGGGCTTTTCGGTTAAAATCAATTGCTCTACTTGCTCGGGCACATCGTCAACCTCTATCCAACGGAGGTTGTTAAACAAGCGTACATTAAAGCTCATTACGCGCAAACTTTCGTTTGGGTTGTGTACTTTTTTAAAGCTGTTTAATTGATAAGACCTAGATAGGTGAAGAAAGCCCAGCAGTATGGCCAGCACCGATAGCCATACTTTTTTATTCACTTTTAGTGCCCAAAAAATTATGAAGAGACCATTGGCCAAGAGCAAGGCTGGATAGGCCAAAGCAAACAGTGATATAGGGGCGAATAACGTTGGCTTGATGTAATAAGCCAAGTAGCTAAACAAAAGCCCTAGGGCAAATATCCAATTAATAATAAAGATGAGGGTGGTAAAAAAAGAGCGCTTTTTTGCGGCCATTAATCCTTGCCAATTTTAAATAAAAACTCCTTTTCTTCTTTGCTTAGGCTATCGTAACCACTTTTACTAATCTTATCTAAAATAGTGTTCATGCGCTGCTGACTTTGGTTTTTACGCACCTTAAAGTTTTCATCATTTCGGGTATTGGTATATACCTTTTTGATTTTTGATTTAGGCTTAAACCAGTTCACAATATTGTCCATAAATCGGCTAAAACCCTCGGTTAAATCTTTGCCTTTTTTAAATTGGCTTACGCTGATATAGCCGAAAAAGGCACCGCCAATGTGCGCAATATGACCACCTGCATTATTTCCTTGGCTTAAATACACTAAATCCATAACCACCGAAATAGCAGCAATAATCCAGAGTTTAACCTCTAAAGTAAAAAACAAACGCACCTTTAGGTTTGGAGCAAAGGTGGCAGCACCTATTACAATGGCCATTACGCCCGCACTGGCTCCTCGGTTGTTTGACAATCCTACTACCTCGCTAAAAGCGGGAAATACGTTATAGGTAACTACGTAAAGGAGGCCTCCAATAAGGCCTCCAAGCAAATAGGTGCTCAGTAATCGTCTGCCACCTAGGTATTCCATAAACAAGCGGCCAGCAAAATACAGCCACATTAGGTTAAACAGAATATGGATGAAATCTTCATGAAAAAACATGTAGCTCACCAAAGTATAAGGACGGGTAATAAAAGTAAACGGATCAGTAGGTAAGGCCAGCCAGCTGGTAAGGTAGCCGGCTAGTGGAATTTTAAAGAGATAGCCAAAAATGCTTACCAGCGTGTAAACTAAAAACACACCCAGGTTTATAAAAATGAGCCGGGTAAGCGCATCGCCCTGTTTAAAGGCGTTTTCTATTTCGTTTTTTATTCCGCTCATCAGTAAAAATCTTGATAAGATTTTCGTTGCCAATATTTTATTAAAAGATAACCTACTAACATCCCACCAAGGTGAGCAAAGTGCGCTACATTACTGCTGGGATCGTTGGCAATACCGTTATACAGCTCAATAGCCGCATAACCCGCTACAAAATATTTAACTTTAATGGGTATAGCAAAGTATAGGTAAATATATTGGTTCGGAAACATCATTCCAAAGGCCAATAACACGCCAAATACGGCTCCTGAGGCACCTACCGTTGGCATATTAAATTTGTAATAATACTGGCTAACAATGCTCTCTCTGGATGCTGAAATATTCCAAGGATCCATGTTAAGGAGCTGTTGTAAATCTTGGCTGCTAAAGCCTGCCGCAGTTAACTGGGATTGCAAATACATGGCTTCCATGTAATTAACCCCCAAATGGATAAGTGCGGCCCCTAAGCCTGTAGCCATATAGTACATTAAAAAGCGCTTGCTTCCCCAAGCATTTTCTAGGTTGTAACCAAACATCCACAGTGCAAATAGGTTCATAAAAATATGCCATCGACCGCCATGCATAAACATATGGGTTACCAGCTGGTGGGGCATAAAATCACGTGAGCCAGGCATATGTAGCCCTAGTAGTTTTATCAAACTGATATTGGAGGTGCTTTCTAAAACAAATGTGGCCAAAAAGAAAAGCCCATTAATAATAATGAGGTTTTTAATTACGGGTGGTAAAAGGCTAAATCGGTTGGCTTGCAACATCTAATTAAAATTTTTATCAATATCGTTTAAACTCAAATTAACCACAATGGGTTTTCCGTTTAAACTTAAATAGGCCTGTTCGCAGGCAAAAAGTTCGTCCACTAGGTGATGTATTTCTTCTGGGCTTAGTTGACTACCAATTTTTAAGCCGGTAGCTTTGGCCAGCGTTTTTGCAATTCCTTGTGCCCCCAAGTTGTTTAGTTGGTGGCTGTGGTTTTTTTCTTCCTCCAAAAGCTGTTCCAAGGCGTGGCCTAGTGCATTACTGTCAAAAAACAGAGGCACTCCGTGAACAATTAACTCATTTTTCCCAAATTCATCCAAATCAAAACCAATATTTCGAAGATCGGTCAACATATTTTTGAGTGTTTCAAAATCAGCTGGGTTAAAGCTAATATTTTGCGGGAAAAGCAATTGTTGGCTCGGAACATTTTTATTTTCAAAGGATTGCATAATTTTCTCAAACAAGATACGCTCGTGTGCGCGTTGTTGATGAATGAGTACAATGCCGCTGCCCAGTTTGGTCAATATGTACTTTCTGCCAATTTGGCTGTAGGACTTTCGCTGGTTGGCTTCTTCGTCAATTTCAAGGTCTTGTTGCTGTTCTTCATGCTCACCAATTTCGGGCAAGCCTTCAAACATTTTTTCCCAATCGTTGGCCGCCTTGCTCACCGGGAAGTTTGATCCAAACTTGGCACTTTTTGGGGCGCTGTTATCGCTATCAAAAGGATTGAAATTTGGATTGATGTCTATAGTTGGCGGAGATACGGTTTGGCCCTTAGCCAAAGGTTGTATAAAATCTACCTGCGATTCAAAATCAAGCGTAGGCGCAATATTGTACTGCCCTAAGGCATGTTTAACGGCCGTGCGAATAATGGTATGAATGGCACGTTCATCCTCAAACTTTATTTCGGTTTTGGTAGGATGAATGTTTACGTCAATTTTAGCTGGATCAATTTCCAAATACAAAAAGTAACTGGGGTGCCAGCCTTCGCTGATTAAGCCATCAAAGGCCAAACAAACTGCCCTATGCAGGTAATGGTTTTTTATAAAACGGTGGTTTGCAAAAAAGAACTGTTCGCCTCTGGTTTTTTTGGCAAACTCGGGCTTGCCAACAAAGCCTGTTAATTTTAAAATAGGCGTTTCCTCTTCTACGGGCACTAACTTGGCGTTGTACTTATTGCCAAATATGTGCACTATGCGTTGCCGTAAGTTGCTGCTGGCTAGGTCAAAAAGTTCACTCCCGTTATTGTCAAAAGTAAATCGAATACCAGGATGCGCTAAAGCGACTCTTTGAAATTCGTCAATAATATGGCGTAGCTCAACGTTGTTCGATTTTAAAAAGTTTCGCCTTGCGGGGATATTAAAAAAGAGGTTTTTTATTTCTATTTGAGTGCCAGCTGGGCATTGGCAATAATCTTGCTCTACCAGTTTGCTGCCATTTATTTGTAATTGCGTACCCAGTTCTTGTTGGGCTACTTTGGTTTTAAGCTGTACTTGTGCTACCGCAGCTATAGATGCTAAAGCTTCGCCCCTAAATCCTTTGGTAACAATGGCAAAAATATCTTCGGCTTTGGTAATTTTAGAAGTAGCATGGCGCTCAAAAGCCATCCGAGCATCTGTTTCGCTCATGCCTTTGCCATCATCAATTACCTGAATAAGACTTTTGCCGGCATCCTTAACCAGTAAATTAATGTTTAAAGCGCCAGAGTCAATACTGTTTTCGAGTAATTCTTTTACAGCCGATGCCGGTCTTTGTACTACTTCGCCAGCCGCAATTTGGTTGGCCACATTATCCGGCAGTAGCCGTATTACATCCGACATTTAGTAGGTAATTATTAAATAGGCCAAAACGGTTAAAATCATAATAATAACCATTAATCGTTGGTTAGATGACTTGGCTCCTTTGGCTCTTTCTGAGCTCCAGCGCGCTTTTAAGTCTTCTTTAAAAAGACTGTTGTTGGCCACCTCGCCTTGCTCTCCATACTTTTTTTTGAGCCCTTCTAATCTTTCCTCTCGCTCATTATAATAGCGCGGAATAAAATTAAAAGACCGATTACGGTGGTATTTAAAAACAGAAGGCAGCTTAGGAGGTTCCATAACTAATAGTTTGTGGCAAAGTTATTATTTCTTAAACGGTTTTTTCACCTTTCGCGTGTCTGCTTTTTGGCTTTTAACGTTACATTGTGGAATACTAATTGATTCCTCTCCAAGTACGGGCTTTATCCACACTAAATTCGCCTTAAATGACAATGATTCCATGAAGTTTATCCAATCACAAGTATGCGCTTTAGTACTCGTTACTTTAGCTGTTTTTCAGCTGTCGGCTCAGCGCAAAGCTATGCCCGTTATTTATCAAGGAGATGCTACTTGGGCCAAGGCAAAGTTGAATCAAATGTCTTTAGACGAAAAAATGGGTCAGCTATTTATGGTAGCCGCCTATTCAAACAAAGGTGCAGCTCACGAAAAAGAAATTTTAAATTTAGTAAAGCAAGAAAATATTGGGGGTCTTATCTTTTTTCAGGGTGGGCCGGTGCGTCAAGCGCGATTAACCAATAGTTACCAATCGGCAGCCACTACACCTTTAATGATTGCAATGGATGCTGAGTGGGGTTTATCCATGCGCTTGGATAGCACCTTTAAGTTTCCTTGGCCTATGACGGTAGGAGCTACCAACGATTCGTTGTTGGCGTACCAAATGGGTTTCGAAATTGCCAAACATTGTAGGCGCCTAGGGGTACATGTAAATTTTGGGCCAGTGGTAGATATCAATACCAACCCCAATAATCCCATTATTAATGCGCGCTCTTTTGGCGAAGACCCTGAGATGGTAGCCAAGTTGGGAGCAGCCTATATGAAAGGAATGCAAGATGCCAAAGTACTGGCCAATGCCAAGCATTTTCCCGGCCACGGAGATACCGATTCCGATTCACATAAAACATTACCAACGGTGGGGCATGCCATGGATCGCTTGCGCGAAATAGAATTATCGCCCTACCAGCGTTTAATTGATAATGGACTAGGATCTGTAATGGTCGCACACCTCAATGTACCTTCCATGGATTCGAGCGGCACACCTTCTTCTTTATCAAACAAAATTATTAATGGCTACTTACGTGATACATTGGGTTTTAAAGGTTTGGTTTTTACCGATGCTTTAAATATGCGCGGAGTAGCCGATTTATATCCTCCAGGAGAAGTAGATGTAAAAGCCTTATTAGCAGGAAATGATGTCTTGCTTTTTTCGCAAGATGTGCCTACGGCCAAGAAAAAAATTAAAGAAGCTATTATAGCAGGAAAACTTACAGAGGCGGATATTGACGAGAGAGTTTTGCGCATTTTACTGGCCAAAAGCTGGTTGGGCATTGAGCAAAAAAAATACGTAGAGCCTAAAAATATTGTGTCGGATTTAAGTCCTAAGTCGTCACAAATGGTAAATAAACATATTTATGAATCGGCTATTACGGTGGTGCGAAACAAGCAAAAGCTGGTGCCGATACAAGATTTAAAAAATAAAAAAATAGCTTGTGTGGTGGCAGGAACCAACATAGGTACTACCTATTACAATACTTTACGCAAGTATGCCAATGTGGAGTTGTTTACCTTTAACGGAAGCAATGGTAATGAGTTACTCAACAAATTATCCAGCTTCGATTTGGTTATTGCGGGTTGCTATACGTCCAATGCCAGCCCTTGGAAATCGTATAAATACCCCACCGAGCTAAAGAGTTTTATCCGCAGGTTGGGTTTACAAAATAAAACCATTGTAAGCCTTTTTGCCAATGCGTACACCTTACAAACTTTTCCCGAAGCGGCTTCTTCCGAAGCTTTGCTTATTGCTTATCAAAACCACCCTGAAGCGGAGCGTGCTGCCGCTCAGATTATTTTTGGGGCGCGCGCCAGTAGTGGTAGGTTGCCAGTAAGTGCAGGTCCTTCTTTTGAGGCGGGATTTGGCTACGACACCCCTTCTTTAAATAGATTGGGTTATGCCATGCCAGCCGAAATGGGCATGGATAGCGAGGTGCTTAGCGAAATAGATGATATCGTAAATGAGGCGATGCGACAAGGAGCTACTCCGGGTTGTCAGGTACTTATCGCACGAAGGGGTAAAATAGTTTTTGAGAAAAACTATGGATACATGAGCTATCAAAAAAAAACGAAAGTTGAATCGCATCACCTATATGATATAGCTTCGATCACCAAAATTGCGGCTACTTTGCCCTTGCTGATGCGCTTGGTAGAGCAAGATAAAATTGACTTAGACCAACGTTTGGGCTACTATTTGCCCAAGCTTAGAGGTACTAATAAAGACTCCTTAATTATTAGAGATGTGCTTACCCACCAAGCGCGACTTACCCCTTGGATTCCGTTTTACCTAGAAACACTGGAGGAAGGAAAACAGAAACCAGCCTATTTTGCCCATAACCGTAGTTTTAAATATCCCAACACGGTGGCTAAGGATTTGTACAGCAGCCGAACGGTAAAAGACACCATCATGGATCGTATTTTACGAAGTAAACTGCGCAATAGTAAAGATTACAAGTACAGCGATTTAGGATACTACCTGTTGGCCGATTTGGTAGAAAAAATGGAAGGTAAAAGCATGGAGAAACTTACTAATGATTGGTTGTACAGCTCATTGGGAGCGGCTACGTTGGGCTATCATCCGCTAAAGCGTTTTGATGAAAATCAAATAATTCCAACCGAAAACGATAAGAGTTTTAGACAGCAACAAATTAGAGGTTATGTACACGACCAAGGAGCGGCCTTAATGGGTGGCGTAGCCGGGCACGCAGGATTATTTAGTAATGCCAATGATTTGGCCAAACTTATTCAAATGTACCTTAACGGAGGTGAGTATGGAGGCGTTAGTTATTTAGATTCGATAACATTAAAGGAGTTTACACGTTGTCAGTTTTGCGAAACCGATAACCGCAGAGGTATTGGGTTTGATAAACCGCAAATTGAAGGCCCTGGCCCTACTTGCGGCTGTGTATCGCCCCGCAGTTATGGGCATACAGGTTTTACCGGAACTTTAGCTTGGGCAGACCCTTCGGAGGAAATAGTTTACATATTTTTGTCGAACAGAATTAACCCCAGTGCCGAAAACAGAAAATTATTAACCCTTTCTACACGCACGCGTATTCAGGAAGTTATTTATAATTCTTTACAAAATGAAAATGAAATTACCAGCAACTCTACTGCTATTACTCAGCTTAAGCCTTAATTACTTACACGCCCAAGTAAGCACCAAAATAACCTATCACACCAACGGAATGTTAAAGAGCCTGGTGGAGAAAACTCCGGATGGCAAGCGCAACGGAATATCCGTAATGATATCGGAGCAAGGATCGGTGGTGTTAGAAGAGCATTATAAAAACAATGTATTGGATGGCGAAGTGAAAAAGTACCGAAGCTTTGGAAAGTTACTCGAAAAAGGCACCTATGCCAATGGAGAGGTACACGGTTTGTATCAAAAGTATTATGAAAATGGTAAGCTCCAAGAAGAAGCCGAGTACGATGCAGGGATTAAGCACGGTAAAACAATTTGGTACTATCAAAATGGCAATGCCGTAACCGAATACAATTACAATAAAGGAACCCTGGAGGGAGAGGCTAAAACGTATTATAAAAGCGGGGCCATTAAAACGATTTCATACTACCTTAAAAACAACAAGAACGGCAGTTACCGTGAATTTTACGAAGACGGAACCATTAAGGTAACTGGCAAATACCAAAAGGGAGAGAAGAAAGGTAAATGGGTGTATTACACCGAAGAAGGAGAAGAAGAAAGAACGGAGTCGTACTAGTAAAAGAGTTTTATTTTGAAGATAGGAATTGTGTGCTACCCAACCTATGGTGGTAGCGGTGTGTTGGCCACGGAACTAGGTAAGTACTTAGCAAAAAGTGGCTGTGAGGTACATTTTATTACCTACAGCCAGCCGGTACGTTTGGATATTTTGGAGCGCAATATTTATTACCACGAGGTAAATGTGCAAGATTACCCCTTGTTTCAATACCAGCCCTATGAGTTGGCTCTTTCTAGCCGAATGGTAGATGTGGTTTTAAAACATAAGCTGGATGTTTTACATGTGCACTATGCTATTCCGCACGCCTATGCAGCCGTTACGGCACAGCAAATTTTAATGGAGAAGGGCGTAAAAATTCCTATTATAACTACTCTACATGGTACCGATATAACCTTGGTGGGGCGAAACCCTAGCTATAAAGAAGCGGTAACCTTTAGCATTAATCGATCGGATGCGGTTACTTCGGTTTCGGAGAGTTTAAAGCAAGATACCTTGGATATTTTTGAGGTAAAAAAGGAGATTGAAGTGATTCACAATTTTGTGGATTTAGCTCTGTACCACGAGGATAACGAGTGCCGCAAGAATATGGCGGAAGAAGGTCAAAAAATTGTTTCACACATTTCAAACTTTAGGCCGGTAAAGTGTATTCAAGATGTTATTTCTGTTTTTTATGAAATACAGAAAGAGGTAGGTGCTATTTTACTGATGATTGGCGAAGGTCCTGAAAAAGAGAAATCAAGAGAGCAAGCGCGAGAGTTGGGTATTTTGAGTAGAGTAAAATACCTTGGCAAAACCTCTGAGATTGAAAGAGTGCTTTGCATGTCTGATCTGTTTTTGTTGCCCTCAGAGAAGGAGAGTTTTGGACTCTCGGCCTTAGAAGCCATGGCAGCCGGAGTACCCGTTATCTCTTCTAATACAGGTGGTTTGCCCGAAGTAAACTTTGATGGCAATACAGGTTTTACGGCAGAGGTAGGTGATGTGATTACAATGGCTAAAAGAGGCATAGAGATTTTGCAGGATGAAGCAAAACACGCGCGTTTTAAGCAAAATGCGAAAACCCAAGCGGCTCTTTTTTCGATAGAAAATATTGGCCC
>CAKZRR010000014.1 GCA_937146805.1 uncultured Owenweeksia sp. | reverse complement strand
TATGTTTATTGAATAATTTTATACGATTGTACTACCCTTAAACCCAATGGGCCTTCGGCAAAATGATATTCAACGAAACGCCCGTAACGCATTTGATCGGGTTTCCACAAAAACCTAATTCCCAAGTATTCATCATATACATCATCTTTAAGGCGTAAAATGGGGAGGTCGTCTATACTGAGCTGGTTACTATGCCCCGTATACGTTTTACTTGTCAGTAGTCTATATCTATAGGTTTCGATAGTTGGGTTGGCCGTAAACATAAAATTGATAACAAAAAACATTTGGTACACCGCAGGGCATACAGCATAGGCGTAAAGTGAGCGCGTATACGCATTGTTTTTAACAATGCCACTGTACCGGGCATAACCAAAAACCACACTTACCAAAAGCAATACAAAGCTAATCTGCAACGAAACCAGCGTATGCATTACCACTTTGCAAAAAACAAGCACATTAAAAGCCACCATTACCAGCACCTTAAACACCTTGGTATTCAATATTCTAAACGTGGTAGAAAACAATAAACTCAATCTAATATTACTATCTTCTTTAAGAGCTCCTTGCCAAACAGGTTTGCCTAGTGCACCAAAAATGATACTTAATACAAACCCAAAAAAATTGCCCGTAGCAATACCCATTATTGCGGGTGCTAAACAAAATAGTAGCAATGAGTAAAACATAAGGTTATCGCCAATAACCTCTAAAGCCATCTCGTTTTTGTAGTAATTGGTTTTTTTGAATTCGCGATATTTCATTTGAGCGTGCTTTTTAGCTCGCTCCCTGGCTTCATGGCGCTGTTTTCTTCTCCACTCTTCTTGTGTTTTTACCGGCCTTGCTGGGGTCTTGTATTTTTTTTGGGGCTCATGGTATAATTTGCCTGTTTTATAATTTAACAACCACTCATAAGCTTCGTTTACCTCTACAAACTTTTCTTGGGCATCCGGGTCATCCGATACATCGGGATGATACAACCAAGCCATTTTGCGATAGGCCTTTTTAATTTGAGGCAGCGTGGCTTTATGCGATAAGCCTAAGGTTTTGTAATAATTAGCCAATAATAAATATGTTTGCCTATACGGTTTGGGTTTGCAAATGGTTATATATCAATATTATCTAAAATTTACTTTACTCTATAAACACCCGAGTATCTATCATATGGATAAACTTTCAGGTCAAGTTCTCCACGTTTGTAAAAGCCTGTAAGACGAACCGTGTCATCGCAATTAATCCATTTTGAATTGTAAACCACATGAATCTCTGAAACAGCCTCATCGTAAATAACTTGCTCATAAGTAAAAACCCTTTGGGTTATTACTTTTCTTTGGGTGATGACATCATTATACTTTAGAAAAAACTGAATTGTATCATTTTTATAAGCTGTTCCTTTACAAACCATCCCCGAACAAAACGGTTTGCAACAAATTCGGTTTTTCATATAAGGGCTAAAGGTAAGGGCTCTAATCTTATCCAAAAACAAACGCTAAGCCCTACCATAAAACACCGTGTTACTGCCCAAGAATTGTTGGCTCCTTAGGTTCCCAAATTGTTGCTGGTATTGCTGCTTTATAAAACCGAGCTGTTTTGTACTACCCATGGTGTTATGGTATAAACAGCCATTGGGCAACAAGTTTTGCTTTAGCAAACTATAAAAATTGCCCTCAAAACAAACGGGAGCACATTTCAAATCGCAAAACAAGTCCACAAAAATAAAATCAAAGGGGTTTTTATTTTTTTCTAAAAAAGATAGGGCATCGCAATGCTCTAATGTCACGTTATCAAAATACTTTTCAAAATGCGGGCGTACCCATTCGGTGAGTTCCTTATCGTATTCTACTCCCGTAACAGTTCCTGTAAAATGATGTGCCTCTAATAGTACTTTTTGAATACTGCCTGCACCAAAACCCAATATTAGTACACGCTGGTTTACTTTAAACTGAGGAGGGTGATTTTCTAAAGCCAGCTCAAAAACCCTTTGCAAACTGCCATAGGAATAGTTGGCTTTTGGGCTGTTCAACATTTTTTTACCTTGGTATAAAACCAGCTCTAATAGGCCATTGGCAGCGGTTGTTTTTTGCTGAAGGGTTATTGGATACACATAGCTCCATAAAGTTTGTAGTAAGGACAAATCGGTACAATATTTAGCCTCAAAGTTAGTTTTTGTAGTAGGTTAAGGTTTGGTTACGTGTTTTGATTTTTATAATTAAAACCGACTGAGGGAGGCGCAAGCCTCCCTTTCTTTTTTAAAGCTGTTCCAATATCACTATCTTTCAAGGGTTTAAAACTAGTTCTTCATGAAACCCATTCCCCACCCCTGCTTTCGCGATAGCCAAAAAAAAGAAATAAACGATGTGCGGCAGTACGTAGTGCACTGGTTAAAAAACAATCCTTTTGGCGAAATTTATGTGGGTTGCGACTCTAAGGTGCGCGGACCATTTGTAAAATATGCCACGGCCATTTGTCTTTGGAATGTAGGCCATGGGGTAAGCGAGTTATACAAGAATGAGGTAGAGAAAACACCCTCAGATAGATACACCCGATTGTGGAATGAAGTAACGCGCGCAGTAGAAATTGCCGATTTGCTAAAAGACCTTGCAAGAATCACCGTACATGTAGACATCAATTCCAACCCAAAATTCCAGTCGCATAGGCTCTACGATGCCAGTATTGGGCTTATTCATTCTATGGGTTTTAGAGGCGCTGGAAAACCGTACTCATGGGCGGCAAGTTGTGGAGCTCACCAACATTGTCAATAACTTTTTCTACAAGATATTTACTCGTTTTTACCCGAACAACATCAAACTACTTGATTTATAGAAAATTATCCTTGCTTAGTAAAAAATAATTTCTACTTTCGTTCGTCTCCAACAAAAGTTATTAACCATAGCTCGGATATGCATTTTATCACACACATACTACAGCAATTTAATGCGGATCAGATTTTTGGAGGTGGAAACACAATTGATTTGATTAACAAGCCCCGCAAACCCAAGTTGCGCATTACGCCCAACCGTAGGTTAGTTTTTAAAGGTTTTAATCATCAATTTAAAGCTTACTAGTAAGCCAACAACTCCTCTACTCTCGCAGATACCTTGTTTCCGTTTGGAATCATGGTAAACTCTAACGTACTATTTAAAGGTATGGCGGGCAGATTTTCAGATCCCAGTACATCAACAGGCGCATCTAAGTGCTCAAAACATTCTTTTTGAATAAAGCCACTTAAGGCTTGTCCAAACGAATTGCGATACGATTCCTCGGTTACCACTAAACAACGGCCGTGCGCTTTTACGCGCTCTATAATAAGGTCTTCATCTAGCGGACTTAGGGTTCGTAAATCTACCACTTCCACCTGTCCTTTATGGTCTTTCCAAGCTTGCTTAGCCCAATAAACACCCATGCCGTAGGTAATAATGCAGCAGCTCTCGCCTGCATTCATTTTTGCATCATCTGCCGCATAGGCTATCCTTCCCTTACCAAAGGGCACCACATAATCGCTAGAAGGCTCTACCGTCTTGGCATCTTCGGTTCCTTTAATCTTGCTCCAATACAAGCCCTTATGCTCTAGCATTACAACTGGATTAGGATCGTAATAGGCGGCTTTCATCAAGCCCTTTAGATCGGCTCCGGTACTGGGGTAGGCAATTTTAATTCCGCGTATGTTGCACAAAATGCTCTCTACACTACTTGAGTGGTATGGCCCACCGCTACCATAAGCGCCAATGGGCACTCTTAAAATAGAACTCACTGGCCATTTTCCGTTAGATAAATAGCAGGAGCGGCTTACCTCGGTAAACAACTGATTGAGGCCTGGCCAAATATAATCGGCAAACTGTACCTCAACAATAGGTTTTAAACCTACCGCACTCATACCCACTGTAGAACCTACAATAAATGCCTCTTGAATAGGCGTATTAAAAACGCGCTCATCGCCAAATTTTTGCGCCAAGGTGGCGGCTTCTCTAAACACACCTCCTAAGCGGCCACCTACATCCTGGCCATATAATAAAGCTTCGGGATGTTGTTCCATAATTTCTTTAATGGCAAACAAGGCGGCATCTACCATCACCGTTTTATCTTTTCCAGCCGGGCAACGATCTCCTTGCTCAGCCACAATAGGCGTTTCAGCAAAATCGTGTTTAAACAAATCCGCTGGCTCTGGGTCTTCTTGTGCCAAAGCCTCTTGGTAATCGTTGGCTACCGTTTTTTGGGCTTCGCTTTCTATCTTTTTCAAGGCTTGTTCGGATAAGCCATTGTCCAGGCAAAGTTGTTTTAATTTAGGAAAGGGATCACGGCTTTGGTGTTCCTCCAAATCATCGCGGTACCACTCCATGCGCACACCCGAAGTGTGGTGATTTAACAAGGGTACCTTGGCGTGCACCAAATACGGTTTGCGCTCGGTACGGATAGAGTCAAGCACAGTTTCTATAGTTTCGTAACAGGTGTCAAAATCAGTTCCATCAATGGTTTTTACGCCTAAACCTTTAAACCCTGCGGCATACTCTGTAGCATCTTGGGCGCGTATTTCTTTGGCATTGGCCGATATATCCCATTCATTATCCTGCACCAAAAACAAAATAGGCAACTGCTTTAAAGCCGCCATGTGTAACGCTTCCGAAACTTCGCCTTCGGTAATAGCCGCGTCTCCAATGGAGCAAACCACCACACCCTTAACGGTATCGGTACACAAGTTTTGAATTTCGCGGTAACGCATACCCATAGCCACACCCGTGGTAGGGATGGCTTGCATGCCCGTTGCCGATGATTGATGTGGAATTTTCGGTTTATCATCGTCCTTTAAACTAGGGTGCGAATAGTAGGTTCGTCCACCCGAAAAAGGATCGTTTCTTTTGGCCAATAATTGCAACATACAATCGTACGGGCGCATACCGATGCCCAATAAAATAGAATCATCGCGGTAATAAGGCGAAACAAAATCTTGGGGTAACAATTGCATAGCCGTAGCCAATTGAATGGCCTCGTGACCGCGGCTGGTAGCGTGCACATACTTGGCCGTAACCTCTTTATTATCTTCGTAAAGAGTGGCCATGGCTCTGGCAGTACACATCAGCGTATAAGCCTTTTTTAAAACTTCTTTTGATAAGGTATTTTTAGAAATAGCCACGGTGTTGCTCATAGTTTTTTGATGTTTGGCAAAGAGTGCAAATATCGTAAACTCTTAACGATGATAAAGCTCAAAAAAGAGCCTCTTAAAACACCACATCGCACCAAGTTACTAGCTCAAAACCAACTCATTAAATAAATCGTTTACTTTGTTACATCCAGCGAAGGCTAACTACCATAGCGCATAATTGCCCTGAGTAGCTGCATATTGTTTAAATTTTCGGATTTTTGCTACATGCGATGGTTACTACCCCTTTTGCTTTTTTCGAGCTTTGCTCAGGCTACCCATATTATTGGGGGTAACCTTTCGGCCGAGCAAATTAGTGGAGATCTGTACCGTGTTACCCTTCAGGTTTTTAAGGATTGTGGACCCACAGCGGTAGACTTAAACGATATTTATATACGCGCCTTTAGCAACGAAAACAGCAATATTTTTGTTACTCGCTTACTTCCGGTACAGCCTGGCGACACCCTAGTGTTAGGAGATGAATGCTATTCACCCCCTTCATTATGCGTAGAAGAATACTTTTATTCCGATACCATTACCCTTCCGGCCAATCCTTCTGGCTACTTGTTATCAGCACAGGTTTGCTGCCGCAACAACGCCATTGATAACCTTATTGACCCTGCTGCAACAGGCATTACCTGGACGGCTCAAATTCCGCCCTCAAGCGCTCCTACGCAAAACTCAAACCCCGATTTAGGCCCTTACCCACAACTTGGATTTTTATGTTTGGACAACTTGCGTAGATTGGATTTATCAGCCACAGATGCCGATGGCGACTCACTAGCCTATGAGCTTAGCGAGCCCTTACACGCAGTAAATACCACCACTTTACAACCACCCAAAGCACCACCCTACAGCCCCGTAACTTGGAAAGGAGCTTACAGCGCCATCGAACCCATTGCAGGCAACCCCTCACTGAAAATTGACCCTATTACCGGAATTTTAGAATGCCAACCCGATGCCCTGGGTTTATACGTTTTTGCCTATACCGTTACCGAATGGCGCAATGGTGTAAAAATTGGTGCCGTGCAACGCGACTTGCAATTAGAGGTTTTACCCTGCATTATAAACACAGAACCTTATTTTGTTCGTCAACCTGATAGCATTTATCAAGCCGTAGCTTTAGAAGAGTTTTGTGTGCAAGTGTCGGTTGTAGATGATAACCCAACCGATACTTTATTTGTTCGCAGCTATTTTTCTGCTTCGGTAGATTCTTTACCCTTCGATCCCCCTACCTCTCTTAATCGCGAAGGACATGCGGCTGTAGGAGGCAAAATTTGTTGGACACCTACCTGCTCAGATGGTTTGGCCGGGCAAGAACTATATTTTAACATTTTGGCTTACTCCAAAGGGTGTTTGGTAAATGATAGTATTGAGGCTGCCTTTAATGTTGACGTACATGTGTTGCCTCCCGACTTTGAACCTTTAATCCCAAATGTTTTTACACCTAATGGCGATAACCTAAATGATGTTTTTACGTTAATAGAACCTTTGGCACTGCCGTGTGTTGAGGATTTTGACTTTCGCATTTTTAACCGCTGGGGGCGCGAAGTGTATCGTAGCACCCTAAAAAACTTACATTGGGACGGCACCTTTGAAGGTGGCGATGTAAGCGATGGTGTGTACTTTTACGTAACCAGCGGCCAATATGGTTTGCAGCAATTTCAATACAAAAGTTTTTTAACGCTAAGCCGTTAAACGCAAAAAGCGGATAAACCTACAGTCCATCCGCTTTTTAGTCTGTATTTCTATAAATTATTTTTTGGGCTTGTGGCCAAAGTCATAACTAAAACCTACACCCAATACTTCTTTGGTTTGAGTACGTGGGCCGTCAATAATACCATCATCATTGGTATCAAATTTAATATCGTGATCGTAAGCTACATTAAACGAAAAGTTAGCCGTAATGTACTTATTCACCTTCATAAATAGCAACAGTTCTCCAAATACATCTACATGACTTGCCTGGCCATCTAAGTAATTAGAAAAGAGCTCTAGCTTGCTTTCTAACTTTACATTTTTTGCCACATCCGTTTTATAGGTAATGTTAGCATACCCCCCAACTTCCCAGCGCATCGTTTCGCCCGGCTCAACACCAAAAGCACCAGCAGCCGATAAAGTATCATCATTAACAATAGTTAACTTAGCGGTAAGAGGTGAAATATAGGCCGCCAATTTTTTAGTAGGCTTGTACGTAAAACCAATCCCTAGCATAGAGTATGCTGGAGCAAAAATGGTAGATATTCGTAAAGAATCCTCTTTCTCTCCAGGGTTTTGATACCCGTTTGTAAACTGGGTTTTAAAATTAAACATGGAGCTCATTGCCCATTTATCCGATATTTTATGATCTACCCTTGAGGTTAACTCCAAACGATCATCCGTTTTTGTAAATAAGGTATCAAGGTAACTAAGACCATAACCCATCAATAGGTCGTTGTTCCAGGTCCATTTGCCGCCCTTATCGTAATTGGCAAAGGTTTTTATTAAGCCGTTTCCACTGATGGAGTTTACGCCCCCAGCTTGCCAGTTGTTGTAAGCGGCTTGTGTAAATTGTAATGAGAAGTTACCGCCTTTTTTCCAGGCTGTGTCTTGCTTTTCTTGACTAAAGGCCGAACTGCTAATTAAAAGTAGCAGCGCCCCGAAAATTACTTTTTTCATGTTGCGAGATATTAAAGGTAAAATTGGAAATTATTTTTTCTTAAAAGCAGCAATGGCATTTTTAGTAAAATCTGAAAGTACTAATTTTCCGCTCATGGCGGCTCGCTCTGCTAATAAATTATCCCAGTTTTCGGTGCCTTGCCAAAATACTTTTTTAAGCATTTGCATGGCTTCAGGGTTTGATTTTTTAAGGCGACCAATTAAGGCCGCTATCGCAGCATCCATTTCTTCGGCTGTTTCAAAAGTATGGTTATACAAGCCGCATGTTTCCGCCCATTGGGCACTGCGCCATTCGGTGGCATTTATAGCCAACTCACTCATACCGCTTAAACCCAGCTTGCGCTCTACAGCAGGGCCTACTACAAAGGGGCCTATGCCTACTGCCAATTCCGATAATTTTACGGCAGCATGCTTAGTTGCAAAGCAATAATCTACCGAAGAGGCTAAGCCTACTCCACCACCCACTGCCTTACCTTGAACACGGCCAATAATAAACTTTGGACATTTGCGCATGGCATTTATCACATTGGCAAAACCACTAAAAAACACCTTGCCCGTTTCTAAGTCTTCTATTGATGAAAGCTCATCAAAAGAGGCACCCGCACAAAACGCCCGATCGCCAGACGATTGCAGCAAAATTACTTTTACAGCCTCGTTATTGCCCGCATCCGTAATGGTTTGCGCAAGCTTGGCCAGTACTTTGCCCGGCAACGAATTACTTAATGGGTGAAAAAACTCGATAGTAGCCACCTCATCGGTAACGCTAATAGTTACATCTCCTTGGTGAATTGCTTCGCTCATGCTTTTAAATTTTTGGCAAAACTAATCTAAGCTATTAAATGAGCTATGCTCTACCTTACAAATTTGTGAGTGGTACCATTGATACCACTGTGTTTTCCCCTTAAACTTTGCTTGTTGGTGTGTTTTGTCCTTTCTCCAGTTTTCTATACTCTCCATATCTTTCCAATACGAAATAAATATGGCGTGCTCGGTAGCGTCTCCTGTTACTTCATGACCCAAATAGCCCGGCATATCTTGCACCAAGTCAATGGTTTTTTTATCCATTTCTGGATACCCTTCCAAGTTTTCACTCCGTTTATAACTGAATAAAACAGCGTAATAAGGGGCTTTTAATTCTAATCTATTAAGTATTATCATGAGCTTACATTTTTTCTCGCCAAAGGCGCGCAAAGTATATGGCTTTAATTTACTAGCTAACAGACAGTTATAGGCTTAGACCAAAACTCCTACTCCTGATCTAACTTCCGTACCATGGTTAAAATAGTAGCCAGCGCAACCGTTTCTCCCGTTTCATCATATACATCTACAGCAAAGCGCACAATCCCTTTGGCAATATCATCTTCGCTCTTTTTTTCTTGGTCTATTTTTTCCTTTACGGTGAATTTAACGCCTATGGTCATACCCGGATAAACTGGTTTCGTAAACCTACATTCATCCAAACCATAATTTAGCAAAACAGGCCCTTTACGGGGATCAACAAACATACCTGCTGCTTTAGAAAGTATATAGTAGCCATGTGCCACTTTGCCTTCAAATATGGTTCCTTCCAAGGAGGTAGCATCTACGTGGGCGTAAAAATTATCGCCACTTACCTGCGCAAAGCTCGCTATGTCTGCATCAGTAACCGTGTGGCGATGTGTATAAACCGTATCCCCAATTGTTAATTCTTCAAAATGTTGACGAAATACATGTTTCTCCGCCTCTGGGCGACTTGCCCCGGGCTGATAAACTTGGGTAATCTCCGTAATCGTATCGGGGTGCCCTTGAATTGCGGTGCGCTGTAAATAATGTAAAACACCACGTTTTCCACCCATTTCTTCGCCTCCTCCGGCACGGCCTGGGCCGCCATGTGTAAGCAAAGGCATAGGCGAACCATGACCTGTACTTTCTTTGGCACATTTTGAGTTCAGCACCAAAACACGGCCGTGCATATGTGCTGCCTCTACGGCAAACTCACGGCCAATTTTATCATCTGCCGTTACAATAGATGAAACTAACGAACCTTTACCCATGTTTGCCAATTCAACGGCCTGCTCCAAATCTTTATAAGGCATCAACGTAGATACTGGTCCAAAACACTCAATATCGTGTACATCCGTGTTTTTAAAGGGGTCGCTATTGCGGAAAAGTGTGGGGGTAGCAAAGGCTCCTTTGCTTAATTCAGCTCCTACTACATCAAATTCTTGGTTTCCGCCCAATACCAATTCCTGCGATTTTTTTAATCGTTCAATATTCTCATGCAAGCGCCCCACTTGAAGCTTGCTGGCCAAAGAACCCATACGAACACCATCAGCACGAGGGTCACCAATAACGGTTTTGGCTAGTCTGGCAGTCAAAGCCTCTTGTACGGCTTCCATTTTATTTTCGGGCACCATAATTCTACGAACTGCCGTACATTTTTGCCCCGCCTTGGTAGTAATTTCTCTTTGTACTTCTTTTACAAAAAGGTCAAACTCGGGCATACCGGGTTCCACATCAGGTCCCAGTACCGAGGCATTTAAAGAATCTGCCTCTAAGTTAAAAGCTACCGATCTATCGATGATATGCGGAAGTGCCTGGAGCTTTTTACCCGTGGCCGCACTTCCCGTAAATGTAACCGTATCGCCTGTTTGTACATGGTCAATAATTCCTCGGCCTAGGCCCGAAACCAATTGCAAACTGCCCTCAGGTAAAATACCCGAAGTAATTATTTCGCGCACCATATGTTCCGTTAAAAACGAAGTAGATTCAGCTGGCTTTACCACCGCTGGAACACCGGCCATAAGATTCACGGCAATTTTCTCTAACATACCCCAAATAGGGAAATTAAAAGCATTTATATGTATGGCTACACCTCGCTTAGGGACCATAATATGATGGCCAATAAAAGTTCCATTCTTGGATAAAGGAGCGTGGGCACCATCTACGTAATAAGGTAAATCGGGGAACTGCCTGCGCAAAGATGCATTGGCAAAAAGGTTTCCAATACCACCTTCAATATCTACCCAGCTATCTATTTTAGTAGCTCCAGTACGGTAACTGGTTTCGTAAAATTGACCTTTAATTTCGGTTAGGTAAAGCGCCAAGGCTTTTAACATACGGCCTCTTTCCTGAAAAGTCATTTTGCGCAAAGCACGACCTCCTTTTTGGCGGCCAAACTCTAAAATGGCTTCGTAATCGAGACCAGCACTGGAAACAATTCCAATTCCTTCACCCGTAATGGCATCCGTTGCTATCAACTCTTGACCATCGCCATTGCTCCAATTTCCTAAAACGTAGTTCTGTATATTTTTCATCTAAGATGGATTTCTTTTTGAGAAGGGCGAAGGTAAGGGGAAAGGAGAAGTGGTGCAATCCTACATCCAAAACGTTAATTTTGCGTAAACAACAACTAAATTTAGAAATGGAAAACCTCAATTGGATTAAAATCATAGGATTAGCCTTAGGTTCTAGTGCTTTCACCGCTTTATTATCAAAAGGTCTAGATTACCTTTCCCTCAAGAATACACAAAATTTTGAGCTCATTAAAATGACTTCTCAAAGCGCAAGGTGCGAATTTGAAAAGTATATTAGCCATTGCCACGATGTTCTAACTTCAGTATCTGAAATACAAACCAATATTAGTTCTTTGCAAAAATATTTTCAGCATGGACATTTCCTAAAGTCCACCAATTACCTTGAGTACCTATATAATATTAAGGAAATATCATCTCCATCTTCTTCAATCGCATTATACATACCTTATGAAGAATTGCACAATGACCATACAGCTAAAAGCCTAGCCTTGGTCAATCAAACTCGAAATGATCTGAAATACTACCTTGATAACTATTGTTGTGACCAAGTTTCCGATGGCCCTCAAAAAGAGGAACTTATCAAACTAACGAACAGCCTAAATGACGCCCTATCATCGTACAAATCAAAAATTGGTAATGATGTCAAAAATATGGCTGTTCTATTCAAAGAAAAATACCTATGATATTCAATTAAATACCATGAAGAAATACAATTACCTAAAGTTTTTTAATACCGCAAACCGTTCGTACTAAACAGCTCAAAATCTACCTTAAAAAAGAATCCATTAAAAACTTGGGGCTTTCCTTTAATGTAAAGCGTTGCCTTTAGTTTCACAAATTCTAGAAATCAAATCTTGTTTTCCATTTGCCCGCATTTCTACCATCTGCTCTGTATTTAATCTAAATAGCTTTAGCCCTTAACTATCGTGCAACACAAGTATTAATAGTAATTTTGTACAAATTGTAAATTTGAACTCATGAAAATTACTCCCAATAGATCGTTGAGCAAAGAAATTGAAGACTTGCTGAACGAGCAAATAAAAATGGAAGGTCAATCATCGGCTTATTACCTAAGCATGGCCAGTTGGTGCGAAACCAAAGGCTATGAGCATTCGGCTCAGTTTTTATACGAGCACTCCGAGGAAGAAAGAGGCCATATGCTTAAATTGTTTAAATATGTAAACGAGGCGGGGGGGCATGCTTTGCAGCCAGAGGTAACCAACATTAAACATAGCTTTAACAGCCTTAGAGAAGTATTTGAGGCTACCTTAGAGCATGAAATTAGTGTTACCAACTCTATCCATCAAATTGTAGATAAGTGTTTTGCCTCTAAGGATTTTACCACTTTTAACTTTTTGCAGTGGTTTGTAATTGAACAACGTGAAGAGGAAACCATTGCCAGAAGAGCCCTTGAAATATTTGATATTATTGGCGAAGAAGGTATGGGACTTTGGAATATTGATATTGAAATTGGTAAACTTCATAATGTAGATGTAGCTGCTGGGAATGGCGCGCCAACTGCCCCTTAAAAACTATTTACATTTCGCGTAAAATCAAAAAAGGCGACCCCCCTGGGGTCGCCTTTTTACTAGAGCTGTGTCTGTTAAATTACTCCTTATCAAAATGGTAGTAATAAACATCCTTAAATTCTTTACCACCTTGAATACTAATCTCCGTATTCTCAATACTTAACTTAGTACCCGAAATGCTCTTAATGGTATATTCTATTTTTTCAAAAATACCATTCGCCATTAAGGTGCTTCCTGTTTTGGTGTAGGTTCCTTCATCTATCAAACCGTACTTTCCATTCATTCTAAAAGTACCATCTGTTTTCAAAATTAAGGTATACTCCTCCGCGCTTACTTGACTGTCATACTGCACGTTGTCCTCGTAAGAAGTATAGCCTGCACTAGTAGACTTCCAAGTGCCTAATACGCTACTTGATCCACCACCACTCGAGCCATTACCATCTTCCTTATCACAACTGGTAAAACCAATTAGTGCCGCGGCCGTAAGCATTAATAATTTTTTCATTTAGTTTAAATAATTTGATTTAAGCCGCCAAATGTAACGAAAAAAACATCCAGCCAAATAAATTCCTACAAGGTAATTTAGGATTTACTCGCCTCATTGTCAACAGGAAGCGCTTTATATCCCATATTCCAAAACATAAAAGACCACACATCAGCACGTTCCTGTATTATTTTATCAGTAGGCTTACCTGCGCCATGCCCTGCATTTGTTTCAATACGTATGAGTACCGGGTTGATTCCTTCGTGTGCGTTTTGCAAGGCAGCCGCAAATTTAAAGCTATGTGCCGGCACCACTCTATCGTCATGATCGCCTGTAGTAACCATAGTAGCTGGGTAATGTGTACCCGCTGTAAGGTTGTGCACTGGTGAATAGCCCAATAAATAGTTAAACATTTCTTTACTCTCTTCAGCTGTTCCATAATCATAAGCCCATCCCGCGCCAGCGGTAAACTTATTATATCGCAGCATATCCAACACCCCTACAGCTGGAAAAGCTACTTTCATTAGCTCTGGTCTTTGCAACATAGTAGCACCTACCAGCAACCCGCCATTAGAGCCTCCAGCAATTGCTAACTTATCACTAGCGGTGTATTTATTTTCTATCAAATATTCCGCGGCTGCAATAAAATCGTCAAACACATTTTGTTTGTTCATTTTAGTTCCGGCATCGTGCCATTCTTCACCATACTCTCCACCACCGCGTAAATTGGCCACCGCGTAAATACCGCCATTTTCTAACAACACAATATTGGCGGTACTAAACCTTGGAGTAAGGCTTACATTAAAACCTCCGTATCCGTACAACATTGTTGGGTTACTACCGTCTAAGATTATTCCTTTTTTATGGGTAACAATCATTGGTACTTTGGTGCCGTCTTTTGAGGTATAGAAAACCTGCTTCGACTCAAAATTTTCTGGATTAAATTGTACTCCCGACTTTTTGTAGAGCACTGATTCACCACTTTTAATATTGTACTTAAAAGTAGTACTTGGGTACACATAGCTAGCAAAGCTATAATACAGCGATTCATCATCCCAGCGGCCACCAAAGCCACCTGCGGTGCCGATACCAGGTAACTCTATTTCGTGCTCCATCTCTCCTTCTTGACTAATTTGAAACACCTTATTGGTGGCATCTACCATATAGGTGGCAAAAAATTTACCTCCTGCCGTACCTGCACTCAAAACATTTTCCGTTTCCGGAATAAAATCTACCCAGTTGTCTGTTTCTAACTTAGAAAAATCGGTGGTAACCACTTTGCCATTGGGTGCGTTTAAATTGGTTTTAATAAAAATGGTGCTGCCAATAGTATGTAAAACTCCATGCTCATTATCAAAATTTCCTACCACTGTAATAATAGGGCTGTGGTCTTTTCTAATATCCTGAATATATAGTTCGTTACCTGAGGTAGAGGTTGCCGCGCTAATTACTAAATAGCTTTGATCTTCAGTCACGTAACCACCAATGTATCTCCTTTTAGTGCCTTCCCCTCCAAAAATCAACTCATCGGTAGATTGTGGCGTGCCCAGCTTGTGAAAGAACAATTTGTGGTATTGGGTTAAACCTGAAAGCTGACTGCCTTCATCTGGCTTATCGTAACTGCTATAGTAAAAACCCTCTCTTCCTTTCCAGGAGATGCCCGAAAACTTAACATCCATCAAAGTATCCTCAACTTGTTCCTTTGTTTCAGTATCTATGATAATCACCTTACGCCAATCCGAGCCGCCTTCCGAAATTTGGTAGGCCGCCAATTTACCATCTTTGGTAAAGCGTATGCCCGCCAAAGAGGTAGTTCCATCTTCTGAAAAAGTATTAGGATCTAAAAACACAGTAGGCTCTTCTTCTCCCTTTTGCTGAAACATAACCGATTGATTTTGTAAGCCATCATTCTTAGAGAAATAGCTGTAATCACCATGCTCAATAGGAGCCGAATACTTTTCATAATTCCATAATTCGGTAAGCCTTTTATTGATGGCATCGCGATACGGAATGCTCTCTAAATAACCAAAAGTGGTTTTGTTTTGAGCCGTTACCCATTCCTCAGTCTCCGCAGATAAATCGTCCTCTAACCAGCGGTATGGGTCTGCTACTTGGGTACCAAAGTATTCATCCACCACCGTGGTATCTCTTTCTGTTTTTGGGTAATCAATCATAGTGGCTTTGCTTTCTACATCTACAGAGGCATTGCAGGCTACCATAAGGGCAGGCAATGCCGCTAGGGAAATACTTTTTTTGAAATTCATTTTTTGAAATTTGGATTTGAAAATTCGGAGCAGAAGAATAGAATAGCAAATATAGCATACAATAGCACAAAAAAACCCTCACGCCAAAAGCGTGAGGGTTTTACTCATTAATCTAACTAAATTAAACTTACTGTTTGGTAATGCGATGTACGCTGGTTGCGTCATCCGTAATCACCTTGATGCTATAAACTCCATCTGGCAATAAGCCTAAACTTACTTGCGCTTTTTCGTTTCCATCAAAGGTTTTGCTATATACCAATTGACCTGTAAGATTGTATAATTCCACCGTAAGGTCTTGTGCATTTTTGTTGATACTCTCTACAAACACCACATCCTTAGTTGGATTAGGATACACCTCTATACCAGTCTCTTGGTACTCTTTTATACCAATAAAGCAATCCTTAACGTGAATCATTAGAGTGGCTGTATCAGCACAAGAACCTGACCCACCGGTATAACGGAAGGTATAAGTAGTGCCATTAGCCACCGCAGTAGCATCAAACATTCCTCCCGTAAGTGCTCCGGTAGCATCTACATCAATCCAAGAACCCCCTGAATCGTGTGTACCTAAGTAACTGGATAAATCTATGCTTGCAAGAGTATCACAAACTGTATCTAATACGTTACTTGTACCTGCGTTAAAGGCGCTATCAATAACACCCATAGCTGCACTAACTGTACTAAAGCAGCTTGCGCTAATTACCATATCGTGTAGATAATAATAACGCGTTGGGCCAAAATCAGAGCTATCAACAACAAAGTAGTTGTCAATTCCATACGGGAAACTAGCCCCTCCTGTCATTCTCCACAATACTCCTGTACCACCTACAATACCCGTACTTAAAAAGTATGAGCCTGGCGTAAGCACAATGCCTACCTCTTTTGCAGACGTATCAGCACCAGTAAAACTAATTAAATCACTTTGTTGCAATAATGCAGTTTTACCAATATCCTGTACCATTACCACAAAATCCAATGCACCATTTACTCCAAATGTTGCCGAATCTATACGAACCGTTTCACTAACCGTTACATACTGACCATTGGTAAAATTGGCTGTTGGATATGCATTAGCGCTTGTTATAGATGCACCAATAGTAACACCTGGTCCTCCGCTATGAACCGTAACCGCATTGTAAGTAGTATTAGATCCAATGCTATCCGTAAAAGAATTACCTCCTACAAGAATGCTGTCACTAGGGTTGTACCACATTACATTGGTTCCTGTTGCCGATACCGTAACAAAACCTGGTCCGCAAATGGTATCATTAACCATTGCAGTAGGTGCTGTAAGATTGGTACAGCCCGTGCAATTCTGAACCACTACTGTCATCATAGATGTATCAGGAGGACAAGATGGTGTACTTAACGTTAAGTATGTAAAGCTATACACGCCTGAACCAGCAGTTCCTACATTAAACATTGATCCACTTAATGCTCCACCAGCATTAGTACTACTAAAAGTACCACCAGTAGTGGCGTTAGCGCTAAGCATAGTCGATAAATCCATTGTTGGATCATTGTCACAGGCTACAAACATTCCATCATCACCAGCATTTTGACCAATAATGGTTGAGGTTACTGATTTATCTGGGCTAATACAGTAATCACTGATTACCATATCATAGCAGTAATAATAACGCGCTCCTGAGAAATTCACACTATCAACGGACATTTTTCCTGCTAATGTATAAGGGTAAACTGCTCCGGTGGTAGCTCTATACAGTTGACCCGTTCCTGCTCCATAAGCCATACCTATAAAGTAGTTACCTGGTGTTAAAACAAGACCTGCTTCAACTTGATAAATCGCGTCAGCCGCTGCTCCTGTCGTAAACAACTCACCTGCTTGTAACAAATTACCACCTGCATCATCAAGCACAATCATTTGGGCTTGAATAACGCCATTGGCTCTTACCGTTACACTATCTATTCGAATGGTATCCATTACAGTAATATACTCTCCGTTGGAGAAGTTACCAAAGCCGGTAACACCACCAAGAGTTGCTAAAGGACCTACTCTACCCACTTTAGCGCCTGCCGTTCCTTCTGCAACTTGCGTTAAAGTTGAATCAGCCGAAATGCTAAATGATAAGGTGTCTATCGCTGCTAATACTACTCCGTTACCATCCATGTAGATTACATCATTACTCATCATGGAATAATAATTTGTAATTCCTGGTGCGCAAAGTGTATCATTTCCTAAGCCGTTAGTAACCGTACAAGGTCCTGAGACTACGGTTCCAGCTTTTACTTCAAAGTTATCTACAAAAATGTCATTGTCTTCGGGATCATCTACTAATCCTTCCGTTGCCCAAAATGCAAACATTACAACATTACCAGAGTAGGCCGATAGGCTAACCACTTCGTGATTACCACCTACTGCTGTTACATAACTAGAGTCAAATATTGCCAAGCTAGTCCAAGTTGAACCTGTATCTAAGCTCACTAAGAAATGAACTTCATCATCTGACCCTAAAGTTCCTACACCCGTGTTGGCATATAAGAACACTCCAAAATCAAACTCAGCATTAAAGGAACCTCCCGTTAAATCATAGAAGGGTGATAAAATCCAATCTTCATCTCCCGTGTTGTATAAATTAATTCTTGGTGAACCCGATGTTCCAACGTTTCCGAAACCATCATCTCCCCAAGCACCTGCACTCAAAGTAGTAGGGCCTGTAAGTGGTGTTCCGCCATCTGCATAATCCCAGCAATTGGCAGGGAAACCATTATTAAAGGTCTCTAAACTTGGTGGTACTATTACACCACACAAAGTGTTAAAACTAAATGGACCAGCCCATGCCGATACATCGCCAACGCCACAACTATCTTGTACATAAAATGAGTAAACACTTGATGCTGATAAACTTGCTAAAGAAAGCGTGTCATTTGTTACCATCATCATAGTACCGGTTCCTGGAGTAAATCCTGCTATACCGTATTCTATGTTCCAGTTTGTAGCTCCGCCTGTTGTCCAATAGATATCCGCTGTAGTGGTTCCTAAATTGTAGGCTCCTAAAGCTGAAGGCAAGAAACAGCTTGGCGCTTCTATTATACTAACATCATCTAAGGTGTTGTCTCCGTAAAAATCGGAGCCACTACCGCCTGATTCTGCTCTAAAGCGTACTTGTACCAAATTAGTATTATAAACTTCCGTTGTTAAATCAAATCCAAAGTTCTCCCATCCATTGGTTCCTTGTACAATACTATCAAATACAGACCATGTTAAACCATCGTACGTTTCAATGTATAGTTTATTTGGCGGTGTGTAACCAACAGCACACATCCAGTAATAAATATCCAAATAAGGAACGGTAAGCGCTGATACATCTACTACTGGCATCTGTAATATTACACCAGCATCTCCGCCTGATTGATCCATCCATGCATATGAACCTGCATTACCTGTATGATCTGCTGCAGGAGGACAGTTTACACTGTTATTGCTTCCCGAAAATAACCACGGGCCACCTGATGTGGTAGACTGACTCCAACATGCTGGCGTACTGCTGCCATCAAAAGTCTCTGTATATGGAGCTACCTGCGGTGCCGCACATAAAAGAACATTGTACTCATCTACAGTAATATCATCTAGTGCATTATCTCCATAAAAATCCGATCCACTACCACCTGATTCCGCTCTAAATCTGATTCTTACCAAATTAGCTCCATAAGTGTGCCCTGTCAAGTCATAAAACATTCTTTGCCAACCCATTGTTGCCACATCAATAGAATCCAGAATGTTCCAGTTAAGGCCATCCCAAGTTTCAACTATAGTTGCATTTACGGGTGTATAACCTGTACCACACATCCAATAATAAAACTCTAATGCAGGTGTGGTTAAAAGCGAAACATCAATATCATTCATTTCTAGAATAACCCCAGCATCTCCACCTGATTGATCCATCCAAGCATACGAACCTGCGTTACCTGTATGATCGGTAGCTGCAGGACAATTCACACTATTATTACTTCCTGAAAATAGCCAAGGGCCACCTGAAGTACTTGATTGACTCCAGCAAAGCGGTGTTGTTGTAACGTCAAAAGACTCCGTTCTAGGTGCCATAAATGTGGCGCAAGCCGTTGCAAACATCCCTGGTCCAGCCCAAATTGAAGTATCTCCTAACCCGCAATCATCCTGAACATAAAAGTCATAGTTAGTTGCAGGAGCTAAAGTGGTAATAGAGTAGAACGTATCCACTATCCCAGTAACTAAGGTTCCTGCGCCTCGTGCAAAACCTATAGGTCCGTACTCCAAATTAAATGTAGCTCCTGGCCCTGCTACCCAACTAACTGTTGCGCTATCCGCATATATTGGGTTTGCAACAAAGCCACTGGAAGGGGTACATGTTGGTGGTGTAAACTCATCAGCTCCTATATCTGGAGAAATAGCCCTCGGGTCACCATCTATATCTGTGGTAACTCCAGAAAATGCTGAAGCCATTCCATCAATTCCTGCGCTTAACGCATGTAAATCTGTTGGTGAATAATACAATGGGTCAACACTCACCGAGTTTTGATCCATGGTCATAACTGCCGCTTGATAGCCTGCTAAATCAGCATAGTTCGAATTATTTACACGAGCTACTGTGGCTCCAGTAGCATAAATGTTATTATAGTCTGAGGAAGTAACGTATCCAAGAGTTACTGCTCCGCTAGATACTTCAAAAGCATAGCCAGAACCTGAGTTTACAACATTGTTGTTTTGAACGTTCACATTACCATAGGTTCCTGTAGTACTCGAGTTAAGATACATTCCTCTACCAGCAGTTGCGCTACCACCCGTTACATTTATCGAGTTGTATACAATGTCCGTGTAGTAGTTGTTGAATGGATAAATACCATAGGTTGTCCCTGTATTACCAATACAGCTAATCATATTATTAGCAATAAGGTTTGGCGCTATGGCACTGGCATCATTGTAATAATTATAAATACCATAGTTGGTAGAGGTACCATATACCTTTATAATATTCTCTTTTACGGTTGAGTTATCACTATAACCGTTATATATACCATATACCGTACTATAAACAGTTCCAGAGGTAATCTCATTTCCACTTATCATAGCACCATCCTGATAATACAAGCGCATACCGTAATTGTAAAAATTCTGGATAATATTATCAGAAACTACATGGCCCGTTTCTAGATTGGTAGTACTAACTCCGTATAAATAAATGCCGTAAGAGCCATTATTTATATCGTTTCCAATAATGCTAATACTATCTGATTTGTTAGCCACAGCCGTATTGTCATACACTACCGCATGATTAGTAGAGGTAGTAGTAACTGTATTTGAATTTAGTATGCAATTTTCTATAGTAATGTTGGAATTTGCACCCATAAACTCAACTGCGGTTGAGTAAGTAGCTCCTGTGCCTGAAACTGTAATTCCATCAAGAGTTACCCAGCTAGAATTATTAAACTGTACTACATAATTATCGGCTGCTAACGTTGCCGCAGAAGTAATTTCAGCAGGAAGTGTATTTGAGGCATCCGCCTGAATAACTACCGTATTAACGGCTGAAGCACCTGTAATATCATCAAAAATTACTCTTTCGCTATAAGTGCCTTCTACTACATTAATAGTTACAGGGCCACTAATGCCACATGCATTAAGTTCGGCAGCGGCATCACTAAAGCTGTTAAAGTTAGTTCCTGCTGTTGGGCTAGCACCATTTATAGTATAAGTACCACTCATTGTAGACGCACAAGCCGTTGTAAATGTAACGGGGCCTACCCATGTGCTGGAATTAGTAAGACAACTATCCTTTACATAAAAATCGTAAGTTGTATTAGCAGATAGGCTAGCCAATACAAGGCTACTACCGGGTGCGTTCATGGTGGTTCCTAAACCCTGTGTAAAACCTGTTGGCCCATACTCAACTACCGAAGAACTTCCTGTACCAAATGTCCAGCCCAGCGTGGCTCCAGATGAAGTAATGGCTGAAGCACCTAATGCAGTTGGTGGCACACAAGCTCCTGCTGCTAAGAAGCCAAACTCGTAGTATTCATTGTCTGTTGTCGAGCTACCTCCAGATCCAAACTGAATGTTGGGCGAACCAGACACACCATTAAGAGGTGTTGTAACTTGGTATGCGGTGGTACCATCAATCTGGATACCCACGGTAGCCGAAATAGCCGCGGAGGAAGCCGCATAGCTACCATCAACTACATATATTTTATTTGAGGTTTCTTCCAAAATGGTCATGAAGTAATTAAAGGAAGAAGTGCTCAGTCGATAAGAAAAATTCAAAATCACCAGCTGTCTATTTGGAGCAGTTCCTTCAACTATAGCCCATACATTATCGTTTGAACCTAGTGCGCTCGTAGCAAAATCGTCCCAAAAATAGGCAATAGTATTATTTGGTACATTGGCATTTGGTAGGCTCGCGTTGGTATCCAAAGCGGCACTTACAGTTAAGCCTGTATTTGTTGTATCAAACGTCAACAATCCATTTTTGCTTACCATAAGGTGGGTAACGGCACTCCCGTAAAAATCAAATGCAAATGGTAAGGCATATGGTGCCGACCAAACATTTGTAGTTGAAGTACCATTATTATAGGCTTGTATGTTAGTTCCACCGGTTGAACTAGCATCACTAGCGGTACGCAATCCTCCTGGATTACCAACATTTAAAGCTGAATTTGTAATCGTGTACGTCTGTCCGTTTGTCCAACTAGGCCAAATCAAACAAAGTGCACCCATAAATAGATAGGGTAAGAATTTCTTCATAGCAAAATGAGAATTAGGTTTATAATTATTGAAAAAAGTAAACTTGAATTTAGGCTTTTAACCCAAAAAACAATGCGCGCATAGACGCTTTTTTTACAAAACCCACTCTAACACGCTGCTATTCAGTGCTTTTTATTCTTTCTTTTTATCAAACCAAGTGCTGTAATCAATTTCTTGGTTTTTACGAGTGCCAATTAGTTTACGGAGCGGCTCACATTCTTTTAATGTTTCATGGCAATCTTTCGGTAAACCCTGGTATATCTTTGTTCCTTCCGTTTTCCATGCCAACATTTCGTCCGTAACCTGCTTTATCACCTTAGCGGGATTACCTACAACCAAACTTCTTTCAGGAATTACGGTTTCGGCCTTCACAAAAGATAAGGCACCCACAATTGAGCCGGCTCCAAGCTCCACATTGTCCATTAAAACCGTGTTCATTCCTACAAGACAGTTCCTACCTATATTGGCGCCATGAACGATGGCACCATGACCAATATGTGCCCCTTCCTCTAAACGAATGGAAACCCCTGGAAACATGTGAATTGTACAGTTTTCTTGCACGTTACACCCGTCTTCAATTATTATTTCGCCCCAATCTCCACGTATGGCGGCACCGGGTCCTACATATACGTTTTTACCGATGATAACATTGCCAATAACCGAGGCGGTTTTGTGTATAAAAGAGCTCTCGTGGATAACCGGCTTGATGCCTTTAAATTCGTAAATCATAATAATGGGGTATCTTTAAATTAGCTCCTGTACTTATCATGCAAGCCCATGCCTTGCTCTAACAAAGCCAGTGATTTGCTTAATCTGCGCTGCTTGGTAGCTTCTTGTTTAGCACTTTCAATATGCTCCACGTATTCGCGCTGTTTTGATGGGCTCAGGTTCTCAAAAGTTTTATAGGCCAACTTGTTGCTGGCCAGGGCCTTGCTCAATAACTCTGAGTGGTCGTATTTTCCATCTCGTTTATTATAGTCCTTTACCTGTTCACCTGTTTCGTTTTTTTCGATGGCCTCCTGAATTAAACTTCGCAGCCCTTCTTCGGCTAAATCGGCCATAGCCGCTACACAATATTTACGCATCGATTTGGTCTCTTCCGAGGAGGCTTCCAATAAACCCTTGGTATCCGTAAAAAGAGCGCCTTTGTGAAACCATATGGCAGCAAAATTTTTGAAAGCCATCATACTCATCATAAGTCCCTTGTATTCAAACGAAGGTTTGCCCCACTTTATGGTTTCTTCAATATTGGGTGCCGTGGCATGAATAATCTCGCGCACCTTAACCAAAATAGGATGTGCAAAATTGCCCTCTAAAGAGGTTAAGTACTCATCTATATTATTGGGTTTTAACATTTAATAGTTAAAAATTTAAGATCGAATATTTTAAACCTATAAATCCATTCAAAATATTCAATACTTTTTAGGCTCTTTCTAAAACTACCGCATACCCTTGCCCAACACCAATACACATGGTACAAAGTGCGTAGCGTTTACCGGTTTCTTGCAACTGAATAGCCGCTGTTTGTAATAACCTGGCACCACTCATCCCTAACGGATGACCCAATGCAATAGCGCCTCCATTCGGGTTAATACGGGGATCATTATCAGCCAAGCCCATTTTACGGGTGCATGCCAAAACCTGAGCTGCAAAGGCCTCGTTAAGTTCCAAAATATCCATTTGGTCTAAAGTAAGACCCGCTTTTTTCAAGGCAATTTCTGAGGCGTATACGGGGCCAATCCCCATAATACGAGGCTCTACACCCGCAACGCCCATAGATACTATTCTTGCCATTGGTTTCAAGCCATTCTTGTTTGCCCCATCTTCTGA
>CAKZRR010000013.1 GCA_937146805.1 uncultured Owenweeksia sp. | reverse complement strand
GCATGCTGTGGCGTTAAAATAATTCTAGATTTCACCTTACTTTTAGGTACACCAGGCATAATATTTACAAAATCTACCACAAACTCAGATACAGAGTGATTTATAATTGCTAGATTAGAATAAGTACCCTGAGCCATATCTTCTGTAAGCTCTATGTTTATTTTCTTCTGGTTTTGGTTTTGTTTTTTATCGTCTGCCATTATTGGTGTCTTTATTAATTTTTAAATTAATTTATGGGAGTGAGCAATGTCCATACATTACTTTATCTATTGTGAAGGTAAGGATTGGTGCGCTTTCGCGAAAGCGGAATAAAAACCTTACCACTTTGTACTGATAGTAGTGTATTACTTAGTCAAAATGCTGTTTACATACTCAATGAAAATAAAAATCCCGTTTGACAAAAAAGTCAAACGGGATTTTATATCTAACTATACTGTTAGTACAATAGGTACTAGTTATAGTTTACTTCTTGCTTTTCTTGCATCATATTTGCTAGATCTTCCTTGCTACCTACAAGAATGTCATCATAACGACGCATACCTGTACCAGCTGGAATTTTATGACCTACAATTACATTTTCTTTAAGACCTTCTAAGTAATCTATCTTACCGCTTACAGCAGCTTCGTTAAGTACTTTTGTTGTCTCTTGGAAAGATGCTGCAGAGATAAATGACTTAGTCTGTAGCGATGCTCTTGTAATACCTTGAAGGATAGGAGAAGCAGTAGCTGGTTGTACATCACGTGCAGTTACTTGATTCTTATCTTCTCTTCTTAGTAAAGAATTTTCATCACGAAGTTCACGTGGAGATACTAGCTGCCCTGGTTTAAGGTTTTCAGATTCTCCTGCGTCTTCTACGACTTTCATTCCGTACATAGCATCATTCTCTTCGATAAAGTCTGCTTTGTGAATAAGCTGGTTCTCTAAGAAGATAGTATCACCTGGATCTTGTATACGTACTTTACGCATCATCTGGCGTACTACAACCTCAAAGTGCTTATCGTTAATCTTCACCCCTTGTAAACGATATACTTCTTGTACCTCATTTACCAAGTACTCTTGAACCTTGTTAGGACCTTGAATAGATAAAATATCGGCTGGAGTAATAGCGCCATCCGAAAGTGGCAAACCTGCACGTACAAAATCATTTTCTTGTACTAGGATTTGCTTGCTCAGGTTAATCAAGTATTTCTTGATTTCTCCTGTTCTGCTTTCTACAATAATCTCACGATTACCACGCTTAATTTTTCCGTACGATACCACACCGTCAATTTCAGAAACTACGGCAGGGTTAGATGGATTACGTGCTTCAAAAAGCTCGGTAACACGCGGTAAACCTCCAGTAATATCACCCGACTTGGCTGACTTACGTGGAATTTTTACCAGAATTTTACCCGCTTTAATCTTCTCGCCTTCTTCTACAATAATATGCGCACCTACTGGTAAAGTATATTGTTTCAACTCATTAGAGTCCTTATCTACAATAGCAATAGTAGGAATCATTTTCTTACTACGCGTTTCAGAAATTACTTTCTCCATGAAACCGGTTTGTTCATCCGTTTCCACTCGATAGGTCACACCTTGCTCAATGTCGTTAAACTTAATAGAACCCGCTGTTTCCGAAATAATAACTGCGTTGTACGGATCCCAGTCACAAATTATATCGCCCTTTTTAAGCACCTGCTTATCCGTAACTCTAATAAATGATCCGTAAGGAACATTGTTAGTAGCTAAGTTGATACCGGTTTTCTCGTCAATAAGCTTCATCTCAGCCGTACGGCCAATTACAATTTGCGCTTCATTTCCGTCTGCATCTTCTCCTTTTACGGTACGTAATTCTTCAAACTCAATTCTACCGTCAAATTTGGCTCTGATGCTCGATTCTTCTGCAACGTTACCAGCAGTACCCCCTACGTGGAAAGTACGAAGGGTAAGCTGTGTACCTGGTTCTCCAATAGATTGAGCAGCAATTACACCAACGGCCTCTCCTTTTTGTACCATTTTGTTGGTACTAAGATTTCGTCCGTAACATTTGGCACAAATTCCACGAGGCGCTTCACAAGTAAGTGCCGAGCGTACTTCTACCATTTCTATAGGTGAGTTTTCGATTTTGCGCGCGGCATCATCCTCAACCAAATCACCTGAATTTGCGTATACCTCTCCGCTTACCGGATCAATTACATCAAACAAGGTAGTTCTACCTAAAATTCTATCGTAAAGTGGCTCTACCACTTCTTCGTTTTTCTTTAATGCCGATACTTCCAGTCCGCGCAACGTTCCACAATCATCTACATTGATAATTACATCCTGTGCTACATCTACCAATCTACGTGTTAAGTAACCTGCATCAGCCGTTTTAAGAGCAGTATCTGCTAGTCCTTTACGGGCACCGTGTGTAGAAATAAAATACTCCAGAATAGACAGGCCTTCCTTAAAGTTAGAGATAATTGGATTTTCAATAATCTCGCCACCTGCAGAACCCGATTTTTGAGGCTTGGCCATCAAACCACGCATACCCGACAGCTGACGAATCTGTTCTTTAGATCCACGAGCACCAGAATCAAGCATCATATAGATTGGGTTAAACCCTTGTCTATCGCTAATTAAATGGTGCATAGCACGCTCCGTAAGACGGGCATTGGTATTTGTCCATACATCAATTACCTGATTATAACGTTCGTTATTGGTAATTAAACCCATGTTATAGCTAGATAGGATGCCTTCAATCTGAGTTTCGGCATCACTTACCAACGTTTCTTTTTCTTCTGGAATGATGATATCACCCAAGGAGAAAGATAGACCTCCACGGAAAGCGTTTCCATATCCTAATCCCTTCATATCGTCCAAAAACTTGGCGGTAGTAGGGATGTCTGTTTGCTTTAATATATCAGAGATAATCTCACGCAAAGCCTTTTTAGTAAGTACTTCGTTAATAAAAGGTACCGTTTCTGGCACCACTTGATTAAACAATACTCTACCTACGGACGATTCAATCACCTTCATGGTTAAACCACCATCTTCAGCTCTTACACGGGCTCTTACTTTAATTTTAGCATTTAAGTTTAAGCGTCCTTCATTGTAAGCAATTTGAACTTCCTCATCAGAATAAAAAGTAAGACCTGCTCCTTTGGTGTTGGGATCTTGCTGTACTTTAGTCATATAGTACAATCCCAAAACCATATCCTGAGAAGGTACGGCAATAGGCGAACCATTAGCTGGGTTCAAAATGTTGTGCGAAGCCAACATTAATACCTGCGCCTCTAAAATAGCTGCGGCTCCTAATGGCAAGTGTACCGCCATTTGGTCACCATCAAAATCTGCATTAAATGCAGTACACACTAAGGGGTGTAATTGAATAGCTTTACCCTCGATAAGTTTAGGTTGGAAAGATTGGATACCCAAACGGTGAAGTGTTGGTGCACGGTTTAGTAGTACCGGATGCCCTTTCATCACGTTTTCCAAAATATCCCAAACTACGGGCTCTCTTTTATCAATAATTTTTTTAGCCGATTTTACCGTTTTCACGATACCACGCTCGATTAACTTACGAACGATGAAAGGCTTAAATAGTTCCGCTGCCATGTTTTTAGGCAAACCGCACTCATGTAATTTCAACTCTGGCCCTACTACAATTACCGAACGAGCCGAGTAATCAACCCTTTTACCTAAAAGGTTTTGACGGAAACGACCTTGCTTACCTTTCAATGAATCAGAAAGTGATTTAAGTGCACGGTTACTATCGGTTTTAACAGCACTCGATTTACGGGTGTTGTCAAACAATGAATCTACTGCTTCTTGAAGCATACGCTTCTCGTTACGTAAAATCACCTCAGGCGCTTTTATCTCTACCAATCTTTTTAAACGATTGTTACGGATAATCACTCTACGGTAAAGGTCATTCAAATCAGAGGTTGCAAAACGACCTCCGTCTAGCGGTACCAATGGGCGCAATTCTGGAGGAATTACTGGTACAACTTTAACAATCATCCACTCCGGACGGTTTTCTAAACGGGTATTAGCATCTCTAAATGCTTCTACTACTTGTAGTCTTTTTAAAGCCTCTTGCTTACGCTGTTGTGAAGTTTCGGTATTGGCTTTGTGACGTAAGTCGTAGGATAGTTGGTCTAAATCTAAACGGGCTAAAAGCTCAATTAAAGCTTCCGCTCCCATTTTAGCGATAAACTTATTAGGATCGGTATCATCCAAATAATTATTATCATTTGGTAGGCGCTCTAAGCTCTCTAAATACTCCTCTTCCGTAAGGTACTCCATATAATTTAGTGGAGTACCATCAGGGTGCGTAGCATTACCAGCTTGCACTACTACATAACGCTCGTAATAGATAATCATATCGAGCTTTTTGGTAGGCAATCCTAGCAAGTAACCAATTTTATTGGGTAAAGACTTAAAGTACCAAATATGTGCTACAGGCACTACCAAGTTGATGTGGCCTACACGCTCTCTACGTACTTTTTTCTCTGTTACTTCTACTCCACATCGATCGCACACAATACCCTTGTAGCGGATACGCTTGTACTTACCACAAGCACATTCGTAATCTTTTACAGGACCAAAAATTCGTTCACAAAACAAACCATCTCTTTCTGGCTTGTGTGTACGGTAATTAATGGTTTCGGGCTTCAGTACTTCGCCATGCGAACGCTCCAACAAAAACTCGGGCGATGCCAAGCTAATGGTGATGCTTTTGAAGTTACTATTGTAATTATTTTTATCGTTTTTCCTTAAAGACATTTGACCGGAAATTAAATTCGTACTAAAGTGATTAATCCAAGGTAATCTTCAAACCAAGACCATTGAGCTCGTGAAGCAATACATTAAACGACTCTGGAATTCCAGGTTCGGGCATTGGCTCACCTTTTACAATGGTTTCGTAAGTTTTGGCTCTTCCTACAACATCATCCGACTTTACAGTCAAAATTTCGCGTAAAATATTAGAAGCTCCAAAAGCCTCTAGTGCCCAAACTTCCATCTCACCAAAACGCTGACCACCAAACTGAGCTTTACCACCCAATGGTTGTTGTGTAATTAATGAGTACGGTCCTATAGAACGTGCGTGCATCTTATCATCTACCATGTGACCCAGCTTAAGCATGTAAATCACACCTACCGAGGCTGCTTGGTGGAATCTCTCTCCAGTACCACCATCGTAAAGATGTGTATGACCAAATTGAGGCACTCCTGCTTCTTCGGTAAACTTGTTGATATCATCAATAGAGGCACCATCAAAAATTGGCGTAGCATATTTTCTACCCAACTTTTTACCGGCCCAACCTAATACGGTTTCGTAAATCTGACCGATGTTCATACGAGAAGGTACACCTAGCGGATTCAATACGATATCCACTGGAGTTCCATCTTCTAAGAACGGCATGTCTTCGTCACGTACAATTTTGGCAACAATACCCTTGTTTCCGTGGCGTCCTGCCATTTTATCACCCACCTTAAGCTTACGCTTTTTGGCGATGTAAACTTTGGCCATTTTTACAATACCTGCTGGCAACTCATCTCCAATACTAATGGCAAACTTTGAACGCTTGTAAATACCAAGCAAGTCGCTTACCTTAATTTTGTAGTTATGAATTAAAGTTGAAATCAAGTCGTTCTTCTCCGCGTCTGTAGTCCATGTTCCCAAGGTAATACGCGTGTAATCATCAATACTGTTAAGTATTTTTTGGGTAAACTTGGTTCCTTTAGGAATCACATCCTCATTCAAATCATTTTTAACGCCTTGGCTGGTTTTACCCGCTACCAAAATGTTTAATTTGTCTAAGAATCTTTGACGAATCGTCTCCAACTTCATGTTGTAGTCGTCCTCCAGTTTCTCCAATTCTTCCTTATCTAAAGCTCTTGCCTTTTTATCTTTAACCGAGCGAGCAAATAACTTTTTGTTAATTACCACACCCATTAAAGATGGTGACGCTTTTAAAGAAGCATCTTTAACATCACCTGCTTTGTCACCAAAAATGGCACGTAAAAGTTTTTCTTCAGGTGTTGGATCTGATTCTCCTTTTGGAGTAATCTTTCCAATTAAAATATCACCTGCTTTCACTTCTGCACCTACACGGATAATTCCATTTTCATCCAAGTCCTTAGTGGCTTCTTCACTTACATTCGGAATATCCGAAGTCAGCTCTTCCGCTCCAAGCTTGGTATCTCTAACATCCAATGAATACTCATCAATATGAATAGAAGTGAAAATATCATCACGAACTACGCGTTCCGAAATCACAATAGCATCCTCAAAGTTATACCCTTTCCAAGGCATAAAGGCTACTTGCATGTTTCTTCCCAACGCTAGTTCTCCGCCTTCTGTAGCATAACCTTCGCAAAGTACCTGTCCTTTTCTAACAGACTCACCTAGCGCTACAATTGGCTTAATATTGATACAAGTCCCTTGGTTTGTTTTTCTAAACTTCACCAAGTTATAGGTCTTGCTATCTTCTTCAAAGCTCACCAACCTTTCGGTATCAGTACGCTCGTAATTAATAGTAATCTTTTCGGCATCTACGTACTCAACCGTTCCGTTACCCTCCGCGTTAATTAATACACGACTATCTGAAGCTACTCTTCCTTCTAAGCCTGTACCAACTATCGGTGCTTGTGGGCGCAACAATGGAACTGCCTGGCGCATCATGTTAGATCCCATCAAAGCACGGTTGGCATCATCATGCTCCAAAAATGGAATTAACGAAGCCGAAATAGAAGCAATCTGATTAGGAGATACATCCATAAAGTCAATTTTACTTGGCTCAATTAATGGATAATCGGCTTCATCACGCGCCTTTACTTTATCATTTAAAAAGTTTCCTTCGCCATCAATAGGTGCATTGGCTTGGGCAATTACTTTTTCTTCTTCCTCTTCGGCTGATAGATAATCTGGAACGTTCATCACATCCACCTTTCCTTCTACCACCTTACGGTAAGGAGTTTCTAAGAAACCCATTTTATTTACCTTAGAGTACACACACATCGAAGAAATCAAACCAATGTTCGGTCCTTCTGGTGTTTCAATAGGGCATAAACGTCCGTAGTGTGTATAGTGTACATCACGTACCTCAAAACCCGCTCTTTCTCTTGATAAACCACCAGGTCCTAGGGCTGATAATCTACGCTTATGCGTAATCTCGGCCAATGGATTGGTTTGATCCATAAACTGAGAAAGTTGGTTAGTTCCAAAAAAGGAGTTAATAACCGATGAAAGCGTTTTAGCATTAATCAAATCGATAGGTGTAAACACCTCATTATCACGCACATTCATGCGCTCACGAATGGTACGCGCCATACGCGCTAAACCTACACCAAATTGGTTAGCCAGCTGCTCTCCTACCGTTCTAACTCTACGATTACTCAAGTGGTCAATATCATCCACTTCAGCTTTAGAGTTAATCAACTCAATTAAATATTTAATAATGTTTAAGATGTCCTCTTTGGTTAATACCTGAACATCGTTTTCAACATTAAGTCCTAACTTTTTGTTTAATCGGTAACGACCTACTTCTCCTAAGTTGTAGCGTTGCTCTGAAAAGAACAATTTGTCAATAATACCTCTTGCCGTTTCAACATCTGGCGGCTCAGCATTACGCAATTGTCTATAAATATGTTCTACTGCTTCTTTTTCAGAATTGGTTGGATCTTTTTGTAAAGTATTGTGAATAATTGAAAACTCACTCGCTTCAATATCTTCTTTATGCAAAAGAATAGCTTGAACGTCCGCTTCCAAAATCTCTTCCATGTGGTCTTTCTCTAAAACCGTATCACGGTCAAGCACCACCTCATTACGTTCAATAGATACTACTTCTCCAGTATCCTCATCCACAAAATCTTCTACCCAAGTTTTAAGTACACGTGCCGCTAGTTTACGGCCCAATACTTTTTTCAATCCTGATTTAGAAACCTTAATTTCTTCTGCCAGGTTAAAAATCTCAAGAATATCTTTATCTCTTTCGTAACCAATTGCTCTAAGCAAAGTGGTTAACGGTAATTTCTTTTTACGATCGATATAAGCATACATTACACTGTTAATGTCTGTAGCAAATTCAATCCATGATCCTTTAAAAGGAATAATACGAGCAGAGTACAACTTGGTACCATTGGCGTGGTAACTTTGTCCAAAAAATACACCAGGCGAACGGTGAAGTTGTGAAACCACTACTCTTTCGGCACCATTTACAATAAAGGTACCACGGGGGGTCATATAAGGAATTGTACCTAAATACACATCCTGCACAATCGTTTCAAAGTCTTCGTGCTCGGGATCGGTACAATATAATTTCAGTCTTGCTTTTAGAGGTACACTAAATGTCAACCCTCTTTCAATACATTCTTCTTCGCTGTAACGCGGAGGATCTACAAAGTAGTCCAGAAATTCCAATACAAATTGGTTTCTGGCATCCGTAATGGGGAAGTTTTCACAAAAGGTTTTGTATAAACCTTCATCGCTTCTATCATCAGGTTTGGTGTCAAGTTGGAAAAAATCGTGAAACGATCTCAATTGAATATCCAAAAAATCGGGATAATCAAAGGCATTTTTGATGGAGGCAAAGTTTACCCTTTGCTCAAGATTTTTTGTGACTGGGTTTTTGGACATTTGGATAGAAATAAAGTTAAATAAAACACAAAAGGGTTTAGGCCTATAAGCTTTCGCTTACAGACCTAAACCTTAACGGGTTAAGCAGTATAGAGTATCTTACTTGATCTCTACTTCTGCACCTGCCTCTTCTAACTGAGACTTAAGTGCATCCGCCTCGTCTTTTGCTACTCCTTCTTTAAGTGGGCTTGGAGCACCATCTACAAGTCCTTTAGCTTCTTTAAGACCTAAGCCAGTAAGTTCTTTAACTAACTTTACTACGGCAAGTTTAGATCCACCTGCAGCCTTAAGGATTACGTCAAACTCGGTTTTTTCTTCACCACCAGCAGCATCGCCACCAGCAGCAGGACCAGCAACAGCAACAGCTGCAGCAGCAGGCTCAATACCATGCTCCTCTTTTAAATAATCAGCTAATTCGCTTACTTCCTTTACTGTTAGGTTTACCAATTGGTCTCCTAGTTCTTTAATATCCGCCATTTCGGTATTCTTTTTTAAAATTTAAATAAAATATAACTACGCCTTGTGGAAGCTGAGTACGTACAAAATAATTACGCTGCGCGTTCCTCTAAAGTCTTTAACAGACCACCCAAAGTATTCTTTCCGCTTTGTAGGGCAGAAACAACGTTTTTGGCAGGAGATTGCAACAAGCCAATAACTTCACCAATAAGCTCGGACTTAGATTTAAGTGCCGCTAATGCTTCTAGGTTTTCGTCACCAACATAAACTGATTCCTGTACATAAGCTCCCTTCAATAATGGCTTTTCAGCCTTCTTTCTAAACTCTTTAATAAGTTTAGCGGGTGCATTACCTGTATCAGAAACCATGATACTAGTATTTCCTTTAAGGATTGGATAAAGGTCTTCAAATTCCTTATCCGAGCGCTCCATTGCCTTCTTAAGAAGGGTGTTTTTCACAACGCTTAATCCAATATTATTCTTAAAGCAAAGTCTACGAAGCGTACTAGTCTGTTCTGCATTTAAACCCGAAATATCGGCTACATACAAAATCTCAGTACCAGTAAGTACTTCGCTAAGGTGATCTATTGCTTTATTTTTTTCTTCTTTTGTCATTTTTCAAAGTCTTTTACTAAGGATGAGGGTTACACCGATTTAGGCTCAATGCTAATGCTTGGGCTCATAGTGCTGCTCATATTAATGCTTCTAATATAATTTCCTTTAGATGCAGAAGGTTTCAAACGAAGTAACGTTTTAAGTAACTCCTCTGCATTTTCTTTGATCTTTTCTTGCTCAAAAGAAACCTTACCAACACAGGCATGGATAATTCCGTAACGATCTACTTTAAAGTCAATTTTACCCGCCTTTACTTCAGATACCGCTTTCTTAACATCCATAGTTACCGTACCCGTTTTAGGGTTAGGCATCAAACCACGTGGGCCTAAAACTCTACCTAATGGACCAATTTTCCCCATTACACTTGGCATGGTTACAATTACGTCTACATCAGTCCAGCCACCTTTAATTTTTTCGATAAACTCATCCAAACCTACAAAGTCTGCACCCGCATCTTTAGCTTCTTGCTCCTTATCTGGAGTTACCAAAGCCAATACCTTTACATCTTTACCAGTTCCATGAGGAAGGGTTACTACCCCTCTTACCATTTGATTTGCTTTACGCGGATCAACTCCTAAACGTACCGCTAAATCAACTGAAGCATCGAATTTTGTAGTGCTAACTTCTTTTACCAAACCACTAGCATCTGTTAAGCTATATTGCTTATTGCTATCTAGTTTTGTTAAAACTTCTTTTCTTTTCTTACCTATTACAGCCATCACTTACAAATTTAAAAGGGTTTTGGCCCTGTTACGGTTAATCCCATACTACGGGCAGTACCTGCCACCATACGCATAGCCGACTCAGGTGTAAAAGCATTTAAATCAGCCATTTTATCTTCGGCTATTGCTCCTACTTGTTCCCAAGTTACTTTACCTACCTTTTGTAGATTACTTTGTGGGGATCCTTTTTTAATTTTTGCTGCCTCCATTAACTGCACTGCTGCGGGAGGAGTTTTGATGATAAACTCAAACGATTTATCAGCGTACACCGTAATTAAAACTGGTAAAACCTTACCTTGTTTATCTTGGGTACGAGCATTAAATTGCTTGCAAAACTCCATGATGTTCACACCTTTAGCACCTAATGCAGGGCCTACCGGTGGAGCAGGATTGGCAGCGCCACCTCTTACTTGAAGCTTAATAATTGCGCTTACTTCTTTTGCCATTTTCTTGTATTATTTTTCTATAAATAAAATCACAGTTGCCGAAAACGGAAGCTTTTCGGACTTATGCTCACATACTCTTTTTACGACTCCTTTTCTACCTGCATATAGCTAAGCTCCAAAGGAGTTTTTCTACCAAATATTTTTACCATTACCTCTAGCTTTCGCTTCTCCTCATTAATCTTTTCAATGGTACCGTTAAAACCGTTAAAAGGCCCATCAATCACCTTAACCGTTTCACCTATTATAAATGGAATATTTACTTTTTCGTCTACATCAGAAAGTTCATCCACTTTCCCTAGCATCCTGTTTACTTCACTCATTCGTAATGGCACCGGATCTCCACCTTTGGTTTCTCCCAAAAAGCCAATTACGCCTGTTATGTTTTTAATGGTATGTACCATTTCACCAATAAGGTTGGCTTCTACCATTATATATCCCGGAAAATAGTTTCGCTCTTTGCTAACCTTTTTTCCATTACGGATTTGATATACTTTTTCAGTAGGCACTAAAACCTGTCCAAAATAGTCTGTCAAACCTTGAAATTCAATCTCACTTTCTATATAGTTTTTAACCTTATTTTCTTGTCCAGAAATGGCTCTAACTACATACCACTTTTTACCGCTTTCGCTCATAATTTTTTGGGCTCGATTTGATTAAAACAAACTATAAAAGCCTTCCAGTCCTGTGCTAATTAATTTATCCATTGCAAAGATAATTAGCGCAATAACCATGGAAGCTACCGCTACCAATACAGATGACTTTTGTAAGTCGGACCAAGTGGGCCATGATGTTTTATCTACAAGCTCTTCGTAAGACTCTTGAAAATAAGTTGCTACTTTACTCATTCTATTTTCCTTTGCACGGGTGGTAAGATTCGAACTCACGACCTTCGGTTTTGGAGACCACTGCTCTACCAACTGAGCTACACCCGTATTTTTACATACAATTACCACTTTTGACAACCGTATTTAATACCATAAAGCAATTCAAAAACACTTGCTTCTACAAGCTATTTATCACTACTTATTTTAAAGAACATCAGAAGCCATCTTACAAACTTCTATTTAGTCAGAAAGGTGTTCCCGTTTTTTGGGAACACCTTTTCTTAACTAATATCTAATAATGAGTAATTTTACTCAACAATTTCAGTAACCTGACCTGCACCTACAGTTCTACCACCTTCACGCATTGCAAAACGCAATCCTTTATTGATAGCCACTGGAGCGATAAGGGTAACTGAGATAGAAATGTTATCTCCAGGCATTACCATTTCAGTACCTTCTGGCAAGTGAATTTCACCTGTTACATCAGTTGTACGTAAGTAAAACTGTGGACGGTACTTATTGTGGAACGGAGTGTGACGTCCACCTTCTTCTTTTTTAAGGATATAAACCTCCGCTTTAAATTTTGTATGAGGAGTAATGGAACCTGGCTTACAGATTACCATACCTCTACGAATTTCAGATTTTTCAATACCTCTTAAAAGGATACCTACGTTATCACCTGCTTCACCTCTATCCAAAATCTTGCGGAACATCTCAACTCCTGTAATAGTAGAGTTCAATTTTTCATCTCCGAAACCGATAATCTCAACTGGATCACCTGTATTAGCAACACCCGTTTCGATACGACCTGTAGCAACAGTTCCACGACCAGTAATTGAGAACACATCTTCGATAGGCATCAAGAATGGCTTGGCGTTATCGCGTTCTGGCTCTTCAATCCAAGCATCAACCTCTTCCATCAATTTCATAATGGTATCCACCCACTTTTGCTCGCCATTAAGCCCACCTAAAGCAGAACCCATAACTACGGGAGTTTCATCACCATCATACTCATAGAAAGAAAGCAATTCTCTGATTTCCATTTCTACTAATTCAAGAAGCTCTTCATCGTCAACCATATCCACTTTATTCATGAATACAACCATACGAGGAATACCTACCTGACGACCTAAAAGGATATGCTCACGAGTTTGTGGCATAGGACCATCAGTAGCAGCAACTACCAAAATAGCACCGTCCATTTGAGCAGCACCTGTAACCATATTCTTTACGTAATCCGCGTGACCAGGACAGTCAACGTGAGCGTAATGACGGTTAGCTGTTTGATACTCTACGTGTGAAGTATTAATAGTAATACCTCTTTCTTTTTCTTCAGGAGCATTGTCAATTGAATCAAATGAGCGTAGCTCGGAAAGACCAGCGTTAGCTAATACGGTGGTAATAGCTGCAGTCAATGTTGTCTTGCCATGGTCAACGTGTCCAATTGTACCAATGTTCAAGTGAGGCTTATTTCTTTCGAAAGTTTCTTTTGCCATGATTTTAAACTTAGTTAAATAATTAATATATAAGCAAGACCACCGTGGTCTTTCACTTAGAGCCAATGAGGGGAATTGAACCCCTGACCTCTTCCTTACCAAGGAAACGCTCTACCCCTGAGCTACATCGGCAGTGCCGGTTACCTGTTACTTGTTATCGGCATTTTAACAAATACACAATAAACAGCAACTACCTTGAGCGGGAGACGGGATTCGAACCCGCGACCCTCAGCTTGGAAGGCTGATGCTCTAGCCAGCTGAGCTACTCCCGCAATTCGCTTTATATTTACTTAAATCACTTTAAAAATCTCTTACTAAAAGATCCAAAACGCGACTTAAAAAAACAAAAGCCTGACTATGTTAGTGGGGAGAGCAGGATTCGAACCTGCGAAGGTAAAACCAACAGATTTACAGTCTGTCCTCGTTGGCCGCTTGAGTATCTCCCCAATAAAAAATTTAATAAAAAAGAGCCGATAGAGGGACTCGAACCCACGACCTGCTGATTACAAATCAGCTGCTCTAGCCAGCTGAGCTACATCGGCTTTTTTATTCCTTAAAAAAAGAACAGCCCGCCTCTTTTTGAAACGGACTGCAAATGTAATAACATTTTATATTGCTGCAAGCAGCTTAAAAAATATTTTTTAAGACGCTATCGATCGAGCCTTTTCTTTGTGTTTCCGAAGCTGTCTTCGCAAAGCGTCAGTCGCCAGCTGTGACGCTTCCTCAAAGGACTTGCACTGCTTCTTAACCACAATCTCTTGACCGGGAATATTTAGCCGAACTTCTGATATTTTATTGACCCTAGAGTGATTGTTATCTACCTTTAAAACCACCTCAGCATCCACAACACGATCGTAAACACGATCTAGCTTGTCCATTTTTGCCTGAATAAAGCTAATTAGCTTTTGATCGGCTGTAAAATTTACTGACTGAACATTTAACTTCATATATCTTCTTCTTTATTATTTCCCCTCGGATGGGATTGGTTGTACATCTGCTTGAGTTGATCCATACTATTGTGTGTATAAATCTGAGTGGCCGCTAAACTGGAATGCCCGAGTAATTCCTTTATTGAGTTTAAATCTGCACCTCTATTTAGCATGTGAGTGGCAAAAGAATGCCGCAACACATGCGGGCTCTTTTTCTGTAAATCAGAAACCCTTCCAAGGTAGGTGTTTACCACTTTATAAACAAGCTTAGGATAGAGCTTATTTCCTTTTTTGGTAACAAAAAAAAATGCTTCGCCCGAAACCTTAACCAACGCATTACGAGTCTCTAGGTATCGTCTCAATTCTTTCTCCAGCGTAAGCGTTAAGGGCAGTAATCTTTCTTTGTTCCGTTTACCCAATACTTTAACTGTCTTTTGAGCCAGATTTAGATCGTTTAGCTTCAAGTTAATCAACTCACTTAAGCGAATACCTGTATGGTAAAACATTTGGATTATTACTTGGTCATTCAGTGTTAGACTCTCCTCTAAATCATGCCGTTTCCAGACACCAATATCTAAATGTTCCTCAGTGGCTACTCTCAATACTTTTTTAGCCACTTTAGGACCTATTAAAAGCTGAGCAGGATTGGTAGTTATTTTTTCTTGACGCACTAAAAACTTGAAAAAACTTTTAGCACTTGATAATTTTCGATTAATAGTGGTAGGCGACAATGATTGCTGATGCAGTGAAACTAACCAAGCTCTTAAAAGGTGATGATTAACCTCTTGCCATTCGTCTTTAATTTGATATTGCTCCTCTAAAAAAGTGACTAACGAAAGTAAATCGTTTTGATAAGCCACCAAGGTATGCTCTGAATACTTTTTATGAAAGCGGAGATGGTCTAAAAACTGAGTTGTAAGCATAAAAAAAGCAAGAGCTGTAAAGATAGCTCTTGCTTTTAAATATTTATTCGAAAAACAGAATTTCTATTCCTCGTTATCGCGTTTTGTTTGAATGTAAGCCGCTTTTAAAACTTCTTTTCTACGATTTACCGAAGGCTTAATAAACTGTTGACGCCCGCGTAATGCACGCATGGTTCCAGTTCTATCAAATTTTCTTTTGTAACGCTTTAGTGCGCGCTCAATTGACTCTCCTTCTTTTACAGAAACTACTAACATTCTTTATAAATCTTATTTTTAGGGCTGCAAATGTAATAGTAAATACTTTATTTCCCAAAGTATTTTTTGCTATTTTGTAATCTTATTTGAAATAACCAATTTTTGGATTTCAGAGGTTCCCTCACCAATGGTACAAAGCTTAACATCTCTGTAAAATTTCTCCACAGGAAAGTCTTTCGTAAAACCATATCCACCAAAAATTTGCACTGCTTCATTACAAGCTTTAACCGCAATTTCTGAAGCATATAACTTCGCCATAGCTCCATGTTTAGTTACACTTTCTCCATTGTTTTTCAACTGAGCTGCCTTTAATGTAAGTAATTCGGCCGCATCAATCTCGGTGGCCATATCGGCTAACTTAAAAGCGATAGCCTGAAAACTAGAAATAGGCTTACCAAACTGCTCGCGCTCCTTAGAGTACTGTAAAGCAGCATCAAAAGCACCCTTAGCCGTACCAAGAGATAATGAAGCAATAGAAATTCTACCACCATCTAATACTTTCATCGCTTGAATAAATCCGTCTCCTTCTTCACCCAATCTATTGGCATCGGAAATACGGCAATTATCAAAAACCATTTCTGCCGTTTCTGAGGCACGCATGCCTAGTTTATTTTCTTTTTTACCACCACTAAATCCAGGTGTACCGCGCTCTACCACAAAAGCCGTAATTCCATGACTATCTAACAGATCACCCGTACGAGCCAACACTACTGCTACATCTCCAGTAATACCGTGTGTAATCCAGTTTTTTGCTCCGTTTAAAATCCAGTTATCTCCGTCTTTTTGAGCGGTTACCTGCATACGCATGGCATCCGAACCTGTATTAGCCTCAGTTAATCCCCATGCTCCAATCCACTCACCAGAAGCTAATTTAGGAAGGTATTTGCTTTTTTGCTCCTCGTTACCGAAAGCCAAAATATGACCTGTACACAAAGAATTATGAGCGGCCATAGACAAACCAATAGATGGATCTACCCGGCTTAACTCGGTAATTGCTGTAACATATTCTGTATAGGTTAATCCAGCACCACCATATTGCTCCGGAACCAAAACACCCATTAAGCCTAATTGGCCTAACTTTTTAAATACCTCTATTGGAAAAGTTTGGGCTTCGTCCCACTCCATTATATTGGGAGTAATGTGTTGAGCACAAAAGTCACGCACGGTCTGTGCTATCATTTCCTGCGTCTCTGTCATCCCAAAGCTCATTCCTTGTGCGGTTGTTGTATTAGTTTCCATAACTTATCTTATTACTATAGAGGCTTTACCTCTTCATTCCTATGTTTTCAAATAGTTTGCAATTTTAGCGAATAATACCGCATCAATCAACTCTATATTTTGCAATTCATCTACCGACTTAAATGGGCGCATTTGCTCTCTAAACTCAACCATATTCTTAACTACCTTGTATTCTAGGTATGGATGGTATAACAATTCCTTAAAAGTGGCAGTGTTAACATTTAGCTTATTAATGGCTTGGGCGTTAATACTTATTTGATCTTTAAAACTTTCCAAGCGATTGGCATCCAAACCATATACCTCCAACAATTGTTCACTACTTACAAAACCTCCTAACCTATTTCTGTATTTTAAAATACGGCTAGCAAACACCGGACCTATGCCGCTTAACTTTAGTAGAGCAATTGAATCGGATCCATTCAACTCAACCATTATGGCAGCCCGTTGCACGGTTGTTTTAATAGGATCTCTTATCTCTGCTTGCGGCCATTGAGCATGGGGAAGCATTTTAGCAACTACGCTACTATCAAAGTTATATGGCTTATACAAATCTGCCTCATTTTTAAAAGGCCGCACTTTTGTGCGAAAACCAATAAAACTGTTTACTTGCTTTGAGCTTAAACCAAAAGCTTTTAACTCGGCTTTGCTTACAGTGTTTGGGTTAAATTGTGTAAAACGCAATTCTCTTTTTTTTGGCTTTTTTTGAGGATTAGGCAACTGTACATAAGGTAATATACGCTGCACCCAGGCAGAATCAAAAACAGTAATCTTGGCTAAATCGGTACTTTTATAAAAATGCCCGCCCTTGGCTACATACTTTTTAACCACAGCCAACTGATAGTCCTTTAAACCCAATTGTAACCAAACAGAATCAGTAGCCTTATTCGGATTAAAATAAAAAAGTGGTGTATGGCTGCTTTGGTATCTATTAATAGAATCTTGCCGTTTGTGCTCCGTTACGGCTGCCTCAAACACAGCTCTTTCGGCTGGATCCTCCTGAAAAAAGAAATCATCGAAAAATATAAAAAATTGAATAAGTACTATAAGGCCAAGCAAAACCAGCAAACCATTTCGCTGCTTTCTATTATAGGTTAATATTTCCTTTAGGCCTTTTAGCACATTGCCTTATTAGTTTTTGGCTTTCATATTTTTAATAGCATCTAAGTATTTATTTAGCTCTTCTCTTACTTTAGGAAACAACAATAACAAGCCAATCATATTTGGAAATACCAAGGCCAAAATCATGGCATCCGAAAACTTAATTACCGCATCTAACGTTGCAGCCGCTCCAATTACAATAAACAAAAGGAAAATAGCTTTATACGCAATATCAGCAGCTTTACTTCTACCAAAAAGGTATTTCCAAGATTGCAAGCCATAGTACGACCAAGAGATCATCGTTGAAAAAGCAAACAAAATAATAGCGATGGTTAACACTATAGAAAAATGTGGAATTACCGAATCAAAGGCCATAGAGGTTAAACCTACCCCTCCAATATTCTCTCCCGTAGCCGATAAAACTACCGAACCTGCTCCATCACCACCGTAATCAAAAACGCCTCCGCTATTAAAAAAGATAATCACTAAGGCCGTCATAGTACAAATTACTACGGTATCAATAAAGGGCTCTAGTAAGGCTACCACCCCTTCGCTAGCTGGGTACTTAGTTTTAACAGCCGAATGTGCAATTGCAGCTGACCCCGCTCCTGCCTCATTAGAAAAAGCCGCTCTTTGAAAACCTACAATTAACACTCCCATTAAACCACCCAATCCTGCCATTGGCGAAAAGGCACCTGAAAAGATCATCCCAAAGGCATCGTCAATAAAAGATAGGTTTGAGAAGATTACTATTAAACAGGCCAGCACATAAATACCCGCCATAAATGGAACAATTTTTTCGGTAATAGTAGCAATACGCTTAATACCGCCAATAATTACAATACCCACCAAAACGGCCAATACAACTCCTATAATAATACCGGTAGCACCGCCTTCTAAGCCCATTAAAGAGGCAATTTGAGAAGCTGCTTGATTGGATTGAAAAGCATTCCCTCCACCAAAAGAAGCCCCTACGCACAATACGGCAAACAAACCGCCCAACACCTTACCAAGACCTTTCATGTTTCGTTCACCCAAACCTCTTGAAAGATAGTACATTGGCCCTCCATGAACCGTTCCATCTGCATCTACGTCTCTATACTTTACTCCCAACGTACATTCCACAAATTTGGTACTCATACCAATCAAACCACAAATAATCATCCAAAAGGTAGCGCCTGGCCCACCAATGGCAATGGCCACGGCCACACCTGCAATATTTCCTAAACCTACGGTACCCGAAACAGCCGTTGCCAGTGCCTGAAAATGACTTACTTCACCATCCTTGCTCTCATCTACAATCGTTCCTTTTACATCTCCATCATGTACATTATCGTCATTTGCATTGGCTGCGCTATGATGGTCTAACTCATCGTATTTACCACGTACCACATTTATGGCCAACGGAAACCTTCTAATATTAATAAATGAAAAGTAAACCGTAAAAAAAGTAGCGCCCAGCACCAACAAAATTACTACGATAGGGATTTTTAAAGACTCCGAAAAAACAATAGGATGCAACACAATTCCTTCCCAACCATCTGCAATGGGGGCAAAGGCATCGTTAACTCTTTCATCTAAACCTTTGCTTTGTGCGAACGACAAAATTGGAGTGGCTAAAAGTGCGAAGGCAAGTAACTTTTTTAACATTATGCGGTAGGTAAATTAATATACAATTTGATTGTGAAGGGTGCCAAATATAAAAAACCCGCGCCTTGTAAAATGAAAATATTACAATTGCTACACATTTAGTTCGCAACTGCCTTTAAACTAATGCTGTTAAAAAACAGCAAAATCCTAAAAAGCAATCTTCAATAAAAAAGATAAAGCCATTGCATTTACTACTTTTGCCGCCCAATTCGCATCAAATGGCTGAGGATAAAAAGCGCAAAAAACTTACTAAGGATACTCTACGTAAATCCTTAAAACTATACACCTATATCAAACCCTTTAGAGGCGAATTTGCCGTGGGGCTTATTTTCTTACTGCTTTCAAGTGCGGCCAACTTGGCCTTTCCAAAATATTTAGGCGAGCTGGTAGATGCTACCAACAGCGCACAAATAGTAGAAAACATTAGTAGAATTTCGCTTATACTAATTGGCATACTAGTTATCCAGGCGGTGGTTTCCTTTTTTAGAGTAGTACTTTTTGTAAACGTTACCGAAAAAACCTTGGCCTCCTTGCGCCAAGCTACCTACCAGCATCTTATTAAATTACCCTATACCTTTTTTAATCAAAAAAGAGTGGGCGAACTCAACAGCCGCATATCATCGGATATATCATTGCTTCAAGAAACCTTTACCACTACCGTAGCCGAGTTTATACGCCAGCTGGTTATCATTTTTGGAGGTATTGTCATTCTAATTTACACCTCGCCCAAGCTTACCTTGTTTATGTTGGCCATAGTGCCCGTGGTAGTGGTAGTGGCTATATTTTTTGGTCGTTTTATACGTAAATACTCTAAAGAGGTACAAAGCCAAGTTGCCGAAAGCAATACCATTGTAGAAGAAACGCTGCAAGGCATTTACAATGTAAAGGCTTTTGCTAACGAATATTTTGAAGTAGCGCGTTACGGTAAAAAAACCAGCGAAATTGCTAAAACGGGTATGAAAGGCGGCAAGTACCGTGGTGCCTTTAGCTCCTTTATTATTTTAGGATTGTTTGGCGCCATTGTAGCTGTAATTTGGCAAGGGGTTAACCTTATTGCTACCGGTGAGTTAAAAACAGGCGAGCTTTTTAGCTTTGTAATTTACTCCGGTTTTATTGGCGGAAGCATTGGTGGCTTTGCCAATGTATATGCCAATATTCAAAAGGCAATTGGTGCCACCGAAGAGCTTTTCGATATTTTGGACGAGCCTATTGAGGATATTAGTCATGAGGCACCCAAAGCCTTACCTGAGTTTAACGGAACCGTTCAATTACAAAACCTTTCTTTTACTTACCCCACTAGGTTAGATACCGAGGTTATTAAAAATATCTCCTTAGAAATTAAAGCGGGACAACAAATAGCTTTGGTAGGTGCCAGTGGTTCCGGAAAATCTACTTTGGTTTCTCTTATTTTACAATTTTACAAGCCTAGCCAAGGCCGTATTTCTTTTGATGGCAAAGAAGCATCTAGCTACGGCTTAAGCGACCTGCGAAACCAAATGGCGGTAGTACCGCAAGATGTATTTTTGTTTGGTGGCAGTATTTTAGAAAACATAGCATACGGTAAGCCCAATGCCACGGAAGCAGAAATTGAAGAAGCCGCCAAAAAAGCCAATGCCTGGGAGTTTATCCGCGATTTTAAAGACGGCTTACAAACCATTGTAGGCGAAAGAGGTGTGCAGCTTTCGGGCGGCCAACGCCAACGTGTAGCTATTGCTAGAGCCGTTCTCAAAAACCCTAAAATATTAATTTTAGATGAGGCTACTTCGGCACTGGATTCAGAATCGGAAAAATTGGTACAAGATGCCTTAGATAAACTAATGCAAGGACGTACTTCTATTGTAATTGCTCACCGCCTGGCTACCATACGCAATGCCGACCGTATTGTTGTACTGCAAAAAGGAGAAGTAGTGGAAACTGGAAATCACGAAGAATTACTGACGCATGAAACGGGTGTGTACCGCAACCTCAGCCAATTACAGTTTCAATCGTAACACTTAACAGCCCCTTGTTAACATATTAATAGCCGCTTTTATGCAGCCATTAAGGTATCCCCTACTTTTACAGGAGATGAAAAAAGCACTGCAAAAACTTCGCGAAAAGCGCTGGTTTACCATAGCTACCAACAAATATGTGATGGCCATGGTAGGTTTTAGCATTTGGATGCTTTTTTTAGATGTGAACTCCTACCTTATTCACCGTCAGCTAAATGCGGAAATTGAACAGCTAAAAGAAGACATCAATTACTACCAAAGTGAAATTGAAAAAGACGAACGAAAATTGGAAGAGTTGACATCGGATCCTGAAAAGCTGGAAAAATTTGCCCGTGAGCAGTTTAGAATGAGTAAGCCCGAAGAGATTATTTATTTAATTGAAGAATCATGAAAACACTTTATAAAACTCTATTTGTCTCCATATTTTTAAGCCCTTTAGCCACTTTTGCACAAAGCAGCTACCGATCTGATGTAGCAGGCTTATACAAATTTGAATACCGCGAGGCTTTCTTAAAGTCGGTGCAAGAGGTTTATATAAAAACCTCCGATTTTGAAGACTCCATTATGGTGGCCGAAGGATTTAGATCGGAAAAACACCTTGCCGCAATTGACTCATTGCATAAATTAGACACTATCCTATTTAAACAAATGGGCACCTACCTGCAGCTATATGGCTATCCGCCTCGAGCTAAGTATGGCGAAAAATTAAGCTTTACACCTTATATGGTTTTGTCGCGTTGCAATGTGCTTTCGCTAAAGCGGAAATATTACAGCACCTTTTACAAAGCACATCAGGCAGGAGATTTAGAGCAACGTAGAATCATTGAATATTTACAAGATTTACATCGAATTCAAACTGGAAAAGAGTTTAAATCCTATCATCAAGACGAAAGACGACTGAAGGAACTTACCAAGGCACTAAATATTTAGAAGCCTCTAAAGGCTAAGCTAAATTTATGACCTTTGCGGCAAACACGCCTGCATGAATTCAGACAACTTATTTAAGGATTTTTCGAAAAGCAGTTCCGCAGATTGGAAAGCACAAATAGAAAAAGACTTAAAAGGCAAAGCCTTTAGCCAACTCATTTCTACCACAGCAGATGGTATTGAAGTTCAGCCTTTTTACCACAAAGACAACACCGAGACAAAACCTCAACCCACCAAAAAACAAGCAAGCTGGAACATAGTTCAGGAGCTGTTTGTAGCCGATGCCAAGCAAGCTAATAAAGAAGCCTTAGATCATCTTAATCGTGGAGCAAATGCCCTGCTCTTTTATCTCTATGACAATACCGATTTAGGTCAGTTGTTAAGTGAAATCGAACTTCCGTATATAAATTGCCACTTTGTGGTGGAAGGAAATGCTGCTGCTTTCGCTAAAAGCTTGAATACACTTATCGCCAATAGAGGTTGGAATCCAGGTGAATTACACGGTTCGGTAAATATGGATTGCCTAGAAAGCATTGCCCGTACAGGCAATTGGAAAAGCAACCAGCAGAATGATTTTGAAGACATTAAAACGCTTGGCAGCACTTTACCTAAAGGGTTTAAAAACGTTTGCATTAATGCCAACCTATTTGGAAATGCAGGCGCCACATTAAGCCAACAATTGGGAATAGCTCTAGGCATGGGTTATGAATACGTGCATCAGCTGGAGCCAAAAGATAGCCAAGGTTTTTGGTTCAACTTTGCTATTGGTTCTGACTATTTTGGGGAAATATCCAAACTCCGTGCTTTCAGAAGATTGTGGTTACAAATGCAAAATGAACTTGACCTTCCAGCAGAAGAAATTAGCATTTACGCAGAAACTGCCTTGCGCAACAAAACTATTTTGGATGCGTACAATAATCAAATACGAACAACCTCTGAGGCCATGGCTGCAGCCATTGGTGGTGCTAATGAAATCTCGGTTAAAGGTTTTAATCACACTTACAAAGAGCCGGACTTTTTTGGAGAGCGTATTGCCAAAAACCAGCAAAACATTTTAGAGCACGAAAGTCATTTGAGTGCCGTATCAGATATTTCAAAAGGAACCTATTTTATAGAAACCCTTACGGAGGAATTAGCCCAAAAAGGCTGGGACTTCTTTAAAGCGATAGAATCCCAGGGTGGTTATATAGCAAGTTTACAAAATGGTTGGCTGCAAAGCCAAGTGGAAGAATCTGCCAACAAAGAACAATTGGCTTTTGACGAAAAAAACAACGTGCTAATAGGAGCTAATAAGCACGCTAAGACGAATGAAAATCTTACAGACTTGATTGAATACGGGATGTTTGCTGGCAAGGATAAAGAAACCGAAATACAAAGAATTGTGCCCAGGAGGCTGTCTGAAGGATTGGAGAAACCATAACTCAACTCCCTCTCCATATGGAGAGGGAAAGCAAGACGCAGTCTTGCAGGGCGAGGTAGCTCCCCAATATTAACCAAACAGATTACCCAATGCCAAAATCAAACATGCACCATAAAGCCAAAGGCAATACCTTTGAATTTGCACGTATGCTTCGCAAGGAGTCTACCGAAGCAGAGGATAGATTATGGCAAAAGGTTAGAGGACAAAGGCTAGGAGTGAAATTTAGAAGGCAACATCCGATAGATAAATATATTGTTGACTTTTATTGTTTTGAAAAGAAGCTAATAATCGAAGTAGATGGAGGGATTCATCTAGACCCAGAAGTAAAAAGAAATGATGAACAACGACAAACCCTTATTGAATCACTAGGTTATCGCTTTTTGAGATTCACCAATAACGAAGTGATGAATAATATTGTCGAGGTTTTAGATAAAATAAGAAAGGTGATACAAGAAAGTTAAGCAATAGCGCGCAACCTCTCCCCTGCAAGACTACGTCTTGCACCCCCCTCTCCACATGGAGAGGGGAAACCAGAGCTTTCGCTCTGGAGGGGTGAGGTCACACAACACAAGTAACTAGCATTATGAAAAGACACAATTTCCAAAATACCCAATACCAATCTAGTTCTTCAAAAAATGAAGCCAGCACCAAAACCTGGCTTACGCCCGAAGAAATTGAAGTTCCTTCTGAATTTTCAAAAGAAGATTTTGAAAAACTTTCGCATACCAATTATGTGGCAGGGATAGCTCCTAACCTTCGTGGCCCCTATTCTAGCATGTATGTTATTCGCCCTTGGACGATTCGCCAATACGCTGGTTTTTCTACGGCCGAAGAGAGTAATGCTTTTTACAGAAGAAATTTAGCAGCGGGTCAAAAAGGCCTTTCCGTTGCTTTTGACTTAGCTACTCACCGTGGTTACGATTCGGATCACGAACGTGTGCAAGGAGATGTTGGTAAGGCTGGAGTTGCTATTGATACCGTAGAGGATATGAAAATCCTTTTCGATCAAATTCCTTTGGATAAAATGTCGGTTTCCATGACCATGAATGGGGCCGTGTTACCCATTATGGCCTTTTACATTGTAGCTGCTGAGGAACAAGGCGTAAAACCTGAATTGCTTTCGGGTACTATACAAAATGATATCCTTAAGGAGTTTATGGTGCGTAATACTTACATCTATCCTCCTCTACCTTCTATGAAAATAGTGGCGGACATTTTTGAGTACACCAAAAACAATATGCCTAAGTTCAATAGTATTTCCATTTCGGGATACCACATGCACGAAGCCGGAGCCACCGCTGATATTGAGTTGGCTTACACCTTAGCCGATGGCATGGAATACATCCGCACTGGGGTAAAAGCTGGTTTGAAGGTAGATGACTTTGCCCCGCGCCTTTCTTTCTTTTGGGGGATTGGCATGAACCATTTTATGGAAATTGCCAAGATGCGTGCGGCCCGTATGCTATGGGCCAAAATTGTAAAAAGCTTTGGTGCTACCAATCCTAAATCATTGGCATTGCGTACCCACAGCCAAACTTCAGGCTATAGTCTTACCGAGCAAGACCCCTTTAACAATGTAGCCCGAACTACCATTGAGGCCATGGCAGCCGTATTTGGTGGAACCCAATCATTGCATACCAATTCATTGGATGAAGCTATCGCCTTGCCTACCGATTTCTCGGCTCGTATTGCTCGAAATACGCAGCTGATTATTCAAGAAGAATTGGGTGCAACCAAAACCGTAGATCCTTGGGGTGGTAGCTATTATGTAGAATACCTTACGGCTCAGTTGGCCGAAAAAGCTTGGAAACTAATAGAAGAGGTGGAAGAGTTGGGCGGCATGGCCAAAGCCATAGAAACTGGTCTGCCCAAAATGCGCATTGAAGAAGCGGCCGCCAAAAAGCAGGCGCGAGTAGATTCGGGAAAAGAATTGGTAATTGGCGTAAATGCCTATCAAAATGAAAAAGACGAGGCTCTGGATATTTTAGAGGTGGACAACACGGTTGTTCGCCAAAAGCAAATCTCGCGCTTAGAGTTACTCAAAGAGTCACGTGACAAAGCTCTAGTGGCAGATAACTTACAAGCCATTACGGCTTGCGCCAAAAGTGGAAAAGGCAATTTACTAGCCCTAGCAGTAGAAGCTGCTCGCAACCGTGCTACTTTGGGCGAAATTAGTTTGGCCATGGAAGAAGCCTTTGGCCGATACCAAGCTACCATTCGTTCTATATCAGGTGTATATTCTAAAGAAATGAAGAAAGACGAAAAATTTGAAAAGGCACAAAACCTAGCAGATAAGTTTGAGGAAGTAGAAGGCCGTAGGCCGCGTATTATGATTGCCAAAATGGGGCAAGATGGACACGACCGTGGCGCCAAGGTGGTAGCCACTTCTTTTGCCGATTTAGGTTTTGATGTGGACATTGGGCCCTTATTCCAAACACCAGCCGAAGCCGCCAAACAGGCCATAGAAAATGATGTACACCTATTAGGTGTTTCCTCATTAGCCGCTGGGCACAAAACTTTGGTACCGCAAGTAATTGAAGAATTGAAAAAGCAAGGCCGCGAAGATATTTTGGTAATTGCAGGTGGCGTTATACCGCAACAAGATTATCAATATTTGTTTGATGCTGGCGTGGTAGGCGTGTTTGGCCCAGGTACGGTGATAGCTGAGGCTGCTGCTAGAATTTTGGAGGTGATGATAGAATCGAAGAGTTAAGCGTTTCAGCATCATGAGATTTGTAGCACTTACAGTCATTCTAATATTACTTTCCTTTTCGGAGGCTACCGGGCAATCTGATTCTATAAAGAAAATTGAAACTTGGTGTGTTGAACATGCAAATCAAATCAAGCAATCATTTCCTTATATGTCAGAATTGGAAATTTACTTTTTTCTAAATGAGAGTTACGGTTCTCTAAAGTTTGACGAAATGGGGAAACTAAATTCAGCTCGATATGCCAATTGCGATCTAAGATTTAGAAACGGAAGGATACATTCTATTACAATCCCAATAAATACTAACTCAGATAGCATTAACTATTTTATAAATGGATTGGAAGTAAGATTTCTAGCAACTGACACCATAGTAAAGCCGAAGAACAAAACCGATGATTGCTGGTTTCTCAATTCTTGGGAATACCGATTAGCGGAATTACCCTTGACAATTTACAATCAAGGAAAATTGGTAGCCATTTCGAACGATGGACACTCCTTTAAAAATATCTCTGGTCAGTCATTTGATGATTTTTATACTATACAAATTCTAAATGCTCTTCAGGAAAATGAGGATTTTGAATTGTACTATCAAGACTTTGAAACAATCACACACCAAAAGTAATTATGTCATCAAGGCCATACTCCTACTCCATAATTCCAACAATACTCCTTCAGTTAATGCTATTGGGAAGTGTTATTGGTCAGCCCGATTCCCTAAAAACATTGGCTCAAGAAGCGATGGACCTCAATAATCAAATGAAGAGAGTTTTCCCTGTCAGCAGCGGGCTCTCTATTCAATTTAAAAAAGGCTTAAACCATATAACCATAACTAATGATAGTCTTGGAAATATTATGAGCGCATGGTTCAATAATTGTGACCTATATTTTGAAAATGACTCAATCTCACATGCTTCCTATGCACTATCTAAAACCAAAGATTATCAATTCTATTCAATTGATGGATTTGGTATAGAGCTTTTAAGCCGTGATACTGTTTTAGTAACTGTTACTAAAGATGATTGTTTCACCTTCGTTGATTCTATAAAGTGGGAACTTAAAACTTATCCAATTCGGGTTTCTCAAGGGGTGAAATTAGTCGCCTTGATTTACAAAGGCTCGTTCGAAGTTTTAGGGCAAAACAATTTCACAAAGAAGAATTACGAAAAAATATTAGCGGTACTGAAAAAAGAAAGATACTTAGACTCAGAGGACAGTATCTACCTAGATTAGTGTGGTTTCAGCCCTTGTTTTATGAATGGTTTTTTCTAGCAACGTTTGCCCCAGCTTATTAGTGATATGCACAGTAACTTCTCTACCTATATAGTCTTTCAAATCAAATAACTAATGGGCTTGTAAGATTCTAAAAACTATATGCTTGAAAAAGGGAACTGCTGAATTTTTAAATGCTACTAAAAATACATACAAGAGTATTATCAAGTTCTGTTTAAACTATAGCTGTAGCTTTGCTAATCTTAACTCTCAAATATTTCAAAACCATGTTCGGAGACATGATGGGCAAACTGCAGGAAGCCCAGCAAAAAGCAGCAGAAACCAAAGAACGATTAAACACGGTTTCCATTACCGAAGAATCGGCTGGTGGAAAAGTGAAAGTTCACATCACGGGAAACCGAGAAATAAAAGACTTGGAAATTGATAATAGTTTATTGCAAGATGAGGAGGAACTGGCCGATCACTTAATTTTGGCGCTAAACAAGGCTATTACCAAAGCTGGTGAAATTAATGAGCGTGAAATGCAAGCAGCAGCAAGTGGCGCCCTTAATATACCTGGCATGGATAAATTGTTTGGCAAATAGGAAGAAACTAATCCCCGTGCAATTTTACTGATTTTGAAAAGTTTGTTAATTGAAATCAACAATAACAAAAACTCTATGTCTAAATTACAGAGATACAATCAAAAGTTACTTGCCATCATAGGAACGGTTCTTTTACTATTTGCACTTTTTGGCGTTATTGCCGGTATTGTAGTTGTTATTATCGAGGCGTTTGATAAGCCATCAACCCCGGATGGGATTCAGGTAAATATAAATGATAGTTCGCACAACAGGCCTGCAGATTTAATTCGACACCAAATCTCGTTTAAAGAACCCATTCAACTTGATACGGCAGAGGCTATTTATCTAAGCCCCGTGGGGCAAGTAAAAATTTCAGAGGATGAAAAAAGTAGAAATAGTAGTTTTTGGGGAAGTGGCTCATCTTATGAATCTGGTAAATATAAGTTCAACTCATACTATGGCTTTTACAACAATTTCGTTCTAAATGATTTTTCCAAAAATACAAGTCACCAAATTTTTAAGGAGAAAGTGGTTATTAGCCACTGGGCACATGTTAAAATTAAGGAGGAAGACATTTTGTTGTTTCGCGGAGTCTCATCAGATCAAAATAATGACCACTTGCTAAATGATGAAGATTATCAATCCTTGTATGTGTATGATATCAATAAGGATGGGCTTCAAAAATTTCACTTCGATAATCAAACAGTACTCTCGTTTGAACCTCTTAAAAAAACTGACTTTGTTATGGTAAAGGTGGGTGAGGATATTAATGGTGACAAGGTTTATTTTAGCAACTCCGAACCGCAAAAGACTCTAATTTTAAACGTACATACAAAAAAGTTAGAGGAACTAATTCCAGACACCATGAAAGAGTCCATTCAAAAATTAATTGAGCAATAAAATTGATGCAAAACATCAACCCTAATTTTAAAAAATACAAATCGGCTGAAGAGCCTACCGCAAAGGAGTTGCTAAAAGAACTGGTGCAGGGAAATAGAGCTGCCTTAAGCAAGGGGCTTACTTTGGTGGAAAGCAAAAAAGCGGAACATCGCTTAATGGCAGAGGAGTTGATTCATTTGGCGCTGCCCCATTCGGGTAAATCTGTTAGAGTTGGAATTACGGGGGTACCTGGAGTTGGTAAAAGCACCTTTATAGAGGCCTTTGGCAACTACCTTACTGAGCAGGAAAAAAAAGTTGCCGTGCTAGCTATTGACCCCAGCAGCAACAAAAATAGAGGTAGCATTTTAGGCGATAAAACACGCATGTATGCGCTTTCACAAAACAAAAATGCTTTTATCCGGCCTAGTCCTTCGGCAGGTTCATTGGGCGGTGTGGCTCGTAAAACGCGAGAATCTATTTTACTATGTGAAGCAGCTGGCTTTGATGTTATTCTTATTGAAACAGTAGGGGTTGGTCAATCGGAAACGACCGTAAAAAGTATGGTTGATTTTTTTATGCTGCTTATGCTGGCTGGCGCTGGAGATGAATTGCAGGGCATAAAGCGTGGTATTATGGAAATGGCAGATTTACTTTTAGTAAACAAGGCAGATGGTGATAATACACGTAAAGCCAAGCTTTCGGCAGCCGAATACAAAAGGGCGCTACATTTATTTCCTCCTAACAACAACGATTGGATACCTAGAGTACAAACCTGCTCGGCCCTGGCCAAAACAGGCGTTAAAGAATGTTGGGAGCTTATCAATGAGTTTGAAAACCAACAAAAAACTAAGGGCTACTTTGAAAGTACGCGTAATCAACAAGCCATCAACTGGTTTGAAGAGTCTATTGGAGAACTACTACTAAGCCAATTTAAGCAAAGTAAAAAAGCCCAAACCAACTTTCAACTACTACGTACCCAAGTACAAAATGGAAAAATAGAGCCCTACGCTGCCGCACAAAACGCAGTTTCATTTTTGTTTGAATAAGGTTCTACTTTTTTATAAACTTTTCTGAATACATCCGTTCATCAGACTGCATCATTAAGATGTAAACTCCAGGATTTAGGTCCACCACCGATATTTCTCACGTAGGAGCATTATCCTTTTGCTCAAATAGTATCTTCCCCTCTAACTTAAAATTTTTACTGTTTTAATACTTTCCCTATTGCTAAGCACTACGTTTAATTGTGTGAAGCGGGCGATGGGTAAAGATCAAGGTTTTGGCTTTACAGAGGTGAAACAATGAGACACCAACCATGGTGTGCGAAAAGTAAAGTTTGAGAGAATACTGACCTTAAAAGGTATTGAAAGTTTAAGTTTCAAACTATGTATATTGCTACGTTGAATTTTAAACCAATTTCAGCATACAAGAAGTACATACACTCAAATACCTGTCCCTTTTCTGGCGATTAACTAAAATACTTAAAGTGTTTACAATGAAAAAAACTACTTTCCTTTCTGCAATATTTATTATTACAATTTATGGCTGTAATAGCAGTAAATCTGAATCTTTAAAACAACTTCGGGAAGGAAAAAAACACTATCAAATTAAAAACTATGATTCTTCTATTACTTTTCTAACAAAGGCCTTAGTATTGGACTCTTTAAATTCTGGAGCCTATTATTTTTTCGGCAAAATAAATTATGAAATTAACAATTACAGCGAAGGCTTAAAATATTTAAGCTTGGCTAGGAAGCACGCACTAAGGTCAGATTCATTAGCTTTTTTAAGATTAAAAATACTATCGGCTATGGGAAATTATGATGAGTTTATTCAATATAACAATGAACTTATTAGTAAAAACCCTTCTAACTACAAATTATATTTTAATAAGGCACGAGCACTACATAACAAATCATATTCTGTAGAGACAAACAGTGCGAAAGTAGACTTACTTAAAGAAGCTTTTGAAAATATAAATATATCCATAGGCCTTAATAACACAGATAACGAAATTTTTGTTTTGCGTGGAGTAATACGATATGCACTATCCGATAACTATGGAGCTCTTGATGATCTTAATACAGCCATAAAACAAGAGAAACAGGACTCTTCAATAATTTCTATCGCTTACCGATATAAGGGATTAACCCAAGTCCATCTTAACAATTTTACTAATGCTGAATCATTATTAGATTCTGCTATTCTTTATGAAAAAGGAATAGCTGTTCTTTATTACAATAGAGGAAACGTACGAATACGATTAAACAAAATCAATCTAGCTTGTGATGATTATAGAAAAGCACTAGAGTTAGGCGAAAATGAGGCAATTGATAGAATACGTGAAAACTGCAAATAATTACCAGATCCCACGAAAAAAGCAGTTTGACGCAAAGCAAGACAGATTGTCAATTTTAATCTCCACAAATCACTCACACCAAAAACTCCCTAATAAAACCAGAAACCTCTGCTAGTTTTTGCTGCACCAGTAAATGGCTACCTCCGGCCACAAACACGGCATTTTTAATAAATTAAGCGGAAAAACTTGATCGCTATTGCCGTGCACATGTAGTATGGGCAACACATTTTTAGGTGCCTTCCAATTAGTTACTTGGTACAAAGCCCAAACCAACTTTCAACTACTACGTACCCAAGTACAAAATGGAAAAATAGAACCCTACGCTGCTGCACAAAACGCAGTTTCATTTTTGTTTGAATAAGATTTTCTCAAAAAAAGAAATGCCCTTCTTTTTACTCTTCGAAAAAACTGAAAGTAATATTACCATACCTTCGAGAGTGGCTAAAATGAGGAAGTTCTTCTAAACTGCTAGAGCTGATGTGCTCTACCACTAATAAGCCTTCATCAGTCAATAATTTTTGTTCCCAAATTAGGGCTACCAATTCCTCGTAACTTTCGTAATCAAAAGGAGGATCGGCAAAAATTAAGTCAAACTGCTGCTTGCAACTTTTAAGGTAAGCCATCACCTCTGCCTGAAAAACAGAAATACTATTGAGTTCCAACTTTTCGGCCGTTTCATTAATAAAACGTACACATTGTCTATCAGCATCTATTGCCGTAATATTAGGGCAACCTCTGCTCGCTAACTCATAGGATATATTCCCAGTACCTGAACATAGATCCAAAGCCGTTATTTCATCAAAGTAGAACTGGTTGTTCAAAATATTAAACAACGATTCTTTCGCCATATCAGTTGTAGGACGGGTAGGTAAGGTTTTGGGAGCGGCAATTCGCCTCCCTTTATGGCTGCCGCTTATTATTCTAATCATATATAAGCATAAAGATGCGCCACATTGCGCAATTGCTGTGTTGAAATACTACCGGAAGCACCAATACCTTTCGGCAAGCTCAGGTTCTCAACCTTAGATAAATAGTTTGCCAACAATTGTTTAACCTTATCTTGTTGGGCAAAGTCTCCTGATATTTTTAGCTGAACTTCTCGACCCAGAATCTGTAGATTTTCTAATGCAAACAAAACATAGTACACTATATCTTCCACCGCTTTTACATCAAACTGATTGTAAAATACTAACTCACCCTCTTTGCGCAGCATTAAACACATTTGCTCTTCAAACAGGTGCAAATGACACAGGTTTCTATCATCCTTGGTTTGTTGCGATATCCAGTTAAGCGAATGACCTAGCTGACTAAAACTAGATCTTTCATTCATGCTTTCCAGCCAATGTACCAAAGGCAAAGGCAACAAATACATCTGCATTATATCCTGTCCCTCCCACGCTTGGTGGTAATATACTTCGCTACTATTTTGGCGCGCTGTAAAAGCCAACATAGCATGCGATTTACGTTCATTAAAAAGGCTGTTGGGTACTAAACTGAACTTGCTAAAACAAAAAACCCAATGCACTTTACGCGCTTGGGTTATTTTTAATTCGCTTTCCAGCAGATGCTTTTCTATCTGTTCAATTAATTTTTGAGGGTCTTTTATTGCCTCCCAATTAAAACTGATAATATTTTCTACTTGCTTGATTTCGGGGTGAGCTATTACAAGGTGCAATCCGCTGTGACGCACACTTATCACCAAATTTTTACCGGTTAGCAAGTTCAAGTTTTTTTGTTCAATCAATTACTTCCAGTTACCACTAAGTTTGGCTTCTATCATAGATCCTACCTTAAGTCCGTAATTTTTATCAATAAACTGATCGTAATCATCCATTACATCTTCAAAAACCGTGGCATTAGGCGCCACAGCTTCAAATACCGGTATAGGTAAATCGTTAACTTCAATTTTACCTGCATCCATCGTAAACTCCTTATTATCGGTACCCGGTATATAACGTAATTGACTAGCGTCAAAGTCGGCACCAAACATGCTCTCTTTTACGCTGCGGTAACCTAATACTCTAATAATAGTGGTGTCTTTCTCCATCTCTTGCTGAAAAACATCATTGTAGTATTTAAACGAAGAATCTTTACGCTCAATGATGCTTTCTTTACCCGTATCTACAAAAGAAATAAGCGAGTTAAAATCTTTGGCAAAAATTAAATACTCCGAACGATATACCTTCTGTACATCTCTAATTTGCTCCAAACGATCTTTTATCTTCGTGTAGCGTTCGGTTTTAATTTTTTCAAAGCGGATGGGCTGTTGAATAATTTCGTAGAGGTAATAACTTAAACCTACAACGGCCAATACCAATACAGCTTTAAGTACATTAGAAACGGTGGAATTCATAGTGTTTTCAGCGCTTTTAGTGAATCTGATGCCGACAAAACTACGATTTATTTTCTTTTAATATGATTGTTTTTTAGTGTGCTTTAATACAATATTTTTACGCCATGAAATTGGGTTTTAAACAGCAGCTGGAAGGCGATCTTTTAAAAAGTTTTGGGTTTGCTCCAACACACGATCAAGCCAAAGCCTTGAACCTACTGGCTGGTTTTTGCTTGAGTTTAAGTCCAAATGAAGTTTTTATTTTAACCGGATATGCGGGTACTGGCAAGACATCGCTGGTAAAGAGTTTAGTAAAATCTTTACCCAACTATAAGCGCAAAGTGGTTTTATTAGCGCCTACCGGCCGAGCAGCCAAAGTAATGGCACAGTACAGTTATAAAAAAGCCTTTACCATTCATAAATACATTTACCGCCCTAAAAAGAGTGGTGGCGAAATGGCGCAGTTTAGCTTGCGCGAAAATAATGCAACCAACACCCTTTTTGTAGTAGATGAAGCTTCGATGATTGGAGATAGCGGCCATGATGCCTCTTTGAGTTCTGGAAGTTTGTTACAAGATTTGTTTCAATTTGTTCGAAATGGCGTAAACTGTAAATTACTATTGGTGGGTGATGACGCCCAATTGCCACCAGTGGGCTCGGAAAAAAGTCCGGCTTTGCAAAGCTCCTATTTGGAATTACAGTTTGGAAGTCATTGTACTGAAGTTCAATTGCAAGAGGTGATGCGTCAAACTCAAGACTCTCAAGTATTACAAAATGCCACACAAATAAGAGCACAAATTGCCAATCAACAGTTTTGGCAACCTCAATTTTTACAAGGAAAAGATGCCATACGTTTGGTGGAAGGCTACGAAGTGGAGGATGCCTTAAATGAATCTTTTTCGGAAGTTGGAAGAGAAGGCACAGCCGTATTGGTGCGCTCTAATAAACGTGCCGGTCTTTACAATCAGCAAATTAGGGCTCGTATCCTTTGGCAGGAGGATGAAATATCAGCAGGTGATTTTTTGATGGTAGTAAAAAACAACTATTTCTGGTTACCCGATAGTTCCAAAGCCAGCTTTATTGCGAATGGGGATACCATTGAATTACTTCAAATTTTTGAATTGATCGAACTGTACGGCTATCGTTTTGCGCGCGCTAAAGTGCAAATGGTAGATTATCCAGACGAGGCTCCCTTTGAATGTCATCTACTATTAAATACCCTAGATATGCCCACACCTGCATTACCTTGGGAAGAAGCTAAACTCTTTTATCAAAAAGTATTAGAGGATTATCCGGAGATAAAAAGCAAATACAAGAAACATCAAGAGGTACAAAAGAATCCCTTTTTTAATGCATTGCAGGTAAAATTTGCCTACGCCATAACCTGCCATAAAGCCCAAGGCGGACAATGGCAAAATGTGTTTGTAGAAAAACCTTGGCAACCCACCGATGACGTGGACGTGGAATACCTGCGATGGCTATACACCGCCTGTACCCGCGCCCAAAAGAAATTGTATTTCATCGGTTTTCCCGATGCTAATTTTATTGAATAAGTACTTTGGCTACATAGCTATTCTGGCTTCCTTCTAACCGTATCAAATAATTACCAGGCACTCTTCCTTGCGTATTTATTTCAGCCTTTCCCTTTCGGTTAAAATGGATAGTCTCCGTTTTTCCAATTTTGCCTGAACTGTCCATCCAAATAAGTGTATACTCCTCATTTTTAATCCCTTTTACCGACAAACTCAATTTTTGATTGGAAGCAGCAGGGTTTGGATAAACCTCTAAATCCTTAGATAAAGGTATTGGATACAACAGTACATCCAAAGCAGCAATCGAGTCATTATAGGCTTTTACCGAATCATTGTAAACCATAACGGAATCGTTGAAAACGCCTAATGAATCATTAAATACTACCGTAGAATCTATCTGAAAACAGTTTACCGAATCAATCCACGTAAAGGCATTTCCTAAAATGGTATTTCTATTCGGGAAATCAATGGTGTGACCAACTCCTGGCATTAGAATGGTGTTAAGAATTGCATTTTTCGCTGTAAGTTCATTTATCAATGGATAATAACGCGTGTTGGGGCTGTCATTGGCTCCATGTATTACGTAAAATGGTTTTCTTCTGGCATTATTTGAAACACCACTAATCGGGCCCGAGCCACCAATAGCCGCACCAATAGGCATAAACCCGCCAAAGCGCGAAGCATGATTTAAACCATACGTGTAGGTCGTTAATCCGCCCCAGCTAAAACCCATAGCATAGGTTTTAGCCGTATCTACATTGTACCAAACCAGCATGGAGTCTAATATTGCCGAAGTAAATGCCGTGTCTATCGGATCATCTACTTTTCCATCAGCACCCCCATCAGGGCATATTACCAATAAATCGTTAGCTTCTGCAAAATCAATTAAGGTATCGCACCACGATGTTGCGTTCCATCGAGATGTATTAAAGGGGTGCAAGCCTAACATAAGTTTGGATGGCGTACTCGCGCTATAAGAACTGGGAACGTAAATAGAATATAATTTGGTTTGTGATTGAAAGGTGAAGCTCGAATTAATGCGCTGTTGAGCTACTAACAACATAGGCAAACAAGCCAAAAGGGTAACTAATTTTTTCATTTTTAAGATGGTTTTGAGCGCAAGGTAAAACAACGCTGTAGGAGTATTTGTCGGCCAACCGATTTTTTTTAAAACCTTTTGCCTCTCTTAATCCTACCTTTGTCCAAAATTTTTTTTGTGAAAAAAATACTGGCTTTTCTTTTTTTTAAACTCAGCGGATGGAAAGTGACTGGTGAGGTTACCGAACCAATGAAACATTGTGTGATGGTAGCCGCGCCTCATACCAGCAATTGGGATTTTCCTTTTGCCATGTCTACTTTTTGGTTAATGGATGTACCGGTTCGATTTTTTATTAAAGACAGTTACACCAAAAGTATTTTTGGTTGGTTTTTTAAAAGCCTAGGCGCCATAGGTGTAAATCGCGAAAACGCCCAAAATGGCCTTACCGAATTTGCGGTAGAGCAACTCAAAAAGCATAAACAGTTGGTAATTTTAGTCCCTGCTGAAGGAACCCGTAAGCGCGTAGAAAAATGGCGAACTGGGTTTTACCATATCGCGCAACAAGCGCAAGTACCTATAGGACTGGGCTATTTAGATTTTGCAAAAAAAGAGGCGGGTGTAAAGAGCTTATTTTACCCTACCGGAAATCTGGAAAACGATCTGTCTGAAATTCAAGAAGTTTATAAAAACATACAAGGTAAAATCCCCGAAAACTACAACCCGATAATTCACTAAAAGTGCCGTTAAAAAATTGACAGCCCAAAGCCCTATTATATTTAACTGTGGCGCCCGTCAAATACCAAAAGCTTTGCTTTCTTTGCAGCAAACATTCGAAGAATGATAATTACCAAAACCCCTTTTAGAATAAGTTTTGTTGGTGGTGGCTCCGATTTGGAAGCCTTTTACAGCCAAAGTAAAGGTGCCGTATTAAGTACCTCCATCAACAAGTACATGTATATTTCTTCGCATAAGTTTTTTGAAGAAGACAAAATACGCATCAAATACTCGCAAACTGAAACCGTAAGCGGCCTTGCTGAAATAAAGCATCCCATTTTACGAACGGCTTTGCAAAAATTCAACATAAATGGGGGTATTGAAGTAAGCTCTATTGCCGATATCCCGGGGGGTACTGGAATGGGGTCTTCGTCCTCTTTTACAGTAGGGTTATTGCATAATTTGCATGCTGCCACCAACTCTTTTGCCTCTAAAGAGGATTTAGCTAAAGGTGCCTGCGAAATTGAAATTGACTTATTGAAAGAACCCATTGGTAAGCAAGACCAGTATGCCGCTGCCTATGGTGGCTTAAATGTAATTGAGTTTAAGCAAAACGGCCATGTAACTGTAGAACCAGTATATATGAACCGTGACGGACTTGTGCAATTAGAAAAAAACCTTTACCTGTACTATATTGGAAATCAACGAAGTGCGTCTTCCATTTTAGCGGAGCAACGCAACAACACCTCGCAAGCCGATAAGTTTAAAACCCTGCAAAATATGGTAGACCTAGTGTACCAACTTAGAGATACTTTGATGGCAGGTAACTTGGATAATTTTGGAAGCTTAATGCACGAAAACTGGATGATGAAGCAACAACTCGCATCTGGCATTAGCAACCCTCTAATTAATGAACTCTACGACCTTGCCCTTAAAAACGGGGCTCTAGGTGGCAAACTGCTCGGTGCCGGTGGCGGTGGTTTTATGTTGTTTTATTGTCCTCAGGAAAAGCAACAAAAACTAAATGAAGCGTTACATAAGGTAAGGCGTTTTGATTTTAAATTTGAACAAAACGGCTCTCAACTAATTCACTACGGAAATGAATAAAGCAAAAGAATATTTGGGCTTAGTGCAGCAAACTATTGAAGCATTGGATCACTCGGCTATTGAAAAAATGGCCAACCTATTTTTAGAAACCTACCATGCCGGTGGAAACATTTACACCTTTGGTAACGGAGGTAGTGGAGCAAGTGCTTCGCATGCCGCAGGCGACTTTTTAAAAGGCGCCAGCTATGGTTTAGAAAAGCGCTTTCGCATGATTTGTTTAAACGATAATGCCGCGGCTTTAATGGCTATTGCCAACGATATTGGCTATGAAGATATTTTTGTTGAGCAGCTTAAAAACTTTATTAAACCCATTGATCTTGTTATAGGTATTAGCGGCAGCGGAAACTCCGAAAACGTAGTGCGCGCTATCGAATTTGCTAAAACCAAAAATGCTAAAACGGTTGCCATGACCGGATTTGGAGGTGGTAAAATTAGCCAAATGGCGGATGTTTCGGTAAATGCTCCTGTAATGGATATGGAAGTTACTGAGGACATCCACATGATGATTTTTAATGTGGTGAAAAAACAAATGCAAGCAGAACTATTAGGTGATAACCCGAGCATGGGAAAGGTTTACGACCAACGAACTCCTTAACAAAACCATGGCTTACGACACCCATTTAGCTGAGCGAATTGAGCAGGTACTCCAACAACAAAAAATAGCCTTTGAAGCTAAAAAAATGATGGGTGGGCTTTGCTTTATGGTAGATGATAAGATGTGTATTGGTGTTGTTAAAACAGATTTAATGGCCCGGGTTGGAGAAAAAGCCTTGCTGGAAAACGACTCTAGAAAAGGAGTTCGGCCAATGGATTTTACGGGTCGTCCTTTAAAAGGTTATGCCTTTGTTAGCCCCGAGGGCATTGACTTGGAAGATGACTTAGCCTTTTGGATAGACATGTGTTTGCAATTTAACCCCGAAGCTAAAAGCTCCAAAAAACGAAAGTAGCTGGCTCTCTTAATCTCTTGCAAACAACTTTTTTAAAGCGCCTTCATCAGCTTTTGGCTTAAGTGCCACAAAATATTGAAGCTGCCACTTTTGCGACTTTCGTGCCTGAGCGCTACTCACTTCATCCCAGGGTGGGTATACCCTAAATGCGCGCTTACCCTCTCGTGTAGCACTGCTTACAATTCCTTGCTTTACTAAAACCGCCTTAGAAAACAAAAACTGTCCTTGGTGATGCTCCGTAGCAACATTCACCAGTAAAAAATCAAAATCATCGCTAAGCTCGTAAGGGGCTATTGGCCCATCTCCTTCCCTTTTCCAAAAGGTAACAAATTGACCGATTTTTTTAGGCGTTACTTTCGCATTTCGTCCCGCAACAATTGCATTTTTTATTGAAAAAGTGCAAGCATCGTATTCTTTACTTTCTCTTTCTGCTTTCCAGTTTAAGATTGGAGCACCCATAACTTCAGCCACTCCTTGATAGGCCCCATGTTTTTCAAATTCTAATTCAGTCATTGGTTTTTTGCACACGCTTTAAGTCCAACAGATTCATAGCATTACCGCCCAAACCTTTTACTTTTTTGGGATAAAACCGTAAAACTTGATCGTAATATAAAGGCACCACTGGCGCCTCTTCCATTACCAAATTATCCATCTGTTGATACAAAGCCAACCTTTGAGCTAAACTATCCGTTTGATTGGCGCGCTCATAAAGACTATCAAAACGAGCATTTTTAAAGTGAGTATAATTAGGTCCATTGGGCGCCCAATTTTTGGAGTAAAACAACGAAAGATAGTTCTCAGCGTCTGGGTAATCCCCAATCCAACTGGCTCTAAAAAACTGAACTTTGCTGGTAGCCATGGCCTGCCTAAGGGTACTAGGCGGGCTCACTTCTACCTTTATTTTTAATCCCAAACTAGCCAACTCTCCTTGCAAATACTCGCATAAATCTAAATACGAGGCATTGGTTTGCAAAATAATTTCGGGCTGATTGGCTTCCATAAAATAGCCCGCACTCCGCAACAGTTCTTTAGCCTTATCCGGATTGTAATGGTACCCTTTAATTTGAGTACTATCAAAACCTTGCATACCCATCGGTATCATCCCCGCTGTAGCAGGAACTCCAATATTGTTTCGCAAAAAGCGCATCATTTTTACTCTATCAAAGCCGTAATTTATCGCTTGGCGTACCTTCTTCTTTTGAACTGGATTATATTCCGCGAAAGCGGTGCTATCCATCATAAAAGCTAAATACTCGGTATTGAGATAGGGTTGCCGATATAGGTTAAATTTATCGGTATATTTTGGCTGTAGGTCTCCATTAAATGTGAGCATTTCATCTTTATAGGAGGCATCTAAACCGGACATAAAATCGAGCTTACCCTTTACAAATTCCAAAAATGCAGACTGCTTATCTGGGATAAACGAAATGGCCACCGCTTTTAGATAAGGTAACTGCTTGCCCGCGCTGTCCAACTCAAAGTAATCGGGGTTTTTTCGAAGAACTAACTTTTCGTTTTCTACCCAAAGTTTAAAGTAAAAGGGGCCTGTACCTACTGGATTATTTCTAAAATTACTTTGATAAAACTTAATGGCTTTTTCCGAAACTACCGAGCAATACTTCATGGAAAGTATTCCCAAAAAAGGTGGATAAGCCTCCTTCAATTTTATTTCAAGAACGGTATCGCTGTGAGCAATAAACTTGCTGGCCTTTTGGAATACCCAACTCCCAGGCGCAGCTAATTTTGCCGACTTTAGGCGCTCAAAACTATAGACAAAATCGTGTGCGGTTACGGCTCTATCCTGTTGGTTTTCAAAGCATTTATTTTTATGGAATAATACATCCTTCCGGAGTTGAAAAACGTAACTGCGTCCTCCATTTTTGATGGCCCAACTTGAAGCAACACAGGGTTGTACTGCTAAGTTTTCATCCATTTGTACCAGTCCATTAAATAATTGATTGGTGGCCCAAATATTGGCTTGATTTCGAGCAAAAGCAGGATCAAGCGAAGTTATACCAGCCGATTCGTTGTATCTAAAAACCACATCTGAATTGGTGGAATTTGGACTTGAACAAGCCTGAAAAAAAATGGCCAAAAGAATTACCGCTCTGCGCATTGCGCAAACTTAGCAATATGTTGGTCAATAAAAATTATGGTAATGAAACAAGCTCTAAATTCTTTTCCAACGGTACATTTCACGTTTCGCTTGAACTCGTAGCGTGTTGGCAAGGGTGCCGTTTTCCATTAAACGTCTGTCGCTAGTCCAAACATGATTTTCGGGATGGGTGATTTTAACCACAGCTCCATAACCTTGATCGCGCAATGCTCCCGCCATGCTGCCATCCTCTCCTCTTTTCATTTTATGATTAAAGCCACCTACATCCAAGGCCTCTTGACGCCTGTATGCAAAGGTAAACCCCAATACGTTAATGGCTTCTTCCTTACGCTTTCGCACGGTTTTCATTACCTCAGCCAACTGCTCGTATAAAAAAAGTGGAAAACGAGCATGCCCATCACTAGGTATAAAACTGTAGCGGCCATAAACACTACCTGTTTTTGAATTGTTTTTAAGTTCGTTGTAAAAATGTAAACCGTATAAAGGCGGGTAAATGGAATCGGCATCGCAGCTAATAATAATTTCTCCTTTGGCCTCTTCTATTCCCGCTTGACGGGCGTAACTAACACCTTGTTCTTTAACAAAAAGGCTGCGCACCCCTAGCTCATCCAAAATCTCTTGGGTGCTATCGGTTGAGTTATTGTTGGATATAATCAGCTCCGTTTCAAAAGGAAGGTTCAATTTTGAAAGAGAAGAAAGCGTACGAATAATTTCCGCCTCTTCGTTATAAGCTGGCATCAATAAACTTGCTTTGGGCTCGCTTGTATTAAATTGTTTTAGTCCCTCCTTTATACTTCTCAATTTTTCAGGAGAAACATCTGCGATTGAATCATACTCAAAAGTATGCTCATTTACCCATTTCGGAACTCTAAAAATGCCCATAACCTTATTTTTATCAGCGGTTTAAAGAGCATAATTACCACTTTTATTTCGTTCTTCAAAGATCCAAAACAAGCCTTAAGCTTTGCCATTAATTACTTTTCAAACCTGAAAAATGCCAAGTCATAATTATGAGTTAGTTACAATCTCTTTTATTCTTCAACCAATTTTTGAAAAAACAGCTCGTTTGCTAAACCAATTTACTCCTTGCCCAGCTATTTTTCAATTTCAAGAGTGATTTGAGCCACAAAACCTCTAATACTTCACAGCCATTAGTTATTTTTTTGGCTTTAGCCTACGTAAAATTGCTTCATAAGTCAAACATCAGCTGAATATCTATTTACTCATTTTCAGCAAATAAATCCTAAAAAAGACGGATGGCCAGCCAGTTAAAATATCATTAATGGTGAAATTTAAATACCTTGCCTAAGTGCCTAAAAACTATACCTTTCAATATTTATTAACATTCCTTTAGTTACCCTAAACAATAACTCTAATTTTGTCGCTTAAATTAAGACGATTGAAATGGCCGAAATTCAAGAATTAGAAAGAATAGCATCGCAAGTAAGACGAGACATTGTACGCCAGGTACATGCCGTACAGTCTGGACATCCTGGAGGCTCACTAGGCTGCACCGAGTTTTTTGTAGCGCTATACTTTGATATTCTAAAGCATCAACCAAAGCCCTTTTCAATGGATGGCGAAAAGGAAGATCTCTTCTTCTTATCTAACGGACATATTAGCCCTGTTTTATACAGTACCCTTAGCCGTAGTGGTTATTTTGATGTAAGCGAATTAAAAACATTTAGAAAATTAAACACCCGTTTGCAAGGACACCCTACTACCCATGAAGGTTTAGAGGGTATTCGTATTGCATCTGGATCATTGGGCCAGGGAATGTCGGTAGCAATTGGCGCAGCTCTTACTAAAAAATTAAAAGGTGATAACCGATGGGTTTTTAGTTTACACGGAGATGGCGAGTTACAAGAAGGCCAAATTTGGGAAGCCGCCATGTATGCCGCTGCTAACAAAGTGGATAATTTGATTTGTACTATTGATGCCAATGGTCAACAGATTGACGGCAGCACCGATGACGTTTTAAGCATGGGAAGTATTGCTCAAAAGTTCACGGCCTTTGGCTGGGAAGTAATGAGTATTGCTGATGGTAATAACATGCAAGCCGTTGCTGATGGACTTAACAAGGCTAAGGACCTAACTGGAAAGGGAAAGCCCGTATGTATAGTAATGCACACGGAAATGGGCTATGGCGTTGACTTTATGCAAGGCACGCACGAATGGCATGGTATTGCACCCAGCGATGAGCAACTAGCCAATGCCTTAAACCAACTAGAAGAAACTTTAACCGATTACTAAAACTTACTTTTTGCTAAAGCTAAAAAACATACTCACCGTTCTTTTGTTCTGTTCCTTATTTTTTGCAAAGGGACAAAGCACCAATCAAAACGTTACGCTAACGCGCATTTTGTTTGTATTTGATGGTTCGCAAAGTATGCACGGAAGATGGGAAAGCGGAGCAAAAATTGACATCGCGCAACGCTTAATGACAAAAATGTTGGATAGCCTGCAGTCTCTAAACAGCAACAGTTTTCAATTAGCCTTACGAGTTTATGGGCATCAAAAGCCTGTTCCTCCTCAAGATTGTAACGATACCAAATTAGAAGTTCCGTTTAAAGATGGTAACATTCCTCGTATTAAACAGGTAATTAGAGAGATTGTACCTAAAGGCACCACGCCCATTGCTCGATCTATTTTGCAATCGGCCAATGATTTCCCGGAATGCGACCATTGTCGTAATATTATTATTTTGATTACAGATGGAGTAGAAGCTTGCGATGAAGATCCTTGTGCTGCTTCTATTCTACTTCAAAAAAAGGGTGTTGTTTTAAAGCCCTTTGTTATTGGGGTAGGTTTGGATAAAGGTTTTGAACAGACCTTTAAATGCGTGGGGAATTACTTTAACGCGGCTGATGAAAAAGCCTTTAAAAAGGTACTAAACATTGTAATTTCACAGGCACTAGATAATACTACAGCCCAAATCAATTTATTAGATCAATTTGGAAAAGCCTCCGAAACGGACGTACCCATTACCTTTTACCACGAGGTGAGTGGCCAAGCCAATAAGCAAATTGTACACACTTTAAATTATAGAGGCAACCCCGACACCATCTATTTAGATCCTCTAGTGCCATACCGAATGACAGTACACTCCATACCAGAAAAAAAGATTGATGGTATAGAAATACACGCAGGCAAACACAACCAAATTGGAGTTAAAATGCCCCGTGGAACCTTAGAGCTTAAGGTAAATACACGCGGTGCCACTAGCGATTTACAATGCATTGTTAGAAAACATAAATCGGCCGAAATTTTACACGTACAAACTTTTAATACCGTTCAAAAATATTTGAGTGGCAGATACGATATTGAAATTTTAACCTTACCTCGTTACACCCAAGAAAATCTAAATATAGAACCCGGAAAAACTACTACTATAGGTGTACCTCCTGCCGGAAAGGTAAACTTTAGCGCCACCTCACCTGGTTATGGTTCTATTTTGCTTGAAAATGGAAATGAATTGGAATGGGTAACGGATTTAAATCCAAACAGTGCGCGACAAAGCTTGGCGCTGCAACCTGGCAATTACCGTGTAGTGTATCGATCTAAGACCTCAAAGAAAAGTGAATATTCAATTGCCAAGCGCTTTACCGTTTCCTCGGGAAGTATTGCCATGGTAAAACTCAATTAAATACTAGAATGAAAAAATACACCAATCAAGGTTCAAAAGATACCCGATCTGGATTTGGAGCAGGATTAACAGAACTGGGAAAAACCAACCCTAATGTGGTGGCACTTTGTGCGGATTTAACGGGCTCTCTTAAAATGGGGGATTTCAAAAAAAATAACCCCGATCGATTTTTTCAAGTAGGTATTGCCGAAGCCAATATGATGGGCATTGCGGCTGGACTTACCATTGGTGGTAAAATACCCTTTACGGGTACCTTTGCTAATTTCTCCACCGGAAGGGTGTACGATCAAATCAGACAATCCATTGCTTACTCTGGAAAAAATGTAAAAATTTGTGCATCGCATGCTGGCCTTACACTTGGCGAAGATGGTGCTACCCACCAAATTTTGGAAGACATTGGCTTAATGAAAATGTTACCGGGCATGACGGTGATTAATCCGTGCGATTACAACCAAACCAAAGCGGCTACTATGGCTATTGCCGATTATGATGGTCCGGTTTACTTGAGATTTGGCCGCCCAAAGGTGGCCAACTTTACACCAGAAGATCAAACTTTTGAAATTGGCAAAGCGCTAATGCTACAAGAGGGTACAGATGTTACCATTGTTGCCACAGGTCATTTGGTATGGAAAGCACTAGAAGCCGCTGAAATTTTAGCCGAAAAAGGCATCCAAGCAGAGGTGATTAATATACACACCATCAAACCTTTAGATGGTAATGCTATTTTAAAATCGGTTGCTAAAACGGGCTGCGTGGTATCGGCCGAAGAGCACCAAATGTATGGAGGCTTAGGCGAAAGTATTAGTGGTTTATTAGCTCAAAACGATCCTCATCCACAAGAATTTGTGGCGGTTAATGATTCGTTTGGCGAAAGCGGCACGCCTGATCAACTGATGGAAAAGTACGGCTTAAGCACCGCCAATATTATAACAGCGGCTCAAAAAGCGATTAGTAGAAAATAGATTAAAAAAGGTGTATGGTTGGTTTTTCCGAAACCAATAATTTTTATATTTGCACCCCGCTATTTAAGCGCTAAGCTAAAATAGCAAAATGGTGGTTGTAGCTCAGTTGGTTAGAGCATCGGTTTGTGGTACCGAGGGTCGTGGGTTCGAGCCCCATCTTCCACCCTTTTTTAAAAGACTGTCTTTATAAGGCGGTCTTTTTTTTGTTTTAACCTTACTCAGGATATTGAACTCTTACGTGGTAGATGTTTAACAGCATTTTTTTGAAAATCTTCTTGATTTCTTTCACCTCGCGTATAGTGATATCTGCATTTTCAAACTGACCAATACTCATTTGATGATCGATAATCCCTTCTACTAGTTTATCAATTTGCTCATGATTGGGCGATTTTAAACTTCTACTAGCTGCCTCTACCGAATCCGCCATCATTAAAGCAGCTGTTTCTTTACTAAAAGGTTTGGGACCAGGGTAGGTAAACTTGGCCAAGGCATCATCCGAATCGGGGAAATTTTTAACGTATTTTTTATAAAAATACATCACCGTACTGGTGCCATGGTGCGTTCTAATAAAGTCAATTAAAACATCTGGTAAATTATTTTTCTTGGCTAATCTAATGCCATCCTTTACGTGATTTATAATCATCTCGGCACTTTCTTCAAACGAAAGCTCATCATGCGGATTGAAACCAGTTTGCTGATTTTCAATAAAATACATAGGGTTTGATATCTTACCAATATCATGATACAAAGCACCCGTACGAGCCAGCAAGGCATTACCGTCAATCTTTAAAATAGCTGCTTCGGCCAAATTAGCTACTTGCATAGAGTGCTGAAAAGTGCCCGGTGCTTCTTGCGCCAACTTCCGCAATAGCGGACTATTGGTATCACTTAGCTCTAGGAGACTTACATCCGATACAAAGCCAAATATTTTTTCCTGGAAATAAATTAAAGGGAAACACATCAAAACCAACAGACCGTTGGCTCCAAAAAAGGCGAACGTAAGCCAGTTAATTTGCTCCAACGATCCTTCTTGAATAATGGCAATACTTAAATACGAAAGACAATAGGCCAATACTATTTTACCAGCCGTTACAAACAATTGAGCCCTGCGGTACAAATTTTTAACCATTACCACGGAGAATATACCCGCTACAAATTGGAGGTAAATAAACTCGAAACTATTGGGCAGCATGATACCGCAAATAAGGATAACCAAAGTGTTTACGAAAAGTGCCAATCTCGTATCAAAAAAGGATCGTAGTACAATAGGTAAAATGGTAAAAGGAATGATGTAAACATATTGCACGCCAAAACTGAGTACCACTCTAACCAAACCTACCATCAGTAATATGTTTACCAATACAAAGGTTAATCTCGAAACATCTTCTAGCAGCGGCCTGCGAAACTCCTTAATAAAAACATAGAGTATGGTAAACAATAAACCGATTTGCATTATTTGCCCGAACAACAGTAAATACAAGCCGTACTTCCCCTTAAAAGTCCCTTTATAACTCTCGCTTAGCGAATGCAGCTTAGCGAATTTATCATCATCAACAATATTCCCTTTCGCTACAATCAGCTCACCTTCTTGCACAGCGCCATGCGCAGGTACAATGGCCTCAATTTGCGACTGTAAATAATTTTCGGTTTTAACCGGTTCGTAGCTCACATTGTAATTAATTTGATCTAATGCGGCTCCAACTACCATCCTTCGCAAAGCCACCGGCTCTTTAGTAAAAGCCAACTTTAAAACATCCCCAGCAGATTGTATATTATGAAAGTCATCCAGTTTTACTCTATGACTTAAGCCGCCTTGTTCAAGATAAACCTCGTTTTTAAAATTACTTTGTCCTTCAAAAGGCTTTAAAACACCTTGGGTATAAATGGCATTTAGCCTTGAAATAGCCTTTGCCTTAAGTATGTTTCTTTTCTCTTTGGAATACTCACTGCTTCTAAAAGTGCGTTCCAAAACATTTTTATCCTTAATCCAAGCATCCCAAGCCTTATCAAAATCATTTTCAAAACCTTGAAGCGCCCCTTCTTTTACTTGGCTGTCCTTTTCTAAAAATAGCGGCTTATTTTCTTTGAGTAACTCCTTTTCAGCTGCCATTTCTTCTTCCGTTTTAAAAACGGGAAAATCGAAATCCGCTACCAAATTTTCGTAGAGCCAAGGTTTCCCTTTCTGAAACTCGTATTTAAATTTAATTTCTCGAGGATTTAAATACACCACAACGGCTACCGAAACAACAAACAACACGATACCCGAAAGGCGTGTTTGGTGATTTTGAATGAACAATAAAATTTTTCTCATAAGCTTGTCAGACCCCAAAAGTAGGCATAAACAACTGCTCGCCCATTTCGTATCAAATTTCTGTATTTTCGCAGCTCAAAATTGAAAATTAATTTACGATAAAATATGAAAGAAGTTGTTATAGTTTCTGCCGTGCGTACCGCCATTGGAAGTTTTGGTGGAAGCCTAGCAGGGGTACCCGCCACTGCTTTAGGATCTGCTGCCATAAAAGGTGCTTTGGATAAAATTAACCTGGACCCAAACTTGGTGCAAGAAGTACTTATGGGCAATGTATTGCAAGCCAACGAAGGACAGGCTCCTGCTCGTCAAGCAGCTTTGGGCGCTGGTTTAAGTGTAGATGTGCCTTGTACCACTATTAACAAAGTATGTTCATCCGGCATGAAAGCCGTAATGCAAGCTGCACAGGCTATTAAGTGTGGTGATGCTGATATTATTGTGGCTGGAGGAATGGAGAATATGAGCAGCGTACCTCATTACCTCAACGGTAGAAATGGTCAAAAACTGGGAGACATCAAAATGATTGATGGTCTTGTAAAAGATGGCCTTACAGATGTATACCAAGCCAAGCACATGGGTAATTGTGCCGAGACTTGCGCCAGCGAAATGAAATTTAGCCGTGAGGAACAGGATGCTTTTGCTATTGAAAGTTACAAACGTAGTGGAGTAGCATGGGAAAATGGCAAATTTGCCAACGAAGTAATTCCTGTTGAAATTCCACAACGTAAGGGCGACCCAATCATCTTTAGCGAAGATGAAGAGTACAATAAAGTACGTTTTGAAAAAATACCTCAATTACGTCCTGTTTTTCAAAAAGAAGGTACCGTAACCGCTGCCAATGCTTCTACTTTAAACGATGGTGCTGCAGCCTTAGTTTTAATGAGTGCCGAAAAAGCAAGCGAGCTTGGCTTAAAACCTTTAGCCAAAATTAAAGGTTATGCCGATGCTGCCCAAGATTCGGAATGGTTTACTACCGCTCCTGCCAAGGCCGTACCATTAGCCATAGCCAAAGCTGGTTTAAACAAAGAAGAGATTTCGTATTACGAGCTTAACGAGGCTTTCTCTGTGGTAGGTTTAGCCAATATGCAACTATTGGGCATCGATGCCAATCAAACCAACGTAAATGGTGGTGCGGTTTCTATTGGGCATCCATTGGGTTGCTCGGGTGCGCGTATTTTGGTTACGCTTATTAATGTGTTACAACAAAATAATGGCCAATACGGTGCAGCCGGAATTTGCAATGGTGGCGGTGGCGCATCAGCTGTGGTGATTGAATCAATGGCCTAAAAGCAAACCTATGCAATACGGTATTTGTCACCTCAGCGCGGTTCCTTTACGTAAAGAAGCCGCGGATCCTTCCGAAATGATAAACCAAGTATTATTTGGTGAATGTTTTGAAATATTGGAGCAACAAGCCATGTGGAGTTTTATTCGCTTGGCGCATGATGACTACGAGGGATGGATTGACAATAAACAATACCTACAGTGCAGCCCCGGTTTTTATCGGGGCGCACTTAAAAAGCCATTAAGCTACAGCAGCGATATGGTAGAAATGGTGGCGCAAGCTAACAGCCAATTAGTATTTCCCATTTTCCCAGGCTCGCCACTCCCTTTCTATCAGCAAAAACAACTTAAAATTAGTGAGCATGCATATGAGTTTTCAGGTTCTATTTGTGCTCAAAAATCACCTCGTACCGAAATAGTGAATTTTGCCTCGCTGTACTTACATGCGCCTTATTTATGGGGCGGGCGTACTCCTTTTGGTATTGATTGCTCGGGTTTTACCCAAATGGTGTATCGCCTTTGCGGATTTAGCTTACCCAGAGATGCATACCAACAAGCCGAACTAGGGCAAACTCTTAGCTTTATTGAAGAGAGTGAAATAGGCGATTTAGCCTTTTTTGATAATGCAGAAGGTAGAATTACGCACGTGGGAATTATTTTAAGCGACCATAAAATTCTCCACGCAAGTGGAAAAGTACGCATTGACCAGCTAGACCAAACTGGCATTTTTAACCCCGAAAACGGAAAACATACTCACAAACTGCGGGTTATCAAAAAAATAATGTAGTTAATAACATTTAATAACCTTTTTTGCGTAAAAGCTTAGAAGCCTTGTATATTTAGGCTGAAATTTTTAACCAATGAAGGTGACCGAAATCTTATCTATTAACGATACCAGCGCGGTAAGTTTACCCTATTTTGAGGTGAGTGTAGCTGCAGGAAATCCTACCTACGTTTCAGAGTCTTTTGAATCTACTATAAACGTAAGCCAAGAGCTTATTAAAAATCGTAATTCTACGTTTTGTGTACGCGTAAATGGCCAATCTATGGTAGATGCGGGCATTGATGATGGCGATCTTTTAATTGTAGATAAATCATTACCAGCCGCCAATAACAATATTATTTTAGCGGTTATTGATGGCGAGTTTACGGTAAAACGCTTGTACCGCAGAGATGACGATTTGTACCTACAACCTGAAAATAAAAACTACGCCCCCATTAAAATTACGGAGTTTATGGACTTTAGAATTTGGGGAGTGGTAACCGGTCTTATTAAAAAATTACTGTAAACAAACTAGTTACCTGTTATTTTAAAATCCCATTGGAAGTATCCTTTGGGATTTTTTTTGCCGTTAATTATTCAAGCTGCAACTAACACATACTCACTTTACATCATCCGAAAAATGCCCTCCGTGTTTTCCTTTGGCAAATTTTCTTTGGTTAAAGTCATTCGATTTCCCTTTGGTAATGCTCAAGCTTTCCCACTTATCACCTTGTATCATTTTACCTAGGTAAACAATTTGCCCTAGGTGATACGCGTAATGGGCTAACTGCCTATTTAAGGCTTCTATAACTGTGTGCGATTGGTTTCTGATGAAAATTTCTGTTTCAAAATTTACAGGGTTTAAACTGTCTAATGCTCCAAATAAACAATTCCAACCCTCTTGCCACCTGCACAATAACTCTTCCTTGGTTTTAATAATGGATTGAAACTCTTTATCCCTATCTCGCCAATCCTTCTCTCCGTCAGAAATCAAAAAATCCGTCCATCTCGATTTCATGTTTCCCGAAAGGTGATTTACAATAACTGCAACAGAGTTAGAGGACTCATTAAACCGCCAAAACAACTCATCCTCTTTCAATTGACTAAAAGTTTTGTCTCCTAGTAACTTGTAATACTCAAATTGCTTGCGAATACTAGCCGTATAAACCTCTTGCATATTATCCATAAAACAAAAGTAGGCCATTAGCGCTTGGTTTACCTAACCCCATAAAGCTTTAAGCCGATGTATATAGTTCAATCCTAAAACAATCAGCCCCCCTCTAAGGTGAATGAATTTTCTTAAATTCGACTTTTTTTAGAGGAAAAGAGTTAACACCGGAATCACAGAACGAAATTTCATCTAGTATGTATTCCGTAGAGATTATTTCCTTCGAAAAGAAACTCACTTTTTAGGATGGAATGAGATACATGCAAACAGAATGGCTCTTAGATTTTAAAAAAACAAGACCCAGCATCTCTTGATAGAACTCGAGGTGGCATAACCTTGGAATGATAAGGCCTACTCAAGAGAGTATGTTTACGACTGGTATTTTGCACTAACCCGCCCACCGCTGCTATTTATGTGGTGGTTATCCTTTTAAAAACTTGAAACTATGATTTTAAAACAAACCTTTTTATTAGTAATTTCTATTGTTTGTATGTCCAGTAGTTGTGAGAAAGCTCCTCTTGGTGCGAAGGAAGTTTCAAGATTTTGGATTCAAAACAACAGCAATAATGGAGTTTCATTCTTAATTAGTGAATCCTTTCCAGATACTATTGTGCCAAATAAAGAAGGGAGTCTTTTAATGCTTGAATTAGGCAATAGAAGACCATATGACCAAAATAGGGAATGGGAGGACTTTTTTGCTCAACTGCCAGCAGATACATTAAGTGTATTTTTCTTTGATAATGATACTTTGGCTAAGTATGACTTTTCGCAAGTTAGAATTGATTATAATATTCTAAAACGTAAGGATATTAGTCTACAAGATTTGAATTCTAACAGCTATACAGTAACTTATCCATAAGTAATTTACCTAAACCCGTAAAGCTTTAAGCCGATGTATCCAGTTCAATCCTAAAACAATCAGTTTTCCTCTAAGGTGAGCAAATTTTCTTAAATTTGAATACCAACTGATAATTAATAATTCCTCAATGAACTTACATTACCAAATAGAGATGAAAAATTTTATTTTTATTATTTTTTTCAATAGTGTCCGATAAAAATCTGAGATTCAATTTTACTGGCTTGTAATCCCTAAAAACATTGATATTTTAACACGG
>CAKZRR010000012.1 GCA_937146805.1 uncultured Owenweeksia sp. | reverse complement strand
GGCTCTACACCCGCAACGCCCATAGATACTATTCTTGCCATTGGTTTCAAGCCATTCTTGTTTGCCCCATCTTCTGAGGCTACCAAAAGTGCCGCTGCTCCATCGTTAAGTCCCGATGCATTACCAGCTGTTACTGAACCGCCTTCTTTCTTAAATGCAGGACGAAGTTTGCCCAAAATCTCTAGTGTGCTTGTTGGTTTTACAAACTCATCTTTCGCAAAAATGATAGGATCCTTTTTCCTTTGTGGGATTGTTACCATGGCAACCTCTTTGGCCAGTCTGCCATTGTTTTGCGCTTCGGTAGCTTTCATTTGGCTCCAGTAGGCAAAGGCATCTTGATCCTCGCGACTAATATTGTAAAGCTCCACTAAATTTTCTGCCGTTTCGCCCATCGCATCCGTACCATAAAGCTTAAACATGGCAGGGTTTACAAAGCGCCAGCCAAAGCTCGAATCGTACATTTTGGAATCGGTGCCATAGGCTTTACTTGGCTTGCTCATTACATAAGGTGCTCGGGTCATGTGCTCCAATCCTCCTGCAACAAATACATCGCCATCGCCATTACGAACTGCACGCATGGCCTGGGCTGTGGCACTCATTCCTGAGGCGCAAAGTCGGTTTACTGTTTCTCCGGGAACGGAAAAAGGAAGCCCTGCTAAAAGTGAAGACATACGAGCTACGTTCCTATTATCCTCACCCGCTTGGTTGGCACAACCCATTATTACATCGGCTATCATTTCTTGATCCAAACTTGGGTTACGTGCCATCAGTTCTCTAATAACATGTGCTCCCATATCATCTGCTCTTACCGCAGACAGCGTGCCACCAAAACTTCCAATTGGTGTGCGTATTCCGTCTATAATGTATGCGTCTTTCATTTTATATTTAATATTGAAAAATTAATATTTAAGATTTGCCAGAGCCGCCTTGTAAGCGCTTTCGTGTTGAAGCAAATATGTTGGTTAACTCCTGCGCTTCCTTTTTTAATTCTTGTAATTTACTTTGATCCTTAATTTCGAGCTCTTCTTCCAAAAGTTCTAGCCAAAAAATACTTTCATCCGCCTCTTCTAGAACAATGCTGATTTTTGCCGTAAAAGAAGGTCGGCTTTGAGCCAAGCAAGCAGCACGATAATTGGCTGCCACAGAGGTAGAACTTCTAATCAGTTGACCTTCGATGTGCCAAAATAGTTTGTCATTTCGGCCTTCAGCAATCAAAAGCTTAAGACAGCCTTTTGCAAAACTCTTAGTTCTATCCTTTAACTCTTGACTTGTCATTCTTCCCAAATATTAAATATCACGTATTCAATATTAAATTAGCTGCTCCACTCTTTCTTTGTTCTATATACCGTTCCTTTAAAAAGTGCCACTACCTCATCATTTTGGTTGGTTACTTTTACATCATAAATACCCGTAGCGTTGGTTAGGTTTAATTCTTTTGCTTCCGCGATGATAACATCGCCAATATGCACTGGTTTGGTGTGCGAAATACTGGTTTCGATACTCACGGCTTGGCGGCCATGCGAATTACTGGCAAAGGCCAGGGCACTATCGGCCAATGAATAGGTAATTCCGCCATGTGCTATTTTAAAACCGTTGGTCATTTCTTCGCGCACCGTCATTCTCAATTTTGAGTAACCTGCTTTTTCTTCCATGCGCTCAATACCCAGCCATTGACTAAAAGCATCGCCATTGTACATTTTGTCAACTACCGCCTTGGCTTCCATTAGCTCTTTTCCATTTCGTAGGCTACCGAGCGCTCTATAATGGAAACTACCGTATCTAAAGCCATGTGAAAATTAAGCTGCACTTCTGGGCCCGTCTCGCTGTTTTTGCTTTTAAACAGAGCTCTGTTTCGTAGGTCTTCAAAAACTTTGGGGCTATCCGAAAGCTCCATTAAACTGGCTGTAGAAACCTCCGTAAGCTCCTTGGCTTTTTCTTCGTAGCTATCTACTTTATCTTTAATTACCTCTTCTACCATTTGATGCGGAACCAGCTCTACTGGTATGCTAGCTGATATAAAGGCGTTTATCAAAATAACAGCCGAATCTACAATGGCCTCATGTTGGGCATCACTAAAATCATCCGATAAATTCGTTATAAAGCCCATTAACACAGGCTGGTCTTCCAATACCTGTACTATCATTTTCCCCTGTTCCTCCTGGTTCATGGCCTCATAATCGGCAATGGCCTCGGCAATAAAATCGCTTTTTGCTTGTCTCATTTGGCAAAGGTATTGTTTAG
>CAKZRR010000011.1 GCA_937146805.1 uncultured Owenweeksia sp. | reverse complement strand
GATGAAGCAAAACACGCGCGTTTTAAGCAAAATGCGAAAACCCAAGCGGCTCTTTTTTCGATAGAAAATATTGGCCCTAAGTACCTGGATTTGTATAGGAAGGCGGTGAGAGATATGGAATGAATTGGACGTAACAGACTTTATTGATTTTTTGATGAAGTTGAAAGGCACTAATAAAACAGATTATGATTGATTCGAAAAACTGTACTGGTAAATTGCTTTTAGCGGTAAAACACGTATTATCATTTACGTTAGTCCTAACTTTTGTTAGTTGCAATAATATTAAGCCTCCGGTTCAAGAATCGGAAACAATAGATTCGGCAAGTGTAAATTATGAGAATAATAAAAAGAAGATAGATACGCTTAATTGCGTTTCGGCTTTTACAAAGTGTGACTCTTGCCTAACAAAAGATGAAATTATAATTTGGGAATTGGGTAGGGGAGCAATACAAGTAGACATTGATGCCAATGCAAACGCCATTGCCCTTAATAGGGCTTATAAGGATAGATTTGGTGAGTACATTTCCGAAAACAACTTATTCTTTTTTTATCAGGATACCACGAGTGCCGTAAAAGAGTTTAGCCGGTACGCACTTTCAGAGTATCTAAATCAGGAATCAGGAAAAAAAATTCTGTACAGTTTTTCAAAAACCACAAAATACTACAATGAGTCTAAATATTTGGATGAATTTTTATATTCAAACAAAAATATTGTAGAGTCAAGAAAAAGTGTTAACCTAATAGATACCGCTATTATTGAAAACAAAATAAAAGTGTATCCTACTAAACATTTCTGTTTAGAGGCGTTGGTTGATAACGCATTGTGCTTTGCGAAGACAACCAACAAGACAGGCGATTATTCTTTAACAGTAAACCGCGGGATGCAGCCGGAGTGGTCTAGGTTGGTCTCTTATGAATATAATTATTGTGGATCAAATTTTAATTTTCTACCATATATCACTCTAAAAAGTCCGAACCTTTCAGGACCTTGGTATGATCAAAAATATATGGAATCAAGTGACTCTTCATTTTTAGAATGCCAGTTTGTGCTAAGTCACATTTTCGAAATTAATTATTCTGAACATACTTTACGGCTAGACCCTGATGGTTTAACATTTAGAGAACAAAACCTTGCACTTTACCATTATACTAATACCAACCAGCATAAGAGCAGCCCTCTAATGCGTAAACTAAAGAGGTTGACTAGTGATTAACTGTAAGAGCCTTTGTGTTGGTTTGTTTTTTTGATATTACGCCACAAGGACTTGCTGTTTATTTTTACCTTTAAACAATTTAGTGTTCAATAGCGATATGAAAGTAATTAGCAGCTCTCTAGTTTTAAGTTTAATGCTTGGTTTTTTTGCCCTGTTTTTTAATAAAACAGATATAGCCTTTGGAAAAAAAACTACTTGTGATTATTTAGTTGATTCGATATATGGTTCGCATTTTGAAGACACTGTAATATGCTCCATTAAAATTCCCAATCCTCATAAACTCGAGGGCGTTTGTATTTCCGAGCTTCAAGTTCAAAATGTTAGAACAAGCTATCGAGGCTTTCTATGGCAGCAAATTCAAGGGTATTTATTTTTATCCGGAGGCAAAAGATACACCGGTCAAATTCACGGCAGCTATAGTGCTAATATTTTTGTTTTTGAAGGAGCGGTTGAAAATGGCAGACCCATTGGCACGTGGTTAGTTGATGGGATTGATTATTTAGACGCACTATATCAAATCACCTTTGAATACGATTTAACTCAAGACAAATCTGTTATCAAAAATTTAACGTTCGTAGCTTCTGACAAGTTGGATTTATTAAACCGCACTAAGTATTATGAAGATAAAGAGTATCGCCTTTTTATAGACTCGCGTGATACATTGGAAACAGATGAAGCATTTGTACGTAATAAATGGGATTCTTTTGACCAAAAAATAGCGGTAGATAGTGGTTGGTTTAGTCCCGACCAAGGAGGAGGTTTGTCATATGTAAGAGTTTCTAAAGATTCTGTGAGGCTCGAAACCCAAAGCTTGGGTGAAGACAAAAAGTTGTGGGCATACTACAACAGAAAACAAAAGCTATTTCTCTCCAATTCAAATTATTATCCAGAACTCCTTTCAGGCAATCCGTCCTATCAAATGAGTAAACCGATGAAAACTTGGTTTTCTGACCCCAATTATTACATTGATGATGAGATACATTCTTACGAATATATGGGAGATACATTGATTGGTTTTTTATCAATAAAACTTGATATCAAGCCTTTTCCATCTTTAGTATTATCAAAAAAAACTTACCTAAAATTTGTTAGGGGTCAACAATTGCCTCGTAACCAATTTGTAGAATGGTTGGGCGATAAATATGGTGACACCATAACAGCTCCTGAGATTATCTTGGATACCTTAAATGTAGATGTTAAGAACTACTTGGATTAGAAGAATGGGCTTGAGTTTCTACTTGCACTCCCCAGGATGATAAATGGAAGTTATACATTTTCAAAATTCACATAAGCCAGTCTTTCTAAGTAGCTTACATCAATATTTATAAAATCGTATTCCTGTACTACGGTGCCTTTAAGTAAGTACACACCTTTGCCTCTAAAAGGGTAACGCTGCATCGAGCTAGGCCAATGTACGGTATCAATAAAATCACCTTGTTTATCTACAAAGCAACCAAATTGCATGCGCTGGGCACGGGCATCGCGGGTGGTGGTTGTTTTTACATTAATAAGATAGGCGCATACTTGCACCTGCTTTCCAATGGCTTTGCTTAAATCTTTGGCGCAATGGGTAAGCGGTGGTTTTTGGGCCAATAAGTTAAACGGTGAGCTGAGCGGAAATCCTAATATTTCAATTTCGTCCACGGCATTTTCCAATGGGTGATGCTCTAGTGGAGGCAATTTTAAAATGGGGCTTTCGGTTTGAAAGAGATTGGAAATAGGCACCGTTTTTTTGTTTGATCCTATCAAAAAATGAGCTTCCCAAAGCAAAGCCTTTTTATCTGGGTTTATCGTGTAAAAAGCATTTATCCGTATCAAAATACAAAGGTTGAACAAAGATATTTCAACGCTATCGGTAAAGTGTTTTAAAGATTGAAAGGAGCCAATTGTTGCCCGGCACTGCACTATTTTTAGGAGGGTGTTGGTATCGATAGTTTTAATAAGATTAAAACCTAAGTATACATTTTTACCATGTAATACGGTCTCCATTTGAGAGTGATTAATACAGGGTGCTATTAGGGTGGCGCCTAGCTTTCGAGCTTCGTTTAGGTAGGTTTCGGTGCTGTAAAAACCCCCACCATTATTTACGGTGGCTACCAAGTAAGCTAAGGGATAATAGGCTTTTAGATAAAGGCATTGGTAACTTTCTACAGCATAGCTGGCTGAGTGTCCTTTGGCAAAAGCAAAGTTGGCAAAGCTTTCTATTTGGCGCCAAACTTCACGAGTTACTTCATCGGGGTAGCCCTTATTTTTACAGTTGCTAAAAAACTTTTCACGCACCTCATTAAAGCGGTTTCGCTCTTTAAACTTCCAGCTCATGCCGCGCCTCAAAATATCCGACTCTTCCATTGTTAGGCCTGCAAAAAAGTGAGCTACTTTAAGTACATCTTCTTGGTACACCATTACCCCGTAAGTTTCTTGTAGTAGCTCCTTAAGCTTGGGGTGGGTATATTGCTGCAACTCAGGTTGGCGGTATAATTTTATGTATTTGGCCATCATGCCGCTTTGGGCAACACCGGGTCTAATAATAGAGCTGGCAGCTACTAAGGTTATGTAATTATCGCAACGTAATTTTTTTAAGAGCCCGCGCATAGCGGGAGATTCCACATAAAAACAAGCCATGGTTTCGCCTTTTTGTAACAGGGCTTTTATTTTAGAATCTTCAAAAAGAGGTGCCGTATTATCAATGTTTAGAGGTTCCTTTTCGGGATGATTTTCTTTAATTATTTGAAGGGTATCTTTTATTTTCCCAAGGCCCCTTTGACCTAAAATATCAAACTTATAAAGGCCTACGTCTTCGGCCGAGTACATATCAAACTGAGTAGTGGCAAAACCTTTGGGCGGTAAAAAGGTAGCCCCAAATTGGTGAATACTGTTTTGCGGAATTAAGATGCCACTGCTGTGGATGGTGGCATTGTGTGGAAAACCTTCAATGCGTTTGCCGTATTTTACCACCAGCTGTTGCAAATCATCTAGTTGGTGCAGGAGTTGGTTGCGCTTGCGCAGTTGGTCAATATCGCCAGTAGGCAAACCCAGCACTTTACCCAGCTCACGTACGGTGGCTTTGTATTTAAAAGTATTGTGCGAACCCAACAAAGCCGCTTTGGGGTAGCGATCAAAAATATATTGGGTAATAGCTTGTCTATCTCGCCACGAAAAATCGATGTCAAAATCGGGTGGCTGCTGCCTTGAGAGGTTGATAAAGCGTTCAAAATATAAATCGAGCTTAATAGGATCTACGTTGGTAATACGCAGTAAATAAGCTACTAAGCTGTTGGCGCCACTACCACGGCCTATGTAAAAATAGTTTTTGTGACGGGCGTAATTCACCAAATCCCAGTTTATGAGAAAGTAGCTGTAGTAGCCGCGCTTTTCGAGCACCAAAAGTTCTTTCTCCAGTCGTTCGGTTACCAATTTTGGTGGTTGCGCTCCGTAGCGGTAAAGCAGCCCTTCTTGGCAAAGGCGGTGTATTTTTTCGCGATCATCCGCTAAACTGCCTTTGGGTGTAAATACTTGCTGATTTTGAGATTGTAGGTAATTTTTAAACTCAAAATTAATAGAGCATTGATTTAAAAGTGCGTGGGTATTAGCTAGTATTTGGGGGTATTCGGTAAAAGCATTTTTTAATTGCTGTGGAGTGGAATAGATATCAGTGGCTAGTCCCTGCTGTTGAATAGGTAATTTGCTGAGCAGGGCATTTTGGTTAATGGCTCGTAGTAGGCGGTGGGTATTAAAATCGCGCTTGTTTTTAAAAGTATTGGAGTGGAGAATTACTAGTTTTTGCAATTGAGAGCGCCAAGGAGAAAGCCTTAATTGCCCTAGTTGCAAGGGGCTTAGGCCAATAAACTCATAGAGCTGTAGCTTGGTTTTGGGCGCTTTGCTAAAAGGGTAAATTACCACAACATGGTTAAAGGCAGGAGCTTGGGGAGTAAAATCTAACTTGTTTTGAAGGTGAAAACTTAAGTGACTGTTTATTTCGGTAAAGCCTTGGTTGTTAGTTGCCAACGCTACATAAAGTTGTTCGTTACCATTTCTAAAATCAACCCCTAAAACGGGTGCAATGTTATGCTCTTGCGCCAAGCGTACAAACTCAATACCTGCCGCAGTACTGTTAATATCGGTTAAAACCAGCTGTTCTAAATTTTCTTGCTGCGCCCATTCTACCATTTGTTTAGGCGATACGGTGCCATAGGTAAATGAGTAAGTAGAATGATTGTTGAGCATGGCGGCAGCCTTTGTAATTAAGCCCTACGGTGCGCCATTATCATGGGAGCGGTTCCGTTAAAAGGGTTGGCTCTACCCAATGTTTTTGCTTCCATGCTTACCGCACGTTTTACCACATGGCTGCCAAAGCGTTGGCGCATTTTATCCATAGCTTGGTAAAGTTTTATAATTTCTTCGCTGTCTTCAAATAAATTTATTTGGTGACCACCGCCTACCAAATGGCTGCATTTTAGGCCAATAAGCCTAACCAAAAGCCTGCGGTTGTACAGTTTGTCAAACAGTTCTTTGGTTATTTTAATAATGCTGTGATCATTGCTGGTATAGGGTATGCGCTTTTGTAGGGTGTAGGTGTTAAAATCGGAATAGCGAATTTTTACGGTAATACAGGCACTAAGCTTGTTTCCTTGGCGCAGTTGGTAAGCCAGGTTTTCGGCCATGGCAATAAGCAGCTCACGCAGTTTGGTTACATCAATCGTATCTTTTTGAAAAGTACGCTCTAGCGAGATAGATTTGCGCTCTTGGTAGTTTACCACGGGGCTGTGATCAATACCATTGGCTTTTTTCCAAATAGAAGACCCCGTTTTGCCCATGGCTTTTTCGAGCAGCTCAATGGGCATTTCTTGCAGCGTTTTAATTTTTTTAACCCCCATACGGTTTAGGGTTAAAGCTGTTTTTTGCCCCACCATAGGTATTTTGTTTACCGCCAAAGGCGATAAAAAAGGTTTTTCGGTTCCGCGGCTCACCTCTATTTTATTGTTGGGCTTGGCCTCGCCTGTGGCTACTTTGGCCACTGTTTTATTAATAGATAAACCAAAAGAAATGGGCAGCCCCGTTTCCTTAATAATCTTATCGCGTAGGTGGTTGCTAAGTTTAAAGCAGCCAAAAAAACGATCCATCCCGCTAAGGTCTAGGTAAAATTCATCAATAGACGGTTTTTCAAAAAGCGGCACCTCCTCTTTAATTATTTCGGTAATAATATTGGAGTATTTACTGTAGCGGCTGCTATCGCCTTTAATGGCAATGGCCTGCGGGCAAAGTTGTAAAGCCATACGCATGGGCATGCCCGAGTGTATGCCAAACTTTCGGGTTTCGTAACTGCAAGAGGCTACTACGCCACGGCTGCTAGTACCTCCTACCAAAATAGGTTTGTTTAGTAGGGCGCTATTGCCCAATCGCTCTACCGAAACAAAAAAACTATCGAGGTCGAAGTGGGCTACCGTTTTATGTGCAGTAATGGAATTCACCAATAAAAAGAGTGTTAAATTTTGAAATAAAATGCTGTTTTACAGAGGCTTAATCACGGATGTGATTAGGCATTTGCATTTTTTTAAAACAGCCCTATAAAGGTAAAAAAGGCATTTATAAAAAGAACCATTGCCCCAGCAACTTTTAAACTAAGGGCAGCAAAGCCGCAAAACAACTTGCAGTTAACTGAGTTTCAAAGTGAAAAATAGGCCGTTTTTAGTTGGATTTTAGCTCAGTTCTTTGTTAGCACCTTTTTTATTCATAATCAGGTATTATCCCTGCATCAAATTCTTCAATGTAATCTTTAGAAAAACCTCTTTTCAGTGGCATTAACCATATTGATTCAAGTCTTTCTTTATTCATATACATGAACCCATAACCATTGACTTTTTTCCCGTTCAGCTCAAATGAGAACATAGATGAAACTTCTTCTTCATCTGCACCGAAAACCTCTAATTCAACCTCGTCCATATTCACATTCAATTTATTCAGCATCCCCTCCAATGCACCTGAATAAGAATTTTCAATTGTTAGAGTGTCAATAAGAATTTTGGTTTCCATAAATGAGGTTATTCTATCAGTCCCTTCATCAGAGTAAAGGTTCATTTCGCTATAAAACCATTTTACTGATTCAGGAATTTTACTTGTCTGTAATTCAAGTTTAGTCGGAGAATCAAATTCAATCATCCCTATCTTTTGAGTCGTCCATTCTTCATCTAAAATCTCCGTATCAGTTGGTTTGGACGAGAGAAAAAATAAGGTTAAGCCACAGCTTAAGACGATTGCGGCAGAGGTCAATATTTTCACCAATCTACTTTTGTCCTTTGTCAAGTAATTAGCGCCAAATCCAATTAATCCGCCTATTCCGCCAAAGACACCTGCGTACAAAACACGCATTCCGCCATCATCAGTCAACTCATTACCTGCATTCATCAAAATCACAACTGGTAATACCGTCATTACTGTTGTCCAAATTTGATTCTCGTCTAATTTTTTCTTTTCGGTCATTTTTTAATTGGTACCAACAAGTTAGTAAACGTAACTGAGTTACGTTTATATTTCCTTTATCCTACTTCAAATATAATACATGTACTTAATGTATTACATAGACAAAAGGGGGTATTATGAGGTGGTAGCATTTGTCTATAATTTTAGCATACCACAAAAAAAGGCGCCTTTCAGCGCCTTTAAAGGAGTAAAACAAGAAATGTGTTTTTAGGTTACTTAGTTTTAGGTCGGTAGCTTAGCCCCATGTTTATCAACCCTGTAGAGCCAGCACCCAATTCCATACGTGGGGCATGGGCATCTCGGGTGGCAGTGGTTTTTGCATGAACTAGATATACACATACTTGTACCTCTTGGCGAATGGTTTTTGTAAATACACAACGCGTAATTTAGATCAAGGCGCTCCAAGCTAAAATTAGCTACAACTTTGTAAATCCCATTTACAGTTCCACCATTCACGTTCAACATGGGCGCCTAGGCGTTCGTAAAACCTTACTGCATCGGTATTCCAATCTAGCACCAAACTTGGTAATATTTGCGGTAAAAGTATATCGTATTTAACAAGCCAATAAAACAACGGTTTATATCTATCTTGCTCAATACGAAGTCAAATCTAAAACCATATAACATTATGCTTTTTTCTTCACCAAAATGGGGTTTCCTCACTATTCTAGTATTGGCCATTTCTTGCAATATTCCTAGGGAAGAAGAGGTTAGAAAAAAGGTTGTAGTGGATAAAGTATACCCGTCACCTGATGAATGTACTTTCAATTTTGATTATTGCGACACCTGCTTCCTCTTGGAAGAAATCATTGAGTGGGAAGAATCTCGTGGTGCTAAGCCCGTTGAATTCGATCAAAATTCCTTTGATATAAGTATGAATTTACGGTATGGAGATATTAACCATCAGGATTTGGGGTATATTATGAGAAATCACGAGCAATATGTTGCTTTCTTTTATCAAGACTCCAATACTTTTATTAAGGAAATTGTCATTTACAATCTTGATAAATATAAAAATAAGACCAGTGAGAAGGAGATAATAAACGCACGGAGCATTTATAAAAAGTACTTTTTTAGATCACTGTATTTGGAACAACATTTATACAGTAACGCCTTTGTTCTGGAAGAACGAAAGAGTGTTCACCAACCAGACACTTCCCTCATTGTAAACAATATTAAGGTAAAGGATTTTAAGCCATTCAATTTTCAAGAATTAAAAACGAACTATTTCTGTTTATTGGCCAATTTTGAGGAAAAATATAACATGGAGCTACAATTATTGCCCGATAATTTTAAAGAAGACACACTAACAAGGGGGTTGTTTTTTGATTTTATGATCCCAGGCGTTAGCGAAAGCCGGCCCGCACGTGGTAACAACAGGTACCTTGGTGCATCAAATTTAGCTATCGATGACTCACTTAAAATTCTTGTAAACATTTTTGCATCATTCAACTTATCCGAAAAAAACAGGTTTACTAAAAATGCAGGCATAACGTGGAACAATGAAAATTTTAGCATCGGCTTATCGCTTACAATAAACCAAAATGACGGCAGTCCATTAAAAAAGAAGCTTGAAAAAGCTACGAGGTAAAAAATACCACTGACTCAATTTATCGCAAACAATTGTTTACAGTCCATCCCTCAAATCCCATTTACAGTTCCACCATTCACGTTCAACATGGGCGCCTAGGCGTTCGTAAAACCTTACTGCATCGGTATTCCAATCTAGCACCAAACTTGGTAATATTTGCGGTAAAAGTATATCGTATTTAACAAGCCAATAAAACAACGGTTTATATCTATCTTGCTCAATACGAAGTCAAATCTAAAACCATATAACATTATGCTTTTTTCTTCACCAAAATGGGGTTTCCTCACTATTCTAGTATTGGCCATATCATGCAATATCCCTAAGGAAGAAGAGGTTAGCAAAATAGTCGAAGTGTATAAAACATACCCACTACCCGAGGACTGCACCTTCAGTTTTGATTATTGCGACACCTGCTTTCTCTTGGAAGATGTTATCCAGTGGGAAGAATCTCGTGGTGCTAAGCCCGTTGTGTTCGATAAAAATTCCTTTGATATAAGCATGAATTTACAGTATGGTGACGCTAACTACCGAGGCCTTAATGCTTTTATGTATAACTATGAAGGCTATGTAGCTTTTTTCTATCAAGATACCAGCTCTTTTATTAAAGAGATTACCATTTACGATATCGGTGAATATAAAAATGAAAGCAGCGGAAAGAAAGTCAAATACGTCTGGTATTTTCGAAAAAAATATTTTTTTAGATCACTGTATTTAGAACAACATTTATACAGTAACGCCTTTGTTTTGGAAGGAAGAAAGAGTGTAAGGCAAATAGATACTTTTCCTATTATAAATAATATTAAGGTAAAGGATTTTAAGCCATTCAACTTTCAAGAATTAAAAACAAACTATTTCTGTTTAATGGCCAATTTTGAAAAAAAATACAACATGGAGCTACAGATCCTCTCAAGTAGCTCTAAAGGAGATGCTCTAGCAAGAGGAATGAAAATAAATTTTGTAGTCCCAGGCACGACACCCGTGGGAGAAGTGGATATTTACTCACCTTGGAACAATAAGTACCTTGGAGCATCGAATTTATCTATAGATGACTCACTTAAAGTTTTTGCAAACATTTTTGCATCATTCAACTTATCCGAAAAAAACAGATTTACTAAAAATGCAGGCATAACGTGGAGTAATGAAAATTTTAGCATTGGCTTATCGCTTACAATAAACCAAAATGATGGCAGTCCATTAAAAAAGAAGCTTGAAAAAGCTACGAGGTAAAAAATAATACTTCCCAAAGTGGTACTAATGGTTAGATAATTTAAACATCGTAGGATAACGTTAAAATTAACAAGTCCTAATTTTCAACCAAAAAGGTGTTGTTTAGAGCGTTAATGCAAACTTGGTTAACTAAAAGGTAACCTCTAATATATTTTTCATCAAGCAATTACACTTCCAATGGCACCTCAGTAAGTGTCTCAACATCAAAAGCCAATTATGGGTAACCATAAAATTTATTAAAGGCAGCAGCAAAAGCGGCATCTTGCCCCGAAACGGATACCCCTATAAAAGCAGCCCCCAGTGTACTTTTCATACATTGTATTATTCCTCCTTGGTATAGTATGCCCATTAAGCCTATGTTTCCATTGCTTACTGCTGTATTTGATGAGTTTCCTGGTGTGCCAAAAGTTTGCAATACTGATCCATCAAACGAAAGCGTTTCTTGATAGTTTTCAGCATTTACAATAATTAACCCAGTTACATCTACCAAAGAGTAAGTGCTTTTATGTGGTGCCACAAAGTTAGCCGACCACTCTATCTCTCTATTACCTGTTACCTTAAGGTTGAGGTAACCTCCCTTATCAACCATCGTATTATTATCGGCCAAAAGCCCATGAACAAAAACTCCGGTAGACAAATACTGAGCGCTACCCTCAACGGAGCGATTATACCCGGTATCAAACCCTCCTTCATGCAAGGTTTTCCATCCTTTTCCAGGGTCTGCTATAACCGTCCTTTTTTGCACTAAAGTAAAGTTGCCCGGGTCTACCACGTTTATGGTAGTCCAAGTATCTAGGCTTCCGCGGTTCAACCAAAGGGTATGCAGAGATCCTAATTTCCCTGTTGCGTCTAAATCTACTAGCAACGTGTTTATTGCATCTTGATCTGACTGGCTTGGTAGGGTTATAGAATTTGCCGTTAAATAAGCCAAAAAGCTCACCATTTTTGCATGCAATGCTGGGCTTCCAACACTATCTTCTTCCAAATAACACTGTAACATATTTAAAATATATACCTATTAAATTTAAACCACCTAGCAGCGCGGATAAAAACCGCCATGGCCATTTTATACTTTCACAATCATTAACCTTACGTAAATAGGATTTGCCAGTAAAATCCAGCCTTACCTTCCCAACTTTATAATAACTATGCCCGAAAGATATGTAAAAAAATTCTAGTAAAACAGCCTTTTACGTAATCATCTCAAATCAGGAATTTAGCACATTAACCAACATAAAAAAATCAAAGTAAACTAAACAAGCACACCTTACTCTTCCTGTAACTTCGTTTGATTACAAACTTACCTCCAACTGATTTCTCAAAATATCGTCTAAATTTTGGCGCTTGGTAATAAGGTGCGCTTTGCCTTTATGAATTAAAACCTCGGCTGGCTTAAAACGGCTGTTGTAATTATTGGCCATGGTAAAGCAGTAGGCGCCTGCATTTTTAAAAGCTAAAATATCGCCTTCGCTGATTTCGGTAATTTGTCTGTCGCTGGCAAAAGTGTCCGTCTCACAAATATATCCCACCACGGTATAAACGCGTGTGCGCCCCTCGGGGTTGCTCATATTTTGGATATGATGATAGGCATCATAAAACATGGGGCGTACAAGATGGTTTAAACCGGTATCTACTCCGGCAAATACGGTAGCCGTAGTTTGCTTTACCACATTTACTTTACAAAAAAAGTAGCCGCTCTCGCTTACCAAAAATTTACCGGGCTCAAACTCCAGCTCCAACTCACGGCCATATTCTTTGCAAAAACTACCAAATAGCTCTGTCATTTTGGTGCCCAATTCTTCAATATCGGTAGCAATATCATTGGGCTTGTACGCCACTTTAAAACCGCTACCAAAATCGATGTATTTTAAATCTTTAAAATCATGAGCAATGCTTAGCAATAGCTCGGCTCCTTTTAAAAAAGTATCTACATCTAAAATATCGCTGCCGGTGTGCATATGCAAACCTTCAACCTTAATATTTAAACTTTTCACCAAACGCTCTAAATGGCGTGTTTGATGAATGGAAATGCCAAACTTTGAGTCAATGTGCCCCGTGGAAATTTTAATATTACCACCCGCCATAATATGTGGGTTTAAGCGAATACAAACAGGGTAGCTATTCCCGTAAAGGTGCCCAAATTGCTCTAAAATACTGAGGTTATCAATATTAATGCGAACGCCCAACTCTACGGCCTTTTTAATCTCTTCTATAGAAACACCGTTGGGCGTATAAATAATGTCTTTGGCTTTAAAGCCGGCCTTTAAACCTAGCTGCACCTCTTGAATAGAAACGGTATCCAAACCACTTCCTAAACTCTTAAAAAATCGCAAAACATTGATATTACTAAGGGCTTTACAGGCGTAATTGATTTTATGTTTTCGACCCTTAAAAGCGGTGGTTAAGCGTTTGTACTGCGCTTCCATTTTTTGGGTGTTATACACATAAAGGGGTGTGCCGTGTTCTTTGCAAAGCTCCAACACATTTACCCCATCAATTTCATACTGTCCTTTAGCAAGTTGCATGGGTTTGTTACGTTTTAAAAATTAGGCGGCAAAAGTACTATTTAATGAAGAAGTTTTAGTTCCTAATCAATCGTTTAAAATTTAATCAAAAGTAGCTTTAACACAAAGGCTCTGGTTATTCATTAACTTTGTGCCTTACCCTATTCTCATGAAAGCAGTCTTTCTAGTCTTTACCCTATTCGTAATTGCCATTTCTGGTTTTTCAAACACGTTAGTGGTTAATAATTTAAACGATACAGGACTGGGCTCACTGAGAGATATCATTTCCTCAGCGATGGACGATGATACCATCCGCTTTAACCCAATGTTGCTTGCAAGTGGTAGTGACACTATAAAGCTTAGTACCCATATTTATATTGAAAAAAGAATTATTGTAAAGGGCTTATTTTCTGCTACTGACACACTGTATATCAGCGGTCAAAACTTAAGTCGTGTATTGGTAGTAAGCTTCCCATTCAATGCTACCGGAATAAGGAATGTAGTATTGGATAGTTTGGCCATTATTAATGGCAATGCTTGGACTGGGGGTGGCGCAGGGCTTTCTGTAAGTTATAGATTGGATACACTTTTTCTGCGTAATTCCATAATTAGAAATTGTCATGGTAAGTATGGAGGCGGAATCTATTCTTCTTCAACCACGTCTTCTACAGCAAAATCACCTCTTCTAATTATGTCACAGTCTGCCGTGCAAAATTGCAGTGCAACAGATTTTGGCGGTGGAATTTGCACCTATTTTGTTTTGATGAGGCTGATCAATTCAAAGGTTACGGGTAACTCCGCACAAACGGGTGCTGGAGCCTATTTTCATGCAGAGGGCCCTTCGCAAATAATAAATAGCTCGTTTGAAAATAATTCAGCTTCTTTACATGGTGGTGGGTTTTACGAACACATTAATGATACTGTACTAATAACGGGTTCTAGATTCTTTAAAAACTATGCCTCTATTAATGGTGGCGCTATAAACTCCGTAGGAAAACTGGATTTAACAAAAACAGTGATAGACAGTAATAGTGCAGGAACAAGAGCTGGAGGAATCTATTTTTCGTATTTCGCGAATGTGATGACCGTAGATTCCTGTACAATTTCTAGAAATGACGCCACATTTGGGGGTGGTGTAAACACCAAGAGCAAAATAAATTTTAATTATACCACCTTTAAAGAAAACACTGCCAGCCAAGGAGCGGGTTTATACTTTACCTCAACTACAATACATGTTTTGGGTTGTACTTTTTCCAATAATTCGGGTAATAGCGGAAGCGGTATATATGCTGGTCAGTATGGCACACTCAACGTCAATAAATCTACTATTACTAATAATACGGCTAATGGTTTAGGAGGAGGTATTTACTGCTACACCCCTTACAGTTCGTCCTCATTCTCTATTTATAATTCTACAGTTGTTGGTAATTCAGCCCCATGGGGAGCAGGAATTGCATTTAGAACAAGTAACATCTATAGCCTTAACGCTGATTTTGAAAGTACAATTGTTGCGGCTAACATGGGGGAAAACATTAGATCCGATAATGACACAATTACATCACTAGGTTATAATATTTTTGGAGACACTGCAGTATTCGGTAGCCAAGTTACGGACCAAGTTAATATTAGCGATTCGCTTTTAAGCTTGAGAACCCTTGGAGATTATGGCGGCTATACCCAAACCGCTCCTCCTAACAAAGGAAGTGTAGCGATCAATACGGGTAACCCGTTAAACACCTCCTCTGCACAGAACATTGCTATTAAAGGCATTAGAGATGCTGGAGCCGCAGAATCAGTTGGGGTTTATTATGACACCATACTAACATGTGGCTCGTATGATTGGTATGATTCTACCTATTCAGCAAGTGGAGATTATTACCATTTTTTGCCTGGCTCGGGAGGATTAGACACCGTGGCAACTTTAAACCTTACACTCTCTTCTTATACAACGGGAGTTGATACGGTTTCCTGGTGCAAAGCCTATACATGGATTGATGGGGTAACCTATACCACCAGCAACAATTCAGCTACCGACACATTATTAAACTCCATTGGATGTGATTCGATAGTAACTCTGAATTTGACAATCCTACCCGTTAAAAATGGTACTGATACTGTTTTGGCATGTCACCGTTTTACATGGATTGACAACATTACCTATACCACCAGCAACAACACAGCAACTGATACGCTAATTGACCAAAATGGGTGCGACTCAATTGTAACTCTGAATTTGACAATCCTACCCGTTAGAAATGGTACTGA
>CAKZRR010000010.1 GCA_937146805.1 uncultured Owenweeksia sp. | reverse complement strand
GCGGTCTGGACGAGACTCGAACTCGCGACCCCCTGCGTGACAGGCAGGTATTCTAACCAACTGAACTACCAGACCAAAATGTTTTAGAACATTCCCCGTTTCTGTAACGGGAGCGCAAATATAAATCAATATCTGCTACACGCAAATCAAATATTAAATTTAGTCGAAAAAATTTCACCTACCCCTTCTAACCTACTGGTTTCGGGCTATTTCGAGATTTTACATTTTATTGCGCTTACGTAAATAAGCTTGCAAAACAGCTTGATAACCCTGCGCCACATTGGCTTCCACCAATTCTATTTTATATTGTAGGCAGGCCATCTTTACTTTTTCTCTAAAAGCCGTCATTTTTTGCTGATAGGCTTCTTTTACTTCGCACGGGTTTAACTTCATGGCTTTACCGGTTTCCATATCTACAAAACGATATGGGCGTTCGTCAAAATCAAAAGATAATTCAGTGCTGTGGTCGGTTGTCCAAAAAACAATTAGCTCGTGTTTATTGTACTTAAGGTGTTGCAAGGCATCCATCAGCTCGTCCTCCTTATCTACCCAATCGTATAAATCCGAAAATAAAATTACCAGCGACCGTCTGTGAATATTTTGCGCCATTATATGCAGCGATTCGGCCAAGTTGGTTTTGGCCTCGCTACCTTCTCTATAAGATTGGAGCATTTGCTCCAGCTCACTAATAATTAATTTATGATGCCGTATAGTCGATTTAGTGGCCGTTTGCACTTCGTGGTTCCCAAAGCAGCTCAGGCCTACAGCATCTCTTTGTCTTTTAAGTAAATTTATTAAAGCCAATGCCGCCACACTAGCAAAAAGCACCTTATTGGGTTGCTCTATCGCATCCAAACGCTCAAGCGGATAATACATACTACCGCTGCTATCAATTACAATTCGGCAACGTAAATTGGTTTCCTCTTCATAGCGTTTGGTGTATAGCCTATCGGTTCGGCCATACAGTTTCCAGTCTATATTTTTGGTGCTTTCGCCTGGATTATAAATACGATGCTCAGCAAACTCAACCGAAAAACCATGAAACGGACTTTTGTGTAAACCCGTTATAAAACCTTCTACCACTTTTTGGGCAAAAAGCTCCAAGTTTTCAAAATCTCTAAACTCGCGTAAGTCTAAAATGGGTTCACTCATAGTTTTATTTTCATTGAGAGGACTAAATTGCACAAAAAAAATCCTCTGATTGTATAACCAGAGGATTTTTAATTTGTTGCAAAGCGCTTAGCCTAATTGTGCGTCAAGCTTTCCAGCTAATACATTTTTAGCCGCTACACCTACTTGCTTATCTACAATTTCTCCATTTTTAAAAACCAATAGAGTAGGTATGTTTCTAATGCCGTATTTACCAGCAATTCCTTGATTTACATCAACATTTACTTTTCCTACTACAGCTTTACCTTCATAATCTCCGGCCAATTCCTCTACAATAGGACCAACCATTCTACATGGACCACACCATTCAGCCCAAAAGTCAACCAATACTGGTTTATCAGTGTTTAATACTAACTCTTCAAAGTTTGCATCTGTAATTTCTAAAGCCATTACTTTGTTATTTTTAATTAATTTCTTTTAGCAAAAGTAGCACATTTTTTGGGGTAAAAGCCGTCATATAAACGACCTCTATTTAAGTATTAATGGAAAACGAGGTAAAACTTAACTCACTAATCTCATCCAAAAATTTCTTAGAAATAACCACTCCCCCCGCTTTCTTAGAAAGACTAACCTCAACCGGGGATTTTGACTTTTCGAAAACCCTAATTTCCACCGGCTTTACACCTTCGTTGGATTCAAAAACACTTTGCAAGGCGCCAATATTTTCGTCTAGCACATCGGCAACATTCAGCTTTAGCAAAATAGATTTAGCTTCTTGCTCCAAAATATCCTGCATCAAAACCATTTGTCTTATTTTAAGCTCTACTCGCTCGCTGGCACCTTCCCAGCGCGGGGTATATCTATTTACAGCACCACGCACCACTACCATAATATTGGTTTCCAAGTAGGGCTTAAACTTTAAATAGTCCTCACCAAAAAGAGCAAACTCATAATTACCCGAATAGTCTTCCAACATAAATTTACCAAATGGCTTACCTGTTTTAGTAGTAGCATGTACCGTGCTTACAATAATGCCTCCCACCGAAAACTCGCCTGAGCGTTGCAGCAAATGCTCCAAGTCTTCCATCTTATTTTTACAGATGTATTGCATCTCGTATTTAAAATCATCCAAGGGGTGACTGCTTATATAAATACCGTTTACCTCTTTTTCTTTATTAAGCAACAATAAGCGTGGCCACTCCTCTGTAAAGGGCATCTCGGGTTCGGGCAAACTCACCTCCGAGCTTTCGCCAAACAACGAAACCTGTGCGGATTCTTCTTGTGCCTTATACGCTTGAGCATAACGTATGGCACGCTCTAAAAAAGTTTTTTCATCACCTATCGAAGAAAAATACACCGCCCGATTGCTGTTCTCAAAATCATCAAAAGCACCGCCTAAGGCCAAGTTTTCCAAGGTCTTTTTATTTACCGAACGTAAATCAACGCGCTTCAACAAATCAAAAAAGCTGGTATAAGCACCACTTTTTCTTTCTTCCACAATAGCGCGTACTGCGGCCTCACCTACCCCTTTCATTCCGCCCAAACCAAACCTAATTTCGCCTTGGGTATTTACTGTAAATTTTAGTTGCGATTCATTTACATCAGGTCCCAACACCGGAATCCCCATAGCTCGGCATTCCTCCATAAAAAAGGTAACCTTCTTTATATCGTTCATATTATTGGTAAGCACCGATGCCATAAACTCTTCGGGATAATTTGCCTTAAGGTAGCCCGTATGAAAAGCCACTACCGAATAACACGTGGAATGCGATTTATTAAAAGCGTAAGCCGCAAATGCCTCCCAGTCTTTCCAAATTTTTTCCAGTTGCTCGGTATCATGACTACGCTCAGCACCCTGCTCCAAAAATTTGGGCTTCATTTTATCAAGCACTGCCTTTTGCTTTTTACCCATAGCTTTACGCAGCACATCTGCCTCACCTTTAGTAAAGCCCGCCAACTTCTGCGAAAGCAGCATCACTTGCTCCTGATATACTGTAATACCATAGGTTTCCGCTAGGTATTCTTCCATATCATCCAAGTCGTAAGTAATTGGCTCCTCACCATGCTTACGCTTAATAAAGTTAGGAATATACTCAATGGGACCCGGACGGTACAAGGCGTTCATCGCAATCAAATCGGCAAATTTATCAGGCTTTAAAGCCTTTAAATGCTTTTGCATACCAGGGCTTTCAAACTGAAAAGTACCGTTGGTAGCGCCACGCTGGTAAAGCTCAAATGTTTTTTTATCGTCAAGCGGAATATCATCTGGGTCAATATCCACGTCATGCCTATCCTTTACAATGGCAATGGCATCCTTAATAACCGTAAGGGTTTTTAATCCCAAAAAGTCCATTTTTAGCATGCCTGCTGATTCTACCACCGAGTTATCAAACTGCGTGGCCAGTAAATCAGAATCTTTGGCCGTACCTACCGGAATAAACTTGGTAATATCATCGGGCGTTATAATTACACCACAAGCATGTATACCAGTGTTACGCACCGAGCCCTCTAAAATACGTGCTTGGCTAATCGTTTCACCTTCCAGATTATCCTGTTCGGCCAGCTCTTTTAACTTTTTACCATTCTGGTAATCATCGCCATTAAGCTTTGCACCTAACTCCTTATCCGAAAGGCCAAAAAGTTTCCCCAATTTAATATCAGGTACCAGCTTAGCCACCCTATCGGCATCGCCCAAAGGCAACTGCAATACACGAGCGGTATCTCTAATAGCCGACTTTGCCGCCATGGTACCATAGGTAATAATTTGAGCTACTTGATTTTTGCCGTATTTATTTACTACCCAATCAATTATACGTCCCCTACCTTCATCATCAAAATCAATATCAATATCTGGCAGCGATACCCTATCTGGATTTAAGAAACGCTCAAAAAGCAGGTCATATTTAATAGGATCTACATTAGTAATACCTATACAATAAGCCACCGCACTACCGGCTGCCGAACCTCTTCCGGGGCCCACGCTTACACCCATCAATCGTGCCTGAGAAGTAAAATCTTGTACAATCAAAAAGTAACCTGGGTAGCCTGTATTTTCAATGGTAGCGAGCTCAAAATCTAAACGTTCTTTAACATCATCGGTAATTTCACCATAACGCTTTTTGGCACCTTCATAAGTAAGGTGTTTCAAATATTGGTTCTCACCACGCTTACCGCCATCTTCTTTATCCTCGGCATCTCTAAATTGTTCCGGTATATCAAACTCGGGCAACAATACATCCCGCGAAAGCGAATACGACTCAATTTTATCGGCTATTTCAATAGTAGTGCTTAAAGCCTCCGGCAAATCATTAAAAAGCTGGCGCATTTCGTCACCGCTTTTTAGGTAAAATTCATCATTTGGAAAACCATAGCGATAACCACGACCACGACCAATTGGTGTGCTTTGATATTCCCCTTCTTTAACACAAAGTAAAATATCATGTGCATTACTATCCTCTTTACCAAGGTAATAAGCATCATTAGAGGCAAAGTACTTTACACCGTACTTTTGCGCAAATCGCAATAAGGTTTCGTTTACTACCCTATCCTCATCCAAACCATGACGAATAAGTTCTACGTAAAAATCTTCACCAAAATTTTCGTGATACCATACAAAAGCTTCTTCGGCCTGTTTTTCGCCTACATTTAAAATAAGCCGTGGAATTTCGCCATACTTATTTCCCGTAGTCGCAATCAAATCTTCTTTATGCTGTAACAATAACTCTTTATCGATACGCGGCACATAGTAAAAACCATTTACAAAACCATGAGAGCTGAGCTTGGCTAAATTGTGGTAACCATTTTTATTTTTCGCTAAAAAAACCTGCTGGTTTCCATTGTCTTTTTGCGATTTATCGAGATGATCACGACACACATAAAACTCACAACCCACAATGGGCTTAATATCGTTATCTAAAGCTGCCTTTACAAAATGAAAGGCACCATACAAATTGGCGTGATCCGTAATGGCAACGGCTTTCATACCCATTTCTTTAGTCTTAGCCACCAAGCCTGGTATATCGCAAGTAGCCTGTAATATTGAAAACTGGCTGTGTACATGTAGGTGTACAAAGTCACTCGTAGCGATTGTAGTTTCTCCGCTGTTTATTTGCCTTTCGGCTGATGACTCTTTGGCTAACTTATCGGCTAACTCTTTAAAAGATTGCACCTTAAGCCCAATGCGCTGCACGGTGCTTGGGTTTTTATCTAAAAACTCCGAACGCATTTCAGGGTTAAACCCAAGCCGCTTATTGCCAAAAAAGTTAATCCTAATTAGTTCTAAAAAAGCACGGGTGGTAGCCTCTACATCTGCTGCTGCATTGTGTGCCTCGGCAAAACCTTCATTAAACAAATGCTGGTAAAGCTCTTCTAACTTTGGATACTTAAAGCCTCCTCCACGGCCTCCTGGTAGTTTACAAAGTTCGGTGGTTTCGTTACTGGTATCTATGGTGGCACTTCCCTCTAAAAGGTTTTCCATGCCTAAGCGCAAAAACTCTGCGCCCATAATATTGTTATCAAACTGAATATTATGCCCCACCACAAACTTGGCTTTGGCCACAGCTACAGCAAAGGCATCTACGGCTTCTTGCAGATGCACACCGTATTTTTGAGCTACCTCTGTGGTAATTCCGTGCACCTTGGCCGCATTGTAAGGTATATCAAAGCCGTCTGGGCGCACCACAAAATCCTTCACATCTATCAAGGTGCCATCAGCATCGTGCAGCTGCCAAGCAATTTGCACCATACGGGGCCAATTATCAAAATCGGTTAGTGGTGCATCATAGCGCTGGGGAAGCCCCGTTGTTTCGGTATCAAAAATTAAAAACATTAAAAACCAGGGAGTTATAAAGGTTCTGAAGAAAGCCTAAATTTAGAGAAATGATTGAGGCTGGCAGCTCCTTGTTGAAAACTTTGGATAACCGGCCAAGCCTTATCCATTCAAATTAAAATACTACATTTGGACAAGCTTGATTGGGCTCCCCGCCTTCCCTATATAATTTGAAGTACCCGCATTTTGTTGTGGTTAAGTTATTGGATTAATTGAAAACACTCGTTTTAATAACCATTAAACTATATCAAATTATGAAAAGCTTAGTACACAAAACCTCCTTTTTAACCTTAGTTTTTTGCTTACTATTTAGTGTAAGCTATGCCCAAGATGATGCTCCTAAATTTGAAGATGGCCTAGTTTGGCATTTAGAATTTATACGAACCGTAGATGGCCATGGCGATGGCTACAGGGACTATTTAGCCGCAAATTATGTGTCTATTTTAAAAATGGCCAAAGAAAAAGGCATTATTGAAGATTATAAAATTATTGGTTCGATGCCCGGAAATGAGGATGATTGGGACGTATTGTTGATGACGGCCTATACCAATTTTGCAGCGCTAGATAATGTTGAGGATAAGTTTGAAGCTATGATGGCGGAAATGATGAAAAATGACAAAAATGCAGATGAGCGAAAAAAAGCTGTCGCTAGTAGGTTTGAGATGCGTCAAATTTTAGGCAGCAAAATGGGTCGAGAAATGACCCTTAAATAGCCAATACCTCTACTAGAAGATAAACCCCCAAATCAAGCAAACCTCAATAGGAGAATACTACCTATTGAGGTTTTTTATTTAAACCAATTAGCCGAAAAATAAATGTAATTTTGAAATTTGAAACTCTAAAAAGTCGCGGTATGTTTTCCAATATAAAATGGACAAAGAATTTAGTAGTGCTGGTAATCTCACTCATTTTCTTTCTTATAATTTATATTTTTATTTAAGATCCTCGCCACATGAATAGCCGGTTTACTCTTCTCGCTATCTCATTCTTTATTTTTGGCCTCTCATGCAATTTACTACTTGGACAAAAGGCTTCCTATAAAATTTTGGTGGGTGGTATTGAGGTAGGAATCCAGCGAGTTCATCAACAACAAATACGTGAAAAAATTAGAATTGACATAGAGTCCAAGGTTCACATCTCTATGCTGGTGAGCTACACTATTGAATACCGCCAATGGGCTATTTACCAGGATGGTTTTTTACAAGAATCGAAGGTAGAAGTCATTAAAAATGGCAAAATTCATAAATCCACTCACACCCTTTGGACAGGTTCGCATTATCGCATTACAAAAGATGAAAAGACAAGCACGCTTCATCAAAAAATCTATTACTCAGGTTGTCTTATCTATTTTACCCCTCCTAAAAATGCCGCATACAAATACTCCGAAGCGGAAGGTTTACTGGAGCCCATCTCAAAATGCTACGTTACCAGTTTTGAAACCAAACATCCTACCGAAAACAGGACAAACGAGTACTATTACAAAAATGGAGTTTTGGAACGAACAATAATACAAGATGCCTTGCTCAAATTTAAAACACAAAGGCTCTATTAGAAATACCCTAAAAAAGTTTGCCCTGTTCTTTATTCCATTATTTTTGCGCTGCTTTTGGTTTAATCGCCTTTTAGGTGATTGATTAAAAGGGAATTCGGTGAGATTCCGAAACAGTTCCCGCTGCTGTAAGCATCACTAAGCGCAATTTATCCTCGTCACTGTGTGGCCAACACCACATGGGAAGACCAAATTGCAGGATGTAAGTCAGAAGACCTGCCAATAGCCTAACTAAAACGCTTTCGGGATAAAAGCGCCTAGGATATGGTAAAACACAACGTACCCTTACTTTTAATTTTGGCTTGCGTACTTAGCACTCTTGCTAGTAACGCCCAAACTACTGATACTACCTTACTACAAGCTGTGGAGGTAAACGGTTTTTATCTATATCAGCTGCAAAGTCCGCAAAAAATAACCCGTATAGATAGCTCGATATTGGCGAACAGCCAAGCCCAAAACTTGGCGCAGGTACTTGAAAAAAATAGCACTGTTTACATCAAGAACTATGGCCCAGGTCAACTAGCTTCTACCGCCTTTAGGGGAGGAAGCTCATCGCACACAGCCGTAATTTGGAATGGTGTTAACCTGAGCAGCAGCATGAACGGCATGATAGACTTGAGCTTGTTGCCCGCTGCCTTACTAGATGAAGTAACCATACAGTATGGAGCATCCACCGCTCTTTGGGGCAGTGGTGCCGTGGGTGGTGCTTTATTGCTAAATAGTAAGGCTCGTTTACAAACTGGCTGGCAAAGTGGTTATGCCGCATCAATAGGTAGTTTTGGACAACAAAAACAGCTGCTAAAAAGTAGCTTTGGAGGAAAAAGGTTGTACACGAGCCTTAAATTTTATCAGGCGAAAGCCAAAAATGATTTTACTTATGCCAAGGAGTTTAAACAAATTAGCCAACGTCAAAAGCAAATTCACAGCCAGTTAAAAAGCCATGGCTTGCTGGCCGAAACGCATTTACTCCTTAACACAAACCATAAATTGGCGCTGCACTATTGGCATCAGTTTACCGATAGAAATTTACCCCCCACACTGCAAGAAGATGTTAGTACCGCTTGGCAAAAAGATGTAAACCATCGCCTTAGTTTACACTACCTCTTTACCAAAAACAAACACACTGTACATTACCGAAGCGCGTGGCTATCTGACGATTTTTTATACTTTAACAAGGGACTAGGAAATAGTAATGCCTATGCAGATAATTGGGTGAATGAAGCCATTTGGAAGCAAAAACTAAACAAGCGGCAAAATCTCTTTTTAGGAACAAATTTAACCCAGCACCAGGTACGATCTAAAGATTTTATATCCGCCAAAAAGCAAAATAGATTGGCCGCTATTATGGGCTTTCACCAAGCCCTTAGTAAAAATTGGAAGGTAGATGTAAACCTAAGGCAGGAGTGGATTGATCAAAAAGCAGCACCGGCTACTATAGCCTTTACCAGCCATTACCAACTGCCAAAAAACCTGGTTTTAAGTGGGCAATTTTCCACGGTGTACCGAAGTCCCAACCTCAACGATTTATATTGGTTGGAAGGCGGTAACCCAGACTTAGAGTCTGAAAAAGGTTGGGCAACAGAACTAGGGATAACTTGGACTAAGAACTTTAAAAAATATTGGCAGGCCAAAATACAAGTACAAGGCTATTACCGCCAAATGGATAATTGGATTATTTGGACGCCTGGACAGCCCTATTGGAAACCACAAAATTTACTAGAAGTAACCAGCCAAGGCTTAGAAACCGACTGGAAGCTAAGTAGAAAAAAGGACCATTGGAATATGACCTTTGAATGCCACACAGCCTACACACACACTTTTAATACCAAGGCCACCCTAGGCAATAGCAACACTATAAATAAGCAGCTTATTTATGTACCGCTTTACAGCGGAAATACAAGCTTGCAGCTAAGCTATAAAAACTACTTTATACAGTATTTTCACACTTATACTGGCTATACTTACACCCTTTCAGATCACAGCGAATATTTAAAACCTTACCAAACAGCCAGCTTACAATTTGGTATGAAAAAAGAATTCAAAAAAGTGAGTGGGCAATTTTTAGTAGGAATTCAAAACCTTTACAACAACACCTACCAAGTAGTACAAAACAGGCCCATGCCCTTGCAAAATTTTCAAATAAGCATTCAATTAAGTTATAGAAACAAATCCCTATCATCATGACAAAAAAGTTACTAAGCGGCCTAGCGGCTGTATTTTTATTGAGCCAAACAGCTATCGCTCAAATATCTGATTTTGAGAATATTGCTATGCCTGTAAACTCATTCATCAATGGATCTGCAAACCCATTAGGCTACACGTTTAGCAGTGGAGACGCTGACTTTCAAAACTACTACGATACCGCATGGGGCGGATATTGGTCGGCCGGGTGGGCTATAAGCTCAAGCACCGACAGCACCACAACTGGGGCGGCTAATTTGTATGGCGCACGCCCTGCATCAGGTGTTGACCAATCTCAAAATTACGCAGTGGGTCACCAAGGAAGTAAAATAGTTCTTAAAAATGGAGCCCCTGGAAATGCCTTAGATGGCGTGTATGTTACTAATTCGCAATACGCCTACGCAAGCATGCGGGATGGTGATGCTTTTGCTAAAAAGTTTGGCGGACCGAGTGGTAACGATCCTGATTACTTTTTACTAACTATTTCGGGCTATAAAAACGGAAATCCCAGCCCCAAAAAGGTAGATACCTATTTAGCGGACTTCCGCAGCAGCGATAACAGCAAAGATTTTATTTTGGACAAATGGCTTTACGTAAACCTAAAATCTTTAGGTGCCGTTGATAGTCTTTTCTTCAACTTAACTTCGTCTGATACCAGTTCGTTTGGATTAAATACACCCGCTTATTTTGCCATTGACAACTTTAACGGCAAAAAGTTGAGTTTAACTCCCCAATTAGGTCTTCAAGCATTTAATATTTATCCTAATCCCGCGCAAGATTACATTCGCATTGAGACACCTTTACAAGAGGCCGCATACAGTATTTATCAAGTGGATGGCGTATTAGTGGCCAGTGGTTTGGTAAGTCAATCAAGCATCAAAATTGGCCACCTTCCTAAAGGCGCATATATGGTTATGCTTAGTAGCGAAGAGGGTACGTTTAGCCAAAAATTGATAAAGCAATAATGAAATATTGGTTACTAACCTTTGTGGCGATGGGCATTCAACTGAATGCCCAGTTTGCCCCATCTGCCAGCAAAATGGGCACCAGCGCTATGCACCAAGACAGCAGCGCTTTTGTTACTTGGGCGGCTCACTGCGATTTACAATTGGGCTGGCAAAATATAGCCGATACCAGCCTTGGTAAAGTACACATTGGCGATAGTCTTTCGGCAATGGGCAAAGCTGGTAATACAACCGTTAGCCTAGGAGATGGAGGGCAAGCTATTCTACGTTTTGATCAATACATTTACGATGGGCTGGGTTGGGACTTTGCCATTTTTGAAAATTCTTTTTCGGATGACTTTTTAGAATTGGGCTTTGTAGAAGTAAGCTCGGATGGAGTTAACTTCTTTCGATTTCCTGCTGCCAGCCTAACCCAAGATACTGTGCAAGTTGGTAGTTTTGGAACTTTAGATGCCACAAAGATTAATAATCTGGCAGGTAAATACCGTGCAGGCTTTGGCACACCATTTAACTTGGGTGAACTATCCGGCATTTCGGGACTAGACATTCAAAAGGTTACCCATGTTAAAATTATTGATGTGGTTGGCAGTGTTAATGATTTATTTGCCTCCTACGATAGCACAGGCAATGCTATTAACGACCCTTGGCCTACCCCTTTTGCTTCTTCTGGTTTAGATTTATCTGGAGTAGGTTTAATACATGCCAGCAGCAAAGTAGGACTAAATGAGTGGAGCAACACCGCCTTTATGTATCCCAATCCAGCCCAAAATTGGATTACTATTTTGCCACAACACAGCGAATCGGAACTAGTAGTTTTGAGCTTAAGCGGTAAGACACTTTTACGCCAAAAAGTTTCAAAAAACCGTAAGGAGCGCATAGATATTTCGCAATTAGAAAATGGACCCTATCTGGTTCAAATCAAGACTAAACAACAAACCTCTTCAAGTATTTTAACTGTTTACAAATGAGTTTATTAACCCGAATATCGATAACTACTTTGGCTCTAGTCACCTTATCGTGCGAAAGCGATAAACCCAAGCAAAAAGAGCTAGGACGATTTAACCCAGGCAGCAGTATTTGGGTATTAAACGAAGGTGGCTTTCAGGTAGGAAATGCGAGCATAGGGCAAATTAGCACGGCTGATAGTAACTACCAAGCAGAATACTTTAAACAAGTAAATCAACGCCCTCTTGGAGATGTATTGCAATCGGCCACCGAGTTTAATGAAGCTGTGTATTTGGTAGTGAATAATTCGCAAAAAATTGAGGTGGTAAATCCTCAAAACATGCAATCGATAAAAACCATTGGAGGCTTTCAATCTCCACGTTATTTTTTAGGGGTAAATGACAGCATTGCTTATGTAAGTGATTTATATGCGGATGCTATTTCGGTAGTAAACCTAAACACTGGCACTACTTTAAAACAAATTAAAACCAGCGGCTGGACCGAGCAATTGCTTGCACACAATGGCTTTGCTTACATAGCCCAACCCGAAAGCGACTATTTGCTTCAGATAGATCTAAATACACACACCGTTGCTGATAGTTTTGCCCTGAGCTATGGAGTATCTGAAATTGTAATGGATCAAAACAAAGAGATCTGGGCACTATGTATTGGCGATGCGGCCAAAAATATTAAAGCGGGCTTGCATCGATTTAATCCCGCAACGGGCATGGTTGAGCTTTCGCTGGAATTGGACGCCAATTACCTACTCAAAGGATTGCAGACTTCGCCTGAAAAAGATCGTATTTACTTTCTATCTGGCGATGTGCAATCACTACACATTTCCGAAACAAGCTTGCCTTCCCTCCCTTTTTACCAAGCTAATGGCGCGGTATTTTATGGCTTAGGAGTTCATCCCGCTACCGGGGATATTTGGCTCACCAATGCAAAGGACTTTGTACAACAAGGAAGCGTAATGCAACTTAGCAAAACAGCTGATTTACAACACGAAACAAGCGCAGGTGTTATACCAAATGGTTTTTATTTTGTGCCCTAAACTAGCCCTTTGTACAAACGTACAGTAACTCGCCTTCGGGTAAACGGTAACGATTAAACTGCTCCGTGCTAAGCTTACTGCTGTAATCAATGGTAGTTACGGTAAATCCTCCCTTTTTTAACCTATCTGGGTAATCGGCTCCATGCAAACGAACATGGTCGTATTGGCCAAATCTGCGTTTACGCTCTTCAGGGTCTTCTAACGTAGGGTCTTCATCCGTAATCGCTAAGCTTACATCTTGAGGAACTTGCATTATAGCTAGCCCACCAGGTTTTAACACGCGGCAAAGCTCACTCATACATTTCACATCATCCGTAACATGCTCTAAAACATGATTACAAAAAACCACATCAAAGCTATTGTCTGGATATTGAATATTATGAATATCCATCTTTACATCCGCAATTGGCGAATCCAAATCGGCTGTTAAATAATCCAAGTTTTTCATTTTGCGAAAGCGACCGTAGAAACATTGCTCTGGCGCTACATGCAACACTTTTTTAGAGGCCGTAAAAAAATCTGTTTCCTCTTTCAAGTACAGCCACATAAGGCGGTGTCTTTCCAGCGAAAGCGTAGCAGGAGCCAAGGCATTTTCGCGTTGACGCCCCTCATAACCATAGGGCAACATCTTTTTATACGTGCGGCCATCAATAGGATCTTCAAAAGTAGAACCGCTATACAGTATAGCCAGTAATGGGCGTACTAAATAGCTTAAGCGAATTAAAAGGGGGCGCGGAATTTTTTTGAGCGCCCATCTAAAAGCAGATTTTATCATGGGAATTCGGTAGTACCTAAAGCTTGGTAAATGTAATCGAAAGTAGAGAGGATTTCGGGCTTACCGTTTACTATGGCAATATTATGCTCAAAATGTGCAGCCGGCTTATTATCCAAGGTGTCAATTGTCCAACCATCGGCTAATTGCTTTACCTTATGGGTACCCATGGTAATCATAGGTTCTACGGCCAACACCAAGCCTTCTTGAAACTTTTTACCGCGGCCTTGTTTGCCGTAGTTCGGCACTTGTGGATCTTCGTGCATGGTTTTACCCAAGCCATGTCCCACCAACTCTCTTACCACGCCATAACCCTGTTTTTCGGCATGCGCCTGAATAGCATAGCCTAAATCACCCAAGCGCCTGCCTGTATGCATTTGGTCTATAGCTAGGTATAAACACTCCTTGGTTACCTTCAATAAGTTTTTAACGTCATCGGCCACCTCTCCTACCTCAAAGGTAAAGGCATGATCTCCGTAATATCCATTCATTAAAACACCACAGTCAATACTGGTAACATCGCCATCTTCAAGCGGTTTTTCAACCGGAAGACCGTGTACCACCGTTTGGTTGGTAGATATAAGTAAGGTGCTGGGACAGCCATAAAGGCCTAAAAAACCGGGTTCACCGCCATTATCGCGAATAAACTCTTCGGCCAATTGATCTAATTTTTTGGGAATCGCTCCAGGCTTTACTTCTTTGGTAAGCATACCTAAGGTTTTGCTCACCAATAAAGAGCTCTGCCTCATTATCTCGATCTCCTCTTTGGTTTTGTACTTTATCATTAAAATTTAAAAAGCCGTTTCTTCTTTTTTATTTGGCGCAAGGGTACATTTTCTACCCCACGCAATTCTTGGTAAATAACTCCCCACCCGGGAAAGCCCGCGAAGTTACGGTCATCTATAAAAATGTCGGCATGAATTTTACGGCTAATTTTTTCAGATTCAAATTCTTCAGCAGGAAAGCTATTGTTTACGGCATAAAACTCAATACCTTTTTTCTTACAAAAAGCTACCGCCTCTTCCAACTTCGGCCCACTACGGTAAGTCCACAGTATTAACCTATGGCCATCGTTTTGCATCATTTTTAATGTTTCAAAGGCAAACATCATAGGTTTACCAATCTCGGGGTATCGGTCTTCTACAATAGTTCCATCAAAATCTACGGCAATTATCTTCGCTTCCTTTTTTTCCATCATACTAACAACGATTTTCCTGTCATCAACTCAGGTTTTGGAATTTTTAGCAACTCCAAAACTGTAGGCGCAATATCACATAATTTTCCATTCGTCAAATTTTTATTTCGTTGATTCGTCACCAAAAAGCAAGGAACGGGTTGTGTAGTATGTGCCGTATTGGGGCTTCCATCTTCATTAATCATGCAATCCGAATTACCATGATCGGCAATAATTATAAAGGCATAGTCATTTTTCAAGCCCGCTTCTACTACTGCTTTGGTGCAACTATCTACCACTTCGCAAGCTTTTATAGCAGCCTCCATTACTCCTGTGTGCCCCACCATATCAGGGTTTGCAAAATTCAAACAAACAAAATCCGCTTCCCCTTTTTCCAACTCCGGAATAATAGCATCCCTTATATCAAAGGCGCTCATTTCTGGCTGCAAATCGTAGGTAGCCACTTTTGGCGATGGGCACATTAAACGCTTTTCACCTTCAAACTCTTCTTCCCTTCCTCCCGAAAAGAAAAAAGTTACGTGCGGGTATTTCTCCGTTTCGGCTATCCTAATTTGACTTTTTCCAGCCTTCGCAAGCACCTCACCCAACGTTTCGTTCAGATTATCCTTTTCATAAATTACATCAACCCCACTAAATGATTCATCGTAACGAGTAAAAGTAATGTAATTCAAGTCCAATTTCTTCATCCCTTGCTCCGGGAAATCCATCTGCGTTAAAGCCATGGTTATTTCGCGGCCTCTATCCGTTCTAAAATTGTAGCAAATCACCACATCGCCTTCTTCAATTTGCTGGTTTATTGGGCTTTCGCCTGATGGATTTGTAGTTACCAACATAGGCTTTACAAACTCATCCGTAATTTCGTTTTTATAAGACGCCTCCAATCCTGCTTTAGCAGAAGCCACCCGTTCACCCTTACCATGTACCAATAAATCGTAAGCCAGTTGCACGCGTTCCCAGCGTTTATCTCTATCCATGGCATAGTAACGGCCAATTACCGAGGCTATTTTACCCGTAGTTTTATTCAAATGATTTTCCAAATCTTCCACATACTGCAAGCCTCCTTTAGGATCCGTATCACGTCCATCCGTAAAAACATGTACCAACACATTGGGCACATTATGCTGCGCAGCGGCAGCCGTAAGTCCTTTTAAATGATTGATATGCGAATGCACGCCACCGTCAGAAAGCAGCCCCATTAAATGTACCTTCTTATGGTGCTTTTTAGCATAATCAAAGGCTTTTAATAATACCGGCTCTTTGGCTAACTCTCCTTTTTCTACGGCTTGGTTAATCTTTACCAAATCTTGATACACAATACGGCCAGCCCCCAAATTCATGTGGCCTACCTCACTGTTTCCCATTTGTCCTTCGGGCAAACCCACCGCTAAACCCGATGCTTCTAATTGGGCATGCGGATGATCTTTCTCCAACGAATCAATAAAAGGTGTTTGAGCTTTATCTATGGCCGACACGGCTGGGTTTTTAGCAATTCCCCATCCATCTAAAATAAGTAAGGCTGTTTTTTGCGACATACGGTATATTGGTTATGCTGCCAAGCAGAATTTTGGATGCGGTAAAGATAGTAATTCATGAAAGTAGAAAAGAGCAATCGGCTTAAATCACTGAGTTGTTGACAAGCCTTGTATTCATGCACTTTACTTTACTAAATTTTGAAAATCAACTCCTTTACTATTACTCAATCTAATAAAGTAAGTGCCTTTGGGGAGGTGCGCTACCGAAAAATCAAACTCGGTTCCGTTGCCCAAATAATGCTGACTAATATGTTGCCCATTGTGGCTAAAAATGTCCAGCACAGTTTGTTGGCTGTAAGCCGAAAAACGAACCGATAGCATGTCATTAACAGGGTTAGGCCCTAGTTTCCAAACCGGAATGTTTTGCTCGCCCAAATGTATATCCTCGCTAAGCTGAAAATTTACCAACCCCCTGTTGGATAAATTATGCTTGGCCAAATTTTGACCCGAACCGGTAGCCCATATCACCGAAAAACTACTGGCGCTGGTTGGAAAGCTAAAATGATCGGAACTTAGCCCTGCCAATAGGCGTTTAATACTATCGGTACGGATGCTGCCGCTTACCGTGGATTTACTCCAAGTAATAGACGGTGCGAGTGCACCACCTTTATTGTGATTTCCCAATTTTCGCTCTTCAATAATTCCTGCTCCCGAAGTGATAATGGCATAAGCCCTAAACATGTTCGACTTGCCAAACCCATAACCAAACCACTGATTACTTGGTCCTGTTAAAACCAATAAAACTTCATTGTTGCTCACATCTATGGTTACCTCAACCGTCATGTTATGAGAGCTACTTACCGTAGAAAAGCCCTTAAATTGCTGTGCCGAAGCAGAGAATAACATCGTAAGATAACAAACAAAGGGCAGTAAATTTCGAATCACAAATTGAGTTTTACTTAAGAAAATTTGAGCCGTCAAACTTAGTCAAAATGCGCTTTCACGGAATGTGTTACAAGTGGCTCATGAAATTTCTTCTTTTAAAAGTTGTATATACAACTTTATGATTTACATTTGCCACATGGAATTTAATAATCTAGCAACAGCCGATCCCCGCACCTGTATCTCCGGAAAAGTGATGCGTTTAAATAGAATAACGGCCAATATTTTTAGAAAATATTTAAGCCCATTTAATATTACCGACAGCCAGCTTACCGTGCTTTTCATTTTATCCAAAATGGGGGGCAAAAAACAAAAAGAACTATCAGACATAATGGTAATGGAGAAGTCTACCTTAAATCGAAACCTCCAAAGATTGGTTGAGCGTGGCTTGTTGACCAAGGATGAATTCCCATTAATACAAGCTACCCAAGCTGGTAAAAAATTAGCCAACGAAATGGTACCCGAATGGCAAAAAGCCATGAATGAAATTCAAAACTTGCTAGGAAACGAGGGCGAGCAAGCCCTCGATCTAGTATTACATCAACTTCAAAATAATTAAGTCATGTTAATTAAAGTGGGCTACATTGCCCTTTCCGTATTAATGGTGGTACTCATACTGCTTATTGGTTTTAAAGCCATTAAAGCCACCGTACCCGATTCCCAAAAAGCAAAGCAAAAAAGACAACAACTGATAGGCGGCTTACTGCTGTGGCATTTGTTTATTTTTCTGATAGGAGTTTCGGGCTTCTTAGCCGACTATAGTCTCCCTCCGCGTTTCCCCATTGTACTTATCCTACCAGCTTTTACCTTTACGGGAATATTTCTCTATCGCCAGCGAGATAAAGCTTGGGTTACAAGCTTTCCTCCTCACTGGTTATTATTCTACCAAAGTTTTAGGATACTCATTGAATCATTGTTTGTAGTAACCGTGGCAGCTGGCTGGCTTCACGCCAATGTTACCATTGAAGGATACAACTACGACATGATATATGCCTATAGCGCACCCATTATAGGTTGGCTATTGTATAAAAACCCAGTAAAAATGCGCAAACTGGCTATTACTTGGAACTATACCGGCCTAGCGGTAATAAGTGTTATTATCTTTTTGTTCATCACCACAATGTTTTTCCCTCAATTTTACGGCAGTTCAAAAAACATAATGCCGCTTGATATGGCCTATTATCCGTTTGTGGTAGTGGGCGGCTTCTTAATGCCCAGTGCTGTTTTTATGCACGTACTATCTATTATCCAACTCAAAAAATTAGAGAAAGATGCAACATAAAACCATATTAATAACAGGCGGCACCAGCGGCATTGGCTTAGAGTTAGTAAAACTTTTGGCGCCAACTAATAGGATAGTTTTTTGTGCCCGAAATGCTGATATGGTTGCCAAAACGCAAAAAGAAATTCCCAACACATTGGGTATTACAGCGGATATACAGAGTGATAACGATGTTAAAAAATTATACCATCAAATAAACGAACGATATGGTATGCTGAATGTTTTAATGGCCAATGCCGGTGTGGCCAATTTTGTTGATTACAATGACCCTCTTCCGTCAAACAGCCTCATTGACATGGACATTAATTTTGGTGGTACGGTAAAATTGATAAACCAATTTTTACCCTTATTGCGTAGCAGCGAAAATCCGGCTGTTATACTCACCAGCTCTATCCTGGCAAAAGTACCCGTACACTCTATGCCAATATACTCTGCCTCTAAAGCGGCCCTGCACTCCTATTCACAATCGTTGCGAGCGCAACTACCTTTTCTAAGGGTGGTAGAGGTATTGCCCCCTTTGGTAGATACCCCATTGGCAGCGGCTATTAAAACCAACGATAAACTATCTCCTAAAGCTGTGGCTCAAAAAATAATAGGTGATTTTGAAAAAGGCAAAACCGAAATTTATCCGGGTAGAGCAGTCATCGCTAATTTTATGAGTAGGCTTGCGCCTAAGAAAATTGAAAAAATGCTAAACAGCCTGTAATATAATTTCTGGATGCTTTGTTGTAGTTTTTATCTTAGCCAGATAAACAAAGAACTCCGTTATGAAATTACTGGCTCCGGGCTCTCGCATCAACCATCCGCAATTGGGCAAAGGGGTAGTTACCAATGTAACTCCGCAACATTATTATATAAGCTTTATTGAAACGGGCATCGAAACCATTGAGTTGGATGCCGAATTTGAGGTAATCGAATCGTTGGATTACGAGTTAGACTTGGTGAGCTTTTACGAAGTGGAGACCACACTCAAAAAAATGTTAGAACGCTGGAGCGATGTTTCGCCACGCGTAAAAATTGGCGAAAAATGGAAGGGCGGCAGCCTAGAGTTAACGCCTGGCCAAAGTGGTATGGCTATTAAAGAAATTCCGATTGACACCTTTTTTCATAAGATTGTAATGGTGCGCGACCGCCTGCGCGTGATGGAGCAAAAGATTAATGCCCATAAGGAGTTAGACTCCAATTTAAAAATAGACTTACAGCAATACATTACCCGCATTTACGGCAGCCTCACTACTTTTAATGTGCTATTTGCTGATAAGGACGACCATTTTGTGGGTGAACGAAGCTAGTACGGCAACGCTTACATTCGTTTAAAAAAAACACTACATTAACACTCTAAAATTATAAACTATGCGCAACCTATTTTTTACACTTTGCACCTTACTCTGTTTTCAAATACAAGCTCAAGATGAGCCAGCAACAGGGTCAGATGGAACTTTAAGCTTTGCAGTTGTGGAAACAGTTCCCGTAATGGTAGGCTGTGAAGGTTTAAAGGGAAACGACAATTTAAAAAATTGTTTTCAAGAAAAACTAATGCGTTACGTCACAAAGAATTTCGTCTTTCCAAAAGAAGCAACAAAGGCAAAAGTAGGCTGTAAAATTTATGTACAATTTGTTGTTGAAAGGGATAAATCCATTAGTAATGTAGAGATAGTAAGAGGAGCAACCGGTGCTTATAAAAAGGGGAACAAAAAGGAAAAAGTCGCAGCTAAGCTTTTAGATAAAGAAGTTATAAGAGTGGTGAAGGGATTAAAGATTACTCAACCAGCTGTGCAAAGAGGCAAGCCCGTACGAATGAGTTTTATGTTACCAGTGAACTGTAAACCCTAGTTAAGTATGCGAATTTTACTTTTTACACTTTGTACCTTACTTTGTTTTCAAATACAAGCTCAGGATGAGCCAGCAATAGAATCAGACAAGGCATTAGACTCCGGAGTGGCAGAATTGGTTTTTATGATTGTTTGCAGCGATCCGTCAGACGAAATTTTAAACTACACAGTTGTAGAATTAGTGCCCGTAATGGAAGGCTGTGAAAGTTTAAAGGGAAATGATGATTTAAAAGCTTGTTTTTCTAAAACGTTATTGGAACACTCAAAAAAAAACTTCACCTACCCAAAGGAAGCAATGGATGCCAAAGTGAGTGCTAAAATCTATCTTCAGTTTATTATTGAAAAAGACAATTCTATTAGCAACGTAACTATCATCCGCTCTGCTCAAGGAGTCTATTCCAACGGAACGGAAGAACAAAAAGCCGCAGCCAAATTACTAGATGCCGAAGCTATACGAGTGGTACAAGAACTAAAGGTGCTAAAGCCAGCAACTCAAGAAGGCAAACCCGTACGGATGAGTTTTATATTACCAATTAACTGTAAACCCAATTAATATGCGAATTTTACTTTTTACACTTTGCACCTTACTTTTTTTTCAAATACAAGCTCAAAATGAGTCGGATACAACAAAAGGGGATGTGTTAAAAATTGCTACTGTTGAATGGCTACCAACTATTCAAGGCTGCGAAGGCTTATCTTCCAACCAAGAATTAAGAGCTTGTTTCAATGAGAAGCTAATGGCCCATGTAGCAAAAAACTTCATCTTCCCTGAAGCAGCCAGAAAGACCAATGTAGGTTGTAAAATTTACGTGCAGTTTATTATTGAGAAAGACAATTCTATAAGTGGTGTAAAAGTAGTTAAGGGTGCCAAAGATGCTTATGCTGACGGAAACAAAAAGCAAAAATCCGCTGCCAAGTTATTAGATAAAGAAGCTATAAGAGTTATAAAAGGCGTGAAAATGGTAAGACCTGCTATGCAAGACGATGACCCTGTGCGGATGAGTTTTACTATACCTATAAATTGTAAGATTCAATAGTTTGCCCAAACGTATTATTTCATTTAGCCTTTTAGTAATCGGGATTTTGCTGTGCTATTGTTTTACTCTTTTAGATAACTCGGAAAGCTTTAAACATTTAAAAGAGGTATCCACACAAAGCGGCTCGCTTAGGCCCATTACTTTCCTAGCCATTTTTAAATATGGCCTTTTAATATTGGGAATCGGATTTATACTAACTCCCACTTCTATTTTTATAAAAATGGCATTAGACTCTATAAAATGAACTTACCAAAAGACCTGCTTGAACTCGTACAAAACGGGGTTATAACAAAGGATACTGCCGAAAATATTAACGATTATTATAAAAACAAAAACGGTGCATCTACCAATCGGCTATTTGTTGTTTTTGGAGTTTTAGGAGCTGTTTTAGTGGGTTTGGGCATCATCTTAATAATTGCCCATAACTGGGATGATTTGCCTCGGTTTACAAAAACAACTTTAGCCTTTTTACCATTGCTTATAGGACAAGTACTCTGCGGATATGTACTTCTTAAAAAACAAGACAGCCAAACTTGGCGAGAAAGTAGCACCACCTTTCTGTTCTTCTCAATTGGTGCTAGCATTTCGTTGGTGAGTCAAATCTACCATATACCTGGAAATTTGAGCTCCTTCCTACTTACTTGGGCACTGCTTTCTCTGCCATTGATTTACATCATGAAGTCCTCAATTACCTCCTTACTTTATCTTACTGGCATTACCTACTATGCCTGTGAAACAAGTTATTGGGGTTACCCTTCCGTAAGCTCCTATGCTTATTGGCCCATGCTATTATTGGCTTTACCCCATTACTATCTCTTATCTAAACATAAGCCGCAAAGCAACTTTATATTTTTCCACAATTGGTTCATTCCTTTATCAGCAGTAATAACATTGGGAACCTTGGCTTCAAGTACCGAAGAGCTTATGTTTATAGCGTACTTCAGCCTTTTCGGCTTACTCTATTTGATTGGCAACCGAGACTTCTTTATTAATCAAAAGTCTAGAAATAATGGGTATAAAATACTGGGGACTATTGGAACCGTTATTCTTTTATTTACGGCCAGTTTTGACTTTTTTTGGGAAAATTTAAGGAATTCACATATAGAGTTAAATGGGATTATGACAACGCCCGAGTTTTTGGCAGCAACCACTTTAACAGTACTGGCTCTGACTTTACTAGTACTCAATAAAAAAGGCAAAAATATCATCTCAGTAAAACCTTTGTCTCTTGTTTTCGTTTTGTTTATTCCAACATTTTTTATAGGGTTAAACCTATCCGTATCAGTAGTTCTCATTAACATTTACGTGTTTGTTTTAGGCCTATTAACCATTAGAGATGGTGCTAAACGAAACCACTTAGGGATATTAAATTATGGACTTGTAATTATCACAATATTAGTTGTTTGTAGATTTTTTGATGCCGACTTAAGCTTTATTATTAGAGGTGTTTTATTTGTATCGGTTGGTGTAAGCTTTTTTGCCACTAACTATTGGATGCTCAAAAAAAGAAAGACAAATGAATAATAAGAAAATACTATGGTCCGCATTTATTCTGATTGCCTTAGCCCAATTATATGTGCCGGCCAAAATGATTTGGAACAAAGAGGATATAATGGAGAGTGGCAAAGACTTTAAATTCAAAACCGCTCCAGTTGATCCCTCCGACCCCTTTAGGGGAAAGTATATTACCTTACGTTTTGATGAAGATAAAGTTAGCGTAAAGGACAAGGAGCAATGGTCTAGAAACGAGGTTATTTATGTGAGTATAAAAACAGATAGTGATGGGTTTGTAAAGACTATTTATGGCTCAAAAGAAACACCGACAAACGGACAAGATTTTTTGAAAGCAAAGGTGGGTTATGTCTCCCGTGACAGCCTAAACCAAATAGCAATTGAATACCCTTTTGATCGGTTTTACATGGAGGAAACCAAAGCTAAGGATGCCGAAACAACCTATAGAAATACTCAACTAGATTCAACCAAAATAACGTATGCCTTAGTAGGTATTAAAAATGGCGAAGCGGTTCTAAAAGATGTCCTAATTGATGGCGTTTCTATTGCAGAGATTGTTGAAATTGAGGAATTGGAAAACTAGCCCTCCCCTTTCTCCAACCGCAAATGCGCTTGTACCATGCGTAGCTGCCCATAACTGTAAGCGCCTTCCATTTTTTTAAACACTTCGGTAAGTGAGTCTTCTTTAGTGGCAGTAAAAGTAGCCGATATGTCCTTTATCGTTTTTTCATCCATTACATCTTTCACCTTTAGCAAACCTTCGGTAATGCCCTTAGCCAAATGACTTTCGATAGTACCTACCGCTAAATCGCGTTTTTCGGCAATTTCTTTAATTTTCAAACCCTCCGTCACCAACGCATACGTACGCTGGTAGGTTTCGCCTTTGGGCTTGGCTTTACCCGCCTTTTTTCCGGTTTTATTTTTAAAGTTTTTAGGGTTTTCCTTTAAATATTCGGCTGCTTTGATTTGAACGGCTTTCTTCAGTTTCACCAACTTAGAAGAATCATTTTTAGCCAAAGCCTCTCCTTTCATTAAGGCCGTGGTTTGCGCTTCTATAGCCATCAATTCCTTTAACTTTAACCACAAAATTTCTTGTAAATCCTCTAGCGCATTGCTGTAGGTTTTGGTTCGGGTAAACTGCCTTACCTCGCCCAAATGAATTTGCAGCGCCAAAGTTTGGCTTTCTAAAAACGAAATATAGTAGGCACAACCTTTACCCAATCGCTTTTGCCTTTCGGCCTCATCGCCTTGGCCCAAAATGCGTTGCAACTGCTGCCTAAATTTTTGGGTGTTTACCACTTCATTTTCGCATGCCTTGCGGATTGTGTTTACGGCTTCGCGCATTTCATCATCCTCAAAAACCAACTTACCCGCTGCTTTATTTTGAATGTATTCGATTTGCTTAAGGAGTGTGTTAAAATCAAAGGTTTTTTGAATCAAATAATCTACAAAATCAGCCCTCCCTTGGCTCAGCTTTTCATCCAACAAATGCTCATTCTCTTGCTGTTGATTGGAAAATTGCATCACTTGTACATCGCTGCTAATGGCACTTTGCGTAATGGGGGTACGTAGTACCAAACCCTCTAAACTTCGTAAGCGTGAAAGTGCTACATACACTTGACCAGGCGCAAAGGCCTTACCCACATCTATCACCGCTTTTTCGAAGGTTAAACCTTGGCTTTTATGCACGGTAATAGCCCAAGCTAGCTTTATGGGGTACTGGCCGTAAGTTCCAATTACCTCCTCTTCCAATTGCTTGTCTTTTTCAGAAAGTAAGTAGCGTTTGTTCTCCCAAGTATGTCGCTCCAACCAAAAGGCATCCTCCCCTTCCATTTTCACACAAATCCCTTTGGCTCCTAGTTCTGTTACCTGTGCCAACTTACCATTAAAATAGCGTTTATCTTCGGATGTATCGTTTTTAACAAACATTACCTGCGCCCCTTCTCGTAGTTCCAACTTCTCTCCTAATGGATACAAGTTTTGAGGAAAATCATTAGCAATCTCTGCCTCAAAAAAGTGCGAGGGTTTATCCAAAGCATCCAACTTTTGTCGGTTTAGGCTATCTGCCTGAAAGTTGTGAGTACACAGGGTTACCACACCTTCTTCGGTTTCGTATTGTGGTTTGTAACGTTCGTTTAATTGTGCTAAATCGGCTTCGGTGCAGGCATTGTTTCGCAAGGCATTGAGCAAACGAATAAACACATCATCTGCTTGCCTAAAAATTTTATCCAGCTCTACATAAGTAAAGCCCGCCTGCCGTAAAGCCTGTGATTGAAAAAAGTGAATACTGGAGTAATGCTCCCTCAAAAAGCCCCATTCATGATCTTTTACAATTGGCGGCAACTGGTACAAATCGCCAATCATAAGTAATTGTACGCCTCCAAAACTTTGCTTAAAATTTCCTTTTGCCGATTTTAATCGATAATCAATCGCATCTAACAAATCAGCTCTAAGCATACTTACCTCATCAATAATTAACAAATCGAGGCTGCGTAGTACATTTTTGCGCACCGCATTTAAGGGGTGGCGTTGGGCCAATTGTGAAGGGCTAAAAAAGTTACTTCCAGGGCTGCTCGTAAATGAAGGACTTTGGGGTAAATAAGTACCAAACGGAAACAAAAACTGCGAGTGAATAGTAACTCCCTTCGCGTTTAACGCGGCTATGCCCGTAGGCGCTACCACCAAGTAATTTTTATGAGTGGCTTGTGCCAGATTATGTAAAAAAGTAGTCTTACCAGTACCTGCTTTTCCGGTTAAAAAAATATGCTGAGCGGTAGAATTTACAAATTGAGCAGCAAGCTCTAGTTTGGTAGACATGCGGGTTGTATTTCGAATGCCGAAAGGTAGTAAATGATACGCTTTTGATTTCTTTTCCAAAAAAGAAAACTGGTCCAAATCCTATCCTTAGTTAAACGGGAAATTGGGAATATTAAAACCCAATTCAATTTTTGTTTTTCGAAAAATAGGAAAAGCCTTCGTTAAATAATTGCATACTTTTCTGAGAGGAAAAGCGAGTATCTTTGGAATACAACAACTTAATCCAAGCATGAAAAAGCTACTAGTTCTTATCTTTTTTTTTAGCGTAACTAGCCAAATATCAGCCAGTCATTTATCCGGTGGCGAAATTTGGTATGAGTACATAGGAGATAGCTTAAACCCTTACAAATACCGAATTCATCTTAAAATTCATCGAAATAATATCCAGGGGTGGCCTACATCCAAAATAATTTGCATTAGGTCTAGTTGCTTTTCATCAACCACCCTAAACCTACCTTTAAAGTTACTCATTGATAAGATACCTCCGCTTGACACACTGCCCGGAAACATACCTGGGTCTCTTATACTACCCATTAAAACCGGATGTGTAGATTCCAGCGCTAGCTCATTACTAGGCCTTGAGGAACTACACTTTGCTGGTGAAGTAACACTTCCCGGGGTTTGTTCTGATTTTTTGTTTATCTATACTCAGGCTTCGCGGAACCTAAGTAATAATTTAGTTAATGCCCCTACTTTTTATATTGATGCCAAGTTAAATAACACGTTAGGCCCAAATACTAGCCCAAGGGGTGTTGTTCCTAAAATTACAAACCTATGTGTTAATCAACCTACCCGGTTAACTTATGGTGCCATTGAACCCAATGGCGATAGCCTATACTATGAGTTTACGAATCCACTTACTGGGTCGTGCCCCAATATTGGTTACCCAGTAGCTTTAGACTCGGGATATGTTGTAGATACCCCATTAACCGTAAACGGAAGTTTAAACTTTAATCATAACAACGGAAATATATATTTTACACCCACACAGGCCGAGCAGGTTTATTTACGGGTAACCATCACAGAGTACCGTATAGATACGAACAACAACTACAGAATACCCGTAGGTTCTAGCGCTGTTGATATGCAATATAATTTCATCAATTGCTCTCCTCCTGATTCTTCTTGGTTATCTACCAAAATAAATGGGCTTGATAGTGCTACAATCCTATCCTGCTACGACAGCCTTATTACTATAAACATTAAATTCCCTGTAAATGTAAACACCTTATCGCCTGATGGTTCTGATTTTGCGCTTTATAACTCTAAAGATTCTTTGATTCCTATTGTAGCAGCAGGGTTTAGTGGAAACAATAACCAATACATTGGCACCTCCTTTTGGCTTAAACTCAGTAGTCCACTCTGGTTTAACGATAGCTTAACCTTGGTTTCGAGAGTAGGAAACGACTTAAATACTTTGCTGAATGTTTGTGGTGAAGCACTAATAGCAGGTGATAGTATTTTACTGAGTTTAGATAATTGTAGCACTGGGATAGGTTTAGAAGGAGCAATTCAGATTGCCGATGTTAAAGTTTACCCTAACCCAGCCACCAACCAACTTTATGTAGCCGCTCAATACGATACCCGTAAAGTAGAAGCCACTATTTACACGGCCAATGGCCAACCTATTAAAACTGCTTGGCTTAGTAAAACAGATAACCGCATTGATATAGAAGCGCTTCCCAGCGGCCTGTACTTTATCAGCCTTCAAGGCGAAAACATACAGCAGGTACAATCTTTTCAAAAGGAGTAACCTTAATACCAGCAGAGATTGTAAAGCCCAGTATCAACCTAGCAAAACAAACCTTAAATCATGAAAAAGCTAATTACACTTATCGCATTTTTCATCATTACAAACTCATTATCTGCCAATCACTTATCAGGTGGTGAAATTTGGCATGAGTACGTTGGCAACAGTGCAAATCCTAACAAATACCGGATTCATCTAAAACTTTACAGAGATTTAGCAGGTGACACCCTGGGCTTAGGCCCTGCAACCATCTGCATAACATCCAGTTGTTTTGCAGACACTAACATTAGTATGCCTTTTAAACCCTATTTTGATCAAATTGGAACATTAGATACACTAAGCGGCAGCCTTCCAGGCACCTATATAATTCCACTTAGCTTAATCTGTGATACAACCAGCCCCTCATCATTGCTATTTAGCGAGGTGTATAATTACGCAGCTGATGTTTCTTTACCTGGAAACTGTCAAGATTATACTTTTGCTTACAGCGCTGGTTTACGAAAGCCCAGCGATAATTTATTGGACAGCACCAACTTTTACATTAAAACTACCTTAAACAATTACATAGGTCCCAACCACGGCTCCAAAATAATTAGCCCCTTGGTGTTTAATTTTTGTACCAACAAGCCCAGTCCGTTGTTATTTTATGCTTTTGAACCCGATGGCGATAGCATTCGCTATGAATTCACCAATCCATTAACGGGTAACTGTGATTCAACCGGAATAAATATTGGTTATAAAACCGGATACAACGCCAATTTTCCCTTGATTACTCAAGACACCACAGCTTTCAATCCCTTAAAAGTTCCTATTTGGATTACACCATCTCACGCACAAAGTGTAACCATTGCTCTTACCGTTTATGAGTACCGCTATTACAATGGTGTTTGGCATCAGATAAGCACCTCTATGCTTGATCTACATCTGAATTTTGAAACGGCATGTATGGCAGAGGACACCTCCTGGTTTACTACCATTATAAATGGAACTGGCCAAATGAACCACTTGCCCTGCAACGAAGACAAACTAACCATAGCAACGGGCACCTTGCTAGATTTTAAAACCTTAGCTACTGACGGATCTGACTTTAAGCTATTTAACTCCAAAGACTCGTTACTTTCTATTATTGAGGCGGGAGAAGATCTCTATCCATTTGGCCCCAGCAGTAGGTTTTGGATTAAGTTGAATCATAAGTTATGGTATAATGACACCCTTACATTGGTATCAAAAATAGGGAGTGACCAAAATACGTTGCACACTCTTTGTGGTGATCACTTAGCTGAAGGTGATAGTATCAAAATGGTGGTTAATGTTTGTTCAACAGGTATTGGCCTAAACCAAAATCACTTACCATCAAATATTACCATTTACCCCAACCCCGCCACTAACCAACTTTATTTAGCCGCTCCGTACAATACCCGTAAAGTAGAGGCCACTATTTACACAGCCAGTGGTCAACCCATTAAAACTACATGGCTTGGTAAAACAGATAACCGTATTGATATAAAAGACCTACCCCGTGGTTTATACTTTATCAGCCTTAAAGGCGAAAACATACAGCAGGCACAATCTTTTCAAAAGGAATAACCTAGCTGCAGCATTTACCTTTCAGGCAACAAAAAAAATAGATCAAAAACCTTACATTTACATCGTACAAAACCCTTATCTAACCATGAAAAAGTTATTTACCCTCATCGCATTTTTTAGTATTCTTGGTTCCGCTTCGGCCAGCCACATGTCTGGTGGCGAAATTTGGTACGAGTTTATTGGTGATAGCCAAAATCCATACGAATATCGTATTCATCTTAAAATCTATCGAGATGTTACAGGAGCAACGATAGGTACGGGACCTCGAACGATTTGTATCACGTCTGGCTGCTTTGCTAGCATGAATGTTTCCCTTCCATTAATTAATATTCAAGATCAAGTTGCTCCTTTAGACACCCTACCAGGCTCAGTACCGGGTAGTATTATTACCCCCTTTAACACTAGTTGTATAGATTCAAATGCTAGTAACATCGTGGTGCATGAGGAATACCATTATGCAAAGGATGTTACCTTACAAGGTTTATGTGTAAATTACACTTTTTCGTTTAGTCTTTGCTGCCGCAATCCAAACGACAATTTAGTGGCTGCACCTACCTTTTATTTTGAAGCCACATTAAACAACACGTTAGGACCCAACAGTAGTCCAAAAAGCGTAACCCCTAAATTTTTAAACTTGTGTATAAATAGACCCCTTTTACTATCCTACGGAGCAACAGAACCAGATGGTGACAGCATCTATTACGAGTTTACAGACCCCTTAAATGGTAATTGCGGAGGCACACCAACTGCTATAGATTTTGCCACAGGTTACAGTATTGATACTCCTGTTACAACTACTGCTCCCATACTATTTAATCACCACAGTGGTAATATACGTTTTACCGCTACACAGCCCGAAACCGATGTTATACGTGTTACCATATTCGAGTATCGTTATGATGCGGCCAGCACGTATTTTATTCCTGTAGGTTCTATAGGTGTAGATCTAGAGTATCACTTTACCACCAGCTGTACTAGCTTTGATTCCACTTGGCTATCCACTAAAGTGAACAAGCTGGCAGGCACTAAGGTGTTGTCATGCTACGATAGTATTCTTACCATTGATGTAGGTTTCCCTATGGATTTATCAACTTTGGCCAAAGATGGGTCGGACTTTGCGCTTTACAACTCTAAAGATTCGTTGGTACCCATTGTAGCTGCCGGTTTTTCTAGCCCAAGCTGGATATTTGTAGGCACTTCCTTTTGGCTTGAGCTAGATCAACCTATGTGGTTTAATGATACCCTCACCTTGGTATCTAGATTAGGAAATGATTTAAACACCTTGCTAAACAGCTGCGGGCAACCACTAAATGCGGGTGATAGCATTCGCCTAACACTAAGCAATTGCACCACCGGTATTGGCTTGGAAGGAAGCGTACCAATTACCGATATTAAAATTTACCCCAACCCGGCTTCCAATCAACTATACATAGCCGCGCCTTACGATACACGAAAAGTAGAAGCTATCATTTATACCGCTAACGGGAGCCCGGTTAAAACCGAATGGCTTAGCAAAAAAAACAACCAAATTGATATAGAAGCACTTCCGCGTGGCTTGTATTTTATAAGCCTAAATGGCGAAAACATACAACACGTAAGTTCCTTTCAAAAACTCTAATCCTATTTACAGATGAAAATATTTATTACTACAATTTTAGCGCTGGCTTCGTTTTTAATGACTGCGCAAAAAACGGTTTTGTTTCACGAAAACTTTGACGGGATACTGGGAGGTGATAGTGTAACTACCCAAAACCCCACTAGATGGAACGAAACCACTACCGTGTCAACTACTGGTAATAGTTCCTTTCATGCCTCTAGGGTATCCTCTTCATTTTCTTTGATAGAGTTTACCACAACCGCCTTTAGCACCATGGGTGCCGGAAGAGTCTATCTAAACTTTGATCATATTGCCCATATAATTCCAACTGGGCATTGCTATATTCAAGTTTCAAGGAATAATGGTAGTTATTGGCATCCGAAAATAGGAGTCCCTGATTATTTTGGAGCCTCTACCAATTTTTTCAATGAATTTGATAAAGACTCCTATCCAGAATGGGCCGATTCTTCTTCACTGCCAAGTAACAGTTGGTGGAAAGGAGAACTTTTTGACATTACTGATTATGCAAAAAATCCAATAACCTCAATTGGCTCTTCTCAAGTAAAAGTAAAATTCATAGTCTTTTTTCCAACCTCAAGCACACCTGCTGCAGCCGGTTGGTTTATTGATAACATAGAGGTATACTCATTACCCTGTGAGCAAATTAAACCACAAATAACATTTGATAGTTCGTCTTCTACCAATTGCCAGAACGAAGTGCTTAGCGGTAGTTTAGGTTACCAACCCACCTTTAGTAGAAACCAAAGTTTTATTATTACTGATAACACTGTCATTGATTCTGTAGGGATAACAGAAATAGTAAATGGCGTTACAAAGTACGATAGTACTATGAGCACCATATCTAGCAATTTATATCAATATACCTTTAACAATTACCAACCCAACGATACTGTTCAGTGGCGTATAGCGGCCTATGATACTTGTGGCAATGTCCGCTCTTTCCCCGATACCGGGTTTCAACAATTTTACTTTAAAGAACTACCGTCTAAGTGCCAATCAGGCCCCTGTAATAAAGCACATGCGCTAATAAACAGTTTCCCTTGGTCAGAAAACTTTGAAGGAACAGAATGGGTTTCGGGCACTGGTAACGGAGGAAACCCATTAGTACGAGGGACTTGGCCAACCGATGAATTTTATAACATTATTCCAACCGCAAACCTCAACTATGGTTGGTCGGTACGAAGCGGGGCCACTGCTGCAAACAATACGGGGCCAAATGGTGGGATTGATTCTACCAGCGGCACTTATTTATACAGCGAATTTTATGGGCAAGCTAACAGTGTTACGGCTTTTGACCTCCCTTGCATTGACTTAACCAGCTCCTCAGCCAAAATCCTATCCTTTGACTATCACATGTATGGCAGCAAAATTAATTCATTAAAAATTCGAATTGATACCTCTTCGGGCGCAAGCCCAAATTGGATGGACCTTTATGCGATTAACGGACAACAACATCTGTACAAATCAGACCCTTGGAAAAAAGCCATTGTGAGTTTAGAGCCTTTTGCAGGAAAAATTGTGAAAATCAGAATCGTGGCTCGAAATACGGGAGGAAACCCATACACCTCAGACGTAGCTATTGACAATATCTCCTTAATAGAAGCACATCCAGTAGATGCTATTGTTTTAAAAAACCCTGGATTGGACTTTTCTTCATGCATAGGGTTAGGCGCAATTCCTATTAAAGTTGATATACAAAACGGAGGTAATGATACCCTACATAGTGTACCCATGGCTTACCAACTTGACAATGGGCCAATTGCTAGAGACACGCTTACCACTGTAAATCTTGCATTAACCGATACCTCCCTATTTACATTTAGTCAAGCGCTTAGTTTTAGCCGAGCACAAAGTCATCAACTCAAAATATGGAGTGAATTAACAGGAGATGCCGATCAAAGCACAGATACTATTGTTTTAGAAATACCCATACTTAACGGTGCAGCTATCGCCTCATTTCCTTATCATTTAAATTTTGAGGCTTTTACGCCCAAAAACAATCAAAATAGTGGCTCAACTAACAATGCAGCTTGGGTTTTGAATAAAGATAGGTTAGGCACGAATGAAGGCTGGCTAGTGGAAGAAGGCTTCCAGAATGATTACATTGATGGAATTCTTAGAGGCCATGGCAAAGATGGAAAATGCTTGGTTTACTACGGAGGTAACCAGAGCGCTGGCTATCCCTCAACCAAATTTCAATCAAATTGTATTGATTTAACGGGTGTTACCAACCCAGTACTAGATTTTATGGTGTCAACTAGAGGCACTATTTTAAGAGTTTGGGTTAGAGAAACTGGGCAAGATTGGGCAATCCAAACTACAATTAATGTTGCCACAACAGTTTATAAAGACCCTCTAATGGCCAAACAAATTTCTTTGGCGGCCTATGCCGGAAAACAAATAGAAATAGCATTTGTCATTCTGGATGCACCAACATCCATTGCTAATTGGGCGTTTATTGATGATGTTATTATACGAGAAGCCACGGCAAAAGACATTGCGCTACGTTATGTTTCAGGAGGAAGAATGGATATAGGTACCACATCTTTAGCCAGTGTTCAAACCAAATATACCTGTTGGAAAAATGGCACTTTAAATAATACCTATTTCACACTAAAAGCAAGCTTCACAAATACTTGTAACCCCCTAGCTCCAGTAGTTTTAGCCTCCAGCGATTCGGTACTGATATTGTCTAACAATTTGCACTTAGCCGGGCAGGCTTCTTTTAGCAACTTTGTATTTAGCCAGGCACTCCCTCGAGGAATTTATCAAGCCGCCTACTGGATAGAAACTATGAGTGATGAGCTGGCTTCTAATGATACGCTCTACAAATCATTTTATGTAACTCCCGAGGTTAACATTCCCTACTTCAATGATTTTGAAATCTGTAACAGCGACTTTTTAGTAAGTGGTAAAAACCGTGTTTGGGAAATTGGACCGCCCAGTTACAAGGGCACCAGTGCCTATAGCGGTAATAGATGTGCGGCTACTAATCTAGACACTACCTTACTCAATAGCAGCCAATTTGCCGAGAACTTCTTGACTCCCCGGTTTACGGGATTGGATACCGTATATCATGCAGAGCTTCGCATTCGTCACCAATTTGATTTTACGAGTAGCACTAATATTAATGGACGCGTAGAAATTTTGAATAATGGCGTTTGGAATGTTCTATACGATCAGAATATTAGAGGTAAAAACTGGGTCGGTTTAATGTCTTCAAGTAATCGCGGTTTCATATCGCAATCAAATGGTTGGATTGAATCTACCTACCCTCTAAATGGCTATAAAGCCTCGGATGCCAAAATGTTTCGTTTCATAGCCAATGGTGGCTCGGGCAGTTGGTGGGCAATTGATGACTTTGAAATTTATGTACCTAAGCAAAATTCGGCTGCACCACTTGCCATTAAATTTACTAGTGGCCCGCCTAAAGTAGGCAGTAACACGGTGGCGGTAAGAATTAAAAATTCAGCGGCTGCGCCTCTACAAGAAACAGAGGTAAGCATTTACAACAAAGGAACTTTATTGCTATCTGAAACCTTAAACTTTAATTCCATAGATACAGGTAGATCTCGATTTATCACCTTAAACACGCCCTTAAGTCTTACGGCTGCAACAGATGAGTTAACCATTGTAACCTCTAAACCCAATGGCTGGAAGGATCAAAAGGAAAAAGACGACACCCTGCAAGTAGATATTTATTATTTAAGCGAGGTAAATAATCTACCCAGTTGTTTAACTTTTGAAAACGATAGAGCTTATCTAGATTTCAATCCGATAACAGGCTTTTACGATTCTACTTGGAATTACGGCACACCAAACAAACTACTATTAACAGGTGCTCATGGTGGAAGCAAAGCATGGTATATTGCTGATAGCACCTATGGACCATTGCAAAATGCTTACCTATACAGTTCTTTTTATCCTATAGCACCTGATAGCTGCTACGAGCTTAGTTTTTGGCAGTTTATGGATAGCGAAGCCCAGTTTGACGGTGGTTTGGTGGATTATAGTATAGATTCTGGAGCCACTTGGCAATTGCTAGGTAAATACGGAGACACCTTATGGTATAACACGCGCCATGTACAATCATTAGACGCGGTACAGCCCGGGTTTAGCGGCCAATCAAATGGCTGGAAAAAAGCCCGCACTAGCTTTAAACAATATACTTCTAACAGTGTTCAATTTAGATTCAGGTTTGCCTCTAACGGAAGTATAAATGGCGAAGGCTGGGCCATAGATGACGTATGTGTAGAAAAAATAAATGGCGCTTGTGATAACGTAAGTATTAATGAACTGCAAGCCACCGCCCTGCAAGCTCGTATATACCCCATACCGGCATCACCCGAAATATTTTTACAAGCAAGCTTAAACGGGTCACACAGTCTTCGCATATACGATCAGCGTGGGGCTTTGATTAAGGATTGGCAAAGTGAATTAACAGCCAACAAAGCTCTAAAAATTGATATATCGGCTTTAGCCAAAGGCATGTATTGGTTGCAGGTGCAAGGAGACACTAATGCCCCAATCACATTAAAGTTTAGTAAAAACTAATGGCATAGTGCCATTCATTTGGAAACATACTTTACCTCAAAAACGGGCGGCTTTTTAGCCGCCCGTTTTTGTTACCCCTTTATTCCTCCAAAGAAAATGATGTTACTATTCTTTTAAAAGCTGTTGGTAAAATTGATGACCGCTCTGTTCTACTTTTAAAAAGTACAAACCCCTTGTAAGGTGATGTACGTTTATCTCCAACAAAGGTTGCCCCATTACCGTATAGCTGCCCACTTTTTGCAAAGCTGTATTGTAAAGCGTTATTGCAGCATCATCCTTATTTTGTAGTTTAATAAAAACTTGATGAGCCGCTGGGTTGGGGTACATTGTAAAAACGCTATGGCGGGATTCGGGCAAAGTAACCGAGGTAGCGCCTTTGTATATTCTATCTTCCAAAATGGTGTAACCTACAGCAGCCGTTGGAAAACTGATATCTCGAAAGGTGCTAAACGAAGGTTGGGAAACAAATTCAGTTTGCCATGTAACGCCTTTATCTTCTGATTTAAAGATAAAGGATTCTTGCCCCAAACCATCGGTGCCAATAGCAAACAATTTTCCATCTACTAACTCTAATTCGTATAAACTTTGTACGGGGTTGTTAAACGGAAAGGACTGCCAGTTTGCGCCTCCATCTTTAGAATACAGCAAGTATCCAAAGTCTCCGCAAAGGTAAATCTCACCTTTGGGGCTCAATACAAAATCCATAGCTCCCCAGCTTGAGGTATCGTTATATACACTCTGCCAATTTTGGGCCCCATTGGTAGTTTTATACAATTGTTTTACTACTTGGTTTAAACCCAAACTATGGCTGGCCAATACATAGCCTGTATCGGGGTGATTAAACCTTACTTTTAAATATTGCTCATTTGACAAACTAGAAGGCCTTAAGGTATCGTGGCTTAAACCACCATTATCGCTGTGTAAAAACCAATTATTGCCCGCTACATAATACTCCAAGGGGCCTACGGCTGCCAAATTATTAAATAGACCCGATTTGTAATCGCCCAATATCGAATCCCACGTTTGGCCGCCATCTGTGGTTCTTAAAATAGCATTGGAAAAATGGGTGGCATGCGGAAACCAAGCACCCCCCACTATATAGCCAGTATCGGGGCTTGTAAAAGTAAAATCCATTAACTCGCCCGAAAAGGGAATACCCACCGAATCCCAAGTTTGACCACCATTTTGAGTTTTACGCAAAGTGCGGTTGTGGTAGCTAAAACCGGTATCGGCATTTACAAAATGAATGGCCTCAAAGGTGCCTCCCACCATAGAGTCGATAACCGACCATTGGGCGTGTAAAGCAGAACTCAATACTACTAAACCTAATAACAAATACTTTTTCACTTTCATAAAAATTAATTTTACTAAGGTAGCTTTAACACTAAAGCACCTTGTATTACTGATGGAAGATTAAAGAGATGGGTTGCGTTAGGCTTAAGGTAAAAGATATCAGTGCAGAGATTTTGTAATTTTTCACAACTAAACAGCTGGTTGCTTAAGTGATTAGGATTTACCTCTATATTTAGCCTATCTAAGTAGTAAACATGAAAAAAGGACAAAAGCTCTGGACACGTGAAGAACTTATTCTAACGATGAATCTTTATTGGAGAGTTGAGTTTGGGAAGTATCATAAAGGATATCCAGAGGTTATTAAGTTGGCAAATTTAATTGGCCGTACACCAAGTGCCGTAGCTCTAAAACTTGGAAACCTTGCAAGCTTTGACCCTTCATTACAAGCACGTGGAATTAAAGGGGCAAGTAATGCTAGTAAACTAGATAAGGAGATTTGGAATGAATTTTACAAAAATCCTGATGTTCTACCTTTTGAAAGCGAAAAACTGAGAGCCAAGTTTGAAGGAGTTTCTCTAGAGCAGTTAAACCACATAGACATAGACAGTTTACCAACTCTAGGCAAAGAGCGAGAAGCATTAGTGAAGGTTAGAGTAAATCAAAACCTTTTTCGCCAAGCTGTTCTCCAATCATATGAAGGAAAGTGTTGTATAACAGGAATTTCAAATTCTGAATTGTTAGTTGCTGGACATATCCTACCGTGGAGTTCAAATGAAAAACATAGGTTAAACCCCCGAAATGGCCTTCTTGTTAACACCCTTCATGATAAGGCGTACGAAAATGGATTAATTACAATTAGACCTGATCATGTAATTCTTGTTTCCCCTGAACTTAAACAAAACGGGCAAGACGAGTGGTCAACAGAATACTTTCTGAGGTACGATGGGCAAAAAATAAAAACACCAAGGCGTTTCTTTCCTCAACCAGAATTCTTGGAGCAACACTATCAGGAGCGATTTAGGAGGTAAGGCCATATTCCATTTTGGCATATGGATTTGAGCAATTTACTATTGCCTCAAAAATACATTGAAGCCTAATATCAAACTTCATTACCTCTATCGCGATGCCGGAAATTTTAAAATTTTCAACGATGTGGTGTTTTCAAACCTTTACCAAATCGACTTATCTACTTTGTCAATTTACCTGAAATCCCATTTAATCGATGGAGAGTTTTTTGTGCCTGAAGATTGGAAGCTTCCAAGATTATCATTCTCCATATAACCCAAGTTTGGATCACGAGTGGCATGAGTTTGTAAAAATAGAAACAATCCACGCTTCCACCACAGCGACAATTGATATCCTTGATTTTATAAAATCGTTGAGGTGAGTCAAATTTTCTGATGTGTATTTCTGCGGGGATAGTTATTTCATAAAAGAGAATATCAATGTAATTGGTTTGCTGGACCTATTAGAAAAAGTAAAGGACCTGCGATACCAGAGCTAATCAGAGTTTACAAAAAGAATGTTGGCTTCGAAACCCATCCGCCATTTCAAAAATTATAGAATAAGACCCTGCCGGTAATAAGCTAATATCTATGGTATTTTGCGCATTATTTACCCACGCAGCATTTACTCTTTGGCCATGACTGGAAAATACTTTAAACTTTTTTATAGGTTTATTTGATGTAAGCTGAAGGCTGCTGCCCGCTGGGTTAGGAAACATTTCTATGACAGGGGCGCTCGGGTACTCAACCCATCGTGTATTGTTTTGCTGCCAATCGCTAATACCCTGTATACCGTGTGAGTGATGATATACGTACTTAGATGCTTGGGGTAAAAAATCACTGGCATCCCATAGATTGGCTTGCACCGCGTATTGCTCTCCCGGATGGCCACCGCTTCCCCACTGTACATAATGATCCATGTAAAAATAGTGTGCACAAAAATCATTGGTATGTAAAGCCAAGTCACCGGTATCACTAAGACTCATCGCAAATGTTACCGAATCACCTTTGCCCACAGTTAAATTTCCGTATAGCACAGGTAGGCTATCTAAAAAAGTAGCATTTCCATTATGGCAAAATGCAAAACCTTGCATATTAATAGCAATAGAGCTCCAGTTGCGAATTGTTACCTCATCATTTGAGGGATCTACAATTTTAAGGCGAACAAATACAGGTTGAGCAGACGAAGCGAATACGAACAGTACAAATAGAAATGAAACAATGGATCTCATAGTCTGTAGATTTTGTTTGTGAAAGTACAAAATGTGGAGGATTTATATAGACTCCTCTCACAAGCTACCTGTCTGTTTTTGTTTGCCTAACCAAAAACAGTGATGCACTAAAATTTTTAACTCAAACAAACTTTCAATAATTACTGAAAGTTTAAAAAATAATATTACTTTAGCCCCATGCAATTAGACGAAGCCAAAAATCAGTTTATACAAACCTGGGGAGCCTTAGGCAGCAGCTGGGGAATAAACCGCACCATGTCGTCTATACACGCTTTACTTATTGCCAGCAAAGATCCCATGAGCACAGAGGAAATTATGGCGCAGCTTAAAATTTCGCGAGGCAATGCCAATATGAATATCCGATCATTAATAGATTGGGGATTGGTAAAAAAACAATTTATAGCAGGTGAGCGTAAAGAGTACTTTGCAGCGGGTAAGGATATTTGGGAAATAGCACGTCAAATTGCGAAAGAGCGTGGTAAAAGAGAATTAGAGCCGGTGGTAAATATGGTAGGCGAATTACAAAATGTGGAAGACGAGAGTGAAGACGCCCAACAATTTTTAGAAACCATGGCCAGCTTGCAAGACTTTACCAGCAAGGTAAACGGCACGTTGGATAAGTTTATTAAATCGGATAAAAACTGGTTTTATAAATCTTTAATGAACCTTATAAAATAGAAAGAAAAAAATTTGCTTTTAAACTTTCATTAATTACTGAAACTTCTGTAACTATGAATTTGAATATAATTGCTTACATCATGTACTTTGGCATTACGGCCTTTATCATACTTAGGGTAGGTTGGCTTTTTCACCATTACGGTGCGGTGTACCTCCACGACTTATATCCCGGGCAACCGGACATGGCAAAAAGCTTAAACAACTTACTATTAATAGGTTACTACTTGCTAAACTTAGGTTATGCCGCTTTTAGCTTAAGCCAATGGCCCGTAGTAGTAAGCACCGAACATTTGCTGGAACTACTCTGCAACAAAATTGGGCTTATATGCCTAGTACTGGGCGCAATACATTTTGCCAATATGCTTTGGGTTCGCCTTTTAAAAAAGAAAACAATAACTATTACTAATTAAAATTCAATTATCATGACTACTAATTTAACTGTAATCGCGTACATCATTTACATTCCCGTTGCCTTGCTGCTTACCTATTTTGTAGCGCGCAATTTGTTTAAAAACGGACTGGTTTATATGATGGACATTTTTAACGGCCGTAAAGAAATTGCGGTAAGTACCAATCAACTTTTTAAAACTGGGTTTTACTTGCTCAATGTAGGTTTTGCTTTGTGGATTTTAAAGATGTATGGTTTGGACAACTATCAGGAGCTAATAGAGGTACTAAGCCAAAAAATTGGGGGCTTTAGTATTTACCTAGGTGTGGTACTGTTTGTAAATCTGTTTATGTTTTTTAAAGGCAAAAAAGCTGCTCGCCAAAATCGCGAAATAGCCGAACGTATTAAAATGCAGCAAACAAAAGCTTAAGTATGGAAACTCCAATAAAAGCTTACGCTCAAAAAACAGGAACCATCACCAGCCTCATTGGGCTGGTGGTGGCCTACCTTATTCCTGCTGCAATTACGGCTATTGATGATGGCATTCTAAAAGGTCTTATGTGGGGTAAGCACCTTGATAACATTTGGCCCAATCTACTTTTGGGCTGTGTTGGGATTATAACTTCAGCTTACTTTCTGTGCGGTTTTTTAGTTCATAGAACCTACTCACATTTGGTCGCCTACATTTTTAAAGCCATAGGTCTCACGCTATTGGTATTACTAAGCGGAACCATTATCGGTAGCACTTTAGGCTTTGTTCAAGAGGGTGATTTTCACACATGGCCAAAAGAGTTGGGCAATGACCTATTTGACTATTATGCGAAACCTCTATTCTGGATTGGAATATTTGGAAGTATCCCAGCCAGCATAATTGGAGCCATTTGGGGCTGGATGGTTAATATGAGAAAGACGTCATTACAAGAAAGAGTTCTTTTCTAATATCTCAAATCTGGCTTCCCAAATCTCAATACTCTGTATTCTATACTAAGTACTGCTAGCCTACATATTCCTTCTATACTGTCCACCCACTTCAAACAAAGCACTGGTAATTTGGCCTAGTGAGCAATATTTTACGGCCTCCATCAGCACATCAAACATATTCTCATTTTTAATGGCCGCCTCCTGTAATTTCTTTAACCAAGTATCGGTGTCGTTCTCAGCACGTTTGTGTAAACGGCCCAGCATGTCAATTTGATATTGCTTTTCATCTTCTGTTGCTCTAATTACTTCGCCAGGGCGCACCGTTGGCGAACCTGTAGAACTCAAGAAAGTATTTACTCCAATAATAGGAAACTCGCCCGTGTGTTTTAGGGTTTCGTAATACAAGCTTTCTTCCTGAATTTTACCTCGCTGGTACATGGTTTCCATAGCGCCTAACACGCCTCCCCTTTCGGTGATACGATCAAACTCTGCCAATACAGCTTCCTCCACCAAATCGGTAAGCTCCTCAATAATAAAACTACCCTGCGTTGGGTTCTCATTTTTGGCCAAGCCTAATTCCTTATTTATAATTAGCTGAATGGCCATCGCTCTACGTACGCTCTCTTCGGTAGGAGTAGTAATTGCCTCATCGTACGCATTGGTATGCAGTGAGTTACAATTATCATAAATAGCATACAGCGCCTGTAGCGTAGTACGGATATCGTTAAACTGAATTTCTTGGGCATGCAGCGAACGCCCTGAAGTTTGAATATGATACTTCAACATTTGCGCACGTGCATTAGCTCCGTACTTATTTTTAAGAGCCTTACTCCAAATTTTACGAGCCGCTCTACCAATTACGGCATACTCAGGGTCGATACCATTGGAGAAGAAAAAGCTAAGGTTAGGCCCAAATTTGTTGATGTCCATTCCTCGGCTCAGATAATATTCCACGTAAGTGAAACCATTGGCCAAGGTAAAAGCCAATTGCGTAATAGGGTTGGCACCCGCTTCGGCAATATGGTAACCCGAAATGGATACCGAGTAAAAGTTACGTACCATTTTATTGATAAAGCTCTCCTGCACATCTCCCATCAGCCTTAAGGCAAACTCGGTAGAAAAAATACAAGTGTTCTGTGCTTGATCCTCTTTTAAAATATCGGCTTGCACTGTACCACGCACCGTAGCCAACGTACGTGTTCTAATTTCATTGTACACACTGGCCACCAATACTTGATCGCCCGATATACCTAAAAGCATTAATCCCAAACCGTTGTTACCAAAAGGCAAATGGCCGTTTACCGAAACACCAGTTAGCGTCTCATTATCGCCTTCAGGAGCTTTTTCATCACCCTGATACTGGGGACGTTGCAAACCTTTAGCATCGTAAATCTCTTTGAGCTTGGCTTCTACCTCCTGCTCTAATCCGTTTTCACGGATATACATTTCGCACTGCTGATCGATGGCGGCATTCATAAAGAAAGCCAATAACATGGGAGCTGGCCCATTAATTGTCATACTCACTGAAGTAGTAGCAGCACAAAGATCAAATCCAGAATACAGTTTTTTGGCATCGTCCAAACAGCAAATGCTTACGCCTGAGTTTCCAATTTTACCGTAAATATCAGGTCGGTGATCGGGGTCATTCCCGTAAAGGGTAACCGAATCAAAAGCCGTACTCAAACGCGCGGCTGGCATATCGGCACTTACGTAATGAAAGCGCTTGTTGGTACGCTCAGGACCACCTTCACCAGCAAACATTCGAGTGGGGTCTTCGCCCGTACGTTTAAAAGGATAAATACCCGCTGTAAAAGGAAATTCGCCTGGCACATTTTCTTGTAAATTCCATTGTAATAAATCGCCCCAAGCCGTGTAGCGTGGCAACGAAACCTTAGGCACTTGCGTATGCGAAAGCGACTCGGTATGCGTTTTTATTTCAATCTTTTTACCCCGTACCTCAAAAGTATACACCTCATCGCGGTACTTTTTTACTTTGGCTTCCCAGCCCGTAATCACATCCCAATTATGAGGGTCAAGGTCTTTAAGTACCTCATTAAATTTTTCCATTAAGGCCGTTACGGTGGCCTCGTCATTTAAATGCATTCCAGAAACAGGCACGCCTCCTTTTGGTGGAGTTCCACCTACACCTAAACCTGCCACCGCTATGTTTTCAAGAGAGCTTTCTTCCTTCTTTTCGGCTGCCTGACTAGCCACCCTTTCCAATAAATCTGGGCCACCAAAAGTGAGTATGGCTTGGTACAAACCGTATAACTTTTGCGCTACGCCTGCCTGCGATTTTACACGGTCGTCATAGGCACGGTTACTTTCGGCAATTTCGCTAAGGTAACGGGTTCGCTTTGGCGGAATAATAAATACCTTTTCGCTCATTTCTTCGCTACTCGCGAAGTTGGAGGCAAGTGCGGTAGAACCTGTTTTTTCCACCACTTTATCCATTAAAGCACGGTACAAGGCATTGGTGCCGGGGTCGTTAAACTGGCTGGCAATACTGCCAAAAACAGGCATGGTTTCCGGGTCTTTATCCCACAACTGGTGGTTGCGTTGGTACTGCTTTTTAACATCGCGCAAAGCATCTAAGGCACCTCTTTTATCAAACTTATTAAGAGCAATTATATCGGCAAAATCGAGCATGTCAATTTTCTCCAGCTGCGTAGCCGCTCCATATTCGGGCGTCATCACATACAACGAAACATCACTGTGCTCTATAATTTCGGTATCACTTTGGCCAATACCCGAAGTTTCTAAAATAATTAAATCGTATTGGGCCGCTTTTAAAATATTAACGGCCTCCTTTACATGTTTACTCAAAGCCAAGTTACTCTGGCGCGTAGCCAAAGAGCGCATATAAACACGGTCGTTTTTAATCGCGTTCATACGAATACGATCCCCCAAAAGGGCACCTCCCGTTTTACGCTTGCTAGGGTCTACCGAAATGATAGCAATGGTTTTATCTTCAAAATCCATCAAAAACCTACGTACCAATTCATCTACCAACGATGATTTTCCGGCACCTCCTGTTCCGGTAATTCCCAGTACTGGTACCTCTACTTTATCCGCTTTTGCGTGAATGGTATCCAACACTTCTTTGGAATCATCCATGTAATTTTCGGCTGCCGAAATAAGCTTAGCCAAGGCCGGTTTAAACTTCTCTTCAATATTCTCAGCCTCGCCATTAATATTTTTACCCGTAGGAAAATCAGCTTGCTGCACCATATCATTAATCATACCCTGTAATCCCATGGTACGGCCATCATCTGGCGAGTAAATTCTATCAATACCGTAAGCTTGTAATTCTTCAATTTCTTCCGGAAGAATTACACCGCCTCCGCCACCAAAAATTTTGATTTGCGAAGCGCCTTTTTCAACGAGCAAATCGCGCATGTATTTAAAATACTCAATATGCCCCCCTTGGTAAGATGTCATAGCAATGGCTTGCGCATCTTCCTGTATAGCGGTATTTACCACCTCTTCTACCGAACGATCGTGGCCTAAATGAATTACCTCACAGCCCGTAGCTTGTATTATTCTACGCATAATATTAATGGCCGCATCGTGACCATCAAACAGCGAAGCCGCTGTTACAATTCGTACTTTGTTTACAGGAGTATAGGGAGCCGTATTCTGCATTTATCTAAAAATTTTGGAACGCAAAGGTAACCATTGTAGCAGCTGTTGCCCAAACGAAAAATGAGGGATTTAAAAGCTATGCAACCTTGTGGTAACTGCTAAGGTAAATTTCAATTTATACGATAGGCTACGTATTTCATAAAGTAAACTACCCTCTTAATTTTGAGCAAATTATAAACCTAGCACCTTATGAAAAAAGTATACGTAATTTTAATGGCCGTAATATTTAGTCTTACCGCCTGTGAAAAAGACGAGAAAAACGGTAATACAGGAAGTAACGGAAACTGCACCTCCGGGCACATCTGTTTTACTGTTAATGGTAACACTGTAAGCCTACCCATGAAAATTGTAGCGCAAACGCAAGGTAATTTCAAATTTGAACATATTGATACCGCCAATGGTCATACCTCCGTTGATATTTACATAGACGATTTAACCAGTAACAATTACGATTTTGGCAATGCCTTTGGTGCCCCAGGTCATGCTGAGTTCTATTACCGCCATGGTACATCAAGAAGTAACCTAGACTTTTACTATATCTCGGCTAGCTTAGGAGGTAGTCTTACCTTAACCGAAAATAATGGAAAGTACAGCGGCACTTTTTCACTACAAGTTAAAGACCAACTAGATAATAGCCAAGCCAATATAACCAATGGCTCGTTTAAAGACTTAATACTCCAGTGACCCCCTAGGCCTTAACCTGAGGATATCTGAAGATAAAAGAGCGACTAGTCCTTGACATAGTTGCTCTTTTCTATTTTTAAAGTTTCTCCAACTTTATTGGCAAACCAACTTTAGCACCCCAACCCTTCCACTTATCTGATAATTAATTAAATACACACCAACGGGTAAGTTAGGTACTGACACCATCTGTTTTTTACGAGCCTCTAATGTACCGCGTTTTATTGTTTGACCACTTGCAGTAGTTAACACATAACTGCAAGGCTCTGTTGTTGTATTCTCAATGGTAAAATCTCTATTAAACGGGTTGGGGTAGATCTCTATTTGCTCAACCTGCATTGTTTGCTCGTACTCTGAAAACACATGAGCAGGGGTATTGCAATTATAAACACTATCAGGAAATGGTTCGTACCTTATCCCATTTCCTTTATCCGTAAAGCAAACTAATTGGACTGAAACCTCAAACCAACCAGACGGCTCGGCAATTGGAGCAAAAAAACCTCTAACACTACCTATTCCTTCCACCCACCTATCTACATAATTCCAACCTGCACGTTTTACATCCATATACCTTCGTTGCTCAGAGCCAACAGAATCTAAACCTTCACCTAAAACTACCCAGTCAATTGTATCATTATGATAACCCCAAACGGTAATTGTATCACCAATAGTTTTATCAAAGTCATATAACAATCTATTGGCTACTGTATCCCATTTATGATGTAAAAAATAAACCTTGCGGGTTGAGTCTACTTCCCTAAAATAAGATTCACTGGCCGCCCAGCCTGGCGTTAATCTTTTAAAATTCAAACCATTGAAGTTTGTATCTGAAGCTGAAGTAAATGAACGCGTAAGAAGATGACTAGAATAAGGAACCCCTCTGTTAATTACCCAAAGTTTCCACTCCGCACTATCTTTTGGGAAATGATGTTGTGCAAAAAGTGAGGAACAGTTAAATAAGGATAATAAGACAAGAAGTGATATTCTTTTCATGGGCTAAAACTTCAACTTAATATTGACAAACCAGCTTTAGCACCCCAACCCTTCCATTTATTTGATAATTAATTAAATAAAGGCCAACGGGTAAGTTGGGTACTGACACCATCTGTTTTTTACGAGCCTCTAATGTACTGCGCTTTATTATTTGCCCACTTGCAGTAGTTAATACATAACTGCAAGGCTCTGTTGTTGTATTCTCAATGGTAAAATCTCTATTAAACGGATTAGGGTAGATCTCTATTTGCTCAACCTGCATTGTTTGCTCGTACTCTGAAAACACATGAGCTGGGGTATTGCAATTGTATTTAGTACCAGCCAATGGCTCATACTGAATACCTGCACCTATATCACTAAAACATACCATTTGAAACGAGTGCTCAAACCACCCAGAAGGTTCATCAATTGGAGCAAAAAAACCTCTAGTACTACCTATTCCTTCAATCCAACGATCATAATAGTTCCATCCTACTCGTTTTAAATCCATATACCTCCTTTGTTCAGAGCCAACAGAATCTAAACCTTCACCTACCACTGCCCACTTAATTTCCCAAGTATCAAAATAAAAAACGGTTATAGTATCACCAACCGTTTTTGAAAAATCATATAATAATCTATTGGAAACCGTATCATAGATATCGTATAAAAAGTACACTTTTTGGGTAGAATCTACCTCTCGGAAATATGAATCCCATGAACGGAAACCACTAGATAATTTTATATGATTTGACCCTAATAAAACTTTGCTACCCTTTATTTTGTGCTCAGTTAAATAGCTACTAGATGGAACTCCCGTGAACCTATGCCAAACCTTCCACTCCGCACTATCTTTTGGGAAATGATGTTGTGCTAAAAGTGAGGAAGCGCTAAAAATGCACAACAAGATAACAGAAATAAGAAGTGAGATTCTTTTCATCGGCTAAAACTTCAACTTAGTATTGGCAAACCAACTTTAGCACCCCAACCCTTGCACTTATCTGATAATTAATTAAATACAGACCAACGGGTAAGTTAGGTACGGACACCATCTGTTTTTCACGAGCCTCTAATGTACCCTGTTTAATCGTTTGCCCACTTGTGGTAGTTAACACATAATTGCAAGGTTCTGTTGTTGTATTCTCAATGGTAAAATCTCTATTAAACGGATTGGGGTAAATCTCTATTTGCTCAACCTCTAATGTTTGCTCGTACTCTGAAAACACATGAGCCGGGGTATTGCAATTGTACTTAGTACCAGCCAATGGCTCATACTGAATACCTGCACCTATATCACTAAAACACACCATTTGAAAGGAACGCTCAAACCATCCAGAAGGCTCGCTAGTTGGAGCAAAAAAGCCTCGTGTACTGCCGATTCCTTCAATCCAGCGATCATAGTAGTTCCATCCAACTAGCTTTACATCTATATACCTCCGTTGCTCCGAACCTACTGAATCTAAACCCTCAGCAACTACCGCCCATTTTATTGTATCACGATGTAAATATTGAATGGTTACGGTGTCTCCAATACCAGCTGAAAAATCGTATAACAACCTTTTCGAAACCGTATCTGAATAATCATATAAAAAATAGACTTTTTGAGTAGAATCTACCTCTCGAAAATAAGACTCAGTTCCAAAGAAGCCTCTATTTATTTTTTTAAAGTGCTTGCCATACAACACGGTGTCTCCCACAATTTTGTGAGTGTCCAAACCACTAGAATAAACGCCACCTCCGTTAGACCAATTCCATATCCTCCACTCCGCACTATCTTTTGGGAAATGGTGTTGTGCTAAAAGCGAGGCATCGCTAAAAACACACAACAAGATAACAGAAATAAGAAGTGAGATTCTTTTCATGGCGTAAGGATTTACCGTAGCTAATATACAAAGTTTAATGCCTCTTTAAATTGTTGTGAGCTCCCCAATTTTGCATGCAAAACCTTAAATCTAAAAACAAAAAGCCCGCTACGGGCTTTTCTTAAATCAATTATTTTGAATTGGGAGGGGTTGGGCAACAGCTACTATTGTTACCTGCCGTTTTTCATTTGATGTATTTTCTGGTCGATAAACAATTTTCCGATGACCGTAATTATTCCTAATCCTATAAATATTATTGTCTTTAGTGGCCATGAATTAAAGTCTTCTCCCCAACCAATGGTGTAAATGGTCAGAACGACAAAAATGCTAAACCAGTTGAACCAGGCTCTATTAATTAGAGCTGTTAATAGGTTTTGAACGATGAGCATAATTGCGAAAATGCTAGACGATAGTTGAATATGGAAATGACTAATATGGTGATATTTATTTGTGCTGAAAAAGTCAAGTGTCGTTTTCGATAAATATAATGTCAGGATGAAAAATGTCATTTGAATCATGGTTCCAACTATCGCGTTTATCAGGATACGTTTGCCCATTTAGATTCTTATTTCTGTTCTTGACATAGTAGGTTCTGGAAGCCCTAATTTTTCACAAAGGCATTTAATGTTTTCAAACTTCCATTTTTCCATTTCTGGGTGACACACTATTTCTATAAGCTCGATAAAGTTCTTTGAGATTTTATATCGAAAAAAATCTGGGTTTGAATCTGCTAGCGAAGTAGGAGTAGCAACCAAGAACCTGAACTCTTTCTCGTAATCATAAGCCACATCTTTTTTAAATGAACTGTAATTTGGTAAAGTCGGCTTATCAAAAGGGTCAAGCGGATTTAGTTTGATGTACTTCACACTACCACAGATAAATTGATGATCTGGGCAGAAGTGAGGTTGAAGCTCAAGGTTTTTTTGAAAATAGTTTACTAAATCCTTAGGTTTAGCTTTTATTGCCACGCTATCACCATTTGAATACAAGTTCCACATTGCAACTGATTCACGCGGTGACCTAATCCAACAATTAATAAACTGAGTTCGTTGTTTCTGAGATGATTCTGTTTTGTAACTTTCTAAAGTCTGTTTGCTATTCGCGTTATTTTGATCCCTAATTGTTTTGTCTATTACGGGACTTGTCATGTTAGATTTTTGGGCAAAATATCTTTTTGCAATCAACCTGTAAGTTACCCCTTCAAATGGATCTGAAAAATTATCTACCCTTGTAAAGTGAAGCTCTTGATTCGTTGCTAAGTCAATCAATTTGTGTAAGTCAAGATATCTCCATAGAAAGTCATCTTCTTTGAGTTTCGATTTAAAAATTTCTTTGAATTTCATGATTTTTTAATTGATGCCAACGACTAGCTATGAGGAGTGGGGTTGAGAAGCACTAAGTCTCTCGCCTCATACATAGCCACACCTTGATATAAATATAAAACTTGTGGCGGACTTTCCAATTCCCACGAAAATACCCTGACCGATGAAACCTCATTCATAGCATTTGTTAGCATTATGTTTCGTTCAGTTCTGGAAATTCCACCAAGCATGGATCAAGTTTCATTTTTCTAATTACTTCATCTCCTTCATCATGAGTTGCTAGACATAGGTAGTAGTTACGATTGGAGAATCTTCGGTAAATCAACCATTCGCCTTTTAGTTCACCTGTTGTGGCCTTAACATGCATTGCTTTGGTATGCATAGTGCTCATTATAGCCGATATATTTTGCTCTCCGTATTTGTTGACTATTTCTTGGTAGTCAGAAAGGAGTGTTGATCTGATTTTTTTATTCTTAAACCAATATTCATGGATATTCCTGACAATAGAATATCCATAACTAGAATATGAACCGTGATGAGTCTTAAAAAAACCTCCTAGAATATCACCCTTAAATGGCTTGCCATCCACTTTTCCCTGTTCAATGAGTTCAATTAATTCGCAAAGTTCGGAAGCGTTGTAAAATTCTACTTTTTTTACCAAAAGGCTCTCCTAAGTTGCATCGATGTTTGGCAAGTTGTTGGACTAAAATGTTACTACACCTTCCAGTTTTAAGCTTGATTTTCAATCTCTCTTGAATGTCTCTTATACAGTCTTGATATTCATCATTATCAGCAAAATATGACTCCGTTTTATCAAGAGTTATGAGCCTTGATTCTTGTTGCTGAGTAAGGCACTCAAAGATCCGTTCCTGCAATTCCATACTCGAGACTCAATAAATGCCAACAATTTAATAAACATAATCCAGCACTCCCCTCACCCTTTATTCCTCAAACTTTTCAAATCGGCTTAAAAAGCGATTCATTTTACCCTTGGTAGCAATGGTATAGGTAAAAGGTGCTTTGCCTTTTTCTTGCAACATACGTTTGTCCAAATCAATGCCCTTAATAAGGTTCATTACTGATTCATCATTGGTATAAACGCTCAATACATTACGCTTGTATTCTATATAATAAAACACACTTCTATCGGGCTCTAAATACATATAAATTTCATCACCACTTCGCTTTCGCTGAATTTCAAAATAGCCTTCTACCATCTTATTAACGCTGGTTTCACCAAGGGCACCCATCCCAATTTTAGTGCTGCTCAAAAATGATAAAGCTTCCGGTGTCCAGCTTAATTCCAATTCGGTAAACAACATGGTGCTTTCCAATTCCTTGGGAAATTCATCTGGGTAACCCAGCTCTTCCAACTCCTTGTAAAAAGAGGCGGCTTTTTTAGGTTCTACCTCATCATTCATGGCGGCTTTGTAGGCGCGTCTGCTTAGGTCGGTTCCCATTAAGGCGGTCTCGGTATTAATACGGCTGGCCATATCTTTCAATATCTCGTTGCCAAAAAAGAAATCCAATCCTAGCACCAAGTCCATATCCATGGCATCGGTTTTTAAGTCGTAATCAATTACGCCCCAGCTCTTCATAGCCATCTGGCTTTTACCATCTCCCAAACTCATAATTCCCTCTCCTACCAGCTTACAATCGGTGGTATTAAATACCAAAATATTTCCCGGTGCATCAGGGTCCAATAGCTTATCCTCGTTGGTAATTACATAGCTGGCTAATTCATCATCAAATATTAATTTACCATTGGCAAAAAACATTTGCTTATCGTTTGGCGATACGTTTTTAGACAAAAATGCGGCATAACCCACAGCGGTATCGCTGGCCAAATAAATACCATTGGCCAAAGCCTTGGTTCGGTCGTTCGGGTCAATTTGCGGTAAGTCAATAATAATTTGATCCGGATCTACAATACTCTCAAAGCCAAACCAGTCGGTAGAAACTGATGGGCAACTAGATAAGATATGAGTATAACCTCTAAAAGCCAATGCCTTTCTATCTGCACGTAATTTTACGCTTCCGTAATAGGCAAAATGCGGGCTCATAAAAAACTCATCATCCTTAGAAATACGGGTTTTACCCACCGTGGTGATCGAGGTATCTACCGAAATTTTATCGAAGTGGATAGGCCACGGCACCCCGTCTTGATCCATGTATTCATAATCGGCCGAAGCTGTATAACTATGGCGTGATTGTACCTCGGTAGAAGCACCGTAAAAATTATGGTAACCATTTTGACGCGAGGCTCTAATCTTAGCGTTCTCCAGCGTTTTCATTTTGGCCTTTTCCAATACCGCTACATAGCCATCTGCCGGAAAAATGCTGGCATCGGCTACATCAATATTAGGCACTTGAAAAGACTCTAGCAACGTGCTATTAATATCATACTTAGTACTGTTAGCCGTAAACTGTAAACTATCTTGCTTAGGGTGTACCGATATCATTCGCGAAGACGTACCGCTTAATCCCAGCTTCTCTACCTTAACCGCTTGCTGCTGTATTTGCCATGCAGCATGATCCATATAGGCTATGTATTGGTTGGCTGGAAACTGAAAATACGAAGCCGTATCAATCAAGTTAAAATCACCTAAACCTTTATCAAAATCAATCTCACCGCTGGCCTCTTCCATGGCAAAACCCCAAGTATCTGAGTTCTCCGATTTCACTCTAAAATCCATATCCATGGAAGAAAACTTTCTATTATTAAATAAGTAATCTTCTGAGTCGGTTTCGGCATTTAAAAAGCCCAAATGCCCTTTTCCTTTTAAGTCTCCTGGGCCATGTTCAATAGTACCGGTAGTTTGCATGCCAATATCATCGTACATCGCAAAAGGGGTACTACGGCTGGTAGTAAAAAGCACATCATTTTTAGGCTCCCAATGCAAGGCTACATCTTGCCCCACTACATGCGGACTTCCATCATCTTCTGTTTTTTCGGTAATTTCATAGCTGCTAGCTACTCCATTGGTACTGTCCGGAAAAAACAAAAACGTCTCCGAAACGGCATGTGAATTCAAGTAGGTTAATTCACCATCTCCCCCCAAACCTTCATTACTCAGGTTAATGGTTTTTTTGTAATTTCCTTCTCCGCCATACATCGGCAAACCTTCAGGTGGGGTTTCGGCTGTAAAACCTAAAGAGTAATCTTGCTGCACCGTAAGGGTTTGGTACAAATCTGGAAATATTCCACCACTCACAAACTCACCGCCAAACTTTAAACCTTCGGTGGTTATGTTGTCCAAACTATCAATTTCAAAGGCATCCAAGCGCACATAAAAATCCTCTTTATTATAAGCTCCTCCGGCAATGGACTGTTTATCATAGTAAAGGTGAGATTCCTTTGCCGACCTAAAAATGGGATATTGCGTATAATCCGTTTTACTGGATTTGTTATCCGGTTCATCAATCAACAGCTCACCGCTCAACTCCTGCAACACGGTTTTTACATCTACCAACGAGTGTTGTCCATTGGCATTCGGCTCAAAACTTTCCACCTTAAAACGCATGGAATCCACCAGCGCCATATCTATTTTAAAGTTGTCGTATTTAAACTCAAACTGGCTACCCCAGTAACTAAAAAGCCCCGCGGTAATTTTACCGTTAAAGTCAAAATCCAGGTTTTTCTTTACCACAATTTTTTGTCCTGCCGGAAAAAGCCCCACCTGCTGCGAATCACTTAAAGCCACGGCTCTTACTCCGTTAATTTCCATGTTATAATCTAACAAACTCAACATGGCATTATCGCCTTGTTTTAAGTTTGATACAAACTGAATTACATCGTAATCTCTTTGATCTTTATGATTCGCTACATAATCAAAAACCTTTTCCTGAAACTCGGCTTCACGTGTTTGGTAATCGTATTTTACAAAACCACGTATAGACATATTCATCAAAAATATGTGCGCATTTTGTTCGCTCATACGGAGATTATAGGCCACTTCTTCAGATGTAAACTCACGCTTGGCATAACTTTGAGACATGTTTTTAAGCAGCACAATCGGGTTTTCATTTCCAATTCCTCCAATCTCCTCAAATCGTGAACCTCTAAAGTATTGCTTACTTTCAAAAACCACCGGTGATTCATCTCCCTGACTCAAACGCCCCATATACATCATGGGTTCTTCCATGTTCCAACTAAGGCGCTCAAAAGAAATATCCACCCCATGATAGGTATCTGAAAATGGGGTTAATCCCATTCCTTTTTTCTCCCTAATTACCGTCAATCTTTTGCTCTCAGGCAAAAACCGCAGAGTAACCTTAGGATGATAAATACTGTCTTCTTCCAGCATTATGGTTACCTCTACTTCCTTGGATTCAATTTTATCCTTGCGCAACAAAAATCGCTGCGCCTCCGCTTTAATCAGTTGTGTTTCTTTATAACTAAAAAGTAATTGGGCCTTGGCTCCGCCCGTAGCTCCTCCATAAAATTTAGAGCCAATCATCGAAAAGCCTCCCTTAAAATCGGCTCCAGGCACAATATCCTGAATTTCAATATCTGTACGATACGATGTAAAACGAGGGAAGGTGGCATTCTTCCCACTTTGACTGGTAAGACGTTCCTCAAAATGTCCCAACATAGGTTCGCTAACAAAAATTAAGGTGTGCAATTTTACGCTATCTGCCTGAAAATCTGATTTGTTTACATGAATAGTAAATTGACTTAGTTCAACATAGGCACTATCTTGAGTTAAACCAGCCCTTGTAAAATAAGCCATGCCTCCACTTCCAACAAACTCATTTCTTTCGGGGTAAAACGTTCCAGATGTACCTTCTATAAAAGTACTATCCTTTTTGTACATCCCAAATACATCAATAGTTTCGAACTTAAAATAAGGCTCCGTATCAAAACCATATTGAAAATCGCCTACACCGGCTTTCCAAGTAATTTTACCATTATCAAAAAACACCATTTCTAAAAAAGTACTGTGCATAGACCGTAGGTAACCAATAAAAACTTTAGCTGCCTTGGTCTTGCTCATCTTATTAAGACCTGATAACCAAGGTAAAAGCAAACCATCCTCTTCGTTGTTTTTTATAGTGCTGGCTACACCATAAAAATCGGCCCATACGGCCAAATCCATCACTCTTTTCTTTAAAAAGTTGTTACTAATGTTTATCAGCTCTGCTGTTTCTGCTTCCGTAATACCTTCACTTTCCCATAAACTTCTACTCTGCAAAAGCAGGCTTTCTAAATCCTCCTTTTTATGGTTACCCGTACTCTTTAAAAAGGCCTCCAACTCAGTGTGGTACACCTCTTTATTAGATGAGAATTTTTTAAATTTTTGAGCAGACAAACTGCTCGTAAAAAGGCAAAACAGTATTAGCAGCGTAAAGTTTTTCATGGTATTATGATTTAATAAAATGGCAAGCCATCCATTTATCTTCAGTAGTTTTTCCTATCAATTGGGCACCCCATTTAGCGGCTTCCGTTACTAGTTTTTCCTCATCTCTATCAAAGAAACCACTAATAATTAACTCCCCTCCCGTTGCCAAAGTACCCAGGTACACCTCCATATCGTGTAGCAACACATTGCGGTTAATATTGGCCAAAACAAAATCAAATTTTAATCCTTTCAAGGCCTTGGCATCGCCATGTATGGTGCTTATTCGGGTACAATTATTGGCCAAAGCATTTTCATCAGTATTCTCAACAGCCCACTCAAAATTATCAATGGCTGTTATTTTTTCGGCTCCTAATTTTTCGGCCAAAATAGCCAGCATTCCAGTTCCTGTACCCATATCCAGTACTGTTTTACCTTCCCATGGCAATGGCAACATAAGCTGAGATACCAAACGGGTAGTTTGATGATGCCCTGTACCAAATGACATTTTTGGTGTAATAAGTACTTCTAGCGGATACTTTGGATTGGCCTCATGAAAAGGAGCACGCACATAAATTTTATCGTCAATAATAATGGGCTCGTAATTGGTTTCCCATTCTTCATTCCAGTTTTTAACTGCTAGCTTATCGGTTTTATAGCTTATGGTAAACTCTTCGCTTTCAAAAACAAAAAGTGCCTTAACAGCCGATTCATCAAAATCATCATTTAAAATATAGGCCTTTAAACCCTCATCCGTTTCTTCAAACGAATCGTAACCAATATCCGCCAATAAAGCCAACAAAATATCGCGACCCGTTTCTACAGGACTAATTGTAAAATCTACTTCTAGGAAATTCTCCATCTCTTTATTTTCAACTCCGTTTTAAGCTAAAACCGATACGCCAATGGAAATAAGCTCGCTAAAGCTTTCAAACTTTAAGGAGGCGCCACCAATCAAACCACCATCAATATCCTCTTGCCCAAAAAGATCGTTTGCATTTTTGGGGTTCACCGAACCTCCATATAAAATACTGGTTTCATCTGCCAAGCTGGCGTTGTACATTTTTCCCAAACTTACACGAATAAAGTTGTGCATGGTTTGCGCCTGTTCTGGACTCGCGGTTTCTCCTGTACCTATCGCCCAAACAGGTTCATAGGCAATGGTTAAATTTTCTAATTCGTGCATTTCAAAACCGGCCAAGGCCTCTTCCAGCTGTTGTAAAACCGTAGTCTCATGCTGGTTACCTTGGCGTTGTTCCAAGGTTTCGCCCACACATAATATTGGAAACAAACCTACCCTTAAGGCCTGCTTTAATTTTTGGTTAATCACCGAATTAGTATCTCCAAAAAACTGACGCCTTTCCGAATGTCCAATTAACACCAATTCTGCTCCAGTAGATTGAATCATATCAGCATTCACCTCACCCGTAAAGGCTCCTAAATTATGCTCACTGCAATTTTGAGCCGCCACGCTCATTTTTTTATCCGCCACCCACTGGGCTGTTTCGGCCAATTCTAAAAAGGAAGGAGCAATTACAACCTCTACACCTTTAAGCTCAGTGTTTTCACAATAAGTTGCAATTTCCTTAATCAAATCCACGCCTGCTGCGGGATGCACATTCATTTTCCAATTTCCTGCAATTATCTTACGTGCCATATATCTTTCTATTTTTTCTTTTAAATTCTAACCTTAGGATCTAGTAAGGCGTAAAGTATATCTACTAAAATATTAAGCAATACAAAGGTAAATCCGATTACCAATACAGCTCCCATTACAACAGGCAAATCCAGTTGATTGAGCGCTTCTACAATTTGCTTCCCAAGGCCGTTCCATCCAAAAATGTATTCAACAAATACAGCTCCAGCCAACATAGAGGCAAACCAACCACTGGCAGCCGTTACTACGGGATTTAAAGCATTTTTTAGGGCGTGCTTACGTACCGTTTGCCAACGAGTAAGTCCTTTAGCACGTGCTGTTTGTATGTAATTCTGCCCCATTTCCTCTAGTAAACTACCGCGTGTAAGCTGAATAATTACCCCCAACGGACGTATGCCCAATACGATAGCCGGCAGGATTAAATTTTTAAGTTGCAAGTAAACGCCCTCACCCATATCATCTACCTCAAAAAGACTCCCTGTCATATTTAGCCCCGTATATTCTGCTAGCAAATAGCCAAAAATCCATGCAAATAAAATAGCTGAGAAAAAGGAAGGCACCGACATACCTAAGGTACCTACCACTGTAATTAGTTTATCTAAAAAGCTATTGGCTTTCATACCACTAACCAGTCCTAAAAAAATACCTAAAACCAATGCTATACCAATAGAGGCAATTGCCAGAATAATGGTATTGGGCAGTGTTTCTGAAATAATGGTGGAGACTTTTTTACCTTGATTAGCAAACGATTCGCGTAAGTAAGGCCACTTAACTACCAAACTACTTTTTTTAAAACCCATCACTTTTTGATAGCTATTTTTATAGCGATACAGATGAGTGTAATCGTTTTCGTTGTTTGAGTGCCACGAAACCGGGCTAATATCATTTACATAGTAAAGGTACTGCTGCCACATCGGCTTATCAAAGCCATACTTTTTCTTCACGGCCATCAATTGCTCGCTGTCCTCTCGTTGATCCAGCATCATACGTGCCGGGTCTCCTGGTAAAACATTAAACAACAAAAAAACTGCCGTAATTACCCCCCAAAGAACTAGGAGGCTGTAACCCATTTTATGTGCAATAAACCGAAGCAAACAATTAATCTAAAAAGTTTGCTTTCAATTCCGAAAACGCAGGAATATCATGTGGATGGTACTTGGCCATTATGGTTGCTTTTTTAAGCAAGACCACACCCGGGTTGGCACGCACTATTGTTTTCAAAGCTGTTTCGTCCATCGTAGCGTAAGGAAAAGCCGCTTGCACACGATGGCGCATTTCTTCAACATCATCGCTAAAACTGGCACTTAAGCCCAAAGTGGGAACGCCTTGTATTTCGGCTTCCGCCACCAAAGTATTTATGGCCTCATAACCCGCTTCGTCCGCCAATTCAATCTTGTAGCTAATAACCAATAATATGGCATCCATACTCAAAATACTATCGGTAATATCTCTATCCTCATGTACAATTACAAAATCATGTACGGGTGGTTCATACCCCTCTATCGCAACAATAGACTCCGTTAAATCCGAGTTTATTTTCCAGTCCTTTTTCTCCCACCATTTTTCGGATGAATAGCGGTCGCTTGGTACTTTTTCGGATGCTCCGGTGCTGCCGTTCTCCAAAGTAAAAATAGTTTGATACACGGTAGGTTGTAAGCCCAATTCCTCAGCCGATTTCATGCCCTCTATAATGTTTTTACCCGTTGCATAGGCTCTAAAATCTAATACAGGTAAATGGTTTAACACATGAAAACCCAAGGCAGCACAAGCAATAAAAGTAAGCCCCATAGTGGCCGAGTGCACTGCTTTGCTACCCCAAGGGTAAATATATTTTTGATTGACAAAAAGCAGAACAATAAACACGCTCAAAACCACATCTTTACCAAAAGATTCCCAAGGGGTTAGCGGTATCGCATCTCCAAAACATCCGCAATCGGTAACCTTATTAAAGTAAGCCGAGTAAAAAGTTAAAAAGGTGAAAAACAAAATCATCAGCAGCAAAAGCCAAGATGTTAATTTTTTCCAGAAACCAATTATCAAAGCCACTCCCAGCAGCACTTCGGCAATTACAATAGCCACCGATAAGCTTAGCGCATGGGGCTGCAAAAAAGTAAGATTGAGCACATCTACCGAAAAGTACTCATCTAATTTATAAGAAAAACCCAGTGGATCATTGAGCTTTATCAGCCCTGAAAAAATGAATAATCCGCCTACTATAAAGCGTAAAATTTGAGTTATAAATCGCATTGCAATTAGTTTTCGTTCATTTTGATTAAAGCAAAAGCCGCATAATTAACCATGTCCAAATAATTGGCATCTAAACCTTCCGACACCAAGGTGGCCCCTTGATTATCTTCTATCTGCTTAATACGCAGCAACTTTTGAAGAATTAAATCTGTTATAGAACTGATACGCATTTCGCGCCAAGCCTCCCCATAATCATGATTCTTACGCTCCATCAAATCCCTAGCCACTTTTACATATTTATCGTAAAACTTGGCAGCTGTTTCGGCATCCATATCCGGTTTATCTACCACGCCTAATTCCATTTGAATGAGTGCCATGATGGAATAATTCAAAATTCCCACAAATTCATCCGCGAGGTTATCGCTTACTTTTTGCGTTCCTTTATCCTCAATGCTACGAATGCGTTGCGCTTTTATAAAAATTTGATCGGTAAGAGATGGCAAACGCAAAATGCGCCATGCCGGACCATAATCTTTGGTTTTATTATTAAAAAGCTGCCTACAGTGGCGGATGATCTCGTTAAATTGCTTAGAAGTTTCGGCCATTTAATACTTTAGCTGATGCTTAAAAATTTGGAAATAAAGACACCTTAAATGTCAGAAAAAATAGAGGCGAAAGATACTATTTTTTGCAAGAAGCCTAGCCTAAACCTGCGTGGAGAATTGGTTACAATAGACAAGCCTTGGGTAATGGGTATTTTGAATATCGGTCCTGATTCTTTTTACGATGGAGGGCTATATCAGCAAACTCATTTAGCCTTAGGGCAATGTGAAAAAATGTTGAGCGAAGGCGCCCAAATTATCGACATTGGCGCGGCATCTTCCAAACCCCGAGCCACCGCCCTTACCGCTGATGAAGAATGGAAACGGCTTGAAAACACTGTTAATAGTATTCGGAAAGAATTTCCCAAAGCTTACCTTTCGGTGGATACTTACCATGCAGCCGTTGCCGAAAAAACCGCTCACATAGGAGCGGATATTATTAATGACATTAGCGGAGGCACACTGGATCTGGAGATGGCGAAAACCATGGCAAAAATTAAACTACCGTACATACTCATGCACATGCAAGGTAATCCTCAAAACATGCAGCAAAATCCGCAGTATGAGCATGTTTTTAAAGAAATAGCCCATTTCTTTTCTGAGCAATTAGCGCTTTTTACCCAAGCAGGCGTAGCCGATGTTATTTTGGATCCCGGTTTTGGTTTTGGCAAAACCTTAAAACACAATTATGAATTGCTGGCGGCATTAGATAAATTCAAAATTTTTAAGAATCCACTATTGGTCGGGTTAAGTCGCAAATCCATGATTGGCAATTTACTAGACGTTCCCGCTAAGGAAACCTTGAATGGAACTACAGCCGCCCATGTAATAGCTTTGCAAAACGGTGCACAAATTCTTAGAGTGCATGATGTAAAGGAGGCGGTAGAAGCAGTGAAAATAGTTACATTCACGCAAAATTTGGGCTAATGCTCTTTCTCGATTTCCGCATTTTAGATGCGCTTGATATTTTACTCGTTGCCTTTTTGCTCTACCAGCTGTATCGCTTGGTACGCGGCACCGTAGCCATTAATATTTTTATTGGAGTGGCGGCCATTTATCTTATTTGGAAATTGGTTGATGCGCTGCAAATGGCGCTACTTACTGAGATTCTTGGTAAGTTTATTGGCGTGGGTGTAATTGCGTTGGTCATTGTTTTTCAGCAAGAAATACGCAAGTTTTTACTATTGCTGGGTTCTACCAACCTTACGGGAAGAAAACGTTTTTTACGCCAATGGAAATGGCTCAAAGAAGAAGACAAAAATCAAATTGAATTAGATGAAATTGTAGAAGCCTGCCTAAGCATGGCCGCTACCCGAACAGGCGCTATTCTTATTATTGAAAACCAAAGTGCACTTAACGCAGTATGCGATACAGGCACCACGGTAAAAGCTAAAACGAGCAGCCCATTATTAGAAAGTATTTTTAATAAACACAGTCCTTTACACGATGGTGCCGTGGTAATTAATGGCGAAACCATTAAAGCGGCTGGCTGTATTTTACCACTTACAGAACAAGCAGCCTTACCCTCTAGATTTGGATTAAGACACCGTGCAGCACTTGGCATTACAGAAAAGACCGATGCCGTGGCCTTGGTAGTTTCGGAGGAAACAGGGGGCATTTCGTTTATTAAGAATAACCATTTTGAATCGAACCTCAGCGCTAAGGAGTTGAGGCACTTTTTAGAAAACTTAGGAGAAGATTAAGGACTACTGCGAAGCAACCGCTCCCACATACGCCCCTTTTTCTTGTACATCCCAATAAATCACCTGATATTTTTTGGCCCACGCTACCCAGTCTTTACGTTGGTAATAATTTAATTCCGCACTCAAAATTAATTTTTGAGGCTTGTATGCTAAACTCTCCACTCCTTTTGCTAGTTTACCTCTCGCTACCCAGGTAGTAGCTTGTCGGGCTTGTTCCAAATTAGTACCCGCCAGCCAAATACTTTTATTTTCAAACAAAATAAGCTCGTCTGTTTTGTAACAGTAACGTGTTTCAATACCCGATTCAATGTTTCTAGAAACTGGCTGCGCATTGCGAGCCCACCAATGATGTTTTACATGAAAAGTTAAACCATCATCATCCGCCAACATAAGGCTATCACTTATAAAAACAGCCGCCTTTGGGTGGTATAAACCTAAAGAAGTATGACCCTTGGTAGCATATACTACCCATTGCTTTTGCTTTTTTAATTGGCGCAACTCCAGCCATTGACTCAAGCCTAAAAAAGACGCTAAAACTACCGAAACCAGCAACCGATATGACTTACCCTGGTACAACCACGTAAAGAAAAATGCGATTAGCAAATACAATAAACTAAGCTCCAGCCGACTGATATGAATTTGATCTAACAAAAAGAAGTCCAGCCCCTCTATCCAATTTACACTCCAGTTCATGGCTGATAAAAATGCCGCGTAAATAGCCACCAAAAAAGTAGGAACCCATCCCGCCAAGGACAATAAAAGCGCGACTAAACCAACATACATTAAAATGGTAACTACCGGTATTACCAATAAATTAGAAACCAAAAACAAACCTGGAAACTGATGAAAATAATACAAGCCTAAAGGAAAAGTAGCCACCTGAGCGGCCAACGAAACCGTAGTAATGGACCACACTTTTTTAAGCAACCAACCATTGGGTTTCCACATTTCTTCAAAACGAGGTTGCAGCCAAACTATGCCAAAAACAGCTAAATAACTAAGCTGAAAACCTACCTCAAATAAATAATTTGGGTAAAGAGTTAACAGCAACATAGCCGAACCCATAATGGTATTAAAAACCGAAGTAAAGTTCTTAAAACCAGAAGCAATCGCCACCATGCTAAACATAGTAGCTGCGCGCACCACCGATGCCGACATACCGGTAATTAAAGCAAATGTCCACAGCAGCATAATAAGTAGTACCGTACGTACCAATTTACCATAAGGCAATTTTTCTAAAAAGAACAAAAGATAAAACGTAAGCAAGTACACAATACCTACATGAAGACCGCTAACTGCCAACACGTGCATCGCGCCAGCAGCGGAATAAGCACTTAAAAGCTCATCACTAATTTCAGATCTAAAACCAAGCAACAGCGCCTTGGTTACCGACTTTTGATTTACCGTTAAATTCCAACTTTCAATAGTTTGAAGCGCTGCCCTACGCGCCTCTTGCGCCTTTGCCACCAAGGTTAAACCATTATCATGTGAAACCATTTCCCATGAGGTACTATCGGCATAAAACTGATAGTATATGGCCTTTAAATTGAGGTAATTTTTATAATCAAATTCAAAAGGATTTTTAGGCTCATCCAATGGGTTCAATCGCGTTTTAATCCAAATACGATCTCCGTAACGCAACAAATTAGCCTGCTGGCTTTTTTGCAAATAGGCCATAGCCTTGCTATTTACCCTTTCGGGGAATGTATCTTTTTTATACAACAGCCTAACGGGCACACCAACGCGCTCTTTTTCTTTGGGTTCATCCAATAGCTCCACCAAAAAATAACCATCCATTTTATCGGATGTTAATGGCTGAGAAAAATAAAGCTCGGTATGTAAAAGTGTTACACAAATGCCCAGAGCAAAAAAAGTGACAGAGGCTGGAATCCCGGAAAACCAGCGGTTTTTAAAATTACCAAAAACACCATTAGAGAAGAAAAGTAAGACACTTAGGAGCAAGCCCGTTATAGCTGCAGTAGCGCAAGGCAACAAGGTGAGCTCGGTAAAATTGCTAAGTACTATTCCTAAGCAGAAAAGAACAAAAAGCCTAGATAAGGGATATCGGTTCCAAACCATATCCCCTAAAAATACCATTTTTAAACATTAAATCGTTCCTAAAGTTCCAGATACCTCCTTAAACTAAGTGAGCTACACCTTTTAGCAAGGCAAGTTTTTTTGCTTAATGCACAATTTGTTTATTTGAACTTTTAACTTCACCGCATGAAATTAGCTAGCAAAGGAATTCTTGTTTTTATCTGCTTGTTTGGCAGCGCGGCACTGAGTGCTCAAAAAACTAAAAAAGTAGGTATAAAGACTATCAACGTGCAGGCAACTGTAATAGGATTGCTAGAATACACTAACGATATGGCGGTATTACAAGTGCAGGCTGTAGATACTACCAAAAGCCCTAGCTTACGTGTAAATACGGAGTTTTTGTGCACCTTTAAGTTTAGCACAAAAGGCTTTGCAGACCCTAAATTACCGAGCCTTAAAGAGGGGGATGTGATAAAAGTGGAGATTTACGAGAAGGAAAATACGCGCAGCAGCCAATACGATTACCAGGCGTTTAGATATTGGGTTTTGCCTACAAAAACGATTTCAGTTCCAGCAAATCCGAAATCTCAAAAGTAGGCCGATGCTCATGCGCCTGTTGGTATGGGTTATAATACACTTGATCAATACCAAATTGCTGTGCTCCTATTATATCCGCTTCTAGGTTATCGCCAATCATCAATGATTCTTCCTTTTGCGCTTTTACCCCACCCAACGAATGTTCAAAAATTTTGGGGTGCGGCTTATTTACCCCTACTTCATCTGATGAAACCACTTGCTTAAAATAAGGTGCCAAGCCACTTTTAGTCAACTTTGTTTCTTGACTTTCTATAAAACCATTGGTAATAATGTGCAGCTCGTAATCGTCCTTTAAAAACTCAAGTGCTGCAATGGCCCCGGGCAACAGCGCTGTTTGATGCGGGCATCTGGCTAAATAATCAGCTTCAAACTTTTGACTAAAAGCCAAATCATTAAAACCATGCTTGGCAAAACTCTCGGTAAAGCGGGTAGCGCGTAGCTCGGCCTTATTAATTAACCCCTGGCGATACAAATCCCACTTAGATTCGTTTATAACCAAATACGTTTCGTGAAAATCATCCGCTTCAATCCCTTCTCGTTCGGTGAGATTATTGTAATCAAACAATTCAAATATGGTTTGTTTTGAATTGGCGTCAAAATCCCAAAGTGTATGATCTAAATCAAAAAAAAGATGGCGATACTTTCGTTGATTTTTCATTTTTTAAAACGATTTAATGGCCATGGTAGGTTATTGTATTTCAGATGACAATACGGACGGTTTTCAGCACCAAAGCTGCTGTAAAATTTGGCTAAATTTTCATCCTTAGAACCTTCAAAATCAAATAGCCTGTTTTTTTGAGAAGCCCATATTAGTTGTTCATTAATAAGGTAGCGCATGGCATTTCTCTTTTTCCCTTCTTCCGAAAGACCACTGAATAAAAACACCACACGGTGCGCAGTTTCAACCAAAAAAGCCCCCGCTATAATTTGATTACCGCTACCGTAAATCGTATAAACTTTACCAATACCCTTGTGTACGCATTGGTACATTATTTTTTTAAAGTTTACGTAAAAATCTTCGTCTAAACCCAAGGTAGCACCGCGTGTCTCCTTAAATAAATTGACCAACTTTTCTGGGCTATCATTTTCAAAAAGCTCCCACTTTTCTTTCAATGTTTTTTTAACTACCCTTTTGGTATTAGAACTAAAGTTGTCAAAAATGGATTGATAAGTATCACTCACGTCCACACAAAAATTGGGAACTTCTTCTACCTCTAAATTCTTAACTTTTTTATTGGCCAATAACTGAAACTCATTTAAATAAATATCGGCATAATAGCAATGCTTCAACATGGTACGAGCCATTTTAAAAAGCATTTCCTGACTTAAAGGCGCCTTACTAAAAACACCCAATTGTTGCACGCCATGCGGGCGGTAAAAATATTTGAAACCCCACTTTACTTTATACGGCAAAGGCCAAACGGCTTCGTAATCACCTAACACCAAGGCATCCCAACTAGCGGCCACGCTGTTTAAATACCAACTATAGCCATAGGGTAAACCGCTAGCATCGTGTAACACACAGCTATCGTACTTGGTTATATTAATGTCCTTTTGGGCGAGGTACTTTATCATGTGGCCAACTGAATTGTTTTTTCAAACACAGCTCTAAATCCTTTCCACTCAGGCTCTTTTTCGCTAAAAATGCGGTTATGCCAAATGGGAATAAACTCACCGCCAAACTCTTTATAGGTTTTGACATAGCTTTCTATTTCGGGCATCGCTTCTTCCCAACCCATTTCTTTATAATACATATAGGTGCCATCCATAAACGGAAAAGGATGCACCGTTAAAGGCGTTTCCGTTTCATACTCTAAATCGTAAAACCTAAAAGGCGTGCAGATACCGGCTCTAAAACCACTTTCGGCTGCAAAGCCCATACTGTAGTCATCCGTAATCTCTAAAGCAATTAAATTACGGTAGGTTTCGGGAAATTTTAATTTCAAAAAGTGTTGACGGCTTTGATGTATCGAGTGATTGAGAACCCCCTCAAGCCCATGTAACTCCTCCTCTACTATATTAATACCCGAGTTGGAACGATATGAGGGGTGAATACCCACATCACAAAAGTCATTTACCGATTTTAAAAACCGATGCAAGCGCGCACTATGTAATGATAGGCTTCTATCAAACTGACCCAAACGCGCAAACAGGGCAAAGTATATGCTGTGATACCCATGTTTTTCTTGCATTTGCAACTGATAATCAAAGGTATCAAAAGGGTCTAGGCGCAAGCCAACCAGTGTTTTGCTTCTATCCAGTGTTTTTCTAAATTTTAACTTTACCAAATCATTGCCATATGCACCTACCGTCCGTACTAAACCTTTTCCTTTATAGGCGTAAGCGTTGTCAATATCTACCGAATTAATAAATCGGTAGCTGGGTGCTTTTACGGGTAAGCCCGGATATAGTTGTAACAAAACGGTACCCAATAATCGAGCATAGGCATTAACCAAAGGCTTGTGCAAGGTTTTATGTTTGTACATAAAGCTCTCGGCTGCCGAAAACCTTCCATGGCTATCCGCTATAAAAGGCATGTACTCTTCGTATCGGGTTACCAAAAAAAAGGAGGCCGCAAAGGGATCAAAGCGCATGCTGGAATTTTTACCCGCCAAAAAAAAGAGCAGCAAGTCATCTTCTACGATAACCTGAGGGTTTTGCTCAAAAATATCCGTTTCAAAAAGCAAGTTGGCCGATTGTACAAACAAGCCACTTTGCATAGGGTTTTTGGAATAATTAAGCTTTGGAAGCGTGGCCTGAACAAATTCATCCACTTGAGTGGTAAATCTAACTTCTAAGCCCAATAGCTGATTCAGTAACAACCTTGCGGTGTACTTAAATCGAGGAGATAATTTTTCGGTGTAAACCAATAACATGAGGCAAATATATTACGCTAAACCTTCAATTTGTTATTGGCTAGCCGCTTTGTTTAAATTAGGTGCAAATTATAATAAACCTTCATCTGCAAAGCTGAAAAAGCTCTGCTCACAAACAATTATATGGTCTAACACAGATATGTCCATTATAGTACCGGCTTCTTTAATTTTTTTGGTGATTTTTTGATCGGCCAAACTGGGTTTTTGATTGCCACTGGGATGATTATGTGCCAAAATTATGGCCGTTGCCTGATGGCCGATTGCCTCGCGAAGTATAATACGAACATCTGCTAAGGTTCCGTTTATAGCCCCTTTGCTAATACAACTCTTAACCATTATTTTATTATGATTATTTAAAAACAACACCCAAAACTCTTCGTGTGGCAAATCACCAATAATAGGCTGCATCACATCAAAAACATGTTGGCTCGATTCCACCTTTTTTCTTTCTACGGCCTCTTCATGGCGTCTTCGTTTACCTAACTCTAAAGCCGTAATTATACTAATGGCTTTGGCCTCACCAATTCCTTTGAACTGTGTTAAATCGTTTACCGATAGGCGCCCAAGCTCGTTTAAATTATTTTGAACACTGGCCAATATGCGCTTAGCCAAATCAACAGCTGTTTCATTTCTCGATCCACTTCCAATTAATATAGCAATGAGCTCGGCATCACTCAAGGCCGCTTTCCCCTTAAGGATTAATTTTTCTCGTGGTCTATCATCTTCGGCCCAGCTTTTTATGCCTTTGTTATTTTCGGAGTACATCAAGGTAATTGGTTATTTGAGCCTAAAGTATAAAAAAAGCCGTCAAGCTAATTAGCTTGACGGCTTCCGCTGTTAACCAAAAATCTGTGATGTTAGCTCTTATGAGCTGTAAACGCCACGGTCAATTTTATATTGTTATCAATTAACTGGTCTTTTGCTACACCTTCAATTCCAGTGCTATGAAAATTAACCTCCCAATCGGTACGGTTAATTACAAACTCAGGAGCCATAAAATTTAAGGTATTCTCTTCGATAGAAATATTAGCAGGAATGCTAATGTTTTTTTCAATACCTCTTAACATTAAGTTACCGGCTACTACATGCGAAGTACCAGTAGCTGTGTCTTGCACTGCCTCAATACCTGTGATAGTAAATACAGCCGTTGAATGATTTTCTACATCAAAAAAATCGGCATTCTTTAAGTGACCTTCTAATTTACCTTTGTATTCACCTTCCAAATCTTTACAATCAATACTGTTCATATCAATAGTAAAGCTACCCCCTATAAGGTTTCCTGCTTCCACTTCCGCATTTCCTTCGCTTACGCTGATAATACCTGTGTGTTGATCGTCAGAATAGGTTTTAAAGCCAATCCACTCTACAACCGATTCATCCGTATTAATAGTATAATTTTCGGTAGTTGCCTCTGGTGCCGCTACTACTTCTTCAGCCTCATTTGCTTCTACAGCCTGCTCTGGAGCGTTACTACAAGCTACGGTAAATGCCATAGCAGAAAGCGCTAAAATGGAATTGATTTTTTTCATTTTGATCTAGGGTTCTATTTTTAATGTTTAAACAATGAAATGCAAAGATACACTTAGAGTCTACATTACAACCGACTATTTAAAAAAAATAATTAACCACGCCTTTTTAATATATCACAGGTCTTTTAAGCTGATAAAAACCACTGACACCCGCTCCTTATTTTTTTAATAAAATTTATTTTTGTACTATTGTGATATCATTTTAATATCAACTTATGAAAACTGAAAAAATACTAAAGCCGCAATCTGGTTATTTACACTTATTGGTTAGTCTGGCTCTTTTAGCTGGCACCATTTATATCTTCATCCAAAAAAATCCAATAGGTATTGCCTCCCTTATTTTATGGGGCATTCATATAGTTGGTTTTATGGTGGTAAATCCCAACAAAGCCGCTGTTTTGGTATTGTTTGGAGCTTACAAAGGCAGTGTAACTACCAATGGTTTTTATTGGACTAATCCGTTTTTTGTTAAAAGCAAAATCAGCCTACGAGCGGCCAATTTAGAGAGCAAACCCATTAAAGTGAATGACAAAATTGGCAATCCTATTATGATTAGCGTTGTATTGGTATGGAAGGTTAAAGACACTTTTAAAGCCAAATTTGATGTGAATGATTTTGAGGAGTTTGTACACATACAAAGTGAAACGGCTGTACGAAAGTTGGCCAGCGCTTATCCCTACGATACTTTTGACGACCAAGAAGCCGATATTAGTTTAAGAAGTGGTTTAGAGGATATTAATCACGAATTAGAAACCGAAATGCAGCAAAGACTATCCATGGCGGGTATTGAAGTGATTGAAGCTCGTATAAACCACTTGGCCTACGCCTCAGAAATTGCCGGAGCCATGTTGCAACGTCAGCAGGCCACCGCCATTATTGCGGCACGTCAAAAAATTGTAGAAGGCGCTGTAGGCATGGTAGACACCGCTCTTGAAATGCTTAGCAACAAAGAAATTGTAGAACTAGATGCAGAAAAAAGAGCTAGCATGGTAAGCAATTTAATGGTGGTACTTTGCGGTGACAAAAATGCTCAGCCAGTAGTAAATGCAGGCACTTTATACAGCTAAAATCATGGTGAAACCTATCATTGTAAAACAACGAATTTTAAATCCCAGCTGGGCATTTTTGGTAGCACTACTAGCTGTAGCGACACCAATTTGCTTCATTTGGTTTTCGGGAGATGCTTTTAGGAAAGAAGATAGCTATTTACTATTTGCCCACATTCCGGTAGGAGTCATCCTTTTCTTTTTCTTACAGCACCCCAACCATTTTGAGCTTGGTAAAAAAGGTATTCATTACAAGTCATTCCCATTAAGTCGCAAATTTAGTTTTGTTTCTAAAGATGACGTAACAAATTGGGAAATAGCCGACTACAAAAGCTTTAAACTATACAATGGCTTAGGTTACCGCAGAAGTTTTGGCAAAAATTACAGTTATGTGCAACGTTTTGGCAAAGTATTAAAAGTTAAAACCCGTGATGGCCGAAAAATAACCTTTGGAATAGATGATGGGTTTAAAACAAAATCGTTTATTCAGCAAAACTGGAAATAGAAACACCCTATGGCCGCAAAAAAAGCCTTTGCATTACGTGTAGACGAAGCAATGTTAAAATCCATTGAAAAATGGGCTGCCGATGAGTTTAGAAGTACCAACGGGCAAATTGAATGGATTTTAAACCAAGCGTTGAAAGAAGCTGGTCGATCTAAAAAATCGCCCTAGTACTAGTAGGATACTACCTTTTGCGAATAACTATGTCCTAAATAACGAAGCCTTGCTACTAAAACACCTTTGGGTAAATCAGCTAAACTTAAACTGCTCTTAGCACTTGATACTTCATGCTCAAGCAATAACTTTCTACTTAAGTCCATAACCTGAAGCTGCGCTTGCTGCACACCTCCTTCTGGCAAAGTTATTTCTAACAAACTTCCTTTTTGAACCAAGCTACCCGCCAAAATATTAGGTGTAGCTACTGATAAAGGAGATCCTTCTGCCGCTTTTATACCTGTATTTTCCTCTTGCTCGTAGGCAAAATCCTTTATGGTAACCGATTTTAAATCAGCTGACACATCTACTCTCACCCAACCAAAATAGGTTCTAATGGTATCGTTACGCGTAGATCTAAATCTCAAACCTATAAAGCCATCAGTAACGCCATTGGTCTTATCTACAAATTGACTATTAGGATAATTAGTTCCGTTTATTTCTAAACCTAAATAGCCAATGTATCTGTCCACACTTTTTTGCCCAACACCCTTAAAGGTTTTTCCGGGCTCAATGGTATCTCCGGCATTTAGCCTAAACGGGTAATTGTAATTGGCATAATCTAAACCCAAAACTTGGTTACCTGCCGTACCAAAAGTTTCAATTTGGGCACCGTTAATTTTAATCGAAGAACTATCTACAAACTGCGTAATTCTAAAATCTACAATACCATTGGTATCTAAATCCAAATCATAAAAAGCACCATTTTTATCCAAAGTAGTATCGGCAATATCAAACCAAGTAACTTGGGCGTTGGCGGCTTGAGCACCTAACAATAAGGTGGCGGCTCCGGTATAGCGCTTTAATAATTTTTCTATTGTATTTTTTTCCATCGGTATTGTATTGCGGCAAAAATCTTAAAAACTTAACTCTTACCCAACTTATTACGGTGCAGGTTTTCATCAACAGCCAAAATTCCTTTTTCGACCTGTATTGCTTGTCCCGTAAAACGGGAAATTTGCTCTAAAATTGCCGCTGGTTTTTCCAAACAATCATAGTAATTCACTTCTATAAATTTAACGTGCGGTTGGGTTTTTAGCCAGTGTTCCAACCGTTGTTCTTCGGTTTGCAAAGCAGCGGCCATCTCAAACGGAAAGCCGCGCATCACCTCTTCCTTTTTTTTACCTTTCATTATTTCTTGCGAAACAATTACCTCGGTTAAAGGCCTCTTAACCCACAACACATAATACTGCTCGCTGGCTGGTAAATAGCGCAGCAATGGGCTTACTATTTTTACCACTTTCGCTCGGCAATTAGTAATCCATTGGCTGTTTACACCTATACTTTTAACTAACTCATGCTCAAAATAGCCCTTTGGGTTGTGTTCGTCCTCTGGGCGCTGAGCATCACTAAAAATAGGCAACCCACCCAAATGTAACATCTTCATCAGCAAGCTAGTACCACTCCTAGGCATACCGCTTACTATCATTACTGGGGCTGGCCTTTCGGCAGAAGTTGCCCCTACTAATCCACTCAAAGCAGCTTGTGCTTTTTTATGTTTTGGAGCCTGGGCTAAACACACTTCAAAAGCCTTTTTAGCCACTTCGCTCTGCCGCAAAGCTTTGGCAGCTTGTCCAAAAACAAAATGTGCCTGCGGCTGAAAATACTGTAATTCCAAACTTTTTTCAAGGTAACTTAAAGCCTCTTCGTTTTTACCTTCCTCCACCAAGCACTGAGCAAATCCACTTAGCGCAGCCGAGTTTTCAGTCTCTAAAGCCAATGCTTTTTGGTAGTAGTCCTTAGCCTGCCTTAATCTTGCTGTAATAAAAAAAGCTTTGGCAATTTCTAAAAATAGTTCTACCGATTGTAAACCTTGTACCTCCAAATTTTTGAAACAAGCTAAAGCCTCTTCCGCCTTATTTTCTTGCAGGTGTAAAAGCCCTTCTATATAGATAAATCCGGTTTGGGGAATGTTTAATTTTTTAAACTCGGTCAATTTTGATTGCAGCTCCTCTATATTACCCATTACCAACGAAACCCTGGCCCACAAAAGAGCAAAACGATAATCGGCACCTTCCGCCCAAAGCTTTTTACAAAGGCTTTCGGCTTCCTCTAATTTATTTCCATCAACATAACTCAAAGCTAGGTTATAAGCCAACTCATGCGCTACATATTCTTGTTTTTTATCTTTTGGGAGATTAACATAACCTAAATCCTCTAATTGGTTTAACACCGAGTCATTGCCGCCATCATCCAGTACAAATTGAGCACGTACCTTGGTTAACTCCCAGCTGGCAATTTGCCCTATTTCTCTATTCTCTTTAAAAATATCCTTTAAAACTCGGCCTTCCATATCATCGCCCACAGGCAAGCCAAAAAGGTGTAATATGGTAGGTGTAATATCTAATAACGAAGCTCCAAACACTTTTTTAGTATTAGATATATCCGGGCCACCGGCCACCAAAACACCGTACTTCCTATGCTCCAAGGCTGGTGCGGCTGGTAAATCAGGCAGCTCGGGTTCGCGCAAAGCTTTAGACTGAAAACCATGGTCAGACACTAATAACACATGACAATCAGAGCCTGCCAATTCCAGCATTCGTTGCAACATCATATCATGAAACTGATAAGCAGCCGAAACCACTTGATGGTATTTCTTAAAATCTGAATCGCTTACCTCCTTTAGCTGTGGCGGATGGTATTTCATGGCTAAATGTGAGAAATGGTCAATCGCCTCAAAATACACTGCGGTAAAATCCCATTCGGTATTTTCAATAACATAGGTGGCCACATTATGTATGGAGGCACACTTGGCCAAAATGGCCATCACCGATTGCAACACATAGTCGTTCTCGATGTCCATAGATTCCAAGTCTGGTAAAAATGGCGCCAGATGACTGAAATTCAACTCGCCTGGATGCACTCTAAAACTTTTAAATAAATCTTTAAGACTTGTAGGGTAAACAGCCGAATCTGATAAAGACCAATCCTCACTTGTGGTGGGCGCCTGCGTATAAAATTGATTGCTTACACAAACGCCATCCAAAACCTCTGCTGGGTGCGAAGGCCACCAATTAATAACATTACACTTTAAACCAGCTTCGTTCAAAATATTCCAAACGGCCTTTACCTTTCGGGAAGTAGCTTTAACAGGTAGGATGGCACCACTAACCGGGTCGGTTTCAACAAAACCATGTATTCCATGTTGGTAAGCTCTTTTTCCGGTGGCAATACTTGTCCATAAAATGGGGCTTAAAGGCGGGTTGAGCGTTGCAATATTACCACTCACGCCATTTTCCATCAAGCTTTTAAGAGCGGGCATTTTACCTTCCGCCAATAGAGGTTCTATTAGCTGCCAATCGGCCGCATCCCATCCTATTACCACTACTTTACTCACCTAACGTATTCATTTTATTGTTGATGCCGCATAAATAAATCTCCCGCAAAGGTGCAAAACTAAGAAGGTGAGCTACGTTTAAATTGATAATTTTATCCCATGAATTTTTCTGTTTATTTTGAAAACCTAAAAATAGCTTGGCAAGCGGTGCGAAGCCAACTATTGCGCACCATCCTTACCGCTTTAATCATTGCTTTGGGCATAACGGCTTTAGTGGGAATGCTTACCGCTATTGACTCTTTAAAAGCTTCGTTAAGCGGGCAGTTTGCCATGCTGGGTGCCAATACCATTAGCATTCAAAATAGCGGACCACAAATTCAAATTGGGCGAGGGGGCAAAAAACCCAAACGACATCCTAAAATAACCTACCGGCAGGCCACTGAATTTAAGGAGGCATTTAAATCAGAACCCGCTATTACGAGTATTTCGTTTTTAGCCTCTCCCTTTACCGAAATAAAATACAAAAGCCTTAAAACCAACCCCAACATTAGCCTAATGGCGGTAGATGAAAATTACGTACAAACCGCAGGTTACGAAATTGAAGAGGGCCGAAACATAACCATTCCTGATGTGGAGGGAGCGACACCGGTAGCGCTTATTGGACAAGAAGTAGTTGAAAAATTGTTTCCTGCCACTAATCCGCTAGGTCAAATTATACAAGTACAAAATGTACGATTAAAGGTAGTGGGCGTACTTAAAGAGAAGGGCAGCGCCATGGGTTTTGGTGGAGACAAATCGGTGTTTGCTCCTATTAGTAAGGTACGATCTGTATCTCAAGCCATTAACCAAAGTTATACCGCCAACATAATGGCTTTGCAAAGCAATTTACTAGAGCACGTAACGGCCAATGCTGCTAAAACCATGCGCAACGTACGTAGACAACAACCCAAAGAGGAAGATAATTTTAATATTACGCGAAGTGATAACCTTTCGCAAATGCTCATAGAAAATTTAAGCTTTGTTAGCCTTGCTGCCTTGCTCATTGCAGCCATTACAATACTGGGTGCCGCCATAGCCTTAATGAACATTATGATGGTCTCGGTAACAGAGCGCACACGTGAAATAGGCATTAGAAAAGCGATAGGCGCTAAAGCGGGATCTATTTTGTCTCAGTTTTTAACTGAGGCTATTTTCATTTGTTTTATAGGTGGTTTTGTGGGCGTTTTATTAGGAATGTTAATCGGAAATATTACAGCTAGTTTAATTGGCGGTGCCTTTATTATTCCTTGGAAATGGATATTTGGTTCCTTTGCTCTTTGCTTTTTTACGGGTTTAATATCTGGATTATACCCCGCTTACAAAGCCTCTAAATTAGACCCCATAGAATCCTTGCGCTATGAGTAAGCCCGTATGGGAAAAGTTGAATCTTAACGACTCGTTACACGTTGCATTATTTGATGTCCCTCCCAATTATTATCAGTTAATTGAATGGCCGGGCGAAGTATTTAAAACGGAGCCACATCACCCATTGGACTGGGTGCACATTTTTGACAATAAACAAAGCTCTCTTTGCACCACCATTTTAGCTGCCAAAAGAAGACTTACGACCAACGGAGTCATATGGGTTTCCTATTATAAAAAATCATCAGGAAAGAATTCAGAGGTTACGGGTAACTTCATTCGGTCTTGGGCGAAGACCCATGGCTTAGTAGATAACAAAATCTGTAGTATAGGTCAAAACTGGACGGCCTGCCGTTTGGTAATTCCACTAAAGTTGAGGGCATAAAAAAACCCGACTGATCTCCATCAATCGGGTTTAAACCAATAATAAATTATAGCACTAATTTTTTTATAGGTTTTCACATAACTCAAACACTCTGTAAACCTACTATGTAAATTCCGTGCCAAACCTTTAACACCCTGTTTACAAGCCTTTAAAGCTATGCATGCATTGTAGTATTTCTTTATTTCGGAAGAGTTCTCTATTATGGAAAACAAAAAACCCCGGCTATTTAGCCAGGGTTTAAATATTATAAGGCGTTAATTAACTCCTAACCAAAAAAGTCTTTGGCTGCTTCTTTATTAATTACCTTTTCTTCAAAAGTATAAGCACCTGATTTGGGGCTTTTTACCATTTTTATCACCTTAGTAAAAGAGGCTGAATCACCCTTTTTAAGTGTAGCTACTACCTTCTTTGCCATTGTTAATATTTTTTAGGGTTACTTAATCTCCTTATGAACCGTTTTACGCTTCAATACCGGATTGTATTTTTTCAACTCCAACCTATCAGGTGAGTTCTTTTTGTTTTTGGTAGTGATGTATCTTGAAGCACCTGGCAAACCAGTTTCTTTATGCTCTACACACTCCATAATTACCTGTACGCGATTTCCTTTTTTGGCCATGGCTACAATCTATTACTTAGTAAGGAATCCTTTCTCCTTGGCTTCTTTAAGCACAGCAGAAATTCCTTTTTTATTAATATTCTTAAGGGCTGAAGTCGAAACTTTCAGTGTAATCCATTTGTCTTCTTCAGGAATGTAGAAGCGTTTTCTCATCAAGTTTACATTAAACTTGCGCTTGTTTTTCTTGTTCGAAAAAGAAACATGATTACCTGTAATCGCCTTCTTTCCTGTTAATTCACAAACTCTAGACATTGTATTCTGTTTGTTAAAAATTGGAGTGCAAAAGTAGTTAAACTTTTTATCTACACAATACTAATTCTTAAAATTTTGCAGGTCTTTTCGCAGTAAATCCAAGGCCATTAAAGCCGCCTTCTGAATATTGCGTTCTCTATTTTTACCAAACAAATATTTTTTAGCTCGTACGCCATCGGGGCCAGCCGTGGCAATCCAAACAGTACCAACGGGTTTCTCTTTAGTTCCCCCACTTGGCCCAGCTACGCCCGTAGTAGCAATAGCGTAGGTACTTTTAAATTTAGCTTGTGCTCCCAAGGCCATTTCCTCGGCTACTTTTTTTGAAACCACCCCTTCTTTAGCAATACTCTCAGACCTCACCTTTAAGAGTTCTGTCTTAACCGCATTAGCATAGGTAACAGCCGAACCTAAAAAATAGGCAGAACTTCCAGCTACGCTTGTCAACAGATGGGAGATACATCCTCCTGTGCAGCTTTCAGCTATACTAAGGGTGGCTTTTTGTTTAATCAATAACTCGCCTACTACTTCGGGTAAAGCATCGCCTTTTCCTCCAAAAACCACATCGCCCAATATATTTTTGAGTTGCTCAAACTGCTGAGCAATTTCAACAGTTCGATCAGCGGGTACTCCGTCATAGGAGCTCAAGCGTAACTTTACAATCCCTGGCGAGGGCAAATAAGCCAAATGCAAATAAGCAGGTAAGGCATTCTCCCATTCCTCCATAGTTTCGGCCAGCTCACTTTCGGACACCCCTTGGGTAATCAGCATTTTGTGCACCACTGTACCCGCCTTTAAATTGGCATTAATCCAAGGCACAATTTTATCCGCTACTAAATGTTGCGTTTCATAGGGCACACCGGGCAATGAAAAATAGTGCACCTCTCCTTTAGTAAAATGCATACCGCAAGCAGTACCCATTTCATTCATTATAGGTTGGCAAACACTAGGCAAATAAGCCTGTTGCTTGTTGGAAGCATTGGGTACTTTACCAAAAGTTTTAAATAATGAGGTGATGTGTTCAAATACTTGCGGATGATATTCCAGCGTACCGCCAAAATAATCGTTGAGGGTTTCTTTCGTAATATCATCTTTGGTAGGACCTAAACCGCCTGTAATAAACACCAGGTTGGTAGCCGCATCAATAGCATCCAGCGCGGACACTATAGCGATAGCTTGATCGCTCACCACTTTTTTCTGAATAATTTTTACCCCCAGCGCACTGAGTTGCGATGCGATAAAAGTAGAGTTAGTATCTACTGTTTGACCAATGAGAATTTCATCTCCAATGGCAATAATTTCTGCTTGCAATAATGTAATGTTTGCCTCAAAGTTACGCCTTTAAATACGCTTCATTTGAGTTTTTATCATTTTTACTTGATCGTTCAACATGCCCTTGGCGTCCAGTTTTTTAACCTCGGTAAGCAATACCATAGCCTCTCTCTTTCTACGCTTAGAAACAGCGATACCCGCCAACTGTAATTTAGCCATAGCTTGATCGTGTTTCATACGCAAGCCCGTTGCTAAGGCTTTACGCAAAAGTGTTTCCGCTTTACCTAAACCGGTTTGACTTTGTATCATACCCTGCAACATGTACCAATAGGCTAACTGACCTTTTACCAAGTTTTTCTCCGGGTTTTTAATCCTATTTAATGCCTTACCAGCTTTCTCCATATTGTTTTTACGAAGATGCCAAAAGGCCATTATAATGTTCTCGTTTCTAAAGTAGGTAAGTAAAATAAAGCCTGCCAAAAGGGTAAGCATAATTCCGTTACCAATATTTACTTCAACAAACTGCCAAACGGCCACACCAAAAATGGCCACCATAAGTGCCAATCTAACTGGTTTAGTAATCATCTAATTTCTTTTTGCGCGAGATTAACTCGCTTATTTATGTTAATTTTTTTGCTTCATTCCAATACACATCCATCTCCGCCAAGGTCATATCTCCCAAAGCTTTACCCTCTTTGGCGGCTTCTGTTTCGAGGTATTGAAAGCGTTTAATAAATTTTTTATTGGTTCGCTCTAAGGCCGATTCTGGATCTACCTTTAAAAAGCGACTGAGGTTTATCACCGAAAAAAGAAAATCGCCAAACTCGGCTTCTGTATTTTCTTGATGTCCATCCGCCACCTCTTGCTTTAGCTCGGTAAGCTCTTCTTCAATTTTATCCCAAACCTGCGAAACATCGTCCCAGTCAAAGCCAATACCACGAGCTTTTTCTTGAATACGTGTGGCTTTTACCATAGCAGGCAACGAGCGTGGAACCCCTTCTAGTACCGATTTTTTCCCTTCCTTTAGTTTTAGCTTTTCCCAATTGGCCTTTACCTCCTCTTCTCCACTTACCTCTACATCTCCATAAATATGAGGATGTCTGTGAATTAGCTTCTCGCAAATGCCATTTAAGACATCTGCCATATCAAAAGCCTTTTTTTCGCTGCCTATTTTGGCGTAAAACACCATGTGCAGCATCAAATCGCCAATCTCCTTTTTAACCTCTTCTAGGTCGTTATCCAAAATGGCATCGCCCAACTCATAGGTCTCTTCAATAGTAAGCGGACGCAAGGTTTCCATGGTTTGCTTTTTATCCCATGGGCACTTCTCGCGCAAATCTTCCATCACGTTAAGCAAACGGTCAAAAGCTTTTAATTGGTCGGCTCTAGAGTTCATTTACCTCTAATCTTCGCTCGTTTCTTCTCCTTCGGCTGGCTTCTCTGCTGCCATAGCCTCAGCCGCTTCTTTGGTAATTACTCCACCTTCCACTAAAAGATTAAACCACTGAAACAGTTTCTTTAAATCCGAATTGTACACACGGTCTTGATCAAAATCCGGCAAAATTTCTTCAAAGTAAGCACGTAGCTTATCCCCTGATTCTTTATGATCGATGGCCTTCTCAAAATTCGTTTTCTCGGCTACTTTAAGGTACACCTCGCTCAAAGGAATTTCTTCACTATACGTATAGATAGCGATATCTTTAAGGGCACTTACATTGTTTTTTTGGCTAATAGGGAAACGCTTCGTTCCTCCCATTTCTTCTACTATTACCCCGTTTCTGCTTTGGGCAACCAACTTGTATAAACCGGGCTTACCACCAACGGCTAAAATTTCATCTAAATTCATCTTTACTTTGAATTGATATTAGTGTCTTTTTTGCTTTGCTCTAACCACTTAGCTACTAGCTCTTCGGCCGATAGGCTGTCCTTAACCATAGCTAAAAGGTTCAACGCATCGCGCTGTAACTCGTGTTTTGGGTACTGACTCAAAAAATACTCATAGCTTTTTTGTGCCCTTACTTTATCGTTAAATTTATCATCAAAAACATAGCCTATCATAAACACAGCTCGTCCCGCCAAGGGATGGTCGGCATACTTTTCGGCAATACGATTATAGGTGTTTACCGCTTTTAACTCGTTGCCTTTCAACTCCTTTAATATATCCGCGCTGTTACTTAAATAATAAGGCGCTAAAGAATCTTTAGGATTAGCATCTGCATACTGCAAGTACATCGCGCATAAATCGGTGGCAATAGCCGAATCTAAGACAGCCTCCTTTTTAAGCTGCTCTTCTAATTTTTCAATATCGCTTTGTGGGCTGGATGCTGATGACTGGCAAGCGGCCATAGCCAGAATTAGAGCTAGTAAACCAAAAATATTTTTCATGCTATTACTTTACAAATTTCATACGGTAACCCACCGATATTTTACCTTTTGAGATATTGGCCAGCTTACCTTTTAAAATTCGTTTTCTAAACGGAGTAAGGTAATCGGTAAACAATTTACCTTCAATATGGTCGTACTCATGCTGTACCACGCGTGCCTTTAAGCCCGTATAAACCTCTTCGTGTTCTTTAAAATCTCTATCGTAAAACTTAATGCGTACACGCTCCTTACGGCTTACATCTTCCCTAACATCAGGTATACTTAAGCAGCCCTCGTTAAAGTCCCATTCCTCTCCGTCTTCTTCTATAATTTCTGGATTGATAAAAACCTGCACAAAATCCTTTAACCCTTCCTCATCTTCGTCCTCATCATCTACAAACCCCCTTGCATCTACAATAAAAACGCGAATAGATTGATTTACCTGCGGAGCCGCCAAACCTACGCCACTGGCATTGTACATGGTTTCAAACATGTTGTCAATAAACTCCTGAAGTTTGGGGTAATCCTTATCTACATTTTGGCCGCGCTTGCGCAAAACAGCGTTGCCATACGCCACAATGGGTAAAATCATTTCTAAAATTTGCGGCAAAGGTATGAATTGCTCCCTTATTTGCTGTTTAAGTACGACTCTAATATGATGGCAGCACTAACCATGTCAATCTCCCCTTTTTGCTGGCGCTTCTTTTTTTTAACGCCCGATGTTACCAAGCTTTGCAAAGCCATTTTAGAAGTAAAACGCTCATCAATTAAAATGAGCTCCTTAGTAGGAAAGGCTATTTTTAACTTTTCATGAATTTGGCGCACTCTAACTGAGTTATCCGAATCACCCCCGTCTAAATTTTTAGGATCACCCAACACAATGGCTTCATACCTCTCGTTAGCAAAGCATTGCGTTAAAAATGCCAGCAAAGTTTCGGTTGCTATCGTTTCTCTGGGAGTTGCTATTATTTGAAGCGGATCTGTTTCGGCTACACCCGTTCTTTTTCCACCAATATCTAATGCTATAATTTTTGCCAAGCTGCTTACTTTAGCGCAAAAGTATTGAGAAAGATAAGACACCTCCAAAAAATAAAACAGAACTATGAATAATGCCTCGCAAATAATAGAAGCCGCCTGGGAAAACAGGGAACTTTTACAACAAACCGAAACCTTGCAAACTATAGAATGGGTTTTAGAAGAATTAGACAAAGGCCGCTTGCGCTGTGCCGAACCCACCGATAGCGGTTGGCAGGTAAACGAGTGGGTAAAAAAGGCCGTAATCCTGTATTTCCCTACCCGAAAAATGGAAACTATGGAGGCGGGCCCTTTAGAGTTTCACGATAAAATTCCGTTAAAACGCGATTTTCAAAAACTAGGTATACGCGTAGTACCTCACGCTGTAGCGCGATACGGAGCCTATATTAGTGCAGGTGTAATATTAATGCCCAGCTACGTAAACATTGGCGCCTTTGTAGATGCTGGTACTATGGTTGATACTTGGGCCACCGTGGGCTCATGCGCTCAAATTGGCAAAAACGTACACCTTAGCGGTGGCGTAGGCATTGGCGGTGTTTTAGAACCCGTGCAAGCCGCCCCCGTAATTATTGAAGATAATTGCTTTGTGGGCTCACGCTGCATTGTAGTAGAAGGCATTAAAATAGAAAGCGAAGCTGTATTGGGTGCCAATGTGGTACTTACAGCCAGCACTAAAATTATAGATGTTACCGGAGATGAACCCAAAGAAATTAAAGGATACATACCAGCAAGATCAGTAGTGATACCGGGCAGCTACGCCAAGCAATTTAAAGCCGGTGAGTTTAATGTGCCTTGCGCCTTAATTATTGGAAAACGAAAAGAAAGCACCAACAAAAAAACCTCGCTAAACGATGCTTTGAGGGAGTATGGGGTATCGGTTTAAACATCAAAAAAAACAATGGAATATTATATCTTATCGCCAATAATCGTTCTGATTTTGCTAGCACTGTATAAATTATTTGGAAAACTTCTCCCAATTTCAAATGCGAAATACAAAACAGACAAACCTATTGAAGAACTAAGAACCAAATATTTAAAGTTTGACTTTAAGCAAATAGGCCTCCTTGTTATATTATCATTTGTTTTCATTTATGGGCTATTTGTGTTATTCTCGGGCTTGATTAATTTCAAGTTTTCTTTTTTCTCGGAGTCTACTATAGTAGTGAAACCATATCCCGAAATGATATTTCTAGTTTCCGCTTTTAGCGGCCTATTGCTCTCATCTTTGGTATCATTATCAACCTCTAGGTATCTTCTCAAAGATGACTGGGCTGAGTACCTAGCATACAACAACCTTAAATATCGATTTAATTATATAGCAGCATCTAAGTATGTTTTCAAGGGATTTGGTCTTGTAACAGGGCTTTTAGTTATAATGTTTTTCGATTGGCACTCCGCCTTTGGACCAAAGGAAATTCAGTTAAACGGACTTCTAAGTTTAGGAACCAAGACCTACCTTTATGAAGATATAACTGAATTAAAAGATGTTGAAAAGTTAATTGCTCCAAATGGAGACATAGTTAACGACCCTCATTATCTAATCAAATTCAAGGATGGAAAAAAATGGAATTCAAGAAATAACGGTTTTGCCGACTATATGGCAGATTCAAAAATCATGGATTTAGCATTGAGCAAAACCAACCTAAAACTAATTGAAGTAGAATTTGATAGCGCTAAATGAAAAAATTATCAGCTTCTAGATATAAATTACCTTTCAGAATCAGATAATGAATGATAAGTAAGCTAGTAATGAAGTATTTAGTAGCATTTTTTATGATTATTGGATACGGAAGATTGGCAGGTCAAAAAGAAATTGATCCAGAATTCTTTAAAAATAATCATGTAGTGATTTACAAAAGCTCCAAGAGAGAAATGACCTATATGATAGAGGATTTGGAATCGTCTGGAGACACCATAATCAGACGTAGAATTACGATTTATGAAGCGAATCCTTCAATAGAAAAAATTTATTATAAGTATTCTAAAAAAAGAGATGACATTATCAAATCATCTTCCGAAGAATTTATGCTTGATACGGACTCTTTGGTATTAACAAATAGCAATTCTATTTGTTATCTAGATGGAAAAATTTTTATTGATTTAAGCGCACCGCCTTACTCCGAAGACAACGCTCTAAACGATTGTTATTTGTTTATTGAAAGAAAGCAGGAAGACTCGGCTTCAACTTTTTTTGATTTCAAATATTTGAATATATTCGAATCTGACTCACAGTATTCATTCAGATATCAATTAAATCAATGGGTTGTGTCATATGTTTTTAGTAATAATGAAAGATTTGATCAAATCTTTCATTATTACTGATAAGGGTATAATGGCCGCAACAACTAAAGCCTTAGCGCAACTAATATTACCACACAAAAACCGAATAACGGCTGTAATTTTGACTAGGTAACATTTGCCCCAATTATTGAAAAAGAAAAGCAACAAAAAAATGCCAAACGATGCTTTCAGGGAATATGGAGGTGCTAAAGCCCAAAATGACGCACTCCTTAAGGGATCGAAAAAAATGGCATCGAAAATATAGATGATAAAGTCTCTTTTGAACCACAAGAAGGCAAACGTGAAATAGAAGTAGGTACAATGGAAAAAGAAAAATAAGTATAGTTAAGGATGAATAGGAAATTATTTTTTTGTAGTGTATTTTTATATATTACTTGCTCCTGTATTTCGCGAGAAAAACGCGTATTTATTTGGGAAAATGGAAATACCTCAGCGGAGGGGTACTATAAGAAAGGAACATACGAAGAGATAGGAACATGGATATCTTACAGGGAGAATGGTGATATTCGGTCAATTAATAATTATAAAGAAGGAAAAAAAGAAGGCAAGTCCATTCAGTACTATCCGAGTGGGAATATACGAACCAAATCTTTTTATAAATCGGGTTTTTTAGATGGTAAATTTGTTCTTTTTTATGATACTGTAAATAATCAAGAAAGATATTTGGGAAATAAAAGAGTTTTAACTTTTGATGTTGAGGGTGACAGTATTCCAACTAGGTATTCAGTTAAAACTGGGATTTGGAAATATTATGATGAAAGTGGAGAGGTTGATTCAATTATTAAGTATGGGAAAGTTTTAGATGTTTATATAGGGGCAGATATCTTGCTTGGGCCAAATCTGACAGATACTATAGGAGTTGACTCAGTTATTAAATTCACTTATATTAAAAACCGATTAAAGTAAGAACGTTTAGCATTAGCTACTTTTAAAAACGTAAAGTATTGTAAGTAATTTGATGTTCTGTAGCTAAAAATAATATGGGTTTCTCATTTAGCTTAAAGTGTTTCTAAGGGCATTCTAGAGGCTTTTTTGAACCACGTGTTCCTTAGTTGCATTTATCCCAATTATTAAAAAAGAAAGCACCAACAAAAAAATCTCGCTAAACGATGCTTTGAGGGAGTATGGGGTATCGGTGTAAGTGGCGTTAAAAACGCTTACTAAAAGACTGACCTATCTATTTTTTACGTTAGCATTCTTACTTTTAACACCTTACATTTACCAAGCCCACTACTTTATCATTAAACCAATACTTTTATTACACTAATGCATTAGCCGCAAAAGAGTCCTTTACCTTTGGGATGATAATCTTTATGAAGCCAAACGAATAATCCTAAGGATAGAGTAGTCAAAATAACTCGTAAAAAAATAGATGCCATGAAATGGATGTTAGTATTATTTGTAATAATTTTTAGGTTTCAGCATCTTATTGGACAGGTAAATTACATTGAAACTATAGATTCGTTTTCTAACAATGATATTTGGAACAAGGAAATATTTTTGAATTTAAAGAATCAAATGATAGCGTCTAATTATTATAATGAGTTGGATGGATTTGATTCTCTTTACGTTGATAGTGCTTTCTTGTTTAAGGTGGACCCTTTGAAAATCTACGGCACGGTAACTAAAGGGAGCAAAAAGCAGCTACTGTATAGTATAAGTGCTGATTCTAATTTTTTCTCTCTTCTAAAAAGTGAATTAACAAGGGATTCAATATTTGAAATACATTATACGCTAATTACGGATTTAGGACGTGAACAGTTTGTGTATAAAGATGGTAGTATTTCTATAATAAATAGCGCGTACAAGGAATATGTTATTAATCCATTGGGCCCTAAAGCTGGTAAACCTCTGATTAAATCATCATCTTTTAAGGTAATTGTTGATACAAATTATCGTGGAGAAGAGATATTAAGTATCAAAAGTGAATATTTGACGGAACCTTTACTTTCCTTTCATTTGGAGATTAAAAATAAGATTTGTCGAGTAGTTTATTTTCAACCAACCGATAAGGCAGCAGAAAAAGGAGTAGCATTGTTCATGAAATTTATATATGGCAAGATTAGTTTTATGTCAAATTACTTGTACATTGACATTGAGCATGGGGATGACAAAAATTTTACCGGCTGGGTGCAAAGCGAGTTCTCAGAACTACTGACTCGTAAAGGAGATGTTGCTTTAGAAAACTGTAGCGATAAACTGCTAATTCCATATGGCATAAGTATTTTCTTTTCTTTTCTGGGAACCAGCGAAGTAAATACGGTTCCTTTGGAATTGTATAATTCGTCAAAAATCGGTGACTATCAAGAGTAATGAGTAGGCAATGTTCCTTAGATGGCATTTATCCCAATTATTAAAAAAGAAAAGCAACAAAAAAACCTCGCTAAACGATGCTTTGAGGGAGTATGGGGTATCGGTGTAAGTAGTTTTAAAAACACGTACTAAAAAACTGGCCTATCTATTTTTTACATTAGCATTCTTACTTTTAACAACATGGAAATGAATAGAGCAGTACTTTTTTTCTCAATTGTGATAATGTCATTGATTAGCTCTAGAGTTTTAGCACAAGAGAATATACCTGATGAGCGATATGTGTGGGATCATTTCACCATAAAAAATGTAGATGATATATTTTCTGGAGATGCTAATGAGTTTCAGTTAATAGATATGAATGGAAAGTATATTGACCTGACAAAGGAGTTAAAAATCACCAATATTATTATTTCTCTTTTCAGAAACGAGAAAAGTTACTTCTCTGCTATAGGCTTAAACAATTCTGTTAATCAAGAAATGTTAAATTTAATCAAAGAAGCAAAATCAGGTGATCGATTCTTAATAAACTCAATAAAACTGAGAGATGAACAAGGTAATCGGTATGAAATAGACCAAATAGAGTTCATGGTTCCTTAAAAAGTTAAAATTCTCCTATAAAACACTAACAACCCTCCAATCTAAGCCCATCAAATAGCAATTTAAAATCAGCATTATGAAACAACATACTAGCGCTTTAATTTTTGCGCTCGCCATAATAGTTTCTTCCCTATTTTTAGGAAAAGCCTATGTAGATAGAAACAAGGTAAGTGGCGAAATTCAGGTAACAGGCTTGGGTAAAGCCGATTTCACCTCTGATTTAATAGTTTGGGAAGGTAGATTTAACGCTCAAAACATTGACATACAACAAGCCTATTTAACCTTGGCCAAAAACAAATCTACCATAAACAGTTATTTAGAAGAAAAGGGAATTAACACCGAGCAATTAATTTACAGCGCGGTAAAAACCAACAAAAAGCACAAGCGCCTTTATACGCCTAGTGGCGATTACCGAGGTGAAGAGTTTGAGGGCTATGAGTTAACACAGTCGGTTCAAATTGAATCAAAAGAGGTGCTAAAAATCGAACGTGTTTCGCGCGAGATTACCGAGTTATTGAATCAAGGTGTTCAATTTTATTCTGAATCTCCCAGATATTATTACACCAAACTAGCCGATTTAAAAATAGAGATGATATCTAAAGCTACTGAGGATGCGCGGGTACGAGCCGAAAAAATAGCCCAATTTTCCGGTGGCAACCTTGGCAAACTGGAATCGGCTAAAATGGGGGTGTTTCAAATAACTGGCCAAAACTCAAAAGAAGATTACTCCTGGGGCGGAACTTTTAACACAAGCTCTAAAGAAAAAACCGCCTCTATAACCATGAAGCTGGTGTATAAAGTAAAGTAAAGCCCTTGTACTCCTATCACAACCGAATAAAACAACGCATTACCAATAACGAGCTGGTAAAGTTTGAATACCTCGAAAAGT
>CAKZRR010000009.1 GCA_937146805.1 uncultured Owenweeksia sp. | reverse complement strand
TACTCTTTCTCATATTACAGGTTTTAAAATTAGAAAATTCTATTTTTAAACTGTACTAGTTTTGGGGGAGCTTACAATATCAATTGGTTCTCCAATAAAATATTCATTTTCAACTTGAATACTAAACTCGACTTTGTCAGATGTTGGATAAGCGTCAAATAGGTTTCGTGAATTATGGTTCGTTTTTTCTGAGTCCTTTAGTGACTTTTCCTCAGCGCTGCGCTCTTCAAAAGCGAAATAGATGATAGTGAGAGTAGCAAAACCAATTAACACTATTAAAAGCTTTTTTTTCATTTACTAGTTGGATGTTTGGTAACGTTCCGGCTATGCGCAGTGTCCCGTAGGGCATTGCGTATAGGTTTTGTTGGGCATAGTTATTTTCTTAGTTCCTTGTCAATTTTATCAACTATCAGACTGATCCTATTAAAGTCTCCAATGGTCCTTGATGGCGCATTAAATCTTCTTGTAACACCTTTCAAGTGTGTGTGTGCTGCAACATTACGGCTGTCTTTGATATTTCCTAGATATCCTTTCAGTAAAGTGATTTGAGCGGTTTTTTCTAATTCTATTTCTAACTTCTCTACTTCAATTAGTCCAATTAAACTAATCAACATTGGTCGAATATTCTTTTTATACTCAAACCCATAATTAGGTTGAACAATCGATTTTTTGCAGTAAATACGGTTATCAGAATCTTGTAAATTCCGGTTTGCATGCCGTATTACAATATCATCAAGTGACTCTTCAATCCAACCACATAATTCCATAAGAGCCAATTTTGAAAAGTAGATTGCCTTCTTTTGGCTTGTGGCTGAGTTATAAAGTTTATCTAGCTCTTTAAGTGTAGATTTTATATATGATTTAGCAATCATGACTTAACTGAAAATCTCTATAGCTCTATTTAGCCTGTTTATTACTTTATCCTTTTGTGCTAAACCTTCTTTAAGACTATCGACAGAGAATAGGTCGTCTTGTCTTAGGTTTAGATAGCGAACGTTCAGGTTTGCATTTGTTTCTTGTTCCAGATTCACAAGGTTATTGGCTACACCGATAAATAGAGCTTCTGTTGTTGCTTTGCTCAGTTTGGGTAGAGAGTTAGAACTAAGTACTTTTTGATAAATTAAATCAATTGTCCTAGCGAATAGTTCGCGAAACTTATCAATATTCTCAGAACTTGCGTCTTTATATTCATCCATGAAGTCGTTAAGAAATCGACTTAATTGTCCTTTGTATTTGGCTCGATTATATGTGAAAGAGAGAAATCTTAAAATAAGTTCTTCTCTAGCATATCTGTCTTTTTTTTCAGGGTCAAGGTCGAATAGGTTTAAGAAATTGGGGTAATCAACTAGCTCTCTCAATAACGAATTGAAAACGCCATTATAAATACAATTTCTAATTTCTTGATTCGACAATTTTGCCCCGCCAGTATTAAGTCTATGGAAGATTGTAAATAAGTATTCCATATGGCTTTTCTTAGCATAGTTGCATCTAAGCACTGTAATCGGAATTACAGTATTTTCAACCTTATTGAATAAATCTGGGTATTTGCTTTTAATTGATAAGTTGGTTTTTCCAGTTATCCTAGAATCAATGTCTTCCAATTTGGAAAGTTTCCATTCTTTAGTTGGTTCTGTATCTAGAAATTTGACAGTACTAGCAATTCTTTGTAGTCCATCAATCACGAATCGTTTTTGAGTTTTATAATCCAGACTAATACATAAGCTTGGAATTGGTAATTGTTTTACCAAAGAATCAACAAGTCTAGTTTGCATAGTAGGAGACCAAACAATCTCTCTTTGAAAGTCTGGTTGAATATCGAGTTGGCCTTCCTTATGCATTCGTAAAAGGTCAGCGCATGACCTAAGCTCATTAAAAGCTACGATATCTTCAGGTGGAACTTCACTGAAGTCGTCAGTTTCTAGTTGTTCTGATTCCAACTTTTCTAACTGCTCGTCAAGTTCAAGTAAATTATTTGTCATGTTCTATTTTTTAATTATGCCCAACGCTTGGCTAAGCCGTCCGTTTTTTTCCGCGTGCGGAAAAAATGCGGTTTAGGCGTTGTTGTGGTGCGTTTTTTATTTTAATAATTTAAAGTGCTTTTTAGCAATTATAGCTTCATACTCTGGGTCAATTTTTTTAATAAGCTCTTCTTGAATGCGAAACATTTGAATTCTAAAATCTTCTTCCTCAATCCTGTTCTTTACTTCTAGTTTTACCGCCATTTCAAAAGTTACCATATCGAAAACCCAAAATAATAATTCCTTTACGTTTTTCGTCTTGCGTCTTTCTAGTTCTTCACCACGTTCAATTACCACCCAATGATATTCACTTCCATGTTTTTCAATGTGAGGTCTCGCAAAATCTTCAGAATAATTATAAGTAGGCAAATAGATTTCTGGTGCATCAATCCTTTCTGCAAGTGATTTTATTATTTCTTTAATCTCGTTCATTTCTTAATGCACCACAACGTTCCGGCTAAGAAGCGTTGCTGTCCCGCAGGGCAGCTATGATTTCTTAGCCACTGTTAGGCATTCGTTATTTTATTTGAAAGCCTTCTGCTTCAAGTTCATCTAATTCTTGTTGACTAAAACGGTCTAAAATTAGACTCATTAATTCGTCCTCTTTTCTTCTTTTCAGAACCCAAGTATAAAGGTCACTACCCATTTCTCTATCATTTGTAGACCATTTACCTCTTGGATTAACTTCAGAGTTATACCTGAATTCTTTCCAATCATCAACTCTGTCCTTAATTTTATTAGGGATATCCCAATATCTTTCTTCATCAAATTTGAGCTCCCAAACTTGATTTAATTGCTCGATTGTTTCTTCGGACAAATCTTCTTTTTTTGGAGCGACAATCTGATTAAACCAATTCTGATAATTTACTTTGAGTGGATCATCTTCCGCAGCTAATTGTCTGATAAATCTTTTTGTTGAAGCTTCAGGAGTTCTTCCTCGCAAGTTATAGTCAAATCCGAGGTCTTCGATTTCGGCTCTTATATCAAGCTTTTTATCTTTTTTATTCGCTTGAGCGATTCCTACAAGCCATGTACCAAGCGATTTCCCTTCGTATTTATATCTGTGATTTGCTCTAACGTCTTCATCACTGTCTAATGCATCTTGAAGTAAGTTGAGCCATTCTTGGTCAATGTTACTAATATTGACATTTTGAATTTCTTCAATTACATCTTCTGATACTTCAGTGTTTAGGTATTGGTTTGACTTATAGATTAAATTGTCAATAGTGTAAAACCAAATCTTTTGGCCGCTCTTGTCCTTGAACTCATACAATAGTTCATGTCTCGGAATATTACTATTCTGTCCATCTCCATCTTGCTGCCACCAATCTTCCTTTACATCATTAGTGACAAAGATTATTGGTTTCTGTTCCTTCTTTGCATAGTCAATTACTTGAAACCACAGCAATAAATCCCCATACATCTGGAAACCTATTTTGTCTTTTTCATCTTTGTAGCCTGGAGGTATTTCATTTTCATATCTAAATCGTCCCTCTTTTATTATCTCTAACATTTCCTCATACACATAAGATTTTCCATGAGTGAAATATTTGTCCAATCTTTCTCTAAAGTTATCGGATGAAGTTTTTTCATCTAACTCCTTAATTTTCTTTTCTATTTGATTTTGAGTGTCATTGAGTAGGTTTTGGTAACCCTCATTTAAAATCTCAATGTTTGTTTCAAATGCTTTGAGTACCTCTTTAAACTCAGTAATACTTTTTTGTTCTATGTGAGGGTGTTTGTCGTCTTTTATCGTTCTTTCTGAAAGGGTTTTTATTTGTCCCTTAATTGAGCTTGAGTTTTTTCTAATCAGGTCAAGATAACTTTGTACAGTATTTAAATATCCACCATCCTTTTTTTCGCTTTTAATTAGGCCGATATATTCGCCCTTAGGCTTAGTAATTACTTTTTCTCGATTTTTCTCGAATTCATAGATAACTTGAGCTGGGAGCCATAGACGTCCTTTCAGTGCTTCAAATACCTTGTTAAAATACTCTTCAGAAATCCTTTCTGTGTAACCATAAAAACTCAACAAAGCAGAAGAGTCAAAAACTATGTGACCGTTCTCAAAAAGTTTTTTTTCGTCTTCTTCTTTTAGTCTAAATATTGAGTCTTCCATTTTGTCCTAATGATGCCTAACGTGGGTATATCCGCAATGTGCAGATATACCGCTTTCGTTAGTCTTTGTTTAGTTGTTTGTTAGTCAGTGTTTTATCTCTTAAAATAGTGTCCAAAGGGTTTTCTATCCTGCGCAGAGTTATGTCTAAGTAATTCCTGATCCAAGCTCTAAATGAAATGGCCATTTTTTCCGTGTTCTGGCTTCGTAAAGCTAAGCCAATTTTTAATGGTAATGTAATTTGTTCATTTCTGCGTAAAAATGTACGTGTTCCAGTAATAGGATATCCCCTCTAACTAATCTTAACCTGCGCGGCCAGTTTAGCGGCTTTTTTTCGAAGTAAAATAAGGTCACCATCTACATTGCCATAAGTAAGGCTTACGCCCATTCTACGGTAGGGCCTTGCTGTTGGTTTCCCAAAAATACGTATGTCAGATTGAGATGCGTTTAATGCTCTCTCAAGTCCCGAATAGTTAGGTCGTTTATCAATTTGCTGATCGGCTAAAATTACCGCAGATACCCCTTGTCTATCCAGAGTAACTTCTGGAATGGGAAGGTTTAAAATGGCTCGCGCATGCAATTCAAATTCGTTTAAGTTTTGCGTGCCTGCCAAGGTTACCATGCCTGTATCATGTGGCCTTGGTGATAGTTCTGAAAAATAGACTCCATCTTTAGCAATAAAAAACTCAACACCCCAAATGCCTGCTCCGCCTAAAGCTTCGGTTACTTTTTGCGCCATATTTTGGGCTTCGGCCAATTCGGCTTCGGTTTGCCTGCTGGGCTGCCAGCTTTCTTGGTAATCGCCACGCTCTTGTCGGTGCCCAATTGGCGGGCAAAACAGGGTAGGGCCGTTGTGCTGTGTTACGGTAAGTAAAGTTATCTCCGAAATAAAGTCAACAAAACCCTCCACAATTACTTCCTGTAAATCGCCACGGCTGCCGCTCAAGGCATATTGCCATGCAGCCTCAATTTCTTCTTCTTTTTTAATTACACTTTGGCCTTTTCCGCTGCTGCTCATTAAAGGTTTTACAACACAGGGCATACCAATATGGTGCACCGCTTTTTCAAATTCTTCGGCTGTTGTGGCGTATTGATAAGGAGCTGTTTTTACTCCCAACTCCTTAGCAGCTAAATCTCTAATTAACTTACGGTTCATAGTGTAATTGGCTGCCTTGCCACTGGGTACTACCGTAATACCTTGCTTTTCGTAATCGTAAAATCGTTCGGTGCGTATGTTTTCTACTTCGGGCACAATTAGCTGCGGCTGATGTTTGGCTACCACGGCATCTAGTTCGGTGGCGCTAAGCATGTTTAGTACTTCAAACTCATCGGCTACCTGCATGGCCGGTGCCCCGAGATAATTATCACAGGCTACTACATATTGGCCTAGTCGCTGCAGCGCGATTACCAGTTCTTTACCTAATTCACCCGATCCTAGAAGTACAATTTTACCTGCCATGTGTGTTGTTTTATAAAAGCACGAATGTAGCCAAACGTCCTTTATTTCTCAATAGAATTGTAGCTACTTTTGCGGTATTCAAATTTGGATAAAGCAATGAAAAAGGATATCAATTTTCCGGAGATTACCGATGTTAAAATAGCGGTAGGAAAATCTATAAACGAGAAAGGAGAAAGTAGCTGGTACGTGTACGTAATTAATAATAAGCCTACTAATATTAGTAATGTAATGGTGGTGTCAAACGCCCGCGAGAATGAGGATGGTAGTGGCCGAAAAACATCTACGCTGCGACATTTTATGCAAGAGGTAGCCGCCAATAGTTTTGAAAAGGTAGAAGCTATAGATCCTGCGGTATTTGGTTTTTACAACGAGTTTTGGTTGAGCTTTTATACTGGCAAGGAGCTGTTTGATAAAAAAATGATGATTAAACCTTTTAGTGAGTGGGAGCTTGAGGAGATTGAAGAATTGGAGATGCAAGGAAAAGCTACTGACTAAAATTACATCAGCCGAAAGGCTAACTAATAAAAGCCAGTATATATGAAGGCTTTTTAGGGGCATTTTTTAACTTTGCCGCCCATTATTAATAAATGTAAATTAACTATAAATATGAAAGTTACGGTTGTAGGCGCAGGTGCAGTAGGTGCCAGTTGTGCAGAGTATATTGCGATTAAAGATTTTGCTGCTGAGGTAGTATTGGTAGATATTAAGGAAGGCTTTGCAGAGGGTAAGGCAATGGATTTAATGCAAACTGCCTCTTTAAATGGTTTTGATACTAAAATTACTGGAACTACGGGCGATTATTCAAAAACCGCTGGTAGCGATGTAGCCGTAATTACTTCAGGCATTCCACGTAAACCAGGAATGACACGTGAGGAACTTATTGGTATTAATGCAGGTATTGTAAAAACGGTGGCCACTAGCTTAATTGAGCATTCGCCTAACGTAATTATTATTGTGGTTTCAAACCCAATGGACACGATGACATACCTTACGCACCAAGCGTTGGGATTGCCTAAAAATAGAATTATTGGAATGGGTGGAGCTTTAGATTCGGCCCGTTTTAAGTACCGTTTGGCAGAAGCCGTAGATTGCCCAATTTCGGATGTAGATGGAATGGTGATTGGTGGACACAGCGATACCGGTATGATTCCATTGACTCGTTTGGCTACACGTAATAGTGTACCAGTTTCTCAGTTTATTAGCGATGATAGAATGAGCGAAGTATTGGAGGCTACCAAAGTAGGAGGTGCTACTCTTACTAAATTATTAGGTACTTCGGCTTGGTATGCACCGGGTGCTGCGGTATCGGGTATGGTACAAGCAATAGGTTGCGATTTAAAGAAAATGTTTCCTTGCTCGGCCTTGTTAGAAGGGGAGTATGGCTTAAACGATATTTCTATTGGCGTACCTTGTATTATTGGTAAAAACGGAATTGAGTCTATCGTAGAAATTGACTTAAACGATGCTGAAAAAGCTAAATTGGAAGAAAGTGCTGCTGCCGTGCGTAAAACCAATGGTTTGCTAAACGCCTAATAAGAGTTTATCTTTTTAAAATTAAAACACCCACCTTGGCTTTTGCCGAGGTGGGTGTTTTTTTTGTTATTGATGTAGCCTAATTTTAGGCATGCTTTAAAGTTATTTTGATTCCGCTTCTTTGGTCAAATCAGCTACGAACTGCTCAAATGAAGCATCGAATGATGGTATTTTGCCAGCAAACAATGGAAACATAAATCCGCCAATTTTTTCGCTCATCGTAAAAAGAGTTTGCTCTCCATCCTGTTGTAAGGTAAAAGTTCGTTCGCCCATGGCATCTCCCCAAACTAACTTTTGGTTAGGCACAAATTCTTTTACTTTTAGCTTAAAAGTTCTACTGGTATCTAAAGTGCTTACCAGCGCTATTTTCTCAGATTCAGCGATATTTCCTTGTATGGATACTACAGTAGAGTTCCATTTATTAAAATCGCTGGCATTGGTGAGAATGGGCCAAATAGTGGCGGCCTCGGCATTAATAGTTTTATTAATGGTGGTAGTACGACTAAACGTTTTTTTTACTGTGTTGGCTTTGCCATCTTGGGCATTTACGGAAAGGGTAGTTGTAAACATTGCGAATAGTGTGAATAATTTTTTCATTGCTTTTTTTTGAGGTTGTAAAGAAAATAAAGAAGAATTATAGCGCGATTTACAAATGTTAAATAATCAGTTTTTTAATTGTTTACCTGCCCTTATTCTAGATAGACTTACCTGAGATATTTGCAACATGGAGGCAATGTCTTTAAGAGGCGCTACTTGTATAAATTTAGGAAACATATACTCAATGTATTGGTAGTTTCGAGTAGCGTCATTTTTAAGCAGATTTACAAAAACATCTATCAATGTAATATGAACTTGTTCTATTAATGAAATTCCAAATAGTGCCCAGCTTGTATGTTCATGGTAAAGGCTAAGCAGATTTTTCTTTGAAATCATCCATACTTTAGTGTCTTCATAAAATTGGAGCGCAAACTGAGATTCTTCTTTGTTAACGAAGCTTTTATATTCCGTAATAAAGGTTTTTTCAGGCTTCATCCACAGCGTTTGTTGCTGCCCTTCTTCATCTAAATAGAAGCATCGAGTAACGGAGCTTTCCGCGAAGAAGAGATAATTGCATACGGCACCGATACTGGATATTTGTGTGTTGGCTTTAAATAATTTTTCTTCAAACAAAGACAAACCAAACCTCAATTCATTTTCGGAAAATGATGGGTTGTATTTTAATAATTCAGCAGTTAATGTTGATTTCATTTTTTAGATTGAGATAGATAAGAGGTACAATGTACGTGGTTTGCATAAATCAACTGAAACAAGACACATTTATTAAGCACCAATTGGTAAACGTCCAAAACTCATTCATGCTTACTCATCAATATTTCTACTTACATTAACAATCGTGCTTTGGTCATTCGCTAATTGTTAGTCCATCTTTCATTTCGTTCATGGTGGGTTTCTCAAACCAAGTTTCCATAAAGTCAAAGTCTTCTTGAGACACTTCAAACTCAAAGGTGCTGCCTTGTAATTTATTTCTTGACATTACTCTTTCCAGTCGTGTTTCTTTAGTTATGTCCAAAAAATGAGTCTTAACCACAAAACTATTTTTGGCGGCAAAATCTCTAAACTTTTGGCGATGCTCAAATTTTGAAAAGCCTAAATCAAGAATAGAATCAGTGCCCGAGTCTTCTAGTTGCTGAATTAACTCCAAAATCATTTTCTCAGATCTATCAATTCTCTCCAAAAACCATTCAATTCCATCCGTGGCTCTTTTATCTTTTAGAAACAAAGTGTTGTTCCATTTGTCGATGGAAAAGATAATACCATTTGTTTCCTCCTTCAGGCTGGTTGAATAAGTGGTTTTACCAGAACCGGTATTTCCAACAATTAGATGTAGCATTTAGTATTACTTAAAGATTAAAGGAATGATAGAATTAAAAATTAATGGGACAAAGTTTACTGAATTTAGGACTTATAAAAGACTCATGTTTAGTTAGCTGGCAATTGTTTCGCCAAGTTTCTAATACAGTTTTCCCTTATTTCCCAAAGTTCATCAAAATCAAAACCCAGTTTAGTTTCAATAATCCATTTTTTTAAGAATGCTTTATGAAAGTTTACTTTAAACACGGCCACTTGATCGGGCTCTATTTCAGTTTCCTGAAGAATATCCATCTCAATTCTGTTAAAGGAAGAAGAGGGACTGGTATAGTCAAATCTACTTTGGTCAATTTTTAAATAGCAATGCGCTTCTGGAATAAAGTTGAGGCCATTTTTGGTTAATGCAGTTCCAATACTTGGGGTGTTGAGCGAACTCATTTTGTATATCCCAAGTATCAGCTTAACATTTGGAATGCCGTTTAGATCGGCCAGTTTTTTAAGCAAAGCATGTTTAGAACTGCAACTTCCTTTTTCTTCGAATAAAACCAGGGCTAAGTCGCTGCGGTTTTTATTTCGCCCGTAAGGAAGTTTTCTAATCCATTGGGTTAATTGACCCCAGGAGTCGATTCCTTTGCTTCTGGCAAGTTCCGAAAGTACGTCCTTAGACTTTAATGGATAATGGCCCTTCATTTTTTAAGGCAAGCTAGTAAATCCCGTTGAGGATTGAATATTTGCCTTAAGCTCATTAAACTAAATCAGGGCTTGCTTTTTTTGATTGGCGATACGGAAAAGCGCTAAAAATGCTTCGCTTGGCAAAACGCATTTGTTTATCTGAATTATTGAACTTGATGAAAAGACCTTTATTCACGCCAAAATACTCATAGGTTGAACCATCCGTAAACGTAATTTCGAGCAACAGTCCTTTATGCTTGTAATCGGCAATGGTACACTGCGTAGTGGTATTGGTAAAAGCCTCTAGATTTTTAGCCTTGGTTTCGGAATTTATGCTCACCAAAAAATGATAGCCGTCCGTTATTCTCCGGCTCATGGTTTCTGCTTCTAAAGCCTTGTTATCATCCGCCTGAAACTTATCTGGGTGCCATTCTTTAACCAAATTTCTATAAGTAGTTTTTAGTTCTTTAAGCGTGGCTTCACCTTCTACACTAAATAGCGTTTTGTATTCCTTAATTCGTTTCATAACAATCTTGTTTGACGCAGATTACATAAAGGCTCTTGCCGCCCATTTATTTTGCGGCCGCGAAGGTAGTCATAGTAAATCAATGAGTTTCAGAAACTTTAAATCAAATTTTGGTTTTGATTAGGGGTGTTGGATAGCCAAGCTTGTGCCCAAGCCCATTAGTTAACCTTGCGGCTCTCTAAAAACTTAAGCGCCTCTTCATTTTTCGATAGTGCGTGATGGTGTAGCTTTTGGTGATTCGGCATCCATCCCAATAAAAACCGATTAAAATCTGCCCAAGCAACTGGGTATAAATCTCGCCATTCTTTTTCCAATGCTGTTCGTTCTAGGGGGTTCAGTTGTTTTGCAAAGTGTATGAGTTGCTCAAAATAATAATCTAGCAAGGAGCTTTCGTAAAGTGTACACGCATCCCCGTTAAAACAACTGCCTATAAAATAAGCCACATCCTTTACACCAATACCTGCACCTACATACTGAAAATCTACTGCCGCAACTTCATCATCATCGCCAAAACAAAAGTTGGCCACTTTGGCATCTCCATGAATAATGGTTTGAAATTTTGAGCTGCTAAGCATCCTATCTAATTCTTTAGCTTTTCGCTTAAGCGGAGATTCTTCCATGGCACTCCATTCATCGGGGCGTGTCCCCAAATGCCAGTAACTACCAGTTTGCCATAGCCCTACGGTAGACGTGTTTAGGGAATGAGCATGAAAGGCTGCCAGCCATTTTACCACCGCCTTTGCTTCGTTGTACGTGCAGGTTTGTTTTAAGTGCGGGTAAAAAATAGACAAATCCTCTAACATCAACACCTGCACATTTCCCTGTTGTTTGCTGTAAAGTAGTTGGGGCACTTTAACCGATTGTGGTAGAGACGAAACATAATTTACATACCAATAATTTTCAATAAAATAGGATTTTAGCTTACGCTGATGGGATTGATTGCCCGACCAGCCTCTAGGGTGATGCATGTTTTCTTGAAGTAGAATACATTTTACCACCACTGATGGAACTTTGGCGCCTTTAAAGGTTAATCTATAAATACCACCATAGTTGCTCCACAGGCTTTGTATTTTGTGGCTTTCTAAAATGGCTTCAGCGCCTAATTTTTCCAAAATTTCAGGAACGAAAGGTTCCAAGGAATCATTCATGAGCCAAAGATAGCTAAGGAGGAGAGGAGCTTATCCATTTTGGGATTATTTGTTTGGCTTAGTACAAAATAGAAACTGGAAGAAATGTCAAACACCGATGTAGTTTAACTCCCAATTCCAATTATCTTGGAGGCTCAAATATAAATAGCCCTACACTTATGAGTTACCTAAGCGAATCTGAAAAAACGATACTATTGACCGATTTAATGGACTTGGCCAAAAGTGATGGAATAGTGCAGTTTTCGGAGATGACGTATTTGGTTTGGGTGGCTCAAAAGCTAGGAGTACATCAAGCAGATTTGAAAAAGTTGATGGATAAAAAAGTGTCTGCTTTTGATCGTATTTCACCCGATCAACGTTTAACACAGTTTCACCGATTATTGAGTATGATGTTTGTAGATACCGATATCGCTCCAGCCGAACTGGAAAAATGCCGAGAACTGGCTTATAAAATGGGGTTAGACCCCAGTAAAGTAGATACGCTTTTATCAGAAATTGAAAAAAACCCTACGGTGCGCATCGACTTGGAAAATTTGAAAGCCAAGTTTGAAGGGAGGTAGGGGAGTTAAGGCTTTAGCGAGTTCATTTTACGCCACCAATTTAAGGCGAGTAGAATGCCCATTACGATAAAGTTTATGGGTAAATCTTTCTTTTCAGGAAGTAATATGGCTAAAATCAGTGCAACCAATGCTCCTAAGCCTATTTGTAAAATGGCCAGACTCCAAAAGTGTTTTTCTTCCTTTTTGAATTTTTTCCTACTCTCTAGAGTAATATTTTGGGCTACCTCTAACGCTAAGTCTACAGGAATTCCTTGCTTTTCTAGTTTGGCATAAATAGCATTTTCATTCAGTCCTGAATTTTTCAGCTTTATACCAATGGAGTAGGCTTTCATTTCTATATCACTGGCTGCTTTCTCTCGGCTAAATTGTTTGCTCATGTTCGTTTGTTAATATGAGTTTCTTTCGATTTAAGCTTAGTCAACTAAATAAATAGCTGAGTTCGATCAATTTGCCCTAATTAGTACGGAGTAACAAGCTCTTCTAATTTTCGGCAATTGATTTGTCGTTCCACACTGCCAACTCATTTCCGGCTGGGTCTATAAAGTGAAATCTACGTCCACCGGGAAATGAAAAGATGTCTTCTGAAATTTTTCCCCGCGCATTTATCACCGCTTCTTTTGCTGTTTTGAGGTTGCTATGATACAGTACCACCAACGCACCATTCACAATCGGTTCATCCGTTTTTTCAAAACCGCCTTCTAGTCCACTATTTGAGAAGGCGATATAGGTGGGGCCGTAATCGGTAAATTCCCAGTTAAAAACGGTTTGGTAAAAGGATTTAACTTTAGCCAAGTTGGGTGTTTTAAATTCAACGTAGTTTATGTGATTGTCCATTTTATGATTTTTTTATTCCAATACTATATACTCCCTGCATTTTCAATGATTTTCCATTGAGCTCTTGCGTAGGCTCTAAAATTGTCTCTGTTTCTATTTCTTGAAACCCTCCGAGGCACAGCGATTGTTCAATTTCCTGCTTTGTGTATTTGGTAAACCCATATTTCGATAGTTCTATTTTATCCATTACCTCTTTAGGTCTGTAGGCAATTAATACTTTGCCATTGGGTTTTAATACTCGGTATAGTTCTTTTAAATTTTCGGGTAAGTTAGGCCAAAAATATACCGTATTGGTAGTGGTTATATATTCAATACTATTGTTATCAAAGGGTAAATTTTCAATAGAGCCGTTTACAAAAGAGACTTTTTCTAAATGGATATATTCTTGGTTTAACCGTGTAGCTTCATCAATCATTGTTTGTGAAAAATCAAGACCGATATAGTTTAAGGTAGCCTCAATAGCCAGTAAATCTTTGATAAAGTAGCCATTCCCCATGCCTATTTCTAAAACCAAACTATGGGGTTTTGGGTTGAGCACCTTGTATGAGTTTAGGCAAATAGTTTTATTGCCAATATTCATTTGCTCACCAACCTCTTTTCCGCCCGCTCCGCTGGGTTTTCTTAGTTGCTTGGCAAGTTCTTCTTTTGAAAGAGTAGCAAGGTTGAATTTTTCGGACATAGTAGATTAGAGTAATGGTTTATAAAGTAGAAGGGTAAAGGAAATTAATATGCTATTAGCTGTGAATAGCAGTCGTTTGAAGACTGTCTGTTTTTCGAAATTAGGATTAATCATTAGACTATGATGACAGGGCTAGAGAAAACTGTAAACTTTGTTTGCTGCTTTTACTTTTTCAATATTTTAATAATTCTATTATTGATGATTTCTGATAAGTTCCAATTGTACAGCTTAGCATCCGTGGTGCTATAAAACTCAACAATAACCGCATCAATATCCTTATGGTATTTTGCAAAACTTTGATATCCCGGAACCCAACCAGAATGCTCATATTCGTAAATGGAAGAATAAATTTCCTGCTCGCCTGGCTCAAACAGGGTTCCATCGTTTAGCGCTCTTAAAAATATACCCACGTCTTCTGCTGTGGCTAGCATGCCATGATCTTCTTCCTTTAAATCATGCGGGTGGCCTACATGGTAGCCACTCATTACATGGTTCGTATTTACCTCATTCAGTGAGCCAAAGGTGTTGTTAAGGTTTAAGGGAGTTAAGATTTCTTCTTTAATAAATTGAAAGTTGCCGTAGCCAAGGGTATTATCCATTATTTTATTAAGTAACAAGTAATTTGTGTTACAGTATTCATAACCTTCGTCCGGTTTAAAGTTGGCCGGTAAGCCCGAAATCAAGGCAACACTCTCTTCAAAGGTTTTAGTGGGAATCGCCCAAAAATTGGGGGCATCCGTAAAATTAGGGATTCCGCTTCTATGCTGTATCATCAACCGTAGGGTAATTTCCTCAGCATTTTCAATACTACCTTTAAGCTCGGGTAAATAATCAGCGATGGTTTTATCCAACGAAAGCTTCCCATTACTCACCATTTTGGTAATCGCCACAGCATCATACAGTTTGCTGATGCTGGCAATCTTAAAAAGGGCTTGCGGTTTGGCGGGTATCTCGGATTCTAGGTTGTGCCAGCCAGAAGCAAAATACTGAGGCGCGCTACCTGCTTGATCTACATAAACAATCATTCCGTCAAATCCGTGGGCAATCGCCTCATCTAACTGCTCTTGAACCGTGTTGGGTAGTGGAAGTATCCATGCTTTAACCAAAAGCCAGGGTACAAAGAACATAGAAACAAGGGTTCCTGCCAGCAGTGTTATTCTGATTATTTGTTTCGTGTATTTCCTTGTCATAGTGTTTTCTAAGAGTTTCATTTTGATACTCTCCGTTGTAACCGTTGAAAATTGATACGGCTTCGTAATCGTTATAGAATATTTTCTCTTCTACTTTCAAATAGGTGCCAACGTTAGCGTATATAGACATCGTATTAGATATAGCTTTAGCCAGTGTTAGATTAGCAGTTTGTTGACTAGATTGTTACGTTTAATAGATAGTATTCAGTCTTGCATAAAAATATATTGCTAACGGAGTATAACAGCTTTAGTCAAAAAGCCATTTTTTTGATGTACACGCTTTGTAGAACTCTCTCCGTAAAGCTAAGGCATTTTTTATTGGTAATGTAATTCGTTCTTTTTTGCGAGTTTCCAGTTTTTGATTTCTTCACCCGCTCATTTTGAGATCATTTAGTCAACCCTGTTTCTGCCTGTAAAACCTTAACGCTAAAAAGGAAAAACCCTTTAACGACTTGTTTTAAGTCTAACATTTTGCGTTGAGAGGGGGTGTCCAACGGCTAGGATTGTAGGGCTGTTAGTATTTGATTAGTACTCCTCTCAAGTAATTCCTTAATTCTTCAAGCTCAACATTGGTTAGTTCAATCTCGCAGTCCATTAAATTCAATTCATATAGGTTCTTCATTTTGGCTAATGATTCCGTGGGAAGTTGATCTATGCTTGTCATAGAAATGTTGAGTACTTCCATTTTTTCAAGCTCATGGATCCATTCAGGGAGTTTTCTTAATTCGGTTAATGAAACATTTAGAAATTTAAGATTCTTTAGATTTCTAAATGAAACTGGGAGTTCTTGAATTGAACTGTAAGGTCCTAAATTCAAGAATTTCAACTGTTCAATCTTTCCAATTGGGGAGAAATCAATTTGCTCATTTCCAATTCCATTCCAGAAGAATGATAACGAGTCAATCTTCATTAGTTCAATGTTTGAAGGTAAATTCTTTACCTTAGAACACTCCGAAATGTTAAGACGTGATATGCCAGAAACAAGATAAATCTTGTCGTATTCCTCTTGATTAAATGAATTACAATCGAAATTATATGTCGAACCAAGAAGAGCGTTTAAAGCGATTAATATAGAGACTGTTGAAATTGTCATTTTTTTATAGGATTGCGCCTAACATGAGTATATCTGGGTATTACATTTATACAGCTTTCGTTAGTCATCATTTAGTTGTTTGTTATCGATATGTTATATCTAAAAGAGCATTGGATTCTGTGTAGAGATGTATTACTAAGCAATGCCTGACCTAAAATCAATCAAAGAGCCATTTTTTGGTTTACACGCTTTGCAAAATTCCCTCCGTAAAATTAAGGCATTTTCTACTGGTAATGTAGTTCGTTCTTTTTTTGTTGTGGGTGGCCGTTTTTCAATTTTGCCATTGGGCTGGGCTGCCTATAGGTTTGCATCGTATACGCTTGGCCAATGCATTAAATTGATAAACTGATAGAAGATTGACTTGGGGAGGCTTATATTTTGCTTGGTTAAAATTACTTTTGTGCTTTTAAACAAAACGCATGCAAAAGTTACAAGTAGGTGATGCCGCTCCTGCATTTTCGATGGCCAATGAAAATGGCGAAATACTAACGCTGGAAAGTTTTAAAGGCCAAAAATTGGTACTGTATTTTTATCCTAAAGACAATACCCCCGGCTGCACTACCGAGGCTTGCAACTTTAGAGATAACTTTAGTGAGCTACGCAAAGCCGGATACCAAGTATTGGGCGTAAGCATGGACACCATGCGCAAGCACCAAAACTTTATTGCCAAGTTTGAACTGCCCTTTAGCCTACTAGCCGATACCAACAAAGAGGTAATTGAGGCCTACGGTGTGTGGGGCGAAAAAAAGTTTATGGGCCGCACCTTTGATGGCATTAAGCGAACCACTTTTGTAATAGATGAAAAGGGTACTATTGAGCGTATTATTGAAAAAGTAAATAATAAGCAGGCTACCCATCAAATATTGCAAGGCTAGGCCAGGGTTACTACCAAGTCATCTTGTTTTACCATTTTGTTGCCGTCCAGCTCTACGTGGTCTATTACTCCGCTAAAAGGAGCCACCACGGTGCTTTCCATTTTCATGGCTTCAATTACAAATAAGGGGTCGTTTTTTTCTACTTGCTGTCCTTTTTCTACCAGTATTTCTATCAGCTTGCCTTGCAATGGCGCGCCTACATCGCCTTCGTTTTCGGCTTTTTTGTTGCTGGTTACTTCTAGGTTTAGCGAGTGGTCTTTTACCTCCACAAAGCGGTTTTGCCCGTTTAGCTTAAAATATACCTGGCGCATGCCATTTTCATCGGGTGCACTAACATTTAAAAAGCGCACCAAAATGGTTTTGCCTGCATCTAGCTCTACTAGTATTTCTTGGTTTTGTTTCATCCCGTAAAAAAAGGCTAAGGTTGGAATACGCCATACCTCTCCATTTTTTATGCTAAACTCATGGTAATCTTTAAACACCTTAGGGTATAGTTTAAAGCTTAAAAAATCAAGAAAATTGTGCTCTTGCCCAAACTCCGTTTTAAAGGCTTCAAACTCGCTGTCAAAATCTACCGGTTCTAAATGGGCATTGGGTCTATCCGAAAATCCCTTTTCGTTTTTCAAAACAATTTTTCGCAATTCTTCCGGAAATCCACCGTAAGGTTGGCCCAGCTCTCCTTTAAAAAATCCAATTACCGTGTCCGGAAAAGAGATGTCTTGGCCACGCTTCATAATATCTTCTTTGGTGTAGCCATTGGTGGTCATAAACATGGCCATGTCGCCTACCACCTTGCTGGATGGGGTAACTTTTACCAAGTCGCCCATAATTTCATTGGCAATTTGGTAGTTGGTTTTAATCTCTTCAAACTTATGTTCTATACCTAAACCTCGCGCCTGTGGGCGTAAGTTAGAGTACTGCCCGCCCGGTATTTCGTGGTTATACACTTGGGCAGTTCCAGCTTTTAATTCTGATTCAAAGGGGTAGTACCACTCTCTGATGTCTTCCCAATAATTGGAGAATTCATTGAGACGGCTCAGATTTAACTTTTGCTCACGCGGATGGTTTTCCATAAGCGCCACAAAAGAGTTAAAGTTGGGCTGTGAGGTAAGCCCGCTCATAGAGCTCAAGGAAACATCTACTGCATCTACGCCCGCATTTACTGCATTTAGGTAAGTGGCTACCTGTATGCCGGCAGTATCATGCGTATGCAGGTGTATGGGAATATCAACTGCTTTGCGCAGCTCGGTTACCAAGGTGTGCGCGGCTTCGGGTTTTAATAGTCCGGCCATATCTTTTATGCCTAAAATGTGAGCACCCATGTCTTCAATTTGGCGGGCCAAATCCAAGTAATAGTCAAGGTTGTATTTGGTTTTGGCAGGGTTACTAATATCTCCAGTATAGCACAAGCATACCTCAGCTAAGCCATTGGTACGTTCTAAAACTGCCTTGGTACTGTGTTTTAAAGATTCTGTCCAGTTTAAGGAATCAAAAACTCTAAAAATATCAACTCCTGTTTCCCATGATTTTTCAATGAATTTTTCCACCAAATTATCAGGATAGGCTTTGTAACCAACGGCATTTGAAGCGCGTATAAGCATTTGTGTAAGCACATTGGGCATGGCTTCGCGCAATAGCTTTAAGCGCAACCAAGGGTCTTCTTTTAAAAAGCGCAGGCAAACATCAAAGGTAGCTCCGCCCCATATTTCCATCGAAAAAATTTCGGGATGATTTTTAGCAAAACTCTCGGCTACCGTCATCAAATCTGTGGTTCGTACTCTTGTAGCCAGCAAAGATTGATGCGCATCTCTAAAAGTAGTATCCGTATATAATACTCTGTTTTCTTGCCGCATCCACTTAGAGAATTCACCAGGGCCAAGTTCTGTAAGCAGGTTTTTGGTGCCCGGGGTATGGGCGCTGTGCCTATCGTATAAAGGCACCTTAGGAAAACGAAACTCTTTACTAGGGTCAATAAATTTCACATCCGAATTACCATTCACAATTACATCGGCCAAATAGTTTAAGGTACGGGTACCTCTATCTTGGCTGGGGGTAAAGTCCATTAGCTCGGGGTGATCTTGAATAAAGCTAACGCGTTGCTCACCTTCCTTAAAAACGGGGTGGCCAATTACGTTGCGTAAAAAGGAAATATTGTTTTTTACGCCTCTAATTTTAAATTCTCTAAGCGTACGTTCCAACCTTTCTGAAGCACCGTTTAAGGTTCGCCCCCAGGCAGATACTTTTACCAACATGGAATCGAAAAAGGGAGAAATTTTAACACCAGGGTAGGAGCTGCCTTCATCCAGTCTAATGCCCATTCCTGCTGCATTTCGGTAAGCTATAATGGTGCCATAATCTGGCTTAAAGTCGTCTTTCGGATCTTCCGTAGTAATACGGCATTGTATGGCAAAACCATTAATGCTCACATCTTCCTGATTTTTAATAAAAATGCTGCGGTCGCTCAGTTTTTTACCATCAGCAATGTGCAACTGCGAGCGTACAATGTCAATTCCTGTAATTTCTTCGGTAATGGTGTGCTCTACCTGTATTCGAGGGTTTACCTCTATAAAGTAGATAGACTCGTTTTTATCTACCAAAAATTCAACCGTACCTGCGTTGGCATAATTTACCTCTTGACCAATAGCCACGGCATATTGGTATAGTTTATTTCTAGTTTCTTCTTTTAATCCAGTGCTAGGCGCTACTTCAACCACCTTCTGAAACCTCCTTTGTACCGAGCAATCGCGCTCGTAGAGGTGTACCAAATTTCCGTGGTTATCGCCCAATAGTTGTACTTCGATATGTTTTGGGTCTTCCACGTATTTTTCGATGAAAACCGTGCCGTCTCCAAAAGCTTTTAGGGCTTCGTTACTGGCTTCGCTGTACGATTGTTTTAGGGTTGCAGGGTCGTGAATTACGCGCATGCCACGTCCGCCACCGCCCGCGGCTGCTTTTAAAATTACGGGGAATCCAATTTTTTTAGCGGCTTCTAAGGCCTGTTCGGGATTGCTAAAATCACTCGATCCTTCAATAATGGGAACCTGAGCTAGTTGTGCCACTTTTTTGGCTTTAATCTTATCGCCCAAACGCTCCATTACTTCGGGCTTTGGCCCAACAAACAAAATACCTTCTTCGCCACATCGTTTGGCAAACTCAACGTTTTCAGATAAAAACCCATAGCCTGGATGAATAGCGTCCACCTTTTTCTTTTTGGCGAGTTTTATAATCTCTTCAATATCTAAATAAGGTTTTAGTGGCTCTTCTTCATTGCCAATTTGATAGGCTTCGTCTGCTTTGTAGCGGTGCAATGAGTAGCGATCTTCGTAAGTGTAAAGCGCTATAGTTTGAATTTTTAATTCAGAGGCAGCTCTAAATACTCTAATAGCAATTTCGCCACGATTGGCTACCAAAAGTCTTTTAATATTATTCATTGGTGGAGGGAGTGTTTTGGTTTTTTGTAGGTAATGGTTTAAACTGTTTGAAAACGAGGAAGGTAAGTAAAAATGAAAGTCAAAAAAATGGCTTGCTTTTTTTATAGTCGTTGATTTAGCAGGTTTGTTTTTCAATTATTTAGGCATGATTAAAATCATTACACATAAAAAAATGAGGGGTTAACTTTGTCAAACATTTGGCGCAAAACCAGTTAGGTGATGAAAAAAAGTGAATTGTGTAAATTGATGATGCGATAGATTGAAAGGCGCCAAAAGCGAAGTAAATTTGTAACCTGAAAAATTAAGAAAGTGGAGATTAAACAGTTGTACACCGGATGTTTGGCCGAGGCGGCTTATTACATTGAATCTAATGGAGAAATTGCCATTATTGATCCCATGCGGGATGTCCAAGATTATTTGGATTTGGCCAAGGAAAGTAATGCAAAAATTAAGTACGTATTAGAAACGCATTTTCATGCGGACTTTGTTTCAGGACATGTAGAGTTAGCGAAACAAACAGGAGCCCATATAGTATATGGCCCGAATGCCAATCCCAGTTTTGATTTTTATTCGGCTAAAGATGGGCAGGAGCTTAGCTTAGGAGATGTAAGTTTTAAGGTGCTACATACCCCTGGTCATACCATGGAATCGAGCTGTTACCTTTTAAGAGATGAAGAAGGAAAAGATACTGCCATTTTTACTGGTGATACTTTATTTATTGGAGATGTAGGGCGCCCGGACTTAGCCGTTAAAACAGATTTAACGAAAGAAGATTTAGCGGGTCATTTGTTTGATTCGCTTCGCAATAAAATAATGCCATTGGCGGATGAGGTAGTGGTGTATCCTGCGCACGGGCAAGGAAGTGCTTGCGGTAAAAATATGAGCAGCGAGCGCTTTGATACGCTAGGCAATCAAAAGAAATTTAATTATGCCTTACGGGCAGATATGAGCAAAGAGGAATTTGTAAAGGAGGTAACCGAAGGAATTGGTGCCGCCCCGCAATATTTCCCCAAAAACGTGGAGTTAAATAGAAGTGGTTACGACTCCTTGGATTCGGTACTTGAAAAAGGCAATTTGCAGTTAAAGGTGGATGAGTTTGAAGCGATGGCCAAAAAAGACGATACCTTAGTTTTAGATACCCGTGGTGCTGAAGACTTTTCAGCAGGCCACATACCCAATTCTTTGTTTATTGGTATTGATGGTGGATTTGCTCCATGGGTAGGTACTTTAGTTGAAAACTTAAACACACCCATTTTGATTGTGTGTGATGAAGGCAGAGGAGAAGAAGTAATTACACGGTTGAGTCGAGTGGGGTATCAAAATCCTGTGGGTGTTTTGGCGAGTGGTATGCTAGCATGGAAACAAGCAGGAAAAACGATTTCTACTTTGCAGGAAGTATCGGCCGAAGAGCTGGCCATTAATTTTGAAAATTGGCAAAATAGTGTGGTAGATGTGCGGAAACCTGGAGAGTACAACAGTGCTCACCTACAAGATGTTTCTAATAAACCGTTGGATTATATCGCGGAAAACGCCAGTAGTTATGCTAGTGATAAACCGTATTACTTGCACTGTGCGGGAGGTTATCGCTCGGTTATTGCGGCTTCTATTTTAAAGCAGCAAGGCATAAAGAATGTGATAAATATAAAGGGAGGTTTTGCCGCAATAAAAGAAACAGATTTACCAATTTTAGAGGTAGCTTGCAGTAATTCATAACGCCATCGAAATTCTGGGATATTTTTTAGCACTTTTTATTGGTTTGGCTCTTGGGCTTACCGGTGCGGGTGGCTCTATACTTACCGTGCCAATTATGGTATATGTTATGGGGGTAGAGCCTGTTTTAAGCTCGGCTTACTCACTATTTGTAGTGGGTTGTTCTGCCAGTATTGGGGCAGTTAATAGGTACCGACATAAACAACTCAGCTTGCTAACGGCTGTTTATTTTGGCTTGCCATCGGTGGCGGCCATATTCCTTACCCGTAGAATTTTAGTTCCCAAAATTCCAGATGTGTTGTTCACCATTGGGCAAACTTCTTTTAGCAAAGGTGCAGGTGTATTGGTGTTGTTTGCTATCCTTATGGTGTTTTCTGCGGTACGAATGATTCGTTCGGGAAATGGGAAAATTGTAGAGATTGATGAGAAACCAGTAAGCTATTTGTTACTGGGTTTTCAAGGTGCATTTGTGGGGCTTTTAACGGGATTAGTTGGAGCAGGTGGAGGTTTCCTTATTGTTCCAGCATTGGTTTTTATTGCACGGTTACCCATGAAAAAAGCTGCTGGTACTTCACTGTTTATTATTGCCTGTAATTCGTTAGTTGGCTTTACCGGAGATGTGGCAGCACGCACTATTGAGTGGTCTATGTTGTTGCCTTTTACACTTATTGCGGTGGCGGGCATTTTTGTTGGGTTTGCATTTGTAAACCGTGTAAACAGTGCACAGCTAAAAGTAGGTTTTGGATATTTTATATTACTCATTGCCGCATGGATTTTTGCGAATGAGTTGTTAGATTTTGTTTAATTTTTTTGATCTGAGCGATGGGATTATTTTCTATTTTTTCGAATAAATCGGCTAAAATAAAAGAGTATAAAGCCAAAGGAGCAGTCATAGTAGATGTGCGTAGCAGTGGTGAGTTTGCCGGAGGTTACGTAGCTGGAGCTGTTAATATTCCTTTAAATCAATTAACCCAGCGCATGGATGAAATCAGTAAGTTAAACAAACCAGTGGTGTTTTGCTGTGCATCGGGCGTACGGAGTGCTAAAGCCACTGCAGTGGCCAAAAATGCGGGGATTGATGGCATTAATGGCGGAGGATGGCGCAGTGTTGATAATGCTTGGATGTAAGGCTACTTTTCGTTGTAGTTGAGTACCATCACTAAGTTTCCAGTAAGAGGGTCTTCAAAATCAATACCTCCATCGTAGCCATCATCTATGGCATGAAACTGCCAGTAAAAAACTTCATAGTCTGCCGGCTCGTTAGGATCTTCATCCATAATTCTAATTTCATACATCTCATCCGTAGCTAATATCTCAGCCGGAAAAACGAGATACGTTGGCAAGCCAGCATTAATTTCTACATCTGTATAAAACTCCCAAAAACTGGCAGAGCGTCTTTTTATCTCTACATATAAATCAGGAGGGCTACCATCGTTGTCATATTGCAAAGCGGGTAAGGCTACAATTTCGGCAAGTTTAAAATAACGATTGGTCAAAGGAATTTTTTCATCGCTTTCGCAAGCGGCAAAAATTAAGAGTAGCGGTAGTAGAAATAATTTTTTCATGGGTTTGTGTTTAGCCTAGTTGTTTTCAAAAATAAGACCAAAAGTGAAACTACCAAGTTTTATGCTGGTTTTAAAGGCATTTATAGAATGCCGATAACGGTGTGTCACAAGCTAAAATACAAGCAGTCTTTGCTTAGCGCTGATGATACGGTTTTAGTTGATGGTGTAAATCACGGAATATTTTAATGCCCAATTTTCATGTGAATTGGGTCTTGAATTGGGTCCGTATCTGTGAAATACACCTGCGCCAAAGCCTATGTATCCTGCTTTTAGTAGGCTGATATGAAATATGTTATCGATTACAATGCCAGATTCAAAAAAGCCGTTTTCTAAGGTTTTGTACTCTTGCTGATGGTGGTAAGTGTCATTGGTCATTGTGCCATAACTCATGGCATGGTACAGACTAAATTCGGGGCTAAATCGTGGCAAACGAAACAATAAAGGCCCAAAGTTGTGATTGAAGTAAAAGGTGGCGTAGCGATCACTTAAAAATTCATTAAAGTGCATGGTTTGAAAGGAGCTACTGCTCACAAATGTAACGCCTGAGCTGTAACTACTTCTATTACTAAAAAGTAATTGTATGGGGATGGCCCTGTCTACATAGCCTGCTTCTAATCGTACATCCATCTTTCCGAAGTTGCGTAAATAGCGTTCAAACCAAACTCCAAATTCTACCTTGTTGTATTCAAAATCACTATCTAAGATATCTTGAAACCCATGAGTGAAATCTGCGATAAGTACTGGATAATCGCTACCCATGGATATTTGTTGCCCAAAGTTGGAGGTGATTTTTTCTTTATGTGCCCAACGCCAGTTTAGATTTAACTCGGTGAACTTAAAGCGATCTTGCTCAATAGCATCAGGCTCCGTATCATTATAAAAAGTATAGTCGTTGTTGGCCTTAATAAGTCTGTCACGTAGCTTTACTTGTAGTACCATAAAATTGCTGAGACGTGTTTTATAGGTCAAGGCATATTCCTCAATAAAATCCATGTGCTCAATAAATACGGGTGTCCAATAACCAGTATTGTAAAAGTACTGAAGGTTAATTTTACCGGGCTGCATTACATCATTTTTGTACGTAAAGGTAAGCTTGTGGTCCTTCTTCCTATTGAAAAGGTATTCCAGCGTACCTCCGTATTTGCCCGTTTCATCTCTAAAACCATAACCATAATAACCGCCAAAACGCCATTTATCCGAAAACTTAGGGCTGGTATAAGCGCCTAAACCTAGTCGTACACCTTCATGTCCGCTATAGCGCAAAAATTGATTTACCTTAAACTCAATGGGATCTATCGTAAAAAAGCCATGGTAAATATTACGTGAGGCTTTCATGGCAAAATCAAACTTATAGCGCTTACCAATACTATCCATGTGGCTGTAAGTTTTAAGCTCTCGTACGTTGAGTTCTGCCTGTCGGTTTTTATCCCAAAAATCTTTACTTACCACCGAAGCTTCTTCTGTAAGCTCCCGTTTTACATGATCAAAATCCTTTAGCACCAAACCCGGTTCTAAGTTTACGCTATCCACATACACCATGCTATGCAAAAACCCGGGGTCTTTAAAAAGCGGCAGGCGCTCCATTTGCAAAAGCATACCCAATGTTTTGGGAAACCAATCACCACTTTCAAGCAATTGGTATTCTTGCTCAATAGCAAAATCAACGGTGCCCTTGTAATTGGGTTCGGCAAAAACATACTCCAAAGCCCATTGGTTTGAGTTAATGTGTATTTCTCCTTTAAGTCCTTCAAAATTAGAGCCTATTTTAGGCTGAAAATACATGATAAAGGTAGAGTCTGTACCTTTAACAATGGTGTCTTGTAAAACGTAAAAATATTTTTTATCGGCTGTTTTTGCCAAGGGGGTAAGATAGTACTCGGTAAGCACCTGCACCACATCTTCGTAAAGTCCAAAATGCTGAATGTTATCTGATCCCACCGCATAAATAGCATTTTTAAAACCGCTTATCTTGGTGCCAATAATCTCTTCTTTGTAATGGTCTGGCTCCAAAAAATTTACATGCGAAACAGCTTCAGACATCAATAAATATTTATCTACCGAAGGAGTAAGCGTATCCGAGCTCATTAGCTGTAGCTGTTTGCTAGCAGTTACTAAAGAGTCTATGTTTCGGGTAAGTATGTTTTTACTGTAGGCCTTGTAAGTGTATGATTTAAACTTTCGTGGATCGTTTAACTCCGAATTTTTAATGGCTTTTCGTACCAGTTCTAAAGCAGGGTTTTCGCCTGGCGTTACAACAGCTTCCTCTAACTGTGTATTTAAAGATTTAAGCTTCACAACAAATTCACCCGTATAGGGAATATCGGCTTTACTGATGTTTTGCGATTGATAACCAATGCAACTAATAGAAAGCCTTACTATCTGCCTTTTGTCAGGGATGCTAAAGGTTCCGCTTAAATCGGTGGTGGTACCTAACGAGAGCGTTTTGTTATATACAATGCTAACAAAGGGTAGCTCTTCACCAGTGTCTATATCTATAACTTTTCCGGTTACTCGTTGAGCAGATAACGCAGATGTAATTAGTAAAAATAGGCTTAAGGCCAGAGTTTTAGACGAGTAGATGATATTCAAAATTTGTTCATTCTATGTGAAAACGGCACAAATTTAGTTTTCTGATTTGAATGAACTTTACAAAGATGTATTTTTTAGCGGTTTTCTTACTGGTAGAAATAATATTAAGCAGGATGACTGGGTAAAGCTGCTATTATTGATATTTGCCGTAGCGCTAACTTTATCCAAATATCAGCTATGTTTAATAACACGCATTTGGCCATTAACTCGGCTGCAGTACACTTTGTTGGAAATAAATTAAAGGACGATGAGCTTAAGCTGAGTACGGAGCTATCGAGCTTTGACGAACCTACTTTGCAGATTTTATGGCGCTATGTAAGTGGAGGGTTTAAAGCACCCGATTTTTACCAATTTACGCACGTGGCCGATTTGGAGATGAATAACATGTTTAAAATGGCGGAGAGGATTTTTAGCAATCAGGATGATTTTTTAAAGCCTTCGCAGGATATAGCAAAACTGCTATTTGATTGCTCTCAACATCCGCAAATAAAATCAGGAGAGCTGATTGTAATGTATTTTAAAAAATTGCATTGCGATGATTTTTCCGCAGATGCGATTGGTATTTTTAAATCGGAAAAAAAAGAGCCTTTTCTATTTACCCAAGAGGATGATTCGATTATAGATATTCATAGTTTTCAGGGTATTAGTCCCACGAAGGTGGATAAGGCCTGCTTAATTTTTAACCAAGCTAAAGAAGATGGCTACCAAGTACTGGCCGTAGATAATTTGAATAAAGGAGAGGAAGCCAAATTTTGGTTTGAAGACTTTTTGAAGATAAAACCTCGAAGCACACAATTTTCTAAAACCACCGAGATTATATCGCTTACCAAAGATTTTATTCTAAACGATTTAGACTCGGATAGCTTGTTGGATAAAACGGAGCAAATGGATTTATTGAATAAATCGGCCAGTTTTTTCAAAGAGAATGATTCCTTTGATCAAGAGGAATTTGCCGTAGAAGTTTTTGAAGATAAGGCGGTGGCTGATAGGTTTAGAAGCTACACACTAGAACGTGATAGCAACGACTTTAACTTTGAGGAAGGATTTGATATTTCGCAACAGGCGGTGAAGCAAAAGCAGCGCGTTTTTAAAAGTGTGTTAAAGCTGGATAAAAACTTTTCGGTGTATATACACGGTAACAAAGAGATGATTGAAAAAGGGGTAGATGAAAGCGGAAGGAAATATTACAAGCTTTATTTTGATGAGGAAAATTAAAGCCGCCAAGCCCTTATACATTGGGCTTAGCGGACTTTAGGAAGTTTACTTTTTCTTCTTTTTATCTAAGCTGTAATACAGGCCTGCGTATATGTTTCTACCAAAAATAGGAGCCCACGTAAATTGGCTGTCAAAATAAGGGTCGTTGGGATTATTAGCATTTACGATGGGATTTTTTTGACGATAGTCTAATAGATTATCTACGCCAATAAATACTTCTAAGCCCTTTTTAAAGCTCTTATTAACTTGTGCATTAAGGGTGAAAAAGTCATCTGAGTGGCTTTCTTGTTGAAATTCTACTGGGCTACTTTCAGTATTGGCCAGCCTTTTTTCGCCAAACCAATTCAGAGTCAAATCAAATTTCCAGCCCTTCTCATTCTCGTAACCTAAGTTGGCAAAAGCCCTATGCGTTGGAATGAGCAAAGCGGTCTCCAGTCCACCAATAAATTCGGATTGAGAATTTAAATACTTATAGGCCAATCGAACGTCTAAGCTTTTCACCAATTCGTAATCGGCTTGCGCCAAGAAGCTAAAAGACCTGCTGCCTTCGCTATTAATCAAATAGGCTTGACGACTATCAAAATCTAAATCAGCTACCAGTTGATTGGTAAAGTAGGTGTAAAAAGCATCGGCATTTAGCTTTAGCGTTTTGTCTTTTACTAAAACGTTTTGCGAAATACTTGCGCCAACATTCCAAGCTACTTCGGCTGCCAGTCCATCGTAAAGCGAAAAGTTTACTTGGCGCGAAGAAGCCAAAATATTTTGATTTTCGTTGATTATGAATGGTGTACGTTGCCCGCGGCCACCTCCCAGTCGTAAGGTGGTTTTCTCCGAAGCGGTGTACTTTAGATTGAACCTTGGTGTAATAAAAAACTCTTCAAAGTAACCGTTATAATCTACCCGTGTGCCAGCCACCAAAAGCAGCTTTTCTAAGCTTCTATTGGTATATTCTACAAACGCTCCAGGTGTTGATTCTGTTCTTTTTAAAAGATACAAGGGGCTAGCTAAGCTTTGGTTTTCCAAATTTTCGGATACCTTATCCATTTGAAAAGAAGCGCCTATTTTAACGGTGTTTTTTTTGTTCCAGTCATTCTGAAAAATCGCATTAAAATAGAGGCTGTTTTGCTCACCTTGCAATTGCCGCTTTCCGTAAGTAGCATCCTTATCTTGAAAAGAGTAATTTAGTATAAAACCAATGCTTTTTTCTGGTTTGTTACCCTTCTTGTTTTCCTTTATTTTAAAAGCATGTCCCAGCTTGGCGTAGGCTTCAAACCTAGTGCCTCTACTGTTATAACCCCATAAGGTGTCGCTAGGGTTTCCATTCTTTACATATTCAACTTGCCCTCCTTTTTTTTCGCTGCCAATGGCCAAAATTCCCATTTGACTTTCCCAGCCATTAGTGCCTTGATATTGCCAACGGTTAATAAAGTTGAGCTGGTTACCGGTAGGTATATCAGTAAATCCATCGTTATTTACATCATTTACCCGAGCGGTTTGGCTGGCATGTGCCAGCACTGCCGAAGACCATTTGTCGTTTACCTTAAACCCACTTAAAGCATTTAGCTCCATGCGGCCACCTATATTGCTGTAGGCATTTAGGTAAAGCTTGGGCATGTTTTGCGGTTTGTAAAACTCCACATTGATTTGCCCGGTAATGCTCTCAAAACCATTGGTTACAGAGCTAAGCCCTTTGGTAAGTTGAATGGATTCAACAAAGGGACCCGGTATAAAACTTAAGCCTGTGTTGGCATTTAAACCTCGCGCAAATGGAATGTTCTCCCGTTGAATTAAGGCATATTTACCGCTTAAGCCCAACATTTCAATTTGCTTTTGCCCCGTAACAGCATCTGTAAAAGAGGCATCTACGCTGGCGTTGGTTTCAAAGCTTTCGGCTAAATTACAACACGGTGCCTTGCGCAGCTCTTTGCTGTTTATTTTATAGTTCAGCTCCGCCTTTTTTAAATCTACCGTGGTCGCATGCGATTTTCCGTGCACCTCTACCGTACCCAGTTCATCGCTGGCTGGGCTTAGCGTAAAATCGGTGGTTCCTTGGCGGGAAATAATAATCTTTTTTTGGGTGTGATAACCAATAAAAGAAGCCGCTAGGGTTTTAGAAGTTTCGCTGGTATTGATAGTGTAAAATCCTTCCGAATTGGTAGTTACGCCAATATCGGTGCCTTCCCAGTACACATTTGCTCCAAGAAGAGGTATTTTTTGGCCGTCTTTAATTTCTACAACGGTTCCGCTTATTTGGGCTAGGGCACCCAAAGGCAGCAAAACCACTAATAGTTTTGCTATAAAAAATTTCATGATAGGCGCGATTTAGTCCTTGTGTTGGTTTACCACTTCGGGGTCGCGGTATCTGCAGCAGCCATGTACCGTGTTGTACTCTTCATCAGTGGCAGCGCTAATTTCGGTATCGTAACCCACTTTGTTTATACGCTTGTTAATAGTAGCAAGCGTAATGATAGCTGGGTCGTAACTTAATTGCAGCGCTTTGGTTTCAACATCCCATTGGGCTAAAAACACACCGTCCGTTAAAGCCGCTTTTTCTATCGTGCGCTGGCACATGCTACATATACCATTTACCGTTAAAACAGTATCTTTTTTAACGGAGGTAGGAAGTTTAGTAGTACCAGTTTCGCTTTGAGCCGATACATTCCACCCAAAGGAAAGGAAACAAAGGCTAAGGGTTAATTTTATTATCGTTTTCATCATTTATATTTTTAAGATTATTAAGGCTCGCCCTTGGGGGCAAAAAAAGTATTTTAAAGTAAAATGATGATAATCAAATGAGATAACGCTGTATAAAATTTAATCGAGTTTTACCTAGTAAATGATAAAGTAAGGGTGGAGGTGAAAGAGCTGTAAAGCCTTTTGATACAGCTTGTTTAAGCTCAAAGGTATTTGCTAAAAAATAGGATGCAGCAGCTAAACTTGACTCATAGCCTAAATCGTTATTGAAGAAATTAAGAACGTCAATTCCTAATACATAATCGGTTTCCAATTGGCAACAGCCAGTGTCCTCCTCTTGTATATCGTGTTTTACATGGCAACCAGAACTAGATTTGCAGCAAGTAGTTTCTTTAAATACAATTTGGCTGCTGGCTAAATTCCCTTTGCAATAATGTTTTGATACCGAAAACCCTGTGCTGGCCACCAAAAGAAGGGCGGCTATAAGAATGGAAAAAAATGGGCGCAGTAATTTCATCATGACAAAGATACATCTCAAAAATCAAACCAAAAAAATAGATTTGATTTAGGGATAATTATAGGGCAAATTGGTTTGTTAATCTTTACAAAACTTGCAGTGTAGAGCGGTGTTCAATATTTGTTCGTTCATCAAAGGTAAAGTCGAAATACCCCGCCTCACCAGCTTTTCCCTTTACAGTTAAAGTGCTTCTTCCTACTTCCAACCCGCTTTTATTTAAGGCAATAATTCGAAGAATACGGTCTGTGTCATTTTTAAAAATAAGGTATAAAGTTAGTTTGTTTTTATTGCCCGTAGCCGCATCACTGTGCAAAGTAAAAGTACCCGTTTGTAATCCCACGTTTTGCAATTCCTTGCTCAAGCTAATCGTGCATTCCAAGGTTTTGTCTACCCCTTCGCTTACGCCTTCAATAAATTCGGTGGCCGATTTCCCTATCGTTTCACCTCCTTTGTTAATGGTGCTTTTGGTTTTTTCTTTAACTCTGCTGCAAGCGCCTAAGGCAATGGTCATAGCGGTTAACAGTACGGCTGCTTTTTTCATGGTTTTGTTTAAACGTTAAAGCTATAAACTTTTTTGCTCTTTTTTTATTGCCGCTTTCGCGGAATGTAAGCCGGCATTAACAGTATTTTAGCAGAGACGATCAAAGCAGCTTTATAAGGCAAATCACAAAACGTACATTCGCTTTTTATTAGGCATCAAAACAATTCATGAGCACACCCATTAATTATTTAATGCACATACCCAAAACAGCGGGTATGAGTTTACAGGGGCTGGTTATAAGGCGACATAAAAAAACCGAATCTTTGTTTTTGGTGTACGATGAAGCTGGTCTAAAAAAGGGTTTTAAGGATATACCAGGCCTTCAAACGGTAATGGGGCATTATAGATATGGTTTTCACCAATTTTCAAGTAGACCCGCACGCTATTTTACTTTTTTACGCGAACCTTTGGCACAAGTTAGGTCTCATTACAAATACACGCACCAGCACCCCGAAAAGTTTGAAGCTTTAGACCCCAACGTTAAAAATGTACTCGACTTTGCTAAAGGAAGCTATGGTTATAACCTGCAAACACGCTTTATTGCGGGCGTAGATACTATGAAAGGCAAGGAAGAAGAGGTGTTACAATTGGCCAAGGATAATTTGCTGAAATATTTTGAGCTTATTGGCATTCAAGAACAGTTTGATCTTTCATTACTAATGTTAACGAAAGCGCTGGGCTGGAAAATAAATTATTACGTAACCGAGAACAAGGGAAGAGCAGAGCTACATGTTCCGGAATATAAAAATGAACTGACTGAAATACTGCAATATGATATACGGCTGTATAACTATGCTTTGGAATTGTTTGAAAATCAAAAAAAACAACACCCCGAGTTACTCCAAAAACTAAAAGGCTTTCAACGTAAAAATCGAATTTTTCAGCAACTAAACCCCTATTACATTGTTTTAAAACGTTGGCTAGGAAAGGTTTGATGCAGTGTGTGCAAACTTAATAGGGTGCTTTGTTCTTTGAAACGCTTACCCAAATTTGTTGTAAGACTAGCAGCATTGGTGATAGGTGGGTAGCCGATTTATTACCAGCAGGCCTATCAACTGGGCTAATGTAAAAGTCTTCCTCAAAAACCTGAAAACCCAAGCTGCCAGCCAGCGAGTGAGATTGTGCATTGGATATATAAGCTGCTAAAGCCATAACCAGTAAAAAACCCAATTGTACTAACTGTTTCATGCTATTTATTTTTGAGCAAAATGCTAATATAATGTCAGTTTGGTAAGTGTCTTCCGTATATGTAGTAAATGCCGTAAGTTTGGTGTGGCCATGTTACCTTAAACTATGTTAATGAAAGATAATTATGAGTATTAATGACTATTATCTCTTTGGGATGATAATGACTGGAAGGAAATACTCCAGCGATTACAGATACGGCTTCCAAGGACAGGAAAAGGATGATGAAATTAAAGGGGAAGGAAATAGTATAAACTATAAGTTCCGAATGCACGATCCGAGAATCGGGAGATTTTTTGCTGTTGATCCGTTGGCAAAAGAATATCCGCATAACAGCCCTTATGCCTTTAGTGAGAACAGGGTTATAGATGGTGTTGAGCTGGAGGGATTAGAAAGGGTAACTACAAAGTATGTTTGGAGTAATGAAGGATATAAGAGGGAGTATAAAATAAACAGTGCGTACGGAGAAGGTGCGCTTGATATTTATACAGGTAGTTTAGGGGTGCCTGAAGGTTATGATGAAAGGCAAATATGGTTTTTTGAAGATGGAACGCGTATGGATAGGGTTAAGAAGTCAGCTTCAAGAGTATGGAAGGAGTCTAGGTTTGTTGTAAAATTTGAGAATAAATCCTCAATAAAGGTAAATACTAGTCTAAAAGCGTCATTTTTTTCTGATTCTGCTGAAGGAGAGCAGGTTTTTCAAAAAAGTATTTTCACTTTGTCAAGTGATGGTATAAATTTTTCTTTCTCTGGGGTTGAGTCTACTGGTAAATTTATGGGGGGCTTTACAGGAGCACCTCAGCTTTATTATAAGAGCTCAACATCTGGTGCTCGGAGTGTAGGGCTTCAATGGGGGTCATTAACTTTGGAAGAGTATAGGAATGCGCAGGTACAAGAAAAAAAATCATTGTTATTAGTAATTCCATTCAAATCATCTAAAGTAAAGGGTGCGGGGGTAACTAACTCGACAACTATTAAAGTTGGATTTGAATTTAATGGTGTTCAAAATGTGAATTATAAAGATTTGTTGTAATGAATAGAATAAGGCTATTTTTTATTTGTTGTTTGGTTGTGCTGTTAAAATCCTGTAGTAATGGGGTTGTAGATAAAAAAGACTTGGAGTTACTTAAAAAAATATCTAGTTCAGATTCTATTAGTGTGGAAAAGGATGATGATACTTATATACTAAATATTTATGCTAATAGTCGCTCTAGAAATACTAACTGGGTGCTATCGGCCTCAAAAATTGCCACCGCGTATTATCAGATAATTTATGAATCAAGTCAAAATATGTCGTATAACTCAAATTTTGAGATTACTTATTTTGATTCTGATAAGATTGTCTTTAGTAAGACATTTGATTTGGTTTATTTGTCCAATGTTTTGGTATTTAAAACTTTAGTTGAGGAGGTTGTAGAACAGATGGGTATGGAAGGAGGACAATTGGACTCGCAGTATTTGTATCCATTAGAATGCAAAGAAGATGATGCAATATTTGATATGACTGGTATAAATTGGGGTACATTAGTTTTATCTGATATTAGTTTCGCTGGAATATATCCTGTGGAAGCTAATTTGTGCGACTCTAATGAAGAGGTTGACATATATTGCTATGTCATTAATAAAACAAGTCAGATGCTTTGGTTCTATATGAAGGATTATCAAGATAGCCCAAAAGTTGTTGCGATTGTAATTCCAGAGGAAGGTAATAGGTAGTGCTTGTGCCTATTAATATTTTAAAACTATGCTTAAACGGGTTTTGAAGTTTTCGTTAACAATTACTGGCTTATCCTTTCTAATCCAATTAATGATGTACCGGGTTGGTTTAAGAGATTTTGAGCTTTACTTTACTTGGGTAGCCATGGCTTCTTTTTTATTTAGAAGCCTTTAAGAACATATTTTCTGATTGGAGATAAATCTCTGGAATTTTTGCATCACCTTGAATCCTTTCTTTAAAGGAAATCTGAAATTTTTGATTCCATGTTGGGATGTCGGAGTTTATGATTAGATAATGCCTACCGTCTTTCTTTTCGATATTCCAAATGGCATCTCTGCTGAATGAATTCTCTTTTTTAATGACTGGTGTTTTGCAGGTTCCATTCATTTCGATGGATAGGACATTGTACCTTAAAATATCGAGTATATCTTGGTTTTGATAAGTAGCTTCTTCTATTATCCAATTCCCTTGTATTTTTTTCTCGATTTTTTGACAGGAGGTTAGAATAAGGAGTGCAGCACTAAATACTAAGAATTTTTTCATGATACTAATTAATGATTGTATTGTTAAAAGAGTTGGGTTTTTTGGTGCCCCGGGCGGGGAACCCGCATATTATATTTTAAGTTTTAGGAACCGTCTTCCAGCTGCAGATTTAAAATACTTTTCTCTTTTTCGGGCTTCTAAAGCGCCAGGATATTTTTCGGTGTATACTACCCGCCACGGCATTTTACTTTTGGTGGATTTAGTTTTTCCTGAGTTATGTTGTTTAAGACGCCTGTCCATATCGCTAGTCATTCCTTTATAAAAAGAACCGTCTACCTCACTTTGTAAAACGTACACCACAAAAACTTCTGCGAACATGCTATATAATACAAAAAAAACCCAACTCATTTGAGTTGGGTTTTTTGGTGCCCCGGGCGGGACTTGAACCCGCACGGCCTTACAGGCCACAGGATTTTAAGTCCTGCGTGTCTACCAATTCCACCACCAGGGCATTAATGGCTTTTATTTCACTAAAAAAGAGAAGCTAAAATGCTTCTTCATTCCTTAAATCAAAAACCCCTCTAGCGAGGGGGATTTTGAGCGGGAGACGGGATTCGAACCCGCGACCCCGACCTTGGCAAGGTCGTGCTCTACCAGCTGAGCTACTCTCGCGTATCGTTCTTTAAACGGACGGCAAATGTAATAAAAACGGGCTTAAAAAAACAAGTATTTTTTACCCTCCCAATTTTTTTTGAATGGCGTTTAATTTCATCAAAGCTTCCACTGGTGTTAAGGTGTTAATATCCAGATTTATGATGTCTTCTTTGAGCGATTCTAGCATGGGGTCATCCAGCTTAAAAAAACTTAATTGGAGGTCATTTCCCTTGCTTTTGTCCTTTGTTTCGCGTCTTTTTTCCAACTCCTTTAATATGCTTTCGGAACGATTTATAACCAATCCGGGCATGCCCGCCATCTTGGCTACGTGAATTCCAAAACTATGCTCACTGCCACCCGCTTTTAGCTTGCGCATAAAAATGATGTTTTTACCCACCTCTTTTACACTTACATTAAAGTTTTTAATGCGATCAAAGCTTTGCTCCATTTCATTGAGCTCATGATAATGAGTTGCAAATAGTGTTTTGGCACGACTAGGGTGTTCGTGTAAATATTCGGCAATGGCCCAGGCTATAGAAACGCCATCATAAGTACTGGTACCACGTCCAATTTCATCTAGCAACACTAAACTTCGCTCAGATAAATTATTGAGGATAGAGGCTGTTTCGCTCATCTCTACCATAAAGGTAGATTCGCCTTGGCTAATATTGTCAGAAGCGCCTACCCGTACAAAAATTTTATCTACAATACCAATGTGGGCTTCTTGAGCAGGTACAAAGCAACCTATTTGAGCCAATAAGCAAATCAACGCTGTTTGTCTTAATAAAGCCGATTTACCCGACATGTTGGGGCCGGTAATCATTAAAATTTGCTGTTCGTTTTTACTTAAAAAAGTATCGTTGCTTACATAATCTTGCCCGCGAGCCAATTGTTTCTCAATAACCGGGTGGCGTCCGTTTTTTATGTTTATTTCTAGGCTGTTGTTAAGCGTTGGTGCTAGGTAGTTATTGGTTTTGGCTAATAGAGCAAAGGATAATAAGCAATCGATATGCGCCAGTATTTGTGCGTTTTGTTGAATTTGAGGAAGGTAGTCTAATGCTTTCTCTAGTAGCTCGGTGTAAAGCTGTTGCTCTAATACATTGATTTTATCTTGAGCTCCTAAAATTTTATGTTCGTATTCTTTTAGTTCTTCCGTAATATAGCGTTCGGCATTTACCAGTGTCTGCTTTCTAATCCAGCTTTCGGGCACCTTATCTTTATGGGCGTTTCTAACTTCTAGGTAATAACCAAATACATTGTTAAAGGCTATTTTTAAGCTGCTAATACCCGTGGCCTCAGATTCTCTTTGTTGAATACCGATTAAATAATCTTTGCCCGAGTGGAGGATAGTGCGCAACTCATCCAGCTCCTTAGAAACTCCGGTAGCCATTACTTGGCCTTTGCTTACAGAGGCAGCAGGATTTTCGTTTACCTGGGTTTGAATAAGCTCAATAAGCTTTTCGCAGGGATGTAACTTATCTGCCAATAGGCTTACCGCTGGATGATTTTTACATTGTTGTTTTATATCCAAGCTATGCTCCAAACTATTTTTGAGCTGCAATAGTTCTTTAGGTTGAATTTTACCGGTACTGAGCTTGCTAACCAAGCGCTCTAAATCGTAAATGTTTTGAAGTGCTTGGGCAACACCTTCGCGTAATGTTGGTTTTTTTAGAAAGCTACTCACTACCTGTTGGCGCTCGTTAATTTGAGTAACACTTTTTAGGGGCATGGCCAGCCATCTTTTTAGTAGGCGACTACCCATTGGTGATTGGCTATGATCGATAACCTCTAAAAGCGAAACACCATCAGGGGAGTTGCTATTAAATATTTCGAGGTTACGAATGGTAAAACGATCTAACCAAACAAACTCATCACGCTCAATACGGCTAAGTTGAGTAATGTGTTGAAGTTTATCGTTTTGAGTTTCGCTGAGGTAATGAAAAATGGCACCTGCCGCAATAATGGCTTCGGGCATATTTTCAATTCCAAAACCTTTTAACGATTTGGTGTTAAAATGACGGGTTAGGTTATCATTGGCATAATCAGACTTAAAAATCCAATCTTCTAACCCAAAGGTGTAATGTTGATTCCCGAAGGTTTCGAAAAAAATTTTATGCTTGTTTTTTTGGTATAGAATTTCACTTGGAGCTAAACTTTGAAGTAACTTATCAATGTACTCTTGATTGCCTTCTGCTACCAAAAACTCGCCCGTAGAAATATCGCAAAAACTGACGCCCATTTTGGTTTTTCCCATGTAAATGGAACACAAAAAATTATTAGATTTTGCTTCAAGTACTTGGTCGTGTGTGGTAACCCCTGGAGTAACCAGTTCGGTAACCCCCCGCTTTACAATGGTTTTGGTAAGTTTTGGGTCTTCCAGTTGGTCGCAAATGGCCACGCGTTCACCGGCTCTCACCAATTTGGGCAGGTAAGTATCTAATGAATGATGTGGAAAACCAGCTAACTCCATTTCGGAAGCGGATCCATTGGCTCTTTTGGTGAGTACTATTCCGAGTATTTTACTGGCCTTAATGGCGTCAGAACCAAAGGTTTCGTAAAAATCACCTACTCTAAAAAGTAAGAGTGCATCGGGGTGTTTTAATTTTATTTGATTGTATTGACGCATCAATGGCGTCTCTGCACTCTTTTTGGCCAAAATTCATTCTATTTTTGGTGAATCGGCTAAGATAAAAATACGCTATGAGAAAGTTGCGAATGAGTGAGCTTAATAGGCTTAGTAATGAAGAGTTTAAAAAAGCAGATAAACATCCGGTAGTGGTGGTGTTAGATAATGTACGCAGTGTGTTAAATGTTGGTTCGGTTTTTCGCACATCCGATGCATTTAAAATTACCGCCATTCACCTTTGCGGATTAACCGCAACTCCTCCTAATAGAGAGATGAATAAGACGGCTTTGGGTGCAACCGAATCGGTGAATTGGGCTCATTTTGAAAACACAGAGGATAGCATAAAAGCGTTAAAGACAGAAGGTTTTTCGGTTTTTGCTTTAGAGCAAACGGAGGGAGCACAACTGTTGTCGGATTTTAGTGCTTCCAACTTTGAAAAAATTGCTTTGGTATTTGGTAATGAGGTAATGGGGGTGAGTGAATCGGCTCTAGCCTTATGCGATGGGGTAATTGAAATTCCTCAATTTGGCACAAAACATTCTATTAACATTTCGGTGAGTGCCGGTATTGCTATTTGGCATGTAGTACAGCCTTATTTAAATGAATAAGGCCTCAGTTTCCCGAGGCCTTATCAATATATTATTATGTAATACTGATTACTTAATAGTAATATCAGCTCTTCTGTTTACATCGTTACGGCTAGCAGCTACAGGCTTGCTTTTACCTTCTGATACTGTCTCAATTCTTGAAGCATCAATTCCGAAAACTTGAACTAATTGTTGCTTAACAGCTTCAGCACGTCTCATTCCAAGGTTTTTGTTGTATTCCTCAGTTCCGCGTACATCTGTATTACCAACAATTTGAATTTTAGCTCCACTGTTAGTTTGTAACATTTGTGCGATAGTAGTTAAACGCTGGAAGTTAGCAGCGCTTACGCTTGAGCTGTTGTATGCAAAGTAAACCGAAGGGATAAAAGCTCCACCGCCACCAGCAGCACTACCTTCAGAACTTAAGGTTTCTCCAATAGAAACACCTTCAAAGTTTACAAACGTTCCTTCGGGCGTATTTGCTTCTTTGTCGATATGATCAGGAATACCATCACCATCACTATCAATCGCACGACCATTACCATCTACGCGGGCACCTGCCTGAGTAAAAGGATCTTGATCTACATTGTCAGGAATACCATCTTTATCAATATCTAAAGCTTTACCGCTACCATCAACTACAGTTCCTTCTGGGGTGCTGTTGTCTTTGTCAAATAGATTACTAACACCATCCTTGTCATCATCAGTAGTAAGTTGGTCAAAGTTATCTTTTACTTCTTCCACATCACTCATCATATCATCTAATGGATTGGTATAAATGATAGAGGCTTTTTCACCTTGTCCGAAGTTGTAAGAAACACCTAGGTAAGCTTGCATTAAACGATCGGTGCCATCACCTGTTTTGTAAGCATCTAGCCAATCTTCACCTGTGAAAATGTAGCGTAAGCCTAAGTCTAAATCTAAGGCGTTGGTTAACTTTCTTTTGTATTCCAGAGTTAATGGAACGTAAAATTGGCTCGTTGATTTGTTAGCAATAGCACGATTAAAGTGATCTGAATTTCCAGTTTCTCCTAGTGTGATTTCACCGGTGCTGTCAAAGGCTTCTGCCGAGTAGCTCATAAAGCCAACACCCACGCCAAACAATAAAGCGTTTTTGCGTTGAACGGATTTTCCAGTAATTACCAAGTTGCTAAGGTTTACCAAAAGGTTGGCAGATCCCTGCATGTACTTTCCTTCAAAATAACCTTGTCCATTGTATCCGCCACCTCTAATGCCCCCTGAACCTGAAACAGTATAAAAACCACCATCAATACGAGTACCCAAAGTAGGATTCCAAAAGCGAGTAACATTAAGACCAGCGCCTATTTCAATGCCTCCAGCGTCAATATCGCTATGTTTGTCTTTTTGAAACGAAACCAAATCACCATAGGTAAAGGTATTGGCCACATTTAAACCAACAGCCCAGCTACGGTGGTTGCTTTTGTTGGATTGGTTAATCTTGTCTTGACCGTTGGCAAAAAATGCGCCAAATGTCAATGCAAAAAGTATAGAGTACTTTTTCATAAATGTAATTTTTAGGTAACTTATGTTGGTTCAAATTCTGCAATCAATAAACCTAAATTGCAGAATTATTTGGCAAAAATATAAATAAGTAAACACCAGCACATTTTTTGTTCACTTTTTTATTGAGAATACGTTGTTAATTTATCAGGTGTATTCCAGGCTTAAGCGGTTGATAAATAAGTTTTTCCAGTTGTTTTAAATCAGATAAATTATTTATAAAATTGTACTTGTCAGCATCTATAATGGCAACTGTTAACTGCTTATTTTGCTTAAAATAGTTAATATACCCTTTATATATCTGACTAAGATAGGTGTCCGTGATGCCTAATTCATAGGGGCGATTCCGTTTCTTAATGTGTTGAAGGAGTGTTGGTAAAGGCCTGTTTAAATAAATAATTAAATCGGGCTGACGTAAATTTCGAGCTATTATTTGGAACAAATTGTTGTACAAATCAAACTCATTGCCTTGTAAGCTGTTTTGTGCAAAAATCAGGCTTTTGTGAATGGAGTAGTCTGCAATAGTGATCGGGTAAAATAAGTCATCACTTACTACAGATTGAAGTTGATGGAATCTATCGGCTAAAAACGACATTTCCAAAGAAAACCCGTAACGTTCAGGGTTTTGATAAAACTGAGCTAAAAAAGGATTGTTGGCAAACTCCTCTAATATTAATTTAGCATTGAGCGATTTTGCCAGCATTTTAGAAATGGTGGTTTTGCCTGATCCAATGTTTCCTTCTAAAGCAACATACTTCATTCGTTTACCTTTTTTACCCAGCCAGTATCAGGGCAGTTTTTTAGCAACTCATGAACTTGCTGTTTCAAAATGGGGTGATTAAAGTTAGGAGCAATCTCCATTAAGGGCAGTAAGGTAAAGTTACGCAAATGAAGTCGCGGATGAGGAATTTCTAATGTGGAGGATTTCAAAACATCAAAATTGTAAAATAGAATATCAATATCAATTACTCTGGACTCATAACCTTCGCTATGTTTATTTTTTGCTCTACCTATATGTTGCTCTACTTCTTGAGTCTTTTTAAGCAATTCATTTGCATTAAGTTGCGTAGTAAGGGATAGAGCTTTGTTGTAAAAGAGATCCTTGCTTTCCATGCCCCAGGGAGCGCTTTGATATAATCCGCTGATAGCGTTTAAAGTACCTACCTCTTTTAATAGGGAAATAGCTTTCTTAAAATTAGCCGCAACCTCTCCTAAATTACCTCCTAGTAGAATCAGTACATTGTTATCTTTACCCTCCAAAATTCCTTATTCTTGCAACTGTATTTTTAACTGGCCTTTAGCGGGGTCAAAACTATAAATAGCACAATCATTTATGAAGACTTTTTTGAAAATGTTACTGGCCGTAATTCTCGGCTTTGGTCTCTTTATTTTTATAGGTTTTATTTTTATGGCTTCTCTAGTTTCCCTTAGTGAGGATAAAGTGGAAGTAAGTAATCATTCGGTATTAAAAATAAATGTGAATACCATGATACGCGAGCGAGTAGAGAATAACCCCTTTGCAGGATTGAGTGATTTGGGAATTATGAGTGATGATGCCATGGGACTCAATAATTTAAAAGAGGCTTTGAAAGAAGCGGCTAATGATGATAGAATTGAAGGTGTTTATTTAAACGGAGCCATCCCAATAGCAGGCACTGCTACGTTAGCAGAGTTTCGAAATGCCTTGGGAGAATTTAAGGAGAGCGGGAAATTCATTTATAATTATTCAGAGGTAATGAGCCAGAAGGGCTTATACCTTGTATCAATAGCAGATAGTGTTTTGATGAACCCTGCTGGCTTTGTGGAGTGGACGGGTTTAAATGGTTCGGTTACTTATTATAAAGAGGCTTTGGATAAATTAGGAGTAAAGCCGGTAGTGTTACGTGCTACAGGGAATAAATATAAAAGCGCAGTAGAGCCTTTTTTAAGACAAGATATGAGTGTGGAGAATAGAGCACAGCTCACAGATTTACTTGGAAGTTTTTGGGGGCAAATGTTAGCCACCATTGGTGAGGCAAGAAATATTACTTCAGACAAACTGAATGCCTTGGCGGATAGTATGACGGTAACGAGCTCTGTTGAGGCCATGGCAAATAATATGATTGATGGCACAGTTTATTACGATCAAGTGCAAGAAGCTTTAGACAGAGCTACCAATGTAGGTGGCGGTGATTGGGGCTTTATTTCGGTGAAAGATTACTTAGAAAGCAAACCATCCAAAACCAATTATAAGGCAGATAAAATTGCGGTAATTGTAGCACAAGGCGAAATTGTAAGTGGCGATGGTGGCGAGTACAGCATTGGTTCGGATAGAATTGCAAAGGCCATTAGAGATGCCCGGACCAACGATAAAGTAAAAGCTATTGTACTCCGTGTGAATAGCCCCGGTGGTAGCGCTTTGGCTTCTGAGGTTATTTGGCGCGAGGTTCAGTTAGCTAAAGAGGTAAAACCGTTAGTAGCCTCTATGGGCGATGTGGCGGCTAGTGGCGGTTATTACATTTCCTGCTTGGCAGATACCATTGTGGCACAACCAAGTACGGTTACGGGTAGTATTGGTGTTTTTGGTTTGTTTTTTACCGCTCAAGAGTTGATGAATGAAAAACTAGGTATAAATATCGAAACGGTTCCTACCAACCATTATGCAGATTTAGGAACATTGGACAGAGATTTAACACCCGGTGAAATACGTATGCTGATTAGCCAAGTAGATGAAGTATATACCTTGTTTAAACAACGTGTAGCAGATGGTCGAAATTTAGACGTGGATTTTGTTAATGAAGTTGGTGGCGGGCATGTGTACTCAGGAGTAAAGGCATTGGAATTAGGTTTGGTAGATGTGCTAGGTGGTTTGGATGATGCTATCGAAATTGCTAAAAACATGGCCGGAATTGAAGGTGAATACCGCGTAGTAGAATATCCTAAACTGGAAGATCCTCTTCAAAAATTACTAAAAGAATTAGGAGGAGATGTAGAGGCCAAGTTTGTGAAAAGCAAGCTGGGTGAAAACGCCCGTTACTTTGATTTTTACAGCAGGTTAGAGAAAATGCAGGGCTATCAGGCGCGTTTGGAGTACGATCTTATTATTGACTAATCAATTTGAATAGCACTAAAAATACCAAGGAAGCCAGGGCCGGATTTTTATATCTGGTTTTGGCTTCTTTATTTATTGCCGCCTTGGTAGCGTGTAATCTCATCGCCAATAAATTTGTGTTGGTCGATTTAGGTTTTGCGCAATTTAAAGTGTCGGCAGGGGTGCTGCCTTACCCCATTACCTTTTTAATTACCGATTTACTTTCGGAGCTCTATGGTCGTAAAAGGACCAATGCCGTGGTATTGAGTGGTTTTTTTGCCACAGTACTGGTGTTACTCATCTTATATCTGGGGCATTATTTTCCTGCGTTAAGCAATAGCCCTGTAAATGATGGTCAGTTTGATGTGGTTTTCAAAAACTCATGGCGCGTGTTTTCGGCTTCAATGATTGCTTATTTAGCGGCTCAGTTTTTAGATGTGCGTCTTTTTCATTTTTGGAAAGGCCTTACCAAAGGGAAGCACCTTTGGCTACGGAATAATTTTTCAACTATTCTTTCGCAATTAGTAGATACCATATTGGTGACCACGGTAATTTTTATTGGCGTTGAAGATTTTAATTTTATTGGGGGCTTGGTATTAGATGGTTGGCTTTTTAAAGCACTGGTAGCCTTGGTAGATACCGTTTTACTATATGCTTTGGTGTATTTTTTCAGGAAGTACTTTAGCTTGGCCCCGGGCGAGGAATTACGTTTTTAATGGCCATTCCGCAGCATATAAAATCTAAAATTCCGGTTACTTTAAAATGGCTTGTTTTTGTGCTGGCCATAGGTGTAGTGTATCAAAAATTGCAGCGCTATAGCTGGTACGATTTATATTCGGTTGAGTTTCATGACCCTCAAGTTTACTTACCGTTATTCTTATTATTGGCAGGGCTCAATTTGTTTTTAGATGCGTTCATCTGGAAAATAATTCATCGTATTGTGGAGCCCATACAAACCCTTCGTGCGCTAAGCATTAATTTAATGAGTTATGCTTTGGCATTTATTACTCCCGTAAATGCAGGGGAGTTAGCGGGCCGCTATTTTAATTTAAAAGATAAAGCGGCTAAAAACAAAGTGTTGCAGCTTACCTTTTGGTCGCATTTCCCAAGGTTGGTGGTTAAAGTGGTGGTGCTTATTTGCGCAAGCTTTTGGCTTTTGCCAGAGCTCAACAAGGCGCAGCTTTGGGGCTTACGATTTATTCAGTTATTGCTTGTTGCGGGCTTAGTTTTGATTTATTTTAAGTGGAATAATTTTCAGCGATGGTTTCAATCTAAAAACATAAGAAACTGGCAGTTTCAAAAATACATTCTGGCCGAAAGGCCTAACCTGACTGAGAAAACTAAACTGCTGAGTTTGGCCGCCTTTAAATTTACAACCTATAATATGCAGTTTATTTGCTTGTTGCTGCTGTTTGGCAATGTTGAGTTTAGCGGACTTTTACTTGGTCAGGTATTTTGGTTTTATGCTTTATCGGCTTTTGTACCCAGCGTTGCGGCCTTTGATTTTCTTACTAAATCGGCCATTGGTTTGGTGATTTTTAGCAACCTACCCGAGTTGCAACCTGTTATAGTACAGGCCTCATTATTAATGTGGCTTTGCAATGTGGCCTTACCCGCCTTGGCGGGAAATATAGTTTGGTTAAGGCAAAAAAAATCACCCACGGCTACACCGTAATGGCTACTCTATAGCCCGTATGGCTTCGGATGTTGAGAACGATACCACCTTCAAAAATAAGATATTGGCCACGTACGCCCTTCAATACACTTTGTAAACCGCTGTTTTTATCTAGGTTTAAGCTTTTTACCTTGGCCGGATACTCTAAAACGGGATACTTGATTCGGTAAACTTCATCTTCGGAGCTAAGCCATTGTTGGTATTCGGAAGGTATTTTGTCTTTTACGGCCTCTTTCTCTTTTAGTAAATCCAATTCAGGGTCTTCGTTTTTCAACATTTTTTGCCAAATGGTTTTATCTGATAAATGTTGTTTTAGAGCCACCTCAATCATGCCGGCTTGGTAGCGGTTTTCTGTTTGGGCCAGTACTATGGCTTCCGATGCTCCTTGGTCAGTCCATCGAGTGGTTTTTTGCGAAGCCCTGGTAACACCCACTTTTAGACCGCCACTATTGGCTAAATACACCACATGTGGTTGTAGTTGGTAGCTTTTTTCGTAATCTAAATCACGGTCAGCTTTATCTAAATGGGCCGTGCTCAACTCAGGGTTGATGATGCTTTCCCCCGCCAAGGGACTAGTAAAAAAACAGTTTTTGCAAAAACCCATACGGTACAGATTGGCGTGTTTGTCTCCGCAGCTAGCGCAGTATTTTTCACCAATAAATTGCAGGTCAATGCTTTTGCCAATAAGGGGGTTTATTTTAATAAAATTATGATCGGCTGGTAATATATAATGCGCATCCCCATCTAGGTAGGTAGTCATTTTAGTTAGGGTAGTATGTAATTTCATAAGCTAAAGTTGTATTTTTATTGCCTACCAAAAAGCAATTCCATGGGTATCGATTTAGTCAATTCCTTTATTAGTTGGCGGATGAAAAAAAGGTTTCATCAGATTGAGCTTTTTATGAAGTATCCGCACGAAGTGCAAAATGAAACTTTTTTTGATTTATTGCACAAAGCCAAAAATACAGAATGGGGCAAGAGGTATGGCTATGGTGATATAAAAAGTTACGAAACCTTTAAAAATAGGGTGCCGCTTCATTTTTATGAATCTATAATTGATGATGTAAACAGGGTGCGCGCGGGAGAAACTAATGTAATGTGGCCGGGAGAGATTAAGTGGTTTGCAAAATCGAGCGGTACTACTAACGATAAAAGTAAATTTATACCGGTAAGTGAGGAGTCTATTGAAGATTGCCACTTTAAAGGAGGAAAGGATTTATTGAGTATGTATTGCCATAATAATCCTCAAACCAAAATATTCTCTGGACAAAGCCTGCGTTTAGGCGGCAGCACTTTTGTAAATGACGCGCGTAACGAAAGCTACTATGGAGATGTATCGGCTATTATCATAGAAAATTTACCTTTTTGGGTGGAAATGCGCAGTACACCCAACAACGAAATTAGCTTGATGGATGAATGGGAAAGTAAAATTGAGGCTATTGCCGAGACTACCATTAATGATGATGTAAGCAGTTTAGCTGGGGTGCCTTCGTGGATGCTGATTATGGCAAAGCGTGTATTGGAAAAAACGGGAGCCAGTAGCTTATTAGAGGTATGGCCCAATTTAGAAATGTATATGCATGGAGGGGTTAATTTTAATCCCTATCGCAAACAGTTTCACGAGCTAATTCCGGATGCTAATTTTAAATACATAGAAACGTACAATGCGTCCGAAGGCTTTTTTGGTATCCAAGACCAAAGCAATAGTCATGAGCTTTTGTTGATGCTGGATTTCGGCATTTTTTACGAGTTTATACCCATGGATTTGTTTGATGGAGAGGACTCGCCTACCATACCGTTAAGCGAGGTACAGTTGCATAAGAATTACGCATTGGTAATATCTACCAATGCTGGTTTGTGGCGCTACATTGTAGGTGATACGGTTCGATTTACCTCCATTAGTCCTTATAGAGTGCAGGTAAGCGGCCGTACCAAACATTTTATAAATGCGTTTGGCGAGGAGTTAATTATTGAAAATGCCGAAGATGCCTTAAAGCTGGCCTGTGAAATTACTGGAGCCAAAGTTAATGAGTACACCGCGGCACCGGTATATATTGAAGATAGACAGAGTGGTGGCCACGAATGGCTGATTGAATTTGAAGACAAACCGGGCGATATACATCAGTTTACCCGAATTTTGGATGATAGGTTAAAAGAATTGAACAGTGATTACGAAGCTAAAAGACATAAGGATATGATTTTGCTTCCGCCTGTGCTGCGCTGCGCGCGTAAAAATTTGTTTTACGATTGGTTAAAACAAAAAGGTAAACTGGGTGGGCAGCATAAAGTGCCGCGCTTGTCTAACAACCGAAAACACTTGGAAAACCTTTTGAGTATGAACGCTTCATTAGAGCAAGGCGTTTGAAAAACTGGATACTACTTTTAGCCATGCTGCCGCAATGGTTAAGCGCACAGCAAGCGGCCTTAGAGTTGCTAGTAAAGCATGAGATAAAGAATGTACAAGGTTTTGCGGTCGATCAGTTTGAGAACATTTTTTTGGTTAAAAATGAATCGCTGGTAAAATGGAATGATGAATTTAAAGAACAGGCCGCCTATAGCAACCCCATTAACGGAACCATTACTCATATTGATGTAGTAAATGCACTTAATCCGTATGTTTTTTACTCGGAGGTAAACCAAATTGAGGTGCTAGATAGAATGTTAAATTTAAGCCAGTCGGTTAATCTTTTTGAATGGGATTTACTCGATGTGCCGCTTATTTCTTTTTCCGATCAAGAGCATGTTTGGGCGTACAATCAATCAGCAAACAAATTGCAACGCGTTAATTTACAATCGGGGCAGGTAAGCAATCAAAGTGTAAACCTAGCCAGCTTACAGGAGGAAGCTGTGCCAGTTCAATTGTTAAGTACGGTAGATCACGTTTTTTTACTGGTTCCCAGTTCAGGCATTTGGCATTTTGATGCCTTGGGTGCTTTGGTTGAGCAAATTCAGTTGCCCGATGTTCAGTATTTTACCGTGCGTGGTAATAGCTTGTATTATTTGCAACAAAACAATGTATTTAGGTATGATTTGAAATTGGCTAAGAATGAACTTTTGCTAAAAGCAGGCCAGCAAACGGTGCAGTTAAAGGTAGTAGGTAAAAAACTGTATTTGTTGACTTTGAACCAGCTGCAGGTGTACCGCATTTTATAGCGAATCAATTGTAATTGGATAGTTTAATTACCATTCAAAATGCTAGATTTGTACAGCAAAAATTATGGAGGTCAACTCGCCTAATGGGTTAGCTTCCAATCTTAACTCCCCTTTTTTATGCACGTTGCTATATCTGGAAATATCGGTTCAGGAAAAACCACCCTTACCAAACTTTTGGCGAAACATTACAATTGGCAACCTGAGTATGAAGAGGTGGACAATAACCCTTATCTAGATGACTTTTACCAAGAAATGCAACGTTGGTCATTCAACCTGCAAATATTTTTCTTGAACTCACGCTTTCGCCAAGTAAAGGAAATTCACGATTCGGGTTTGGATGTAATTCAGGATAGAACCATTTATGAGGATGCACATATTTTTGCACCCAACCTACATGCCATGGGTTTAATGCCTAGCCGTGATTTTGAAAACTATTTATCGCTTTTTGAGCTAATGGAATCCTTTATTAAGGCACCAGATTTGTTAATCTTTTTACGCGCTTCGATTCCTACTTTGGTAGATCAAATACAAAAGCGTGGCCGCGATTACGAGAACAATATTAGGCTAGATTACCTAAACCGATTAAACGAGCGTTACGAAGCTTGGATTAGTAATTATACTAAAGGTAAGTTGTTGATTATTAATGTGGATGAAAACAAGTTTGCCAACAATCCCGAGCATTTAGGGGAAATTATCCAAAAGATAGACGGACAATTGCACGGCTTGTTTTAAGATAATTGTTTTTTTTAATGGCCTAGTTATTATAAAAATCAACGAGCATCTTTCCGTCCGTGATATGAAGCGTGTCACCTACCTTATTTAACAAATCAAAAGCAAAGGTTGCCTTAATATTCCCCCAATTATCTGGAGGGCAGGTACAATTGTAATCTTGAGGTAGAAAAGCGGTAGGTGTAAAGGAGTAGGTCAGCACTGAATCATATATTCCATGGTCATCGCCTTTGCTCCAGCTCGTATGTAGGTTGTTAAAAAGGATAAAACTTAAACTCTTCCTGTTAAAATCTTCTTTAGTATAAATATCTTCAAATCGTATAAAAAAGTTGTCTGGTGATTCAATGCTGTCTTTTGCGCCACATTTACTCACTTCAATTCCGAAAAATCCATCCGGATAGAATGGCACTAACTCACGATATCTAACCTCAATTGCATTGCACCTAGGGCTCGCGTCTCCAATGGGAGTCCAATTAACACCATTTACTTTCATAGAGAATTGTCTTATTTGATAGCCTGGACGGCCTGATGACTCTTCTTTTTTGCATTGGAAAGTAAAAGTGACCAAGAGTAAAACAAAGGAGGCGTACTTTTTTTTCATGGTTTGGTTAATACAAGATTAAAGTATCGCAGCAAACTTGCCATTGGTAATGGTTAGTGTATCGGGAACACTCATGTTTGTATCCTGACTAATGTCATTTATTAATATCATTTCATAAGTACCTTGCAACCAGCCACCTATAGTTCTTACAAAGGGTATTCCTTCAGGAGAAATGGCATCTTCATACTTTGTCGGTTCAAGATGAGTGATTTTAACATGGCCAGACAACGCGAAGTAATAAAAGTGCTCAAAAGGGTAAATATCTAAAGTATCTAAACGCACCGCTTCCATATTATGAAAACCACAGTTATAATCATTTTCAGGTAAAAAATACGTTCCCGTAGTTTCAACACTATCTAGCACTATATACATAGCATTATCCGTATCACAGTCTACACCACGAACGACAAGATAACCCTGAGGGTTAGCCCCTACAGAACCAGCTGCTTCGTAATATCTTGCATGGAGCTGATGACAGTTACCTCCGGGATTTTTAGTCCAATATTCTCCATTTAGGTAACAATTAAACTCTTCTCTTAGTTCACGGGGCAAATCCTGATGTTGTTTTTCTTTTTTGCATTGGACAGTAAAAGTGACCAAGAGTAAAACAAAGATTAAGTATTTCATTTTCATGGTTCGGTTGATTAATGCATCAAAACTAAAATAGTTTGAAGTTCTAAATTCCTTCAAATGTAGGAAAAAAGCATGTTTTTAATGGAGCGTTAGGTTTAGGTGTTTTTTTAAATCATGGTGTTAAGTCCAAAAAGAAAGCCTGCTACACAACTTGTGTAGCAGGCTTTCTTAATAATTGTGAGTAAGCTTTTTAGTAAAGCTTAAACTTAGCGTGAATTTCTTCAAGGTTATCCGATAACGAGAAACTGGCTTCACATTTTCTTTCTCCGCTGCCAAAGTTAAAAACACCACGGCCTGTAAAATTATTTGGACTTGTTTGCTCCATCATATGAGTGGTAAACTCAGCATAATCTACCGGTGTACCTAAAAGTTCCGAAAGCATCTCTGCTCCAAACTGTACCATAATATCACGGATAGCACCATTTTCTTCGTGGGCATGAAACTCTAAATGTTGGATGTGTACTTTTGCCGTTTTTTGGCCTTCGATAGAAACAGTGGCAACAGCAACCTCGTTAAACACATAGTTGCGGCCTACTTCCATTTCTACCATTCCTTGTGCGCTGCCATCAGCAGAAAATTGGTCAGCATGTGCAGCATTATGTCCATCTCCTACCGAAATGTGCGGGGCAATTACCAATGAAACGATGGACATCAATTTGATAAGAATGTTCATAGAAGGACCTGAAGTATCTTTAAAAGGATCTCCAACCGTATCTCCTGTTACAGAAGCTTTATGGGCTTCCGAGCCTTTGTATTCCATCTTACCATCAATCTCAACACCTTGCTCAAAAGATTTTTTAGCGTTATCCCAAGCGCCACCTGCATTGTTTTGAAAAATACCCATCAACACACCACTTACGGTTACACCGGCTAATAATCCTCCTAGCATTTCGGCTGAAGAAGTATTTTCGAAAACACCGTAAAAACCAAACCCAATTAATAGTGGAGTAACCAAGGCAATAGCGCCCGGCAACATCATTTCTCTAATAGAAGCTTTGGTGGAAATCTCCACACACTTATCGTATTCTGGTTCGGCTTTGTATTCCATAATTCCAGGAATATCTTTAAACTGGCGTCTTACTTCATGTACCATGGCCATGGCCGCACGCCCTACGGCAGATATAGCCAATGACGAAAAGATAAATGGAATCATACCTCCCACAAAAAGCATAGCTAATACGGGTGCTTTGTAAATATCAATACTCTCGATGCCCGCAATACCTACAAAGGCAGCAAATAGTGCCAAGGCAGTAAGCGCAGCAGAGGCAATAGCAAAACCTTTACCGGTAGCAGCGGTGGTGTTTCCTACCGCATCTAAATTATCTGTTCTTCCACGTACTTCTTCGGGTAAACCACTCATTTCAGCAATACCTCCTGCATTATCCGCAATAGGGCCAAAAGCATCAATAGCTAATTGCATAGCTGTGGTAGCCATCATACCAGCAGCGGCAATAGCCACACCGTACAATCCTGCAAAAGCATAAGAGAAAATAATACCAGCGGCTAAAATTAAAATTGGAATAACGGTAGATTGCATACCCATAGCTAAACCACCAATAATGTTGGTAGCATGACCCGTAGAAGATTGCTGAATAATACTGTTTACAGGTTTTTTACCCATAGAGGTATAAAACTCGGTAATCCAACTCATTAGTGCGCCTACAATAGAACCCACTAAAATGGCCCAGAAAACATCCAAGTTCGAAAATTCGTAACCTCTAAGGTTTAAGCCTTCAGGTAGCATCCACATACATAGGGGGTAAGAGGCAACTACTACCATAATGATAGACGACCAGTTTCCTAAGTTTAAAGCTTTTTGTACTGAGCTGTTTTCACCGCTAATACGTACCAAGGCCATCGAAATAATAGAGAAAATTAAGCCTAAACCTGCAATTACCATGGGTAAAAGGATTGGAGCCATTCCGCCAAACTCATCAGCTGAGTTAATTTCTTGTCCTAATACCATAGTGGCCAAAATAGTGGCTACATACGAACCAAAAAGATCGGCACCCATACCGGCTACATCACCTACATTGTCACCAACATTATCTGCAATAGTGGCTGGGTTTCTAATATCATCTTCCGGAATACCGGCTTCCACTTTACCTACTAAGTCAGCGCCTACATCGGCTGCTTTGGTGTAAATACCACCACCCACACGGGCAAATAGTGCTATAGATTCAGCTCCTAATGAAAAACCAGCCAATACCTCAATGGCCGTTTTCATGCCAGCGCCTGTAATGGCTTGCCCTTCGGGAACAAATACGTTATAAAAAACAATGAATAAGCTACCTAAACCTAGCACGGCTAAACCTGCTACGCCTAAGCCCATTACCGATCCTCCTGTAAAAGATACTTTAAGTGCTTTTACTAAACTGGTACGAGCCGCTTCAGTAGTACGCACATTGGTTTTGGTGGCAATACGCATACCTACAAATCCGGCAAAGGCTGAAAATACAGCACCAATTACAAAGGCTAAAGCAATAATAGGACTAGAGTGCTCTACAATAGTACCAGAGTAGGCTAATAGAATAGCGGCAATAACTACGAAGTAACTCATTACCTTCCATTCGGCTTTTAAAAACGACATAGCACCATCGGCAATGTAGCCCGCTAGTTTGGTCATTTTCTCATCTCCTGCATTTTGTTTTACCACCCATGCCGATTTTACAAGCATTACCAGTAGTCCAATAAGTCCCATTACAGGAACTAAATAAAGTAGCCAATTATTCATTCGTTAAATGTGTTGATTGTCAATTACGTTTGTCTTAAAGGCCGCAAAAGTAAGCCAAAAAGTGATTTGGGCAAGGGGCTAATGTAGTACCTGTTTAGGGTGGGATTATTCTTTGATTTTACAAGCCCATAACCTTTGTGTGGTATGCGCAAAATACCGCTAAGTTTATTTTAGTTTTGCTGGTATTTTTAACGCTCAGGAAAATGAGGAAGGAGTCATTTTTTTGATATAAAAAGTTACATTTAACGATATTAACGACAACACATTCTTATAAAAAAGCAATTATTTAGTTTAGTAAACAAGCAATGGAGGAAAGAACTAGTGTTAAATTGAAATCAACTGTCGAAACTAAGGAGTTTGGCAAAGTGTATTTACCAGCCATTTTAAACATGAAAAAAATTGGTTTTTGTATTGTGGCTTTAGCGTTGTTGAGTTCTTGCGCTTCGTTATTGTTTAATACGCTGCTGAGCCCAAAAGTAGAAGAGATTAAACTAGTGAATCGTAGCACCATGGATGAGGTGGTGTTCATTCCAATGGTTCATATTAGTCATAAATCTTTTTATAAAGATGTAGCCCGAAAAGTGGACTCCTTAAATAATTTAGGCTATAGTTTTATCTATGAGTCAGTTAGTTCAAATCTTAAAGACTCAATACAAAAGGATTTGGTTTGGCGTAAATTTAGAAAAGTCATGGGGTTTCAGCCTTCATATGTGCTAGGTAATGAAAGAGTGGATACGGTCAATCGATTGATAATGGATAAATTTCCTTACCCAGCCGAAGTGGACTTGATGTCGCAGCCCAGTTATGCAGCTCTAAATATTGATACATCTAAATCTATTTGCGGAGATGTGTCATTGGAAATTATTATCGCGGCTTTTGAACAGAAAAATGGAGAAATCACACTTTCAGAATGCGACATGGAAACGGGTTTTGAGGGCGATTATAATTGTTTAAAGGGGGATAAGAAGGAGTTCGTTCAAAATTTCATAATGGGATATCGAGATTCCATATTAGTAGAAAACTTTCTTGCTCTTAGGCAGTCTCAAGTAGCCATTATTTATGGGGCTCGTCATTTTAAAGGTTTTTATAAGAGACTTAAAGATTACGATAGTAATTGGAAAAAGACTAAATGATTTAGTAGGAGAAAATGAGATGGTCTTGGCTGATCGCTCCTTTAATAATTACAAGTTGTCCAAGGCGATCCACAAAGATCTTCTCTTTTAAACCAAGCTTGCTCTGCATGGGCATTTGTCATAAACTTTGCTTTTACCCAGTTGCCATTTATTTCTATCAAATTTACTGATTGATAATCGATAAAGTGTTTTTTGGATTTATCATTTGGCAGGACATAGTAAAATGCACCATTGTTTGATAGGTTAAACCAAACATCAGAAGTTTTAACCCAATTATTATTGAGGTGTGCGAGATCTTTTATTCCAGGCGCAATTGAAACGTTTTTTATTTTAACCCAGTTACCTTTCTGATGATTAATTGAAAAATGCACCCACCCGCTTTTTAAAATTTTAATAGAATCTATTTTTTTGCCGTTTGGGCTTTTGTAAAAGTCAAGGTGGTCAACCGTGTTTTTTGGAATAAAACCAGTTAATGGGTTAAAATGGTCTGATGAATCAACTTGTCCATGGCACCAGAAAAAGATTGTTAGAAATAGTGTAATTAGACAGGCTTTCATGTGATTGTGTGTTTAAGGGTGGTCAGGTAAATATAAGCTGTTTAAAGTTTTGGAATTTTAGGCGTGTCAGCTATTCAAAAAAATAGCCCCAAAAAGGGGCTATCAAGAATTATCTGGAAAAAGACAAGATTTTTCTCAAGTCTAATATCTTAAATCTAAATACTCAGTACTTCATCTAGCGATACATTACCCCTTTAACAGCATCTATTACTTGGTTGATGCTAGGCAAAAAGGCTTCTACCAAAGTAGGAGCGTAAGCCATTGGTGTATCGGCAGTGGTAATTCTACGTACGGGAGCATCTAAAAAGTCAAATGCTTCGCGCTGTACCACATAAGTAAGCTCGGTAGCTATAGAGCCTAACGGCCAAGCTTCTTCTACTACAATCATGCGATTGGTTTTCTTTACCGAGCTTAAAATGGTGGCGTAATCTATCGGGCGCACTGTAAGCAAATCAATTACTTCGCAGCTAATACCGTCTTTGGCTAATTCTTCTGCGGCCGCGTGTACCACTTTTAATATTTTACCAAAAGATACAATGGTAACATCGGTACCTTCTCTATCAATATGGGCTTGGCCTAATGGAATTAAGTATTCCTCTTCAGGTACTTCGCCTTTGTCACCGTACATCTGCTCACTCTCCATAATTAATACGGGGTCGTTATCGCGAATGGCGGTTTTTAATAAACCTTTTACATTATAAGGGGTAGAGGCCACAGCCACTTTAAGCCCCGGAGTGTTGGCAAACCAGCTTTCAAAACTTTGAGAGTGCGTTGCACCTAGCTGTCCTGCCGAGCCTGTTGGGCCACGAAAAACGATAGGCACTGTTAATTGGCCACCACTCATTTGATGCATTTTAGCGGCATTGCTAATAATTTGATCTATCGAAACTAACGAAAAATTGAAAGTCATGTATTCAATAATGGGTCGCAAGCCATTCATGGCAGAACCTACGCCAATACCCGAAAAACCAAGTTCCGAAATAGGGGTGTCAATTACACGCTTGGGGCCAAATTCGTCCAACATGCCTTTAGATGCTTTGTAAGCGCCATTGTATTCGGCTACTTCTTCGCCCATCAGATACACGTTTTCGTCTCTGCGCATTTCTTCGCTCATGGCTTCTGCCACGGCTTGTCTAAATTGAATGATTCTGCTCATAGTAAAAATTGAATGCCGACAAAATTAGAAATTTATAGCAACCAAAGGCGCTAAATATTTCGCTTTGATTTCCTTTGGCCTGCATCTTTTTTGTTGGCGCCTTTTTAGCTATTTTCGCCATCCTTTTATTTTAAACAATTTCACACAATTTTATGAAGGTTTTAGTTTGCATTAGTCACGTACCGGATACCACTTCCAAAATAAACTTTACTAGTGATAACAAGGAGTTTGACAAGAATGGAGTACAGTTTGTTATAAACCCGTACGATGAGTTTGGGCTTACACGTGCTATTTGGTTAAAAGAAAAACAAGGAGCTACGGTTACTGCCATTAACGTTGGAAAAGCCGAAACGGAGCCAACTTTGCGTAAAGCTTTGGCTATTGGAGCCGATGATGCCATACGAATTGATGCTGATGCTACCGATGGTTTTTATGTAGCGCAACAAATTGCAGCGGTAGCCAAAGAAAATAATTACGATTTAATTATTGCTGGACGTGAGTCCATAGATTACAACGGAGGGCAAGTTGCGGGCATGTTAGCTGCTTTACTAAATCAACCCTTTGTAAATGCCTGTGTAGGTTTAGAGGTAGAAGGTAGTAATGCTACGCTTATGCGCGAAATAGATGGTGGTAAAGAAACTTTAACAGCTAGTTTGCCTTTGGTAATTGGAGGACAAAAGGGTTTAGTAGAAGAAAAAGATTTACGCATACCAAATATGCGTGGTATTATGAGTGCGCGAACCAAGCCGTTAGCGGTAAAGCCGGCTACAGATGGTGCCAGCAGGGTGCAGGTAGGTAGTTTTGAAAAACCGGCTCCTAAAAGTGCGGTTACTATGGTAGAGGCCGATAATATGGACGAGTTGGTAAAGTTATTACACGAGGAAGCCAAGGTTATTTAATTGATCCACAACAAAGAAATTTAAGAAATGTCAGTACTAGTATATTTAGAAAATTGGGAAGGAAAATTTAAGAAGAACACTTTTGAAGCCGCTCAGTATGCCGCTAAAACGGCCGAAATGATGGGCACTTCAGTAATAGGTGTAACCTTTGGTACTATTAGCGATGATGCGGCTGAGCTAGGAAAGTATGGAGTAAGTAAAGTGCTAAACCTTAGCGGAGACGATTACAATAGTTTTGATAATTATAAAATTGCGGCTGCCCTAAAAGAGGTGGCGGCTGCCCAAAACTGCGACACCCTTATTGTAAGTGGTACTTTTAACGGTAAAGCCGTAGCGCCTTTATATTCGGTAATGGCAGAGGCCGGAATGATTACTAACGTAACAGAACTGCCTAGTAGCGTTGCTCCTTTAACAGTAAAGCGTAGTGTGTTTTCGAGCAAAGGTTTTGTGAATTACAGTACGGAAGCCAGCTCTAAAGTAATTGTATTTATTCCTAATGCGGTTGGTGTAGTAGCCGGCAGCGGAAGCGCAGAAATGACTGAATCGAACGTAAGCTTAGGTGATTTGCCACAAACTAATGTTACGAATGTGGATAGGGTGCAAGGTAAAATTCCTTTGCCAGAAGCCGAAAGAGTAATATCAGGAGGCCGTGGATTAAAAGGACCTGAGAATTGGAGTATGGTAGAAGAATTGGCAGAATTGATGAATGCCGGAACGGCTTGTTCTAAGCCAGTGGCTGATATGGGCTGGCGCCCGCATAACGAGCATGTTGGTCAAACAGGTATTGCTATTAATCCTGAGTTGTATGTGGCGATTGGTATTTCTGGAGCTATTCAGCATCTAGCAGGTGTAAGTAACTCAAAAACTATTGTAGTTATTAATAGCGATGCCGAAGCCCCATTTTTTAAAGCAGCGGACTACGGTATTGTAGGCGATGCATTTGAGGTGGTGCCCAAGTTTATTGAGGCTTTGAAAAAGTTTAAGGCCTAAAAAAAGTAAATGGATAAAATACGCCTTCACATAAAAGGACTTACTTACAGCCAAACGCAGTCTGGAGCTTATGCTTTGGTGCTAGGCGAAGAAGGAGGGGAGCGCAGATTGCCCATTATTATTGGAGGTTTTGAGGCACAATCTATCGCCATTGCGTTAGAAAAAGATGTGAATCCACCGAGGCCTTTAACCCACGATTTGTTTAAAAGCTTTGCAGGTAGTTTTGAAATTACCCTTAAAGAGGTAGTAATTCATAAGCTGCAAGAAGGGGTGTTTTACTCTATTTTACTGTTTGATAAGGACGGGGAAGAAAAGGTGATGGACGCACGTACTTCAGATGCCGTGGCCTTAGCCATTCGTTTTGATTGCCCCGTTTATACATACCCCGAAATATTAAACCAGGCCGGTATTATATTGAGCGAAAGCGGAAATGAAACCGAAGGGAAAGAGTTGATTACTGAGGAAGATTTAGAGGTAAAAGATACGAGCAGCTCAGAAGTGGTATTGGATTATGAATTGGCAGATTTAGACGATTTAAAAACACTTTTGGAACAAGCCTTAAAAGGTGAGGACTATGAGTTGGCGGCTAAATTGCGAGACGAGATTGATAAGCGCGAAAGTAATTAAGGTCTGGTTTTCATGTGTTTATTGAGAGTTTTATTTTTGACAAGCTTCCTTTTTATGGGAGGTTTTACACAAGCGCAAACGGAACAAGACCTTATTGGAACTTGGCGTTTTGCGGAAATGGCAGAGATCGAAGAGTTAGACTCTGTTTCTAAAAGCATGGCGCGGGCTATGTTTGGTGATTTCAAATTTACGTTGTCTTCCACATACCATTACAAATTGGAATTGTTTAGCCTTGATTTTGGTAGCTGGGAGTATTTGGAAAGTAAATCAGAGCTGAAAATGACTTCCTCAAAAGGCGAGGTGCAAAACATTTCAATTTTGGCTTTTGATGAAAATAGAATTATTCTGGGTTTGGGTAAAGCTAAATTGGTTTGCGAGCAGGTGGTTCCTGCAGAAGAGTTTGTAATTCCAGAACCCACCTTTACACCTTTGGTTGTAAATAGAGAACAGCTGTTTGGAACTTGGGTAATTTCAGGCAAAAAACACTTAGAAAAGACAGCCGAGCAGAATGAATTGGGTAGCCAGTTTGTTAAGGGTGGTACTATGCAATTTAAACCAAATGGCAAAGCAGTGGTGGTTATTATGGGTATAAAGGTGAAGGGGAAATGGAACTTGGCCAACGAAAATACCTCCATTGAAATTTGGCAAAAAAAGGAAGCTAAGTTGTGGCAGGTACGTTTTATATCTGATAATAAAATGGAATTGCAACGTGGAAATATGCCTGAGTTTTGGCAATTTGACAAACAAAATAGCGTAGATTAAGTCGCTAAAGGTTGAAGCTTTTAAAATGTATTTTCGCCAAACGTATTAACGCGCCAAGTATGAAAAAAATTGGGTTTGTGTTGCTTGCCATGCTGTTAAGTACCTGGGTGTATGGTCAGCATTCTTTCGCCAATAAATGGCAGTTCAAAAGTATAACCGATAGTGCCAACTCAGCGTTATTTGCTATAGACAGCACCGATTTTTTTAACCTAGATAGCAGTGGTAGTTTTAACTATCAGCTAAAAGCTAAAAACAACTTGCAAGCCAGTGGTAGTTGGGAGCATCGCAGCGATACGCTCTACTTGCAATACCAGTTACCAGATGATACCCTAAGGCAATATTTTGTTGAAACGCAAAACGATACCCTCTTGAGAATACAGGAAGGGGCGATTGCTTTTTCGTTTTATAAGGAGATGGCTGCTGAGGTAAATGGGCTGCCAATTACTTCGGCTTACCATTTTGAGGGTGAGGGACTAAGTTTGAACTCTTTAGCACGAGGTATTTTGGGTTTAACTGTTTTGGTTTTTCTAACTTTTTTAATGTCCAGCAAACGAAAAAAGGTAAACTGGCCTTTGGTTTTAAAAGGGCTGGCTATTCAGTTTATTTTTGCATTAGGTATTTTAAAAGTGCCTTTTATACAAAGTTCTTTTGATTGGCTTAGTAAGCGCTTTGTTAAGATATTGAGCTTTACACAGGAAGGATCGGAATTTTTGTTTGGAGGTTTAATAAGCGATACACAGTCTTTTGGGTTTATTTTTGCGTTTCAGGTACTGCCAACCGTTATCTTTTTCAGCGCCCTTACTTCTTTACTATTTTATTACGGTGTACTTCAAAAAGTGGTTTTTGCTTTTGCCTGGGTTATGAAACGTACCATGAAACTTAGTGGGGCCGAAAGTTTAGCCGCAGCGGGTAATATATTTTTAGGGCAAACGGAAGCGCCACTCTTGGTAAAGCCCTATATCGATAAAATGACCAAATCGGAATTGCTTTGCCTAATGAGTGGAGGTATGGCCACTATTGCAGGTGGTGTGCTAGCAGCTTATATTGGTTTTTTGGGAGGAGAAGATTTGGCGCAACAAATATTTTTTGCAAAGCACTTGTTGGCAGCTTCAGTAATGAGCGCACCTGCAGCCGTAGTAGCCGCAAAAATTTTACTACCCGAAACCAATAAGGTGAACGAGAAGATGCACATCGAGAAATCGAATATTGGTTCAAATGCCTTGGAGGCTATTACCAATGGTACTACCGATGGGTTAAAGTTAGCGGTAAATGTTGGAGCTATGTTGTTGGTATTCATTGCCTTTATAGCGATGGCGAACTATATACTTCAGGATTTTATTGGAGAGTTTACAGGCTTAAATGGTTGGGTGGTAGATGTGTCTAACGGACAATACAGCGGCTTTTCGATGCAATTTATTTTGGGTTACGTTTTGGCACCCATCACTTGGTTAATGGGGGTGGCTAATCAGGATATAGTTTTGGTTGGGCAGTTGTTGGGCGAAAAAACGATACTTAATGAGTTTGTAGCCTATGTAAGTTTAGGAGAGATGATGGAAGCTGGAAAGTTCACCTCCCCAAAATCAATTATCATCGCAACGTACATCCTTTGTGGCTTTTCCAATTTTGCCAGTATTGGTATTCAAATTGGCGGTATTGGCTCTTTGGCGCCTAAGCGCAAGGGCGATTTATCTAAATTGGGTTTTAAGGCTTTAATAGGGGGTACACTGGCTTCTTTGTTTACGGCCGTAATTGTGGGTATGCTGATCTAAATTAGCTCGTTACGGTTTCGCCTTGCCTTAGTGCAATTTCCATTTCAATAGCCAGAAACAAAGCCTTGGTTAAGTCAGGGTTTTCCAAATTAAAGTACAATTCTTGTTTTTCCGTTTTTAGGTGGATAAAAGGCGTGCTTGCATTTTTTATGATGCGTATTTGTTGGCTATCGCTGCTACGTATAAAGTTTCCTTTTTTTACAATACCCAACGAAAAACCACCCGTGCCATTGGTTTCGGGTAACTCTTCTTGCAATTCAGCAACCTGTACATCTTCCAAAATAATTTCGATGGCTCCAGCTCCTGTGATCTTTAAGATGCCGTTTTCCATTTGAGCAGTGCTACCTGAAAAGGCCTTGCTTAAAAAAAAGATGGACGGTAATAAAACCAGTAGCAGTAATAAAAGTTTTTTGGCGTTTTGCATACAAATAAATTGAGCTTCAAAAGTAGCTAATGTGGCTGGGCTTTTTTTGGGTTGTTTAAAGATTGTTTAGAAGTAAGTTCTTCGCGAAGGAGCTAATTACAATGGTCAAATTATCTTTGAATTTATTCCAAAATAATATGCAGCAATACCACCAATTAATGCAGCACGTGCTAGACCAAGGCGTGCAAAAAGGAGATAGAACAGGAACGGGTACTTTATCGGTGTTTGGCTATCAAATGCGCTATAATTTAAGCGAGGGTTTTCCTTTGGTTACCACTAAAAAGGTACACCTAAAGTCTATTATACATGAGTTGCTTTGGTTTTTACAAGGTGATACCAATATTAAGTATTTGGTGGAAAATGGTGTGAATATTTGGAATGAATGGCCTTTCCAAAATTATTTAAACGAAACACATCAGGCGGAAGCCTACCCCAAGCACAGCGAGGAATGGAAAGCCAAAATGAAAGAGTTTAAGGCACAGGTAATAGCGGACTATACTTTTGCCAAACAATGGGGCGAATTGGGACCGGTTTATGGAAGGCAGTGGCGCAATTTTGAGGGAGTAGATCAAATTACGGGATTAATTGAAGATATTAAAAACAAGCCAGATTCGAGGCGGTTATTGGTTAGTGCATGGAATCCTAAGGATGTTCCTGAAATGGCAAAGTCTGGTTTACCGCCTTGTCATACGTTGTTCCAGTTTTACGTGGCCAACGAAAAACTAAGTTGCCAGTTGTACCAACGTAGTGCCGATATATTTTTAGGTGTACCTTTTAATATTGCTTCTTATGCTTTGCTTACTATGATGATAGCTCAAGTTTGTGGATTGGGATATGGTGATTTTGTACATACCTTGGGCGATGCCCATTTATACTCTAACCATTTAGAGCAAACTAAAGAGCAATTGGGAAGGGCGTTTAGGCCGCTTCCTCAAATGAAGATGAATCCCTTAGTAAAGGATATTTTTGATTTTAAGATTGATGATTTTGAATTAGTTAATTACGAACCGCATTCCGCTATTAAGGCTCCTGTAGCGGTTTAAAAAACTTGTTAAATATGCGCATATTTTTAATTGTTCTTGGTTTTGTTTTAGGTTGTAAAACTTCAAGTTTTGGGCAATCGCTAATGTTCAAATTGTGTCAAACCGAAACGGACAAAGAAATTTGTCAGCAGAAACAACTGATCTTGTTTCAATCAAAAGTGAAAGCAGATATTTTTTCGAGTTTAGGCTATAGTTTAACGGATAGCTTGTTTTTAGAATTTGTGGTAAACGAACAAGGAGAGGTAAGTTTTGGTAAAACCTTTGCTTTGGTTTCGGATGAGGCACTTAGCATGGCTAGGCCTGCTATTAGACGAATGGCCCGCCAGCTAAAAGCTAATGAGAATTATGCCTTTTTCTTAAATCTTAGCATCGATGAGCGGTTTGAGAAATTTACAAGTATTTATAAGTTGAAAAATGCGCCTGTGGTTAGAGGTGCCGAAAATTTTAACAGTAAGGCGCAATTGGCTTGTTTCAACTATGTGTTGAGGGGTGATGAAAAATGGCGATCGCAGGTTGATGATGATTTTAACGTTCGTTGCTACCTAGAAAAGGGTAAAGTGGTAGCTGTTGAATGCGAGCAGATAAGTTTGAATAAGAGTTTGGTAGAGAAAGTTAGTAGAAGTGTAAATAATGGCATGGCTGCAGAAGTAAGCTCTGAGGCTTGGGCTAATTTGGCGCCTTTTTATTTGGAATTTAAAAGTTCTATTAAAGGTGATAGCACCAAAAGGTGGGAAGGGTCTATGAGACGGTTAGCCCACTTTAAGACATTATCACAAAAGAAGTTTTACTTGGAAGAATTGTATGATTTTAAAGATAAATTTTCAAGGGCAGACCCTAATAAATGGAATAACTTTTTTTTAAAGCATCTGAATGAGGCTGGTTATGGGGAGGCTAGGGAAGTGAGCATTTGGGGAAAGGTTTACCCTATGGATAGTATTAGAGCCTATAGTTATACTGAGGTAGAGAAAGAGGAGACGGATGATGTTTTAAATTTCAGCATGGTAGAAAGAGTTCCTGTTTTTGCCGGTTGTGATTCAACACTTAAGAATGAAGAGTTAAGAGCATGTTTTCAAAGAGGGCTATTGGTGTATGTGTCAAAATCCTTTGTGTTTCCGGAGCAAGAAAGGATGACGGGGACTGGAGGAAAAATGTATATAGGTTTTGTTATTGGGGTTAAAGGAGAAGTAGAAAATATTGAAATTGTGAAAGGGGTGAATAGGTCGTTAGATTTTGAATCGATTCGGGTGGTGTCGGAATTAACTAGGTGCTCACCTGCCCTTCAAAGGGCTAAGCCCTGCCGTATGAGCTTCATACTCCCAATAAATGCTAAGATACAAGGCAGCGCTCCAAAGAAAAAGAAGAAGAGAAGAAGATGAAGGTAACTCTAATTGCAGCTATAGCCGAGAATGGCGTGATAGGTAAAGACAACGATTTAATTTGGCATTTATCGGATGACCTGAAGCGTTTTAAGCAATTAACCAAAGGGCACCATGTAATTATGGGGCGTAAAACTTTTGAGAGTTTGGGCAGACCATTGCCCAATAGGGTAAATATTGTGGTGAGCCGAAATGCCAATTATAAAGCGGAAGGTGCTATAGTGGTGGATAGTTTGAAAGAGGCATTGTATAAAGCTGAGGGAGATGCACAACCCTTTATTATTGGCGGAGGAGCCATTTACAAGCAAGCTTTAGGTTTGGCCCAAACGATGGAGTTAACCAAAGTACATCATGCTTTTGAAGGCGATACTTACTTTCCAGAGTTTGATGAAAATACTTGGGAGCTTGTTTTTAAGGAGCACCACCCTAAGGATGAGAAGCATCAATACAGCTTTGACTTTTTGAGGTACGAAAGAGGTTAGATTGTATAATTAAAGGTATATGAGTGCCGTACTTAGCGTATACAAAGGTTGTTTTTAAATGAGAAGTCGTTTTTACAAGCAGCATTATTGGATGCAAGGTCTAGTTGTACTATTTATGTTAATAGCTAGTTATAGGCTGTTGGCCTTTGTTTACGAAACTGCTCCAGTTTTAATGTTTAGTGATAGATGGATGAGCCTGGATCCTCTTTTTAATGGTGACTCCTTTTGGGAGGGTTTTTCACATAAACACGGGCCGCACCGTACGGGACTTGCTTATGTTTTGTTTTCGATAACTACCTTTTTAGGAGATTGGAATGCTAGGTGGGATATGTTTATGCAAGTCACCATCTATATGGTAACCGCATTGTTGGCATGGCGTTTAAAATATTTGATCTTTAAGCGTAGTCATTGGTTCGATTTTTTAATCCCTCTAATTTTTATAACAACGCAGGCCGCGCTAACGGTTGTAATTAATCCTTATGTACATGGTCTTGTCCCTTTATTTTGTCTGCTTTTTTGTTTGGGCTATTTTATTAGGGGCACTGTTTTAAGAGAAGTCTATTTTTCCATAGTCACATTTTTGGGTCTATTTTCGGGTTTTGCGCTGTTTGCATCTTTGGTGTTTTTACCGGTTGAAGGGGTTAGCTGGTTAAGGAAGCCGACTCTGAGTGAAGGGGTAAAGTTTATACTACCTTTTGCAGGTTCTATTTTCATTTTTGGAAGCCAAGTTGGTATGGGAGGAACTTTAAGTTTTGAAAATTCTTTTAGTTATTATCTCGAGTATTTAACTTACCTCCTTGGCGACTTTTTGGTTCTTAACACCAGCTCATACTGGTATGTTTATCTTATTATGGGCGTGGCTTTTTTTGTATTGGTTTTAAAAGTAACAAGTAGATCAGCCTTAGCTGTGATTTCCGTTCATATGCTTAAAATTCTTTTGATTCTGTTTGGCACTACTATATTATTTGTTGCAGCAAATGTGCTTGGGCGTGCAGATATGGGTTTGGAAAATGCCGGGACTTCTAGGTATCTCCCTGTTATAATGCCTATGATGTTGGGGATATATTTTTTGATTTTACAAATCAATGCTGAAAAGCTGCGATTTGTTTTGGTGGTGGGCCTGGCATTGGTAATGGTACGGTCTCAGTTTATTAATTCAGGACGAATTATTGCAACCGAAAGGGTGGCTGCGACAGTAAAAGAGTGGGAGCAATGTTTGTTAGAAAGCAAAGATTATGAGCAGTGCAGGCTGGAGGTAGGTTTAGGTATGGTGCCTGATGGATTAGAAAAAAGCCTCCAAGAAAAAATAGATTTCTTAGAGGCTAACAATTTGAGTATTTATAAAGAGTAATTTCTAACCAACGGCTTTTAACTCGTTAAGCGACATTTTTTCCATTTTTACTGAGGCGTAGTTTTTATCCACTGTTAGAGTGTTTTCTTCCTCCAAACTAGGGAGGTCAAACATGGCATCCGTTAATATTGTTTCAATAATGGAGCGTAATCCGCGAGCACCAAGCTTATATTCCAAGGCTTTTTCTACCACGTAATCAATGGCTTCTTCCTTAAAAACAAGGTTTACACCGTCCAGTTCAAGCAGCTTGGTATATTGTTTAATAATAGCATTTTTAGGCTCTGTTAGTATTAGTTTTAACGTAGCAGCATCTAATGGGTTTAAATGTGTAAGCACTGGGATACGACCAATTAACTCAGGGATTAAACCAAACGATTTTAAATCTTGAGGTGCGATAAACTTAAGCATGTTCGAGGAACTCACCGTTTCACGATCTTTTGAATTGTGAAAACCTACTGAGCGGGTGTTAAGTCTTTTTGCGATATGACGGGCAATGCCGTCAAAGGCCCCACCAGCAATAAATAGAATGTTGCCTGTATCTACTTCAATAAATTTTTGATCGGGATGTTTACGCCCACCTTGCGGGGGTACGTTAACTTTAGTACCCTCTAGTAATTTTAATAAGGCCTGTTGAACTCCTTCACCACTTACATCTCTCGTAATAGAAGGGTTATCGCTTTTACGGCTAATTTTATCAATCTCATCAATAAAAATAATACCGCGTTCGGCTGCTTTTACATCGTAATTAGCGGCCTGCAATAAACGGGTTAAAATACTTTCTACATCCTCACCAACATAACCTGCTTCGGTAAGCACAGTAGCATCTACAATAGTAAAGGGTACATTAAGCATGCGAGCAATGGTTTTGGCCAATAAGGTTTTTCCAGTACCGGTTTCACCTACCATCAATATGTTCGATTTTTCAATCTCCACATCTTCGGTTTTGTCCACGTTCATTAATCGTTTGTAATGATTGTAAACGGCTACCGCCAATACTTTTTTAGCATTATCCTGGCCAATTACATATTGGTTCAAAAATTCATTTATCTCTAATGGTTTTACTAGTTTTAATGATTTTGAAAGCTCCTTACGCTCTTTCATATCCATTTCTTCCACCACAATACCGTGTGCCTGGCGTATGCAATGGTCGCAAATGTGACCGTTAATTCCTGCAATTAAAACGTTGGTATCCTTTTTATCTCTACCGCAGAAAGAGCAGTTTAAGTTTTCTTTTTTTGAACTCATAGTAGCTTTGTGATGGTGCAAAAATACGAAATCCCTAGGGCTTTAAACAAGCCCTAGGGATTAGCGCGTAGTTTTTACCGTTGATTTATTTAGCGGGACGTTTATTGTCTAATACTTCATCAATCATACCGTAGGCTTTGGCTTCGCCTGAGGTCATCCAGTAATCTCTATCGGAGTCAGTTTCTACCTTGGCAAAATTTTGACCCGAATGCTTAGAGATGATTTGGTATAATTCCTCTTTCATCTTCAAAATTTCTTTTAAAGTAATTTCCATATCGCTGGCTTGCCCTTGCGAACCACCCATTGGTTGGTGTATCATTACACGGCTGTGCTTTAAAGCAGATCGCTTTCCGTCAGCACCAGCACATAATAAAACGGCTCCCATGCTAGCCGCCATACCTGTGCAAATAGTAGCTACATCAGGATTTACCAGTTGCATAGTGTCGTAAATACCTAATCCGGCATGTACACCTCCACCAGGGCTGTTTAGGTAAATTTGAATGTCTTTTTTAGAGTCAACAGATTCTAAAAATAGCAGCTGAGCCTGCACAATATTGGCTACTTGGTCGTTAATTCCGGTGCCTAAAAAAATAATACGATCCATCATTAATCGTGAGAAAACATCCATCTGCGCCACGTTTAGTTGACGCTCCTCAATAATATAAGGAGTAAGAGATGCTTTTAAATGATTATCGAAATTAAGGGTGCTAATGCCTTTATGTTTTAGAGAATACTCTTTAAATTCTTTTCCAAAATCCATCTTGGTAATTTATTTTTAATTGATAAAAATGCGAATAAAACAAAAATGGCTCGACAAGTATCGAGCCATTCCAAAATTATGACAAAAAAGCAGCTAATTGCAATAGCTGTTTATTTTTTGCTAAGCATTTTTACAAATTCATCAAAATTTACTTCTTTCTCATTCAGCTTTACGGTAGTTTTATAAAACTGCAATAGTTTTTCGCTGTATAGTTGGTCTGTAAGTTTTTGCGCTTCTTCTTTATTCTGGAGTACGTTTTCAGCTATACTGTCCAATTGTTCCATTGGGGCTGCTTGGCCATACTGCTGCATTTGGTTAACAATCATTTGCTTGGTAAAGTCTATTAACTCTTCTTGTTTTACCTCTACATTATGCTGTTTTACCACCTTGCTTTCTACTAACTGCCATTTAAGGCTGTCCTTCATGTCAGGGTATTGTGTTTCAATTTCCTCTGGAGTAGTTGGACGTTCTTGCGAGCTTAACATCCATTTTTTTAGAAATTCATCAGGTAGGTCAAATTTACTTTTGCCTAGTACCACTTCTTTTACGTCTTCGTAAAACTTACGATTGCTCTCACCAACAAACATATTTTCGGCATCCGCCTTAATACGTTCTTTAAATTCTTTTTCCCCTTTTATAGTTCCTTCACCAAAAACCTTGTCAAATAGCTCTTGGTTAACTTCGGCTGGTGTTACTAATGTAATTTCTTCAATTTGAAATTGAAATTCACCCGTTCCAGCTTTCAGAGCTTCGGCAGTAGTACCTAAAACATTGGCAATATTAAAATCATCTTTAAACGCCTTATTTACATTAAAGGATGCTATATCTCCAATGGCAAGTCCCGTTAAGGCTTTAATGGTTTTTTTAGCATCCAGCGATTCTAGACTAAAAGTACCTTCCGCATTAAGGCCATTCTCTAATGGAGAACCATCTTTGCTAAGCTCAGTAAACTGCCCTTTTAAGAGACAATCATCTTGTACAGCTTCTGGTTGACTCATGGCTCCAAAACGCTTGGCATAGTCACTTACGTAGCGATCTACCATTTTCTTGTCGGCTACAATCTTATAATAAGGTACTTTGGTTTTATCTGAAATATTTAAATCAAATTCAGGAGCTAACCCAAGTTCAAAAGAAAAAGAAAAGTCTTTTGCATTGTCCCAATCAAGGTTCGTATCCTCGATAGGTAAAGGATTTCCAAGTATATCTAGTTTTTCGTCTCTAATATGATCCGTAATGGCGTGTTGCAATAAATGGTTTACTTCCTCAACTAAAACCGACTTGCCGTATTGTTTCTTAATCAAGCCAACGGGAACCATACCTGGTCTAAACCCTGGAATGTTTGCTTTTTTACGATAATCAGCCAATACTTTTTCTACCTTCTTTTGGTAATCATCTTGCTTAATTTCTACAGTTAAAGTAGCATTTAACTTTCCTGTACTCGTGGTAGTTACGTTCATTCTTACAGTATTTGTACGCTTGTTTTTTTAGGACGGCAAATGTAATTATTTAATAACCATCTCAAAGTAAATTTAAACTTGTGTAGGATGAATGAAAAATTTTATACTTTCGGTTCACTGTAAAAACAGGAAAAATGAAAAAACTCTGTCTATTTTTAGCCGTAATTTTTATATCGCAGTTTGCTGTAAACGCGCAGGATAAGCTGTCAGGTAACATATTTGGAGGTATTTTGATACCACAAAATGATTTCTCAAAAAATGATTATTCAGGCAGTAGAGCCAATCTTGGGTTGGGTGCTGGACTAGGATATCAGGTTTTTAAACCATTAAGAGCCCGTATTGATTTTATGACAGGGACTATGAATGGAAATAACACTTTGGCCTATTACGAAACCTCTATTTATGAGGTAATGTTATCGGCTGAGTACGATGTTTTGGATCTAATGTTAAAAAATCCCTCTCCTTTTAAGGTGAATATTATTGCTGGTGGTGGATTGATGGGTTATTATGCTCGTATGTATGATATTAATACAGGCTTAAAATTAACTGAATCACCGGTAAGAGATAAGAGAAGCTTATCTCCTAATACCGTTATAAGCTATGGACTTAATGTAGGCTATGCTGTTACAAAAAAGCTAGATGTTACCTTGGGTTTTATTAATCGATATGTAGAAACCGCAGACTGGATGGATGGTGTTGAAATGGGAGGTGATGGTGATCATTACGGAATAGTTCAGGTAGGGTTGGTATATAAGCTGGTAAGTGATAGAGATCCTAAGAGCGTAGAAGTTAAGAAGACGAAGTATGATAGTATAATGAGGCAGGTGGATAACCTTACTAAAGAAAATGAACAAGTTGAAGCGAAGATTCAACGCGAAAAAGATAACTGTGAAACCAAAGTGGCTAAGGCGGAAGAAATACAATCTAAGTTGGATAGCCTTCAAGAAATAATTAATCACCCTAGTAATGTGATTGTATCTACTGATGGAGCAAGTACTGATGGAGGCTCCTCTACAGGTGTTTCTAATGATGGTAGTTACAAAGCAACCGGTGGTAGTGGAAGTGATGGAAAAACGGGAAGTGGCAGCACGGTGCCGCCTATTGTAGCTTCTACTAAACGTACCAATTCAGGTGCAAACACACCAACAGGTGAGAAAAAATATAGAATTATTGTGGTGAGCCTTTCTTCTAAGGCCAAGGCAGAAGCTTGGATTAATTCAACTTCTTTAGATAATTCGGAGATGCAGATTAGCTATAGCCCGGATCAAAACTCATACAGAGTAATTTACAAAACGTATGAAACCATGGGAGCGGCTTACAAAGATTTACCTACCGTACGTGCCGTAGTTAAGGACGCATGGGTATATAAACTATAATTAGGCTAAACGATTTTAATAGGGAGATGCTGGATTAAACCCAGCACTCCTTCTTTTGAAAATCGCGCATTCTTAAGCTGGTTTTCACTAGGATTTATTTCAAAGTTTATAGAATTGCTAAAATCACAATTCTGTAAATCGCAGCTTTCGAAAATGGCACCCTTAAAGTCACAATCATTTAAAGAGACGCCTTTAAAGTTGCTGTTGGCAAAATGGCATTGATATAAGGAGCTGCTGTTAAACGAACTCCCGTTTAAGAATAGATTGCTAAAGTTTGAAAAGTTGAGCTGACATTCGTTAAAAGATAGCTGTAATAAAAAGCTATTACATTCATTAAAGGCAAGTCCTATAAGTTTACAAGATTCAAATTCTACATCTTTAAAGGCCGTATTTTTACAAAGAGCGTTACTTAAATTACAATCTTTAAATTGGCATTCGATAAACTCAATGGTGCAAATATCGGCATCCTGAAAATTGCAATTTACAAACTCACAGTTGTCGTATTCTTCGCGTTCTAATCGTTGACCAGAGAAATCAACTTGCTCAAACTTTTGATTATAAGGCATTGTGTATTGTTGTAGATCTTAATCCTCCTTCCACTCCAAGGTTTCAATGAGGTGAACTATTTCTTCCTCCAAAAAGTTATTGGCAGGTTGCAGAGAATCTTCGTTAGGTTCGGCATGAAAGTATAGCACCCCCCGTAAAAAGTGTTGGTTGCTGTCTGTCATAAAAAATTGCTGACTGGTAGCTGCTTCCCCTAAAACCTTGTAAAATATTCCATGAACGCCTGTTTTGGAGTTGCTAAAAACGCGTTCACTAATCCCGTCAGCCTTTACGGTGTGTTTGTAAGCCAGGGAGCGGCCTTCGTTAAGTAGCGTTTCTAGCTTGTCAGCCGATGTTGACTTGTAAGTTAGCTGCAATTTACCTTTTAGGCTAGGGTAAAAGATATCGCCCCAACAATCCTTAGAGTGAGCTTCCCATTGAGCTGTGCTATTGAACTCAAATTGATAAGGACAGTTGTTTGTTAAGGTCTGGTATTCCTTTGCTGGAAGCCCAATCCTAAAATACCCTCTTGGCTTTGGGCTGTATGTTTCTTCGTTGCAAGAGCCAATACTTACAAGGAGTAGGCTTAAAACTACCGTGCTAATTTTCATCTTGTGGGAGTGTGACTTTTATACGTTCAATTCGTCTGCCATCGGTACTTTCTATGGTAAAGCCGTAGCCTTCAAAATTGATTTGTTCATTCTTACTAGGTATTTTCCCTGCTACTTCAATTACAAAACCAGCTAGGGTGTCGGCATCTCCACTGGCTTCTTCAAATACCTCATGGCTAACGTCAATTACCTTAACGAAGTCTGTGAGGTGTGTCTTGCCTTCAAACACGAAATTACGATTGTCTAATTTTGAATATGCGATTTCTTCGTCATCAAATTCATCGCTAATATCACCCACTATTTCTTCAATAACATCTTCTAATGTTACAATGCCCGAAGTACCTCCAAACTCATCTACCACAACGGCAAGGTGAATTTTCTTTTCTTGAAACTCTTTGAGCAAATCGTCTATTTTTTTGTTTTCGGGGACAAAAAAAGATTCGCGAAGTAACTTTTGCCATTCAAAGTTTTTGGGCTCTTGTGTATGTGGTAAAAGATCCTTGATATACAGTGTGCCTTTTATTTGGTCAAAATTTTCCTCGTAAACAGGTATTCGGCTAAAGCCTGAGTTTACAATTAACTCAAGTACAGTTTTGTAATCCCAGGTAATGTCAACACAAATAACATCCATTCGCGCCTTCATTATTTGTTTTACCGTAGTACTTCCAAACTTTACAATTCCTTCTAAAATTTTTTGTTCATCCTCGTTGCCATTTTCATCGCTGGTAAGCTCCAATGCTTGTGATAAATCATCAACCGAAAGCTGAGCCGTGTTTTTGCTGAGCCGTTTTTCTATCAGAGCCGTGCTTCTTACTAAAATGAGGCTAACAGGTTTAAATAGCGTTCGCAACACACTCATCGGTAAGCTCATGAATAATGAAAAGCTTAAAGCCTTTCGAGTAGCGTATACCTTGGGTAAAACCTCTCCAAATAATAATAAAGTAAAAGTAATAACTACCACTTGAAAGAATCTTCCAGAGCCAGGGTATTCACTAAAGTTAACAAGGGCATTGGTAATATAGGAAGAGAGGATAACGATCCCTACATTGATGAAATTGTTGCTTATTAAAATGGTAGCTAAAAGTGTTTTTGGTGTATTTAAAAGCTGGTTCAATTTTTCGAACTTATTGCCTTTTAAGTTTTCTACTTCATGTTTTTTGAGCGAAAAGAAAGCTACCTCAGAGGCACTTATAAGAGCAGAGCAAAGCAGTAAAGTTAATAAGATGAGTAGCGGCAGAATGAGGTCTGCACTAAAAGGGTGAAAAAAACTGGCTAAAAATAAACTGGGAGGTTCTGTGTCCAATTACTATCTACTTAGGTTAAAATTAAAAGGGCAAATCATCAGTGTTACTATCAGTAGATTGCTCTAAATTGACAGCGTTGTTTTCGGCAATAGGAGCTCCATTTGTCGATTTGGTGCTCAACATAGTCATTTGATCTGCTCGTATTTCTGTGAAGAATTTTTTAGCGCCATTTTCTTCCCAGCTTCGGGTTTTTAGCTTACCTTCTATGTAAACTTTGTCTCCTTTTTTTAGGTATTTCTCGGCAATTTTAGCCAATCCCGTTCGCAATACTATAGTGTGCCACTCGGTAAGGGTAACTTTTTCGCCCGTTTTTTTGCTGTTGTAAGATTCAGAAGTGGCAATGCTAAGCCTAGCCAACATATCGCCTCCTTCAAAGGTGCGTATTTCAGGATCGTTTCCTAAATTTCCGATGAGCATTACCTTATTTAATGAACCAGCCATAGTGGATTGATTTGTAACAAAATTAGTAAAATCTTAATCTAAATGTGGGGCAAAGGTAGATGAATTTGAATCGATGTATGCGCGGATTGGCTTTGGGAACGCAAAATTTTTGAGTTGCTCTACAGAGCACCATGTTTGGTGATTTTTTAGCGAAGGCCTGTTGCTTTTGCTAGGAAGAATTAGTAATGTAAAATGACAGTGTATGGTTTGATGACTCAGCTTGTGGGGCGGGGCTGAGTAAATCTTCAAATCTTTTTCCTTATCAATGTAATCGGATGAAAGCTCATCTTGCCATTGCGCAGCCAGCATTGGGGTGGGCGCCTCCAAAAGTGGGAACTGGAAAAGTAAGTGCCAAATATCCTTCTCGGTACGTTGTTCTATAATTACCTCATAATTATAGGTGATTATGCTAAAATGCAGGTGCCGTACCTTATTATATGATTTCTTATTTTTTACGGGATAATCCATCACTTTGTTTTGAATCAGCGCCACGCAAGAATTTTTAAAAGGGCAGGTTTCGCATGACGGCTTTTGTGCCGAACATTGCAGCGCACCAAACTCCATAATGGCTTGGTTGTGCAAATCCGGTTGCTTTTTGTCTAATAATGTTTCGGCTATAGCGCTAAACTCTTTTTTGCCGGCTCCAGTATTTATGGCTGTGCTTATACCTAAGTATCTACTCAAAAAACGATAAACATTACCATCTACAACTGCATGAGCTTGTTGATAGGCAAAAGAGCAAATAGCCGCAGCGGTATAGTCGCCAATACCTTTTAATAAAAGTACGTCTTTGTGCGTTGTAGGGAACACACCCGCTAGTTCATAATATATGTATTGAGCTGTGGCGTGCAGGTTTCTTGCTCGACTATAATAACCTAAGCCTTCCCAAGTTTTTAAAACCTTTTCAATAGGTGCTTCGGCCAGTTCTTTTACAGTAGGGTAAGTATCTATGAACTTATGGTAGTAGGGTAATCCTTGGTTCACACGGGTTTGTTGAAGAATAATTTCAGATAGCCAAATTTGGTAGGGATTGGTTGAATTTCGCCATGGTAAATCCCGCTTATGCTGCTCGTACCAGTCTAAAAGGAGCCTTCTGAAATTTGATTTATTCAAAATATTTGTTTTTGAAGCACTTACGATGAAAATTTTGCACGATTCTATTTCTTAGAACAAGAAATTCAATTTATATTTGCAGCCCCAAAATTAAGAGTTTAATCATTAATAAATATATCGATGACAAAAGCGGACATTGTTACCAAAATTTCTGACAAAACAGGTATGGAACGCGCTGACGTGCAAGCTACTGTAGAGGCTTTCATGAAAGAAGTTAGAAGTTCACTGGAAACAGGTGATAACGTTTATTTAAGAGGTTTCGGTTCTTTCATTATTAAGAAGAGAGCAGAGAAAACAGGAAGGAACATCTCGAAAAACACTACCATTATTATCCCAGCCCACAACATTCCTTCTTTTAAGCCTGCAAAAACATTTGTAGATGCAGTAAAGAAAAAAGTGAAGGTTAAGTAGTATTTGCTTTGAAGAAAGGTATCCCCATTGTAATATTGTTTGGTTTAATTATAGCGGCATTTTTATACATGTCGCCTAGCGCTCCTGATATGGAGACTGCTGAAGAAGAGACCATGCCTATTGCTGATGAGGAAACAGAATCTGGTAAGAACCTAGATGCTAAGGTTGATGAATACCTTGCCGAATTGCAAACAGGTACAGTTCCACCCATGCAAGTAATCCTAAAGTTAAAAGGACTTGCAGATGAAAATCCTACACATATTAAGTCCAATCTTACATTGGGTCAGCTTTCAATTCAAACGGGGCAGTTTGATAAAGCGGTAAGTAGGTTCGAAATCGTATTAAAAACAGATTCAGTAAATGCTGAGGTGTGGGAGTTGCTGGCGCAAACAAAATTGCAATTACAGGATACTGTTGGTGCCCTTCAGAGTTTTGAAACGGCCGTAAAATATGCTGATGCTGATAAAGCCAAAGCGTTGGAAGCCGAAATAGTGAAATTGAAATAATTTTTAAAAAATTAAGTTATGCCAAGCGGTAAAAAAAGAAAAAGACATAAGATGTCAACTCATAAGCGTAAAAAACGTTTAAGAAAAAACCGTCACAAGAAAAAATAATCACGTTTTGTGAATATTTACCCATAAGCCAAAGCACCTTTTTTTAGGGTGCTTTTGGTGTTTGATGATGTTGTTAATACATAATGGGAATTTACAAAGCATAAAATAATGTAAGGTGAGTACAGAATTAGTTATTAATTCAGGTACTGCCAATGAGGTAGCGTTAGCGCTACTTAGGGACGGTAAATTAGCCGAGTTACACTATGACAATGCCGAAGAATTTGCGGTAGGTGATGTGTATCTTGGTAAAATAAAAAAAGTGGTGCCGGGGCTCAATGCAGCCTTTGTAGATGTAGGTTACGAAAAGGATGCCTTTTTACATTACCACGATTTAGGACCTCAAATACGTTCGTTAAATAAATTTACCAAGCGTACCCTTACCGGTAAACAGCATTGGTCGCTAAGCGACTTTCAAACTGAACCGGATATCAATAAAAATGGCAGTATGGATCAGGTATTAAAGCCTGGCCAAAATTTAGTGGTGCAAATAGCCAAAGAACCTATTTCCACCAAAGGACCACGTATAACTTCTGAGCTATCGGTAGCAGGAAGATTTATAGTTTTAGTGCCTTTCTCCGACCGAATTAGTGTAAGCTCAAAGCTTAGAGATAAAGAAGAGAAGGATAGATTAAGAAGATTGATTACTAGTATCAAACCTAAGGGCTTTGGTATTATAGTTCGTACCGCAGCGCAAGATTGCTCGGTGGCAGAACTGGATGCTGATTTACAAGATTTGATAAAAAGGTGGAAGCAATTACACCGTAATATTCAACGAGTAAAGGCGCCTGCTAGAGCGCTTCGCGAACTTAATAGAGTTTCGGCTTTGTTGCGGGATGTGTTAAACGATTCTTTTAATAGTATCGTTACTACGGATAAGGAGTTATCGGAAGAGCTAAGGACGTACCTGAAAGGGATACAGCCAGGAATGGAAGGTATCGTAAAACACTACGAAGGCCGCGTTCCGGTTTTTGAACAATATGGTATCGAACGTCAAATTAAAAGTTCATTTGGTCGTTCGGTTTCTACCGGAAAGGGAGCCTACCTTATTGTAGAGCACACCGAAGCGATGCACGTGATAGACGTGAATAGCGGAAATAGAACCAATAGTAATGAAAATCAAGAGGCGAATGCCTTAGCGGTAAATATTGCTGCTGCCGAGGAAATTGCTCGTCAGTTACAGTTACGTGATATGGGAGGTATTATTGTGGTTGACTTTATTGACATGCATAAAGCTGAGAACCGTAAGAAACTCTTTGAAACTCTTAAGGAGTTGATGAAGAACGATAGAGCCAAGCACAAAATTTTGCCGGTAAGTAGATTTGGATTGGTAGAAATTACCCGCCAACGTGTGCGCCCTGAAATGAATATTAAGACGCGCGAAGAAAATCCAGATGGAACCGGACAGGTAGAGGCTCCTATTTTAATTATTGATGAAATAGAAAATAAGTTAGAACTAATTGCTTCTCAGAGCAAGGACAACCGCATATTTTTACATGCACACCCCTTTATTTCTGCTTATTTAACAAAAGGCTTTTTTAAGAATATTAGGAAAGATTGGTCTAAAAAATACAAACGTAAAATACAAGTTGTACCGAGAGATTCCTTTAAGTTTTTGGAATACCATTTTTATAATGATAAGGATGAACTTTTTGAGTTTGAATAATTATAAACCCTCACTTGTTGAGGGTTTTTTATGTTGCAATAATTTTACTGGTTGTAAGTTACTATCCTTGTAAAATAATCTAAACTAAAATTATGAAAAGCACTTTTAAATTACTTAGCCTAGCGTTGTGCATAGCATTAGCATTTACCTCTTGTAAAGATGATGACGATGATGATGGCAACGGTGGAGGCACAGCCATTTCAAATAACCAGTTTAAGGTAGGAGGTACCACTTATAATCTAAGCAGTACTGGTATTTATACTAATTATGGAACTGGCTTTGGTTATGATGGTTACAATTTGGATTTAGGGATAACCGACAAAGGGTTTACATTGATAACAAACTCATCTGGACAAGTAGATTCCGTTTATGGTTCAGGTATGGTTCTTTATTTTGAGTGTTACACCACTGATTCTACTGGTTTTGATCTTGGAACATATCATTCCGATAGTATTGCGCCTGTACCAGTTAAATCATTTTCGTTTGCTGATTATTGCATAAATGCGACTACTATGGATGAAGGTGACTGTGACGAAATAAAAAACTGTACGCTAGATGTATCTAAATCGGGTAATGTATACACTATTATTATTTCAGGGCAAAACTCAAAAGGCGAAGCCGTTAAAGGAAAATTCGTGGGTGAATTGCTTGAAAGTGTTTTCTAGACCAATCTTTCCTAAAATTTTGAAAAGACCTCATTGGAAAATAACCAATGAGGTCTTTTTTGTTTTATTCATTCGAAATGTCAATCTTCTGTATAACTTTGAGGCACTAGCTATTCGAACATTTACAAATCATAAAAACTATTTAAAAATGAAAAAGCCAATTTGGGCTGCAATGCTATTGGTAACAACAGTAGCCTTTGCACAGCAAAATGTAATGACACCACAAAAACTGTGGGATTTAGGCAGAGTAGGATTAGAAACTGTTTCGCCTGATGGAAAAACTTTTATTTACGGTGTTACTCGTTACGATATTGATGAAAATCGTGGGCAGCGTGACTTGTATTCGCTTTCTACATCGGGCGGAGACCCAAAACAAATTACCAGCATGGCAGGTTCTGAGTACGGTGCACATTATTTAAAGGGTGGTAATAAAATAGGGTTTTCGTATGGCGGCCAGTATTATATTATGAATACAGACGGTAGCGATGTGCAACAGTTAACCAATATTGAAGGTGGTATTGGTGGTATAAACGCCTACGATTTGCCTAATGGTGAAATAGGTTTACTGTTTACCAAAGATTTTAAAATGGGAATGACTACCAATGAGCTGTACCCGCAACTGCCGAAGGCCGAAGTGGCTATTTACGATGATTTAATGTATCGCCACTGGGATAGCTGGAGCGATGTATCGTACAATCATGTGTGTTATGCAAAGGCAAATAGCAATTTAGATGTAGTTACAGAGTTTAAGGATTTGATGAAAGGCGAACGGTTTAATTCGCCAGTGAACCCTTTTGGCGGAAGCGAGTCATATACATTAAGCCCTGATGGTAAAACAGTGGTGTATGAAGCCAAAAAATTAACAGGAAAAGATTGGGCTACCAGTACCAACTCAGAGTTGTATATGGTGGATTTGGAGAGTGGTAAAGCCGAAATACTTACCAAAGGAATGAGCGGTTATGATAAGGAGCCTAAATTTTCGCCCGATGGTAGCAAGCTAGCTTGGATGAGTATGAAAACACCTGGCTATGAGAGTGATGTAAACGACATCATTTTTATGAATATGAAAACGGGTGAAAAAACACATTTATTGGTAGTTACTAAAAGGTACGATGAAATGACTTTTCAGAGTTTTGCATGGCAGGATAACAATACCATTTTTGCAGGAGTGCCTACAAACGGAAGCAACCAAGTATATAAAATTACGCAAACTTCGAGCGGTGTAGATTATAAAAAAGTGACTCGAGGAGATCATAATTACAATCATTTTGAACTGGCTGGTAAAAATTTGATAGTTGATAGGCAAGACATGAACAATGCTACCGAAACCTACAGTGTGAGTATTAAAAAAGGAACGGCCAAGCAATTAACACATGTAAATGATGACTTGTATAGTTCTATAGCTAAGAGTAAGGTAGAAAAGCGTATGGTAAAAACCAGTGATGGCAAAGACATGCTTACCTGGGTAATTTACCCTCCAAATTTCGACCCTACCAAAAAGTACCCAACGCTATTGTACTGCCAAGGAGGGCCGCAAAGTCAGGTGTCGCAGTTTTACAGCTTTCGCTGGAATTTTCAATTGATGGCGGCCAATGGTTATATAGTGGTGGCGCCTAACCGTAGAGGTTTGCCTGGTTTTGGTCGTCAGTGGAATGAAGATATTTCGGGTGATTGGGGCGGACAGCCTATGCGCGATTATTTGGCGGCCATTGATGATGTAAGTAAGGAAGAGTACGTTGATACCGATAAACTGGGTTGTATAGGAGCTAGTTACGGTGGTTACTCGGTGTATTATTTAGCCGGTATTCACGAAAAAAGATTTAAGTCCTTTATCTCCCATTGCGGTTTGTTTGATTTAGAAAACTGGTACCTCACCACAGAGGAGTTGTTTTTTGCTAATCAAGATCTAGGAGGCCCATATTGGGAAGAGAAAAATAGAGAAACTTACAACAAGTTTGATCCAAAAGACCTAGTGCAAAACTGGGATACACCTATGTTGGTGATACATGGCGGAAACGATTTTAGAGTGCCCGAAGCACAGGGTATGGCTGCTTTTCAAGCCGCTAAGCTAAAAGGATTGGATGCCCGTTTCCTTTATTTCCCTAACGAAGGGCATTGGATTTTGAGCCCCCAGAATGGCTTAATATGGCACGATCAATTCTTTAATTGGTTGGAGACTTATCTAAAATAATTTTAGAGGAAGCGGATAGCTCCAAGATGGTTAACCCAAAACAAAAAAAAACCTCAGTAAACACGTGTTTACTGAGGTTTTTTTGTTAAAGTTATCTCTAAACAGGCAAATGAGTACTCTATATAAATATAGGCATGACCCATATCATTTTCATAAGTTAGACTAAGCACTAGTTTTGCCTTATAGTTACCTGTCAGTTCAAAAAACACAAACCATGAATAGAATATTTATTCTAATAATTCTTACGACAATCATATCTTTCAACCTTAAATCACAACAAGGAAGTTTCAAACTTGTTGATGAGATTAAAACTAAAGAGACTAAAAAAAACATTGATGAATATTTAGTTGGTTATTGGCAATTTGTAGAAATGAAATCCCCTGAAGGAATAAAAATTGATACGCTGTTTCATCCTTCTGGAGATTTAAATTATGGTTATGAAATCATTACAAGAACAGATTATTACTTTGACGCAGACGGAACATACGCCACGAATGAAATAATATCCTCTACAACACCTATTAATATCGAATCAATATCTGGAACATGGATTTATTCAGAGACTGAAAGCGAATTAAAGTTAACTTATAACAAACCTAAATATATCCTTCCCGAAGGATTAGACCCAAGCTATGTGCAGACCCTAAAAGATCAAATGGTTCTAAGGCCAATCGAAGGTGCATTTATGGAAATACATCTCATTAGTCAAAATGAACTAGTCATTATTGAACATCAAGCCCATAATGAAAATGAGCTGATATACAATTTGATTTATTATCGAAAAAAGAATTGAAAGCCAGCAGGTAACGACAACTATATTTAATGCTTCGTTTTGTTTTAACCGAATAATCTAAGTCCGTAACACGGTAATGTTTAATTTTAGCTTTAATCAGAATGAAAACTAAAACCAAAATTAGATATTACCTGTCCGTGTACTTTCGAAAGCTCCCAACTTTCGAAAACGCACTAAAAATAGCGTAACAAAATAAAAAAAAATAAATCATGAGTAATTTAAGTTCTATAGGTCTAGATAAAAATAGAAGTGCCGAGTTAGCCGACAAGTTAAATGAGCTATTAGCTAATTACAGTATTTTTTATCAAAATGTAAGGGGTTATCATTGGAATATTAGAGGTGATAAATTTTTTGAGTTGCACGTTAAATTTGAAGAACTTTACAACGATTTAATGCTAAAAATAGATGAGGTAGCCGAGCGGGTTCTTACCCTAGGGCATACACCTGAGCACAGTTATACCAGCTATCAGCAGTTGTCTGAAATTAAAGTAAGTAAGGAGGTGAGTGATGGCCGAAAGGGCGTAGCCGATATTCTGGAAAGCTTTCAAATTTTGCTGGCTAAGCAAAGGGTTATTTTGGCTTTTTCGGGAGACATGGATGATGAAGGTACCAATGCATTAATGAGCGACTACATTCGGGATCAAGAAAAGCTAGTGTGGATGTATTCAGCTTTTATGGGGTAGTTGACCATCTAGTATACAGATGAACGGGAGCTAACCTTGCAGTACTGTGTTTTGTTGTTAAGATAGTGGAGTAATAATTAGCGAGGAACTTTGATTCAGAAAGTACCTTTGGATGAGTTTAATTTTTCTAAGATATCTAAATCATGATTCTCTAAAGAATCTGATAGTAAAGCCGAAAATTTATAGGTAGTAGTACAGCTCAAACAAAACCTATCTTTGCGCCCTTCCAAAAAAATATTGAATGGAGTTTGAAACCTTTGAATTAAGTAACGGTATTCGTGTGGTGCATAAACAGGTAAACAGACCAGTGGCGCATTGTGGCTTGCTAATAATGGCGGGTTCTAGAGATGAAAAACCGGAGGAAGAAGGTTTGGCGCACTTTATTGAACATGTACTTTTTAAGGGTACTAAAAGGCGCAAAGCCTTTCATATTTTGAGCCGTATGGAAGATGCCGGTGGTGAGCTAAATGCCTATACCGATAAGGAGAACACCGTTATTTATACTTCCTTTTTACAAGGAGATTATAAGCGTGCCATTGACTTGGTTTTTGATATCGCTTTTCAATCTACATTTCCCGCCAAGGAATTACAAAAAGAGAAGGAGGTAATTATTGATGAAATAAATAGTTACAAGGATTCGCCCTCGGATTTAATTTTTGATGATTTTGAAGCGTTGCTTTATCCCAATCACCCTTTGGGGATGAATATTTTGGGAACCCCAACTCAGGTTAAAAGTTTTACGCGTGAGGATGTTTTGCGTTTTATGAAACGTGAGTACAGTTGCAATAGGATGGTTTTTAGTTCGGTAGGTAATATTTCAAAGGCCAAGCTTGAAAACCTTTTAGAAAAGGAAATTGCGGATATTAATACGCCTACTACAGTTTTTGATAGAAAGGAACCTGCGGGCCACTTGCCTAAGGTGATTACTAAGGCGGCTTCAAACTTTCAAACACACGCTATAATTGGTGGTCGTGGGTATGCTGCTAATCACCCTAAAAGTAGAACGTTGCTATTGCTTAATAACATTTTGGGTGGCCCCGGAATGAACTCTCGCCTTAACCTTAATATTAGAGAGAAGTATGGCTTTACCTATAACTTGGAATCTTTTTATAACTCGTATTCGGACACGGGAGTTTTTGGTGTGTATGCGGGTACCGACCCTGAGACAATGGGTAAAACATTAAAACTAATTGAGCGCGAGTTGAAAAAGTTACGTGAAAAACCTTTGGGCTCTATGCAGCTAGTTAAAGCCAAAAGACAATTTTTAGGACAAGTAGCCATGGCACAAGAAAATAATGCCTCCCTTATGTTAGCTTTAGGCCGCTCGCTATTGAGTTTTGATAAGATTGACACTTTTGAAGAGATTATCAATAAAATTGAAAATATTAACGCCAACGATTTACTGGAGGTAGCTAATGAAGTGTTAGATCCTAAATGTTTGAGTAAATTGGTTTTTACACCCTAGCAGGACTATTTTAATTTTCAGATATTCGAATCCTTAATTGATTAACCCTTTTACTTATGCAGTTTTTACCAGAAGAAATAGATCAATACGCTCATAGCCATACTTCTAACGAAAGTGAAGTATTGGCGAACCTAAACAGAGAAACCCAAGCAAAGGTTTTGCAGCCTCGTATGTTGAGTGGTCATTTACAGGGCCGAATTTTGGCTACGTTTAGTCAAATGATACAACCCAAACGTATTTTAGAAATAGGCACATATACTGGCTATTCGGCAATTTGTTTGGCCGAAGGCTTGACTGATACTGGAGAGTTACACACCATTGATATAAATGAGGAGTTGGAGGATATGGTAGACCGTTACGCGGCTGCTGCGGGAACAGAGGGTAAAATTAAAATGCATGTGGGTGATGCAACCGAAATAATTCCAAGTCTAAATGAAACTTGGGATTTGGTTTTTATTGATGCCGATAAAGAAAATTACAGCCGCTATTTTGATTTGGTGATAGGTGAAATGAACCGAGAGGGCTACATTATTGCGGATAACGTATTATGGAGTGGAAAGGTGGTAGAGGAGCTGAATCCAAAGGATACCGAAACCAAAGGTTTGTTGGCTTTTAATGAAAAAGTGCAGGCAGATGCACGAGTAGAAAATGTGCTTTTTCCTGTACGAGACGGTTTAATGGTATGTCGAGTAGTATAGATTCTTCAATTGCTTTTTGTGAAGTTAAGAGTCCCTGTTGTTAGGACTCATCATAAACAAGCGCTTTACATTGTTGGAGATGTTTTGACCGATTTGGTATCGGAATTGCAAGGAGCCTACCGCATTAAATAGAGAATTGATGAAAGTATTGTACGCCATTCAGGGTACTGGGAATGGCCACCTAAGCAGAGCGCGCGATGTAATTCCGCTTTTGCAGCAAAAATGTGATTTAGATATTTTGATAAGCGGCATTCAGTCGGATGTTAACCTTCCCGCTAAGGTTAAATTTCAGTTGCATGGACTCAGTTTTATCTTTGGTAAAAAAGGAGGGATTGATTTTATGAAAACGCTTAAAGCTTTAAAGCCGATGCGTTTACTCAAGGAGATAATGAACTTGCCAATAGAGGATTATGATTTAGTAATAAATGATTTTGAACCAGTTTCTGCATGGGCAGCCAAGCGTGCTGGCGTTGCGTGTATTGGTTTAAGTCATCAAGCCGCGGTGCAGCATTCCAAGGCGCCAAAACCAAAGCATCGATTTTGGTTGGGCGAATTAATTCTTAATAATTACGCTCCTTGTAAATGTCAGTATGGCTTTCACTTTAAAAAGTATGCTCCCGAAATTTATCACCCGCTTATCCGAAAGGAGATACGTGACCTGCAGCCTAGCAACGGTAATTATGTAACGGTTTATTTGCCTGCTTATAGCGATGAGTGGATAAGTTCCATTTTAACGTTACTACCTGAAACAAACTGGGAGGTTTTTTCAAAGCACACCAAAGGCAGTACAATTAGTGGGAATATTAAAATTAGCCCAATAAACAATGAAGCTTTTTTACAAAGTTTAACGAATTGTAGCGCTGTATTGTGCGGTGCGGGTTTTGAGACTCCATCTGAAGCCTTGTTTTTAAAAAAGAAACTAGCTGTTGTACCCATGAAAGGGCAATACGAACAGCAATGTAATGCTGCAGCTTTGGCTGAAGAGGGAGTAACTGTTTTAGAGAGCTTTAATAATACCACTATACCGGTTTTACAAACTTGGTTAAAGGAACCAATGATGGTTGATTTGGATTTCCCGGATGAAACTGAGCAGATTATTGATGAAATATTGCGGGTGAATTCAGCTGGTAAGTAGGGCTAGCCTGTTTTTGATGAAGGATCGAAGCTTTCTTGAGTGTATAGTTCCTATATAGTTTTATCAAGCCTTTACCTGTAGTACTATTTTCCACCCTTTATTTTTTAAGGCAAAAAGTCTTGTTTACGATGTATGCATAGTATTTCTCGGTAAGCGTAAAATCAAAAATAAATCAACTTTTTTTTACCTTTTTAAGTAGTAAAAATCATTATAACATTTTCTTCATCATTTTTTAGTTCGTTCCTAATTTTCAGGCTGTTTAAAAAATAGTTAAAAAGCAAGGCTTCTTTTGGGTGTAGAAAAGCAACCAATGGTCATGATGTAATCAGATGTATTTCACACGGCAAATGTTTTGTAAATAAGTCATTATAAGTATATTAGACCCGAGAGAATAACAGAAAGTTAAAAAATGATACATCATTTTCCACTGAGTTCTAAACATTTAGGAATAAAGAGGTTTTTATTTAAAGCAATTAGTAAATTTATTAGTCCAGTTAATAATAAGTACTATTATTCGAGAGATTATTTTTACGAAAGGCTTGTAAGTAATTACAACGATGTTGATTCGTACTTGGATTTAAAAACCAAGGTGAGCGAAGCAGATAGCTTACATACGAAACACAACATCTTCTTTTCAAAATCCATAAAGTTTGGAAGCAGCTTAAGTAGTGTAAAAAGGAAGTTGCCTTCACCTAACTACCAAGTTATTGGTAACCCTGGGTTGAAGTGTCACATATTGTTTTACCGAATTTTTATCGGGAGGCATAAGGTTAAGCTGGAGATGCACTTCTTCCAGAACCGCCTTTTCTTTTTCAATTACAATTTTACCAGCTTAAATGAGCCGGATAAAATGGAGATATTGAACATTATGAAATCGAAGTACGGTGTGTCTATGACCGAACTGAAAGAAAAACGAACTATAAAAGATAATGATGGTAACTATATTTTTATTGATTTTAATATCAATCTATCTATCAATTATCTATGCCCATCCGATGATTTCTTTAACCAAGCCAATAAAATCTTCGAAATGCGAAAGCATCGAAAACTTACGAAGGAAATAGCCAAGTATAAAGAACTTTACTCAAGACTCTAAAGCACTCTCTCACGATTGATTTTCCAATATTTATTGGAAATTCTGCTCAACTAAAAAGCAACCCTAGGGTTGCTTTTTTTTGCAGTTACTTCTCTATTTGGATGGGGGTGCCAACTTGTATATACAAGTACAGCTCATTAATGGCCTTGGTTTTTAGTGCCACACAGCCCAATGTCCAGTTGGTAGTACTCTCAATCCATCCATCTGATCCCGCAGGAACACCATGTATGCCAACTTCACCACCAATGGCAGCATCAGATTCAATAAGACCTTCGGCTTTGGCCCAAGCATGCTTTTTTCGGGATTCTTCATTTGGGTAGTCTATCCAAATAAATTTAGTCCATCTATCGTGAGGGTATAAATCACGTACTTTAAAGTTTCCTTCTGGCGTGCAGCCATCTCCTTGTCGCCATTTGTCACCTATAGGGTCAAAGCCCATGGTTGTTTTCCAGGTCTTTAAAATTTCACCATCTTCTAGTAAACTAAGCTCGTACTTTGATTTAGAGATATAAATAGAAGTTTTACTCTTATCGATAGAAAGGACGCTAAGGTTCACTTCTGGGGTAATCTTTACGTCCAAGTGATTTTCAATCTGTTTAGAGTCTTGGTTTAAAGAGCAAGCCAGAAGTAATGATAAGAGTGAAAATCGCATGGTTTAGAGATTTAGTCTATTAAGAAAACGTGCGTTGTTTTAATAATCGTGTAACGGAAAATGTTAAATCGTCTAAATTTATTGGAATAACATTGCTTGAGGTTTCTTACATTTGGAAACAATAGTGTCCGATAAAAGTATTTAAAGAAGTTCAAACCGTGGTTTGAACTTCTTATGGTTATTTTGTGTTTACGAC
>CAKZRR010000008.1 GCA_937146805.1 uncultured Owenweeksia sp. | reverse complement strand
ACCCCACCCCCGTTGTTTAGCTTGGTTAAACCCCAGCGATCGGTTTGAAAAAGCCTAAGGTGTTTACTTAGAAACTATATACATTTAGAACCTCCTTGTATCTATGTAATACATTATGCGCATGTGCTATATTTGGAGCAGGATAAAGGAATTATAAACGTAACTGAGTTACGTTTACTAACTTGCTGTGGGTAATTAAATGGACAGACTAATTTATAGAGAAAAGAATGGAAGCCTAATAAAAGGTACAATCATCAATTTACTGGTAAATGATGATGGATATCATTTGGTTGACCTCAAGGTCTATGCTGACGGACACCTTGATTGTCTGGGAGAAATAGACCTTCCAACAATAAAGAGGCTTTTTCAATCTGGAAAATTGTGCTGGAAAATGCCGCCAAACGAAAAACTATTCATTCCTTACATCTCCTACATCTGGACGTCTGACTATCATAACAGGAAAGAATCTGAGGAATTCATTTTTGATTTGATTGAATCCAAAATTGAAGAGTTAAAAAATGAAGAAAGTTGTCAATTAAAATGCATTGAAGCCTTCAAGCAATATCTGATCAATCCGATTGAACCTAACTTAAAGAAGCTTAAAAGTCTTTATGATCTTTTTCCTGCGGACAAAAAAGGACTATTTGAACATCCTCCCAAAGATCCATTGATTAAATTAATGGAGACTCAAGAACATATCTCACGAGAAGATCGCGAATATTACTTGAAAGACTATTTTCAAGGGGAATGGCTAGAAATTAAATAAAAGTACCACCAACAATGGTAGCTGTTGCACAACCCCTCCCAACTCAAAATCTACGAGCTCCAGCTTTCACAAAAAGCTGAAGCTTTTTCAGGCACCAACACCCCAGCTTACAATTTACCCACCGTACTTTTAATAAATCGTTTAGCCGTTATCAGCTCTTTCCTATCCTGTTGGCTATCTTTCCAGCTCAATTGTAAAAGTTATGGAGCACAACCTCAATCAAATTCAATTTAAAAAACCCATCTTTCCGGTAAACGGTGAATTGAATGAATACCTAACCCAGCAGGCTCGAAACTTAGCTGCTCCGGTGGCCTACGCTGATTTAATGCGCTACCAGCATTTGGTTCCTAAGCTAGCTAAAGACGGCAGTCCAACGCACTGGAACTCGGTATTATACACCGAAAGCGAAATGGAAGAGCTCAACACCCAATTGGTAGATTTATACCAACTACTAATTGCAGATGGTGTGCACTTGGATTACTTACGAGTAGATAGCATTGATTTTTGCGCTTATGGTAACTCTCAACCGTTTAGAATTAAAATCCTAAATCAGATTAACGATAACTACGATTACTATTATATCAAAAAAGCCGATGCCTCGCGAGTTTATGGTTTGGAATTAGAGCATTATTTATCGCCCAATAAAATTAACTACTTGTACTACGAGCAAACCTTGGTAGAGGAACATATCATAGGCATACCGGGCGATGATTTTATGGAACGCTGGGAAACCCAAGGACACATTCATAATGCGGTACGCTTAGCCAAAGAGTTTGTAAAATTTAATGAGCGTTGTTTTGTTCAACTTTTGGGCGATATGCGCGCCTACAACTGGGTGGTAGTGGTAAATCAAGATTTTGATCAAATGCAATACCGCATAAGGTGTATTGATTTTGACCAACAATCGTACGAGGGTCGACATCGCATGTATTTGCCTCAGTTTTACAAAGAAAACCTACCCTATGTGCTGCTTACACAAAACAATATGAGCATTGCTACTGCGGGTCAGTATGTAAATGAGGAACAAGCGCTGTTACGCAAGCGCTATGCATTTTCGGAGCACCTTATAAAACAGCTGCTTGGCATTATGAAACGAGATCAAATATCAAAACCTGAGTATGTGAAAATGTTGGGCCGCGAACTCACTAAGTTTCATAGTAACCCACAATTTGCCCAATTAACCACCATGGGCGATTTACTAGAAGAAAATATAAAAGTTAGGCTGAAGTTGTAGTTTTTTTGGAGCTAAACAATCGTTTCCAAAAACTAGGTTTACTAGGTGGCTTTGGTTCGGTTGGTGGTTCGCCTATTAAAAATGCAATGGGTTGCCAAGCTTCTACGCTTTCGCAGATAACTTTGGTAATAGCCAACAGAGGAATGGCTACAATCATACCTAAAGTTCCTAAAACCATTCCGCCCAAAAACAAACCTATAATAGCCGCAAAGGGGTTAATACTCACCTGGTTTCCAATAATATTAGGCGTAAGCACATTGCCCTCTAAAACCTGTACCAAGCCAAATACCCCAACCACACCCAAGGCATACCAAGCAGAATCTTTTGTAATAAGCGCAAAAACAATGGGAAGCAACGAACCCAATGCGATACCTATATAGGGAATTACCGTTAAGGCGGCCGCCAAAACTCCAAAAAACAAAGCATGTTCAATGCCTAAGCTCGCCAGGCCAACAGTATTAAGTAAGCCCACAATAAGTATTACTAATAGTAGCCCCAAAATATATTTACGCACCACCGTTTTTATTTTTACAAGGGCTACTCCTAGTGCCTCATGATTTTGAGATTTAAATACTTTGTATAAAAAGGCCAATAAAAAACTACGGTAGTATAAAAAGAAAAACAAGCTTAATAAAAACAACACCCCAGCCGATAGCAATCCAGCGGTGGCTGAAACGGTTGTGCTCATAAAGTTGGCGCTATTTTTTAACACATCACCCAAACCCTTTTTCATAAAATCAAGCTGTGCATTGGTATCCACGCCCAACCATTGCTCAATGGTTTCTTGTCCGCGCTCTAATAAGTCATTCCACTGTGGGTGTAAGTCACCAAAGCTGCGGGTAATACTGGCTATTTGTGCCGAGAAAAAAACAAACAACAAAGACAACACAATAAAGACCAATAAAATGGAAACCACTGTGCTCAACATTCGGCTCATTTTAAAACGCTCAAAATGGCTGGCCATGGGCTCTAAAATAAGTGCTACCAAAAAAGCTGCTAACAATGGGTTTACCAATCCTTTACCTAAAATAACTATATAGGTAGTAATCATTAAACTACTGATTATCAAAAAGTATTTTAAATAATTTGGAATTTTATAGTCCATACTAAAAAGTATAATTAATAGTGTTGGGGCATATTGCGCTACTCACTTTTGCGGGTACTTGCCGTTAATTTCTTTAAAGGTTTTTGAATCAGAATAAAAATCGATACCCAAACCCAATAGGGCCATTAAAATTATGAGTCTGCGCCCGAAACGATCACTTAAAACACCCAATAAAGGGGCAAACAAAAACTGCATAGCCGCATACGAAAACATGAGCCAGCCTCCTATACGCGCAGCATCACTAAGACCTCCCCCATTTAAACTCTCTATTAACATAGGAATTATAGGTATAATAATTCCAATACCTATTACATCTACCAACACAGTAATAAAAATGAAAGAAAGTGAGGCTTTGCGGTTTTGTGCCATTCAATAATATTTTTGACAAAGCTAACAGCTTGCCTGCACAAAACGGTGGTTATGTACATTTGTTTCGAACAGTAAAAAGCCCAGTTGGGTACTTTATTCTATATTTATCCAATGCTACAAAAAATTCCCATTTCGCTTATAATACTGCGCTTTGCCATTGCCTTTGTAGCGCCTTATATCGCCTATCAAAATGGCCATTATGCTTCTGTAATTTTGTTTTGGTTAATGATAGCGGGTTTTCTCTCCGATTTTTTTGATGGCTACAGTGCCCGCCTCTTGAGTGTTTCCACCGAAAGGTTAAGGCGACTGGACACTACCGTAGATCGCTTTTTTTGGGTGGGATTACTAGCATCTATTGTACTGTTATACCCCGATTTTATTGCGAGTAAACTGATCTTAATAAGCATTATCATAACCTTTGAAATTGTAAATCACCTCCTTTGTTTGCTTCGCTTTAAAAAAGGGCTAGCGCTACACGCCATTATTGCCAAGTTTTGGGGTATCTCGCTGGTATTGGCCTTTTCCGATTTATTACTTACCGGCCACTCAGCTTATTTGTTTGATGCTTCACTCATACTAGGTATTATAGCGCAAACCGAGGGCTTTTTAATAGTACTGGTTTTACGGGAGTGGAACCACGATATACCCACATTAGTACACGCCATTAAAATACGGCAGGGAAAAGAAATTAAACGACATAAAATTTTTAATGGTTAAACTAGAAGCAACACCAACCAGCTTTCGCATTATATGGACATTGCTAACTATCAGCGGATTGTGTTTAGTTTATAGTTTGCTGGTTGGGCAAAATGTATTCACCCAGTCTCTGCTCGAACTCAGTTTTAGTATAGCCCAATTATACGGCCTGCTGCTTATTTTTAAAGCCGGTAACTTACAGTTCAGCAAACATTTTAGGTTTATGCAGGCTGCTTTTGCGGTGGGTTTAATAGGCGCCCTATTTAGAGTTTTACATTGGCCGGGTGCTAAAATATTAATGCTGGGTGCCACGATGGCTATTGTTTTAATTTACACCATTTGGGTTTTTCAAAAGCCCGTTAAGAAACCACTCGATTGGGCCAAACTACTTTGGCTACTAAGCACAGAGTTAAGTGCCCTAGGTATCGCTACGCATTGGTTTACCTTTAAAACTGCATGGATTAGCTACCTCCCTTTTATCCTTCTGTTTTTCCTTTTCCAACAAAGCCATCGCGCTAAGCCCACCCACCCACATGCTACGTAGCCTCTTTTATGTATTTTTAATTTGGGCTCAAGGCCCCATATATACGCAAGCCCAAGTAAACTTAACACCTTGTACAAGCACCCCTATCCCTAGCTCCTTGCGGGGCATAGCAGCCGTAAGTAAAAGCATTTGCTGGGTAAGCGGATCCGAAGGAGCCGTGTTTAAAACCTTAGATGGCGGCCAAAGCTGGGTAGATTGCTCGCCACTAGGCTACGGTGAATTGCAGTTTAGAGACATCCACGCTTTTGGAAAGGATACGGTTATGATAATTTCGGCCGGCTTGCCCGCAGTTATTTGTAAAACTACCAATGGCGGCAAAAGCTGGCGTACCGTTTATAAAAATCAAACCGAAGGCGTATTTTTTGATGCCTTTGATTTTTGGAGCCCCAAGCGAGGCATCGCTTTTAGCGATGCTTCTGCCCATAGGCTCTTAATTATTAAAACTACAGATGGAGGCGAAACATGGCAAGAACTAGATTCCATAAACTCGCCTAAAGTACATCCTAAACAAGGTGGTTTTGCCGCATCGGGTAGCTGCTTACAAACTTATGGAGATAGCACCGTGGCTATTGGGGTTGGCGGCACATCAGCTTCTGTTTTTATATCTCATAATGCCGGAAACAGTTGGTTAGAGGTTGACTCTAAACTCCATTTTGGCCCCGCCTCGGCTGGTGTGTTTTCCTTGTACTTTGCAGCCTCAAATGTACTCCTAGCCGTAGGTGGCGATTACACCGATGATTATGCCAGCGAACGCAGTTTCTCTATACTGGCAAGGAATGGTGAAAACTGGAGAGTGCTCAATAATGTACAAGCAGAGCACAAATATCTTTCTAGTGTAGTGGCTATTAACTTAAAGCAAATAATAGCCGTAGGACGCTTTGGCGGTTTGTTTAGCCAAACGGGAGGCAATTCATGGCAACCGCTTAATGGGGCTTATTATGCACTTAGCTTGGCTGCCGATGGAAGCCTGTGGACATCTGGACCAAAAGGAACCGTGGCTAAAATTAGCTACCCCGTGCTTAGTAAAATTGAGGAGTAAATATTCAGGAACCTTATACTTTTAAGACAAAGCCAACAATAATTAATCAAAAAATGGATGATGAAAAGCAGAAGTGTTTAAAGCGACTACTAATGACTATTGAAGTGCAAAATGGAATAATAGCTGACTCTAAAAATTTCGATAATCCAACAAAGGACGCATTCATCAATCATTCGAATCAAATAAAAGAATTAATAAGAGGTAAGCTAACTAAAGCGCAGTTAAAATCACTATCAAGTGAAATACTGACTTTTTGGAAAGAAAGTATTGGTCCCGAAGTAGAGCTTTTTTGGTCTGAATTGGAGAATAAAGGAGTTGACTTTGAGCGAAAGGATGAATTAGATTTTGCTCTACAGAAAGGACGATTCAGAAGAGTTAACCAAGGAATCGATGCCCGCAAGCATTGGGGTTCATTAAAAGAATTAAATACTATATCAAGCAGGTTTTCTTTTATTGAAATTGTCAAAATCAGCGAGGTAATTGAAAAGGAAGAAAACATTAGGCTTGAGATTCTCAAAAAATCTCTTCGGAAGAATTCGATACCACAAACGCAATATTTGAAGTTTGGAGAATGTATGGCCTACTTTGGGCGATGTAAATTGTTTGACAAATATTTCAGCAAAAATGAAATAGAGAATTTACATCAAATTTGGAGAAATTTTAGCAGAGCTTAAAAAGCTGCATATCACAAAGAGCCGTGCTAAAATCCATTTAAAACTCGCTTTAAATTCTGCTTTATTTTTTTTGAAACCTCTTTTAGACCAAACGCATCAAACTCGTTAAGGCAGAATCATGGTTATTAAACTGATAAAGAAATCTAATTTTGGGCTGAGTCTAAAAAATATGTCGATGATTAAAAAGTGTTTACTCACCAGTACCGCCCTCCTTTCCATGCTAGCACTGCTTTCTTTTGTTAACCCCTCTACTATCAACAACCTGATAGGTAATTTTAGCCACCAAGAACTGCAACTTATTTACGATGGCGCTAAAGAGGATCCCATGCGCATATTGAGCATCACCAACTCTATAGACTCTATAGTGCTGCGCAAAAAAGCGCGCGATATACTAAACACAAAGGATACCAACCTAAACTACTTAGCTGAGAGACTGTATGCCACTGTTACTGATAGCTCCTCTATGGGTGTGGGGATTGCCGCCCCACAAGTGGGTTTGCTTGTAAACTTAATTTGGGTGCAACGCTTTGATAAAGAAGGTTTCCCATTTGAAGCCTATTGGAATTCCAAAATTTTGCAACAAACCGCCCGTAAGCAAGACTGTTTAGAAGGTTGCCTTTCCATCCCAAACAGAAGTGATACAACCCACACGCGTTCTTATGCTATTATGATTGAATATTTAGATGCACAATTTGAAAAGAAAATAGAACTAGTGGAAGGATTTACCGCTGTTATATTTCAGCACGAAATTGATCACCTAAATGGTATTTTATACTTGGATCATTTGAGAGAAGAGCAATGATCTTGTAAGTTTAAACAAGATTATCAACGAATCACTAACCTTCTTGTAGTTACCTGACCATTAAAATCATCTACTTTTAGGATATAAACTCCTGAGATAAAGTCATCCAATAAAATAGCGGTTCCAGACTGATATTTAGGAACCTTTTTAACTATCCCTCCTACCGAATTAATAAGCTCCAATTTATATACTTCTTCTGAGTTGGCAAGGTCTATACTTATTTGACTACTAGCCGGATTTGGGAAAATAACAAGTTTATTTAAATCATCCCACTCCTCTTCTCCAACGGTGCCTTGACCTCCCAAAAATCTAGAAACCGTTATTACCGAGGAGTTAGATCCATTTTCAAACGAATAGCCCACTATTACCATTCGCCCATTCGGCTGAACTAACGCATCAAAGGCTCTATCGTAACCATTTACCAAGTTTTTAGTGGCTATGCCATCGTAGCTAAACGAGTTATCCAAACTTCCATCTGTTCGGTACCTAGCTAAAACAATGTCCTCATTCCAAATACCATCCGTAGTTCCCGATATCAGTATTTTACCATCTCCTAATACACCCACCGCCTCAATAAAGGTATCGTCATCTAAAATGGGTGTAATCACCTTTCCATTGGTTCCAAAGTTTTGGTCTAAGGTTCCATCACTAAGAACTTTTGCTAAAGCCACTTGGTACCTTCCATTCAAATAAACATCTCCAGCCAGTACCATGCTTCCATCGGCATTTAAGTGTACATCATTGGCTACAGCCGATCCTCCAAAAGGAAAAATAGAAATACCGTTTCCACCAAAAGTGGCGTCAAACACACCCTTTGAACTAATACGTGCGGCTAAAAAGTTTTTTTCGCCTTGCGCGAAACCCGAACCTACCAGCAATAAATCACCGTTGCCTGCCAATAACATTTGATTTAACTGTACCGAGCCTCCAGACAAGCTGAAACTAACCAAACTACTATCGCCAAAGGTGTAATCTCGGCTGCCATCTTCATTAAAACCAACCAGCACACCTTCTATAGTAGAGCTACCATAAGCCCGACCCGCCACAATTATTTTTCCGTTGGGTAAATTCACAACCGAGGTCCAGTAGTTTTTACCATACCAATTATCAATAAACACTTTACCCGAATCGGCAAAAGTATAGTCGAGCTGTCCATTGGCTTGCAGCCGTACCAGCATAAGGCCGGATTCAGATTGCACCTGCGCTTCGGCCAACAAAATAATTCGACCATCCGCTTTAATCGATACATCACGCATTAACTCGTTACTAGTGCTATTGGGTTTACTAAAATCGAGCTCAGTAATACCCAAGTTACCAAAAGACAAATCAGGATTGCCGTATCTATCCAAGCGCGTTACCACCAAATCAGCATTGGTATTATTAGTTACTCCTCCTACAACTAATTTCTCATCTGCTTGTATTGCTACCGTAGTACCCACATCATCATAACTTAAGTCAAGGGTTACCTTTCCATCTCCATTAAATGATAAATCCAATTCACCTGCTTGACCAATACTGGTAACAGTGTATGCTATAAAGGCTAATATTAAATAGTACTTTTTCATTTTCAACATTTTAAAGATCGTATGCAGGTGTAAATCCGTTTACTTTTTCCCATAGAGCGTACTGGGTGCCCTGTTTATTAAAAAACACGGTATAATCTATAGTACCAATGCGGATATAGCACAAGGGGCCAAAGCTGGTAAATGGCGCTTTGTTACCATTTACCTCCAACCCAGATCCTGGCACTACTTGCGCACTGCCCCAGCCAATTTTACCCGATTGTGTATTGTAAATGGCGTATTCATCTCCTTCCTTATTTAATACTAGCATCCCTAAAGGGTTGCTGTTGCTTACATTTATAAAAGACATTCCGCCAACTCCTTGCGCATTAAAAGGGCAAGAGCCACCTAAAAAGCTAGACATACCATAGGTATTGCTAAAAGACTGACCACCACCATGCATTCGCTGAAACTCATTGCCATTGCCATTAAAAAAGTAAACATCTGCGGTGCCCGAGCTGCTTCGGTATAAACCGCCCGCGCCAATTGTAGCTAACTCTAGGTCTCCATTGCCCATATCACCAATTGCGTAGGGTCCTGTAAGCACGTTGTTTTCACTCAGCATAAATCGGTTTCCGGCCTTATTAAAGAGCGCAATTCTATCGTTTCGTAGGTTCATAGCGGCACCAATAGCACCAAAATTTCTCACCAAACCTGTCCAGTGCGAAGTAGCCGCTGGAGCTGTATTTCCACTGCCAATGGGCACACAATTAGTTACATCGTACTTATTGGCTAGCTGCACACTCACCACCTTATTATCATACACACTTCGTACTACATAACTCAATGGCTTTCCGCTTTCAATACTTCCAGCACTTGCTAGCTTGTTTACTAAACTGTCCAACCGGCTGGCATCTACCACAGTACGTAAGGTGCTAGAAGCCTCTCCACCATAGGCAAACACCTGTATTTTTAAGTTGCTTAAGCTGCTCAAATAACTGGCATCTACACTTCCGCCTCCGCTAGATGCGATAGCACTAAAAGAACCAGATATACCAGCCTCCATATCAAATACCGAAGAAGTGGACTCAATAAGCATATAATAGGTACGCCCATAGGTTACATCCGAAATATAGGTGGCTGGATTACCAGGCCCAACATATTTAGCCAGATCTGCTGGACTTACATCTTTATCAAAAATTTGATCAATGTTAGTGGGTATATCAAAACTCATGGTGTAATAGCTTTGATTCAAGCGCACCAAATAAGAGCTGTATGTTTTATCCGTATTTAAACTTAAATAACCTTCCAGCTCTAAAAACGAATTTTCGTAATCGGCCTGTACTTCTAAGGCAAACTGCTTTCGGCTTTGTACGTTTTTATAGGTAAAATTAAAATTGGCGGGCACTACTCCAGATGAACTACTAATTATCTGATTCATAGCATTTGATACGGAGCTCTTAGTAACTTCATCTACCGTAAAAAATGACTGCAAGTTTCCATCAACTATATCATAAGATATAGTCCCTCCCGCTCTATCTACCGCAATTACATCTGGAGTGGCTTGGCGCAACGAAGCGCCTTGCAACAAACTACCCGGATAAATTACATTGGCATTGGGGCTAAAAAGTGGAAAGCCACTTCCGCCACCCGAACCGTCTTTTGCATCGTAAGTAGTGGTGGTGCATCGCCAACGCTGGCCCGCTTCTGTTTTGGTGCTCGATGCGGTGTCTTCCACAACAGTGGATTTCACCACTGGTTCAAAGCCTCCACCTGTTTTAATTACTTTCTCAAAAGTGTTTTGCTCCGGATTGGATTTATCCTCCTTTTTACATTGGGTAAGTGCCACTAAAATAAAAAGTGCACCTATTAATTTAGTTGTTTTCATGCCCTACTTGTTTGAGGCAAAGGTGCGTGCAAATGGCAGGAAACAAAATAAAACAGGGTGGACAAATGGTGGACAACACCCCTAAAAACCTACTGTTTCATTACAAAATCAAAAATATTGTGGGTAGACGGAAGGGTTAATTTTTTTCGCAATCGGTAGCGCGCCTTTTTTAGACTTTCGTCTGAAATATGCAAAATGGAGGCAATTTCTTTGTTGGAAAAATTCATCCGCATTAAAGCAATCAAGCGTAAATCGTTGGCTGTTAGTGTAGCATAGCTTTTCTTCATATTCACCAATAGCGTTGGGTGTACCTCATTAAAAACATGCATAAACTTATCCCAATCTTGCTGCTGACTTTCGGCTCGCTCAAACTTATTTACCAATTGGCGTAAACCCGAATTCTCCTTTTGGCTTTCGGCAATTTCGTTTAACTGATTTTTTAGCGAATGAAGCATTTCATTTTTTTCGGCCATAGCCAAGGCCTGCCCCGTAAGCGTGCGCTTTTTAGCTGTTAACTCTGCCAACAAAAGCTCTTCGGCTTGTGCTTTGGCTACTAGCTCTGCCTGTAAAGTTTTACGTTTTTCTTCATTCAGCTTACGTTGCAGCTTCATACGCACACGTTGTCGGGTAATAACCCAAATGGCAATAAGTAATACCATTATCAAACATAAACCCAAGGCTATATTGCTCACTAGCTGTGCCTGATGTTTTTGCTCCAAAAAAGCAATTTCAACTTTACCCGATTCTATCTGCTCGGCTTGTACTTCGGCTTGAAATTTAGCTTTTAATGCATCTAGCTCATGCTCCTTATCAATCGAAAAAAGGCTATCAGACGTTTCAAAATAGCGCAGATAATACTTCACAGCAGAGTCCAGTTGTCCGGTGTTTTCAAAAGCAATGGCTAAATCGTGTAACGCATTAGATAGTTCCTCATTAAAACCAAGCTGTTGATGCAGTTCATACGATTTCAAGGCATGAGAAAGGGCTAGATTTGACTGATGGATACTGGTGTAAACTCGTGACAAAAACTCATGGTTATAAGCTAGTTGCGCTACAAATCGATGGCCCTCTCCCATTTTATTAGACATAGAAAAATGTTTAATGGCTTGCTCTGTATCACCTAATTTAAAATACGCTCTACCCAATTGTGCTTCAGCATTCATCTCTAAATACACATCCTCCGAAGCCCTAAATATGGGAATAAGCTCTTGCAATACCAACATAGCCGTATCTGACCTACCCGTGTAAATTAAATCGTTGGCCATATTCAAAGCTGAATAGGCAAAGCGGTGGGTTTGCCCCAAGCTCTTAAATAAAGTAGCGGCACTTTTATTATAGGCTATAGCCTTTTCTACTTCATTGGTAACAGCAAACAAGCTTGCCATTTCCGATTTAGTGCGCGCCACTAATTTTATACTCCCTAAACCTTCAAACCACTGTATGGCCTCCATGTAGTCTTCCATGGCCTTGGGGTAATTGGCCATTTCCTTTTTCACCTGCCCTCTATTAAGGTACAGGCGTCCTATTTCCATAGAGTCATTTAACTGCTTAGCGGTACTTAATGCGCGTTCTACATATTTTAAAGAGGAATCTAAACTTCCTTGAAAAAGATAAATGGCTGATAAACGAGCCAGTGCTTTTATTTGATCTATAGATTCCATATCGCTGACCTCAAAAGCCTGTTTGGCCAATAAAAGTCCCGGTTCAAAATAACCTTGCTTGGCAAATAGTAGTGAACCATTAATAGTTACTTTAAAAAGTGAATCGGGAGCTAGGGTGCTTTCCAGTTTTTTTAACTCCTGAAGTAGTAATTCATCGCAAGTAGTTCCATTATTTTGAAAACAATCAAAGGTATTGGTAAAGGGTGCTTTTTGGGCTATTACCGAAAAGCCATAAATAAACATAGTAAGTACCAATCCTATTCTAATACACATTTATCAAGCTATTTATTAGAAGTTCCAAAGTACAATATTTGTTAATTGAGAAGCGAAATTATCATCTTTCAGAAAATCATAAATCAAATTTTGAGTATTTAGTACCTTACGGCAAAATATAATTTACCTTAATTAAACAGTTAAGGCCAGCTTTGATTAAAAAAATGTATCAAGTTACTTATTCAACTCGAGCTTTATTGATCGTAATAGGGTTATTTCTTTTTAGTTTAGACTCGTTTTCTAACAACTTTTTTAAAGACAACCCCCAAAACCTTGATAGCCTAGCTATAAGTAATGCCGATGCTAGTAGGCAATTTGTAGTTGCTCCAGGAGCAAAAATTAAAATTTGGCTATATACAAAAGGTAGCGCAACCGGTTATTTTAAAACAATAGATAATGAGCAGGTTTCATTAACCGTAAATGGAATAGAAAAAGTTTATAAAATAAAAGATATTAAAAGTATAAAAGTATTTGCGGGCAAAGGAAGACAGGTAATTGGAGGTATATTAGTGGGCGTTGGAGTTGGAGCCTTGATATTGGGCGGTGTTGGACTTGTAGCTGGAACCTTAGCCTATATTGCTGGTGACTTAGGTGCCATTATTTTAGTGACCGTTCCATTTTTAGAGGGCTTCGGTTATGGCTCATATAAAATTGGTGATCGTGTGAGTGGTAAAAAATTCAAGCTAAAATCTAGGTGGCACATTTCAAAGCTAAATCATTCGGTAAATTCAATTGTAATTCCTTTTTAACCGTTTATAATGAGAGCTAATGTACCATCATTGTCATACTTGTTTTACAGTTAATGGGCATACACAGGCAATCGCTACCTCTATACCCAAGGCCAACTCATTTAGGGTTAATGATAGTCTCGTATTGTAAAAAAATGACTCAGGTTAAAGACATGTTGTTAAACATGGCGATAAGATTAAACTTTCCTTTAAACCAAAAGGGTTTCGGGTTGGTTACTTTCAATCGTTAAAAGATGATAGCATTCATATCCTAATAAACAACGTTGAAGAAGTTTTTTGGCTAAGCGACATTAAAAGAATCAAACATTTCTCAAACAAAAAAAACCAAGCCTTTGAGCCAGTACTTGAAATTATTGGAATGAACACCATACTTTTTGGGGCTGCTGGAATTCTAATTGCAACTTCTTTTTTAGGGTCTGCTATTTTAGTAGCGGGCAGTTCCGCATTTACAGCTAGCGGTTTTGGCATCTTTAAAGTAGGAAACAGATTGCTGGTGCAAAAATTTAACCTCAAAACAAATGGCATATTGTAGGGTATCCATAAATATTTACCCCACGCACTAATAAACAACACATACTAAACCCCACCCTTTTACGCTTTATATCAAAGCGTTGGATTATGTGGTTAAGAGTTTTAGTAGTAAGCCTTTTGGCAAGTCAAGTAGTATTGGGGCAAAACCAATTGGGGCTTCATATTTCCAATTACGCAGGCGCTAATGGCCTTTCTTTAAACCCCGCCTCTTTTCAGGTAAGCCCATTGTCATGGGATGTAAATATTCTTTCCGGAGGTGTTTATTTTGAAAACGACTATGCCTTTCTAGAAAACACAAACAGCCTAAAACTACTTACACAAAATAGCCAAGTGCTGGTAGATAGAAACGCAGAAGGAACCCCTCCTGCTGATGGGCTGTTCTACAACTTTTTTTACCCAGCTGGTAGAATCAATCTTTCGGTGAACGCCTTTGCTGGGTTGCCAGCCGGAGTTTTTCGTGTAAACCCCAAATTTTCCATCGGTATATTTACCAAAGCGCGGTTGGCCTTTAGCGGACATAAATTGGATAACAATCTCAGTAAACCCCAACTAGATCTTTGGTTAGAGAACAACGAAATGTCCTTTAAACCCCTCCAAGTATCGGCTTTAAGCTGGGGTGAGGTTGCCATAAATCTAGGTTTTAACACCACTCGCAAAATCAGAACAAAATCGGCCTTTGGTGTAAATATTAAATACCTTATAGGCCTTGGTGCTGCTTATTTTAAAAACAATCAAACCATAGATATCTTGCCAACTTCATTAAATTATTCAAGTCCTCAAGCAAGCTTACAGTTTGGGCAAGCCGGAGTATTTAATCGCCCCAATAAAGCCGTATTGGGTAAAGGTTTTGGTTTTGACATGGGCTATTCTTTTAAAAAGAAGAAAAAAGGAGGTCAACAATATCACTACCAACTTAATGCAGCACTGGTAGATATTGGTTGGATCTCTTTTAATAAAGGTACCGAAGCATACGACATTAACGGTTCCAACCTTTCTTTATTAAAAGAGGAGCTAAACGACCTTAATGATCTAAATGAACTGGCCAACTTATTAAGCGATGGAAGCGGAAACAGTTCCGCTCAATCAAACTTTGTAATGTTTCTACCGGCCGCCTTACACCTTAGTGCCGACTACCGCCTTAGCCAATACTTCTTATTAAATGCTGCAATAAATCAGCGACTAAAACTGGGTAAAATACGGGTAGAGCGCGATAACCTTTTGGCGCTTTCGGCTAGGTTTGAAAACCGCTGGTTTGAGGCAGGCGTACCGCTAGTACTTACCAATTACCAGAAACTTAGAATGGGTGCTTGGCTGCGCCTAGGTTTTTTAACTATTGGATCTGATAATCTAGGTTCCTTGTTTATAAATCAAAACCAATACAGCGGCAGTGATTTATACTTTGCCATTAGGTTAATGCCAGGTCTTAAAAAAAATAGACATACTAAAAAAGCTGATGCTTGCTATTTTGATTGATTTAAAAAAGGTGCAATCACCCCATCACAGCTCAAACTAAACTGAGACTCCAAAAGAACCAAGAAGTATATTCTTTATCTACGTACATTGCCCCCTACTTTGTTTGATGCAGAGGATCAACTAAAACCCACATACCTTTGCGTCAAAACCTCATCCAAATTGGCCTTTACCAGATGGCATCTTCGCTAGTAAAAATAAATTAACTTGAAAAGTTTATTTAAAATTGACATAAACCCAAATAGAGTTTATGGTTTAGACATTTTAAGAGCCTTAGCTATATTATTCGTAGTTTCAGTACACGGTAAAAAAATGATGCCTGAACCCATATCCAAATTGGTGGGTGTTTTTATTTTTGACGGAGTTAGTATATTCTTTGTTTTAAGTGGTTTTTTAATTGGAGGCATCTTAATTAAACTACTTGAACAGAAGGAAATTAACACAAAACTCATCCTCAATTTTTGGATTAGGCGGTGGTTTAGAACACTCCCTAATTACTTTCTAGTATTAATTGTACTGTTTCTTTTGAATGTGATTTTTAATGAAAAATTTAATCTTTATGACACAAAATTGTACTTTCTGTTTTCACAAAATTTGTTTTCAAAACATCCCGCTTTTTTTCCTGAAGCTTGGAGCCTAAGTGTTGAAGAATGGTTTTATTTATTGGTTCCTATTCTGCTGTTTATTTTGCTAAAAATATTCAAAATTTCTATTAACAAATCCATCCTACTTACAGCCTTTTCTATAGTCATTGGTGTTACTATTTTTAGATATATTAAATACGACACCATTGTAATAAACGATATGCAAACTTGGGGCTTAACCATTAGAAAACAAGTTTTTACCCGTTTAGATAGTTTGATGTATGGCGTAATAGGTGCCTATGTTTTTTTCTATTACAAAACGTTTTGGAATAAATATCGAATGCTATTTTTAATTGTAGGAATTGCTCTTTTTATTTTTACTAAAAGAAAGGTAATGGGTTTTGAGGTGTTTGGATTGTACCACACCGTATTTTCACTTTCCATTACTTCTTTAGCAACTCTTTTACTGTTGCCTTACTTAAGTCATCTCAAAACAGGAAAGGGTCTATTATTCAAAATACTCACATATGTTAGTCTAGTATCCTACTCTATGTATCTTATAAATTTAACCGTTGTTCAGCAATGGATTATGGGAAATATTGACTGGACAATAATCCAAAATTTTGACGGAAGCGTATTCTTGTTGGTTAGGTACTTGTTGTATTGGTTTTTAACTATTGCTATTTCAATACTAATTTATAAGTACTTCGAAATTCCTATGATGAATTTAAGAGATAAGATAAAAATCAAATAACCTACATTGACGAAGAACTACGTCACCTCATGATCAAAAATTTCCTAAAAATTGATATTAACCCAAACAGAACTTACGGCTTAGATATATTACGTGCCTCAGCCATTCTATTTGTGGTATTTGGTCATGGGAAATCATTTTTACCAAGCCCATTTCAAAAGTTTCAATCCTTCTTTATTCTAGATGGGGTTTCCTTATTTTTTGTTTTAAGTGGTTTCTTAATTGGAGGAATTCTAATAAAAATACTAGAAGAAAAGGGAGCCAATCGATCAGTTCTTTTCACCTTTTGGAAAAGGCGATGGTTTCGCACACTTCCAAATTACTTCTTAATCCTATCTATAATTACCCTGTATTACGGGTTTAACCCAAGTGATTTTGCGGTTTCAAATAAGATACTCTATTTCGTTTTTAGCCAAAACTTAAGTTACCCACATCCCACTTTCTTTCCTGAAGCTTGGAGCTTAAGTGTTGAAGAATGGTTTTATATCTTATTGCCCTGCTCTCTCTTTTTTCTAATTTCCGTTTTTAAAACAAAACCCAAGCAAGCAGTTCTCTTCGCCTGCATATCAATCCTAACATTGGTTACTGCTTTTAGGGTTTATAGACATTCAACAACTGAGGTAAGCACTCTTTTTGAATGGGCACATTTATACCGAAAACAAGTAATTACCAGGCTTGATAGCTTGATATTTGGCGTACTTGGTGCCTATACTCAATATTACTACCCAAAGCGTTGGGCAAAGTATAATGGGCTTTTACTGATAATAAGCCTCACTATTTTTATAGTAAGCCAATTGCTAAAAGTTTTTGATATTATACCCGTTGGTAGTTTCTATAATTGCGTATTCTCATTCTCAATTATTTCTTTGGCTACGCTTCTATTGCTTCCTTATTTAAGTTGCTTTAAGACCGGCACTGGAATGCTTTATAAGATTCTAACCTTTATTAGTTTAATATCTTATTCCATGTACCTTATTCACTTAACCATTGTAAAGGGCATAGTTCTAGAAGCCATTCCATGGGATAGCATTTCTCAAAATGAAGGATTCCTAATTGTATTGAAATACAGCTCATATTGGGCTATTACCATTTTTATATCAATAATAATTTACAAATACTATGAAAAGCCCTTAACCTCATTAAGAGATAAAAAAATGTAATATGCTAACCGACAAACCCAGGGCTTCCATGTTTTTTATCAGCTACTTTGTAAATAAAACTGTACATAAACGAATAGTCGTTAAAAAATACAATAATCAATGAATTTTATAGAAACAGAAATCACAGAATCCATTAACAAATTAAGAGGTCTGTTATATCAAAAATTAACAGCGCCTATTGATGCTATGTGGGAGCAACTATACATTGCATCTTCTCAGCATTATTTTATAGAAAATAACGAAAATACCATTGGTTACTGTTGCATTAATGAAAATGGTGACTTATTACAGATATTTTTGTTAGATAAATTCAACTCAAAAATGAACCTGGTTATTTCCGAGTTAATCCATTCAAAGTTAATTAGTTCAGCAAGCTTAAGTTCAAGTGAACCCATTTCATTTAACACTTGCTTATCCTTATCAAAAGGAATTGAGCCCAATACATTTTGTTTTCAACACGTAAACACTCCTAGAGACGTGCAATCAACTTTGCAGGTAACCTTGGCCACAATAGCGCACATCCCAGCTATCAAGGTGTTTTTAAAGGAGCAAGTTGGCATGGACGATACATTTGGATACACCGAAAACCTTGTTTCAAGAAAGGAATTTTTTATCGTTCAGGAATCAAATGTGATAATTGCTACAAGTGAATGTAGAATGAGTGATTCTCAACCTGACATTGCCGATATAGGCATCATTGTAAATAGAGATTATCAGAGCAAAGGTATTGCAACAGAGGTAATGCAAATTCAAGTAAATAGAGTTCTACAGTTAAATAGAAAACCTATTTGCTCCACCACATTAAGTAATGTAGCTTCTCAAAAAGCCATTGAGAAATCAGGGTTTTATCGCTCCAATATTATTTTTGATATGGCGCTTACGGATAGTTAGTTTTATAGCAGAAAATAAATTGAAACAAAACTACTAATCATACCAAAAGTTGTTGTTTCAAGTAACAAAAACTCTCCTAGAACTCATTAAAAAAGGCCCTAATTTGCACTTATCCGTCCTTAGATGAACCATTAATACTGGCAGTTGCAAAGTATTTATTATGAACATTAAGCAATTTTCACATGAAAGAACCTGTCTTTTTTTCCTCGCAAATACGGTTTAGAGAATGGTTACTAAACAACCATACAAAAGAAACAGAGTTATTTGTTGGTTACCATAAAGTAAACAGTGGAAAACCAAGTATGACCTGGTCTCAATCAGTAGACCAGGCACTTTGTTTTGGATGGATTGATGGTGTTCGAAATTCTATAGATGAACACTCCTATCAAATACGATTTACTCCGCGAAAAAAGAACAGCATTTGGAGTCTTGTGAATTTAGATAAGATTAAAGAATTAACGAAAAAAGGCCTCATGCAAAAAATGGGAATAGAAGCTTATAACAACAGACCAAAAGACAAACCTAATGCCTACGCCTTTAGACAAAAAGAACTGACATTACCAAGTGATTTTGAAGATCATTTTAAGAAAAATTTGAAAGCTTGGGACTATTTTGAGTCTCTTGCCCCTTCCTATAAAAAACTTTCAATACACTGGGTTATTTCTGCTGTACAGGATAAAACCAAAACAAAACGACTGGAGGAACTCATCGCTTCCAGCGAATTTGGCACAAACAAATGGAAAGATAGTAAGTATAAAAAATACAAGTAAATAGCTTTACATTTAACAACTCTTAGCTGGGCATATATTAGGCACATTATGAAAAAGCTTACCTTAGGAATAATCACGCTTTTAATTTCTGCTTGTAGCTTGAAAAAAAATACTTATTTGGTTAAATTTCACGAAGAAGAATTTGACGAAATCGGAGTTCCTTCTGGCTATCTAAACTCAAATGGGGACACGATTATTCCGATTGGAAAATACTATTACTGCTATACCGATACTATTTGGAAATTCGGTATGGTCATCGAAAAAGGTACTATGAAAATACTTGGAATAGACCAACATGCCAATGAACTATTTGAAGTCTTTAAATATGATAACGGACCTGATTATCTAAAAGGTGGGCTTTTCCGGATAATCAAAAATGACAAAATGGGATACGCCAATTCATCCGGGAAAATAATAATCGAACCTAAATTTGACTGCGCTCGTCCCTTTGATGGTGATTTTGCTGAAGTTTCTGATAATTATGTTACAGTAAAGACGTTTGAGCATTTTAGATGGTCAAGTGATAATTGGTATCAAATAACAAAAGACGGAAAGCGTGTGGAAAAGTAACGTGGCTATTGCGAAGAATTGCTTCAAATCCATTAATCGCTACCCTGTTTCATTTTTCCATAAAAACCTTTTTCAAAAACCCTCCCAATAACCTCACTGATAAACTGACTGTGATTTCAAAACAAACACTCCAGTGGTTTATTCCTCCGTTTATAAAACTACTTTTGCGGCAAATTACAGTCGCATGAAAAAGTCGTCCGCTCAAAACCCTACCCTAAGCGAAGAGCAAATTGCCCAATGCCTGGCTACTTTGCAAACGCTAAATGAGGATACAAACCAAATTTTTGACATCCCAAAAGAAAAAAGGATTGAGCTGATACGAGCCGCAGGTATGCTTTCGCGCCCCAGTAAAGACGAATTTTTAAGACGTAAAAAAGACAGCCGAAAGGCCGCCAAGCGCAAACTTATAGAGCAAGATAAACATGCCCGAAAGAAAACGGGTATTAGAAGTGCACGAGAATCGGCTGTGTTTATAGCCCCCAAAATGATTGCGCTTACTGGCGAAGAAGACAAGGATATGCCTGAGTTGGAATCACCACGCAATTGTTATGTATGTAAAACAATGTACAACAAGCTTCATCACTTTTACGATAGCATGTGTAAAGAATGTGGCGATTTTAATTATGCTAAGCGCTTTCAAAATACCAATCTAAAAGGACAGGTAGCCTTGGTTACCGGTTCGCGTTTAAAAATTGGTTACCATATTACCCTTATGATGCTGCGCGCTGGAGCCACCGTTATTGCCACTACTCGCTTTCCAGCAGATTCGGCCCTGCGTTATGCGCAGGAGTCTGATTTTGAAGAATGGGGACATCGTTTAAAAATTCATGGCCTGGATTTAAGGCATATACCCAGCGTAGAGATTTTTTGCAACTTTATAGAGCAACAATACGAGCGACTGGATATTTTGATAAACAATGCTGCCCAAACCGTGCGAAGGCCCTCTGGTTTTTACAAACACTTAATGGATAATGAAACTAAAAATAGGAGTGAGTTACCTGAAAATGCCCAATTACTTTTAGCCGATCATCAAGCTTGCCTTAATGAATTACAAATATTAAGCACCGATTTTAACGAGGGCAGTAATAAAAACTTACCCGTTTCGTGGCATGGCAAACAATTGGGTATTGGTTTGCGCGCTTCCGCGGAATTATCGCAAATTCCGTACAGCATGGATAATTCCATTACAGCCGAAGAAATATTTCCGGAAGGAAAACTAGATGCCGATTTACAGCAGGTAGATTTACGTAAAACCAACAGCTGGCGCCTTAAACTGGGCGAAATACACACCACCGAAATGTTGGAGGTACAACTAGTAAACTCGGTAGCACCCTTTGTCTTGTGCAACCGATTGGTAAATATCATGAAAAAGGAAAACACCGGTAAAAAGCACATTATCAATGTATCGGCTATGGAGGGTAAGTTTCACCAATTTCATAAAGAACCAAGGCACCCACACACCAATATGGCCAAAGCGGCTTTAAATATGATGACCTTAACCAGTGCTTCTGACTTTGCCAAATACGGCATTTATACCAACGCGGTAGATACAGGCTGGGTTACTGATGAAGATCCTATTGAGCTAGCGCAACGCAAAGAAAAAATTCATGACTTTCAGCCACCTTTAGATATAGTAGATGGTGCCGCCCGTGTATTAGACCCCTTGTACGATGGCATTAATACAGGAAAACATTGGTGTGGGAAATTTTTAAAGGATTACAAGCCTATTTCTTGGTAGAAAAATTGTTTACCTATTAATCATAAGGAGATAAATCGACCCCTAAACGAAGGCTTTTTTATTTTCTCTGAAAGGTTCTTTAACCTCGCAGATAGAACAAATACTAAAGTGTTTTTATCGATGAAAAAATTTATTCTTTCCATCCTAATTTTAAGTGGTATCTGCTCCTACGCTCAAAACTCCAATACCTCTATTGGTATTAGAGGTGGTTACCATAGCGGTATTTCGGTTAAACATTTTATAGAATCCAATAAGGCTATTGAGGGCATTATTAGCTTTAGGCGTGGTGGTGCCATTGTTACCGCTTTGTACCAAGTACAACATGATTTTGATGCACGTGGTTTTAGCTGGCACTATGGTGCCGGTGCGCATATTGGACTATGGAATCAGGTGTATAAGAAAGAAGAGGAAGACAACCTGCACCTTACCCTAGGTGCTGATTTAATAGCCGGTTTAGAATACGAGTTTAACGAAATCCCTTTTGAGGCAGCGCTGGATGTGCTAATAAGCATGAATGCCGTAGGTGGCGGCTATTTTTCAGGCATTGGGCCGGCCGTATCCTTACGGTATTGCTTTTAAAAAAACGTAAACCAAATAAAAAAAGGAAACCTAGGTTTCCTTTTTTTATTTGGTTTAACACAGTACGATTAGCCTAAAACAACCAAACGCTCCTCTAAGGCCTTAATCTTGGCCACTGCATCTGCTTGTTTTTTGCGCTCGCTATCTATCACCGCAGGTGGTGCATTGTTTACAAAACGCTCGTTACTTAGTTTCTTATCTACCGATTTTAAAAAGCCTTGCTGGTAGCTTAAATCTTTCTTCAACTTTTCCACTTCCGCTTCTACATCTAAACTATCGCCCGCAGGAATGGTCAATTCATGCTTACCCGCTAAAAAGCTAAACCCTGTAGCATCTACTTCACTAAGCAAGTTTATCTCGTTAATGTTGCCCAACTTTGCAACTAGTTTTCTAAAACACTCAGGAACCGCATCTTCATTTTTAGCTTGTAATTCTAATGGCTCTTTAAATGAAATGTTTTTTGACGCTCTAATATTGCGAATGCCGTTTACCACAGCTGCCGCTTGTTCAAAGTCGTTTAGCAACACTTCATCAGCCTCAGCTACTTCTGGCCATTTAGCCAAGCAAATTGTTTCACCCTCCTTACGATCGGCCAATAAATGCCAAATCTCTTCACTAATAAAAGGCATAAAGGGGTGCAACAACACACATATCTCCTCAAAAAATTGCAAAGTAGCGGCTAATGTTTTTTTGTCTATCGGCTGCTGGTAAGCGGGCTTTACCGCCTCCAAAAACCAGCTACAAAAGTCGTCCCATACCAATTTATAGGTAGTCATTAAAGCTTCCGAAATCCGGTATTTATCATAAGAGTCATCCAATGAAACTACTGCTTTTTTCAGTCTTTCTCTAAACCATTTAATGGCCGAAACAGACGCCTCACCCTGCTTAATATCAACCACTTCCCAACCTTTTACCAAGCGTAGGGCATTCCAAATTTTATTGCTGAAATTCCGCCCTTGTCCGCATAGTTCTTCATCAAAAGGCAAGTCATTCCCGGCAGGAGAAGTAAGCAACATACCAACACGTACACCATCCGTACTGTACTTTTCCATTAAAGCAATCGGGTCGGGTGAGTTGCCTAAAGACTTTGACATTTTACGTCCCTTTTTATCCCGCACAATCCCAGTAAGGTACACGTTGCTAAAAGGTTTTTCATTTCTATACTCATAGCCCGCAATTACCATACGCGCTACCCAAAAGAACAAAATCTCGGGAGCCGTAACCAAGTCTTGCGTTGGATAGTAATAATTTATCTCCTCATTATCAGGGTTTCTAAAACCATCAAACACCGAAATTGGCCACAACCAAGACGAAAACCAGGTGTCCAAAACATCTTTGTCTTGTGTTAAATCTGCTGCGCTTAAATCTTTGCCGCTTTTGGCTTTCGCCAGATGTAAGGCTTCATCGCTAGAATTTGCCACTACAAAATCATCTTTACCGGTTCCGTAATAGTAGGCCGGTATTTGATGTCCCCACCACAGTTGTCTAGATATGTTCCAATCGTGAACATTCTCCATCCAGTGGCGGTACGTATTTTTAAACTTTTCGGGTATTAATTTTACGCTATCATTCATTACTGCCTCCAAAGCAGGTTCTGCAATTTCTTTCATTTGCAAAAACCATTGATCCGATAAACGAGGCTCAATTACCGCTCCCGTGCGTTCGCTGGTACCAATAGAGGTTTGATAATCCTCTACCTTCGCCATAAGGCCTTTTTCATCCAACTCCTTGGCAATTTCTTTACGTGCTACAAAACGATCTTTACCGGCATAATGCGCAGCGTGCTCATTTAGCGTTCCATCGTCATTAAAAGAGTCTATGATCTCTAATTTATGTTTATCACCAATATTTTTATCGTTGATATCATGCGCAGGCGTAATTTTTAAACATCCTGTACCAAATTCCACATCAACATATTCATCCTCAATAATAGGCACCCAGCGGTTTACCACTGGTACCATTACTTTTTTACCTCTTAAACTTTGGTAGCGCTCATCGGCTGGATTAACACAAACTGCCACATCACCATAAATGGTTTCGGGGCGTGTGGTAGCCACGGTTAAAAACTCCTCTGTACCCTCAATTTTATATTTTAAATAATACAGTTTGGCATTCACGTCCTTGTGTATTACCTCCTCATCACTCAAAGTTGTTTTAGCGTCTGGATCCCAATTTACCATGCGGTAGCCACGGTAAATTTTACCTTTGTTGAACAAATCAACAAAAACCTGTATCACCGATTCCGAGCGCGCCTCGTCCATTGTAAAAGCTTCTCTGCTCCAATCACAGCTAGCTCCAAGTCTTTTAAGTTGTTCTAAAATAATGCCGCCATGCTTATGTGTCCACTCCCAAGCATGCTCCAAAAACTCTTCACGACTTATGTCAAACTTGCTAATACCATCCTCTTTCAGCTTTTGCACTACCTTAGCTTCGGTAGCAATAGAGGCATGGTCGGTACCTGGAACCCAACAGGCATTATACCCACGCATCCTAGCTCTCCTAATCAAAACATCCTGAATAGTATTGTTTAACATGTGCCCCATGTGCAGTATTCCAGTAACATTGGGCGGAGGAATCACTATGGTATAAGGCTTTCGCTCATCGGGCTTCGATTCAAAGTATCGGTTATCAAGCCAATATTGATACCATTTTTCGTCTGATTCTAGGAAGTTATAGTTAGCGGGAATGCTCATTAAATAAAGGGATTACAAGAAATTGCTATTTAAGTGGCCAAAGTTATGAATTGTTAAAAGTTTGTTTTCATATTTGTGGCACATTTTTCGCTTTTACGCAAAATGGTTTTCATACCTAACTATTTAATTTTAGTTTTGTTTAACATTAAAAAAGAATCAAAATCATGAAAAAGCTTTTACTAGCCATCTCGTTTATCGCATTAGGAACATTTGCCTTTGCTCAAGAGTCTAACCCCAACGCCCCAATAATTACTTTCGAATCGGAAGTAGTGGACTATGGAACCATTAACCAAGGAGCTGATGGAAAACGAGAATTTAAATTTACCAACACCGGTAAAGAACCTTTAATTATTACCAACTGCCAAGGATCTTGTGGATGCACCGTTCCTAATTGCCCAAAAGAGCCCATCGCTCCAGGCGAAAGCGCAGTTATCAAAGTAAAATACGACACCAAAAGAGTAGGTGCCTTTAACAAATCGGTAACAGTAAACTCAAATGCTACCGCACCTGCCAAAGTAATTAAGATTAAAGGGGTTGTGAAAAAAGCACCCGCTGTACAAACTACTCCTGTAAAAGAGGAGAAAAGTACTATGATGGAAAACAGTAAATAAACAAATTCTATCATTTACATTTGCGCCCCGTAACGGTAACCTGTTACGGGGTTTTTTATGTAAAAAAATTTACTTTAAACGATTAAGCTTACCATGCCAACAATTTCGGTTAAAGGGCAAAACATGCCCGAATCTCCTATTCGTAAACTGGTGCCATTTGCTGAAAAAGCTAAACAATTGGGACGCCAAGTTTTTCACTTAAACATTGGCCAACCTGATATTGCGACACCCAAGCAAGCTATTGCAGCTATAAAAAATGCCGATATCGAAGTATTGGAATACAGCCACTCAGCTGGTTTTCAATCGTACCGAGAAGGCCTAGCAAAGTATTACCAAAACCTCGGTATTAACCTTACGGCCGATGATTTAATAGTAAGCACCGGAGGGTCTGAAGCCATCTTGTTTACCCTTAATAGCATCACCGACCCAGGGGATGAAATTATTATTCCAGAGCCTTTTTATGCCAATTACAATGGTTTTGGCTTATCGGCCAGTGTAAGCGTAAAGCCTATTCCTTCAAGCATTGAGCAACATTTTGCCTTACCTCCTATCGCTGATTTTGAAAAGGCTATTACAGCCAAAACAAAGGCCATAATGATTTGTAACCCGGGCAACCCAACGGGTTATTTATATACCAAGGCCGAACTAGAGCAGCTACGCGCGCTGGTTTTAAAACACAATATTTTTCTTATTGCGGATGAAGTGTACCGCGAGTTTGCTTACGATGGTAATGAGCATTTTTCAGTTTTACAACTAGATGGTTTGGAACAACATGCCATTGTAATTGACTCGGTAAGTAAACGCTATAGTATGTGCGGAGCGCGTATAGGATGTGTGGTTTCAAAAAATCAAGAGTTTATGGCTACGGCTATGAAGTTTGCACAAGCCAGACTTAGTCCTCCTACCTTAGCTCAAATTGCATCCGAAGCTGCTTTGAGTACCGGTGCCGAGTATTTTAATCAAGTGAAAAATGAATATGTTGAAAGACGTAACACTTTAGTAGAAGGCTTAAACAAGATTGAAGGGGTATTTTGCCCCACTCCCAAAGGCGCGTTTTACGCCATGGCTTCGTTGCCGGTAGATAGTGCCGAAAAATTTGCGCAATGGCTTTTAGCCGATTTTAACAAGGACGGGAAAACTGTAATGCTGGCTCCTGCCGAAGGTTTTTACGCCACTCCCGGAAGCGGCAAACAAGAAGTTAGAATTGCGTATGTTCTTAAAAAAGAAGACCTTGCCGAATCGGTAGCTATTATTGAAGCCGCCTTAAATCAATACCCAGGAACACAACGTTAAACGTGGAAAAATCGGTAAGCACCAACGTATCTTTAAAACCCTACAACAGCTTTGGGGTTGAGGCTAATGCCCACTATTTTTTTGAAGCCAAAACCATGGACGATCTTTTATGGATTGTACATGACGACCATTTTAAACTTCCAAAATTAATATTAGGAGGCGGCAGCAATGTACTGCTCACCAAAGACTTTGAGGGTTTGGTGCTCAAAATTTCATTTAAGGAAAAATGGATTGAAAAATCCAATGAAGACCACACCCTTGTTTCGGTAATGGGCGGTGAAGTATGGCATACGTTTGTTCAATGGACGATTCAAAATGGACTAGGTGGCTTGGAAAACTTATCGTTAATACCTGGTAATGTAGGTACTACTCCTGTTCAAAATATTGGAGCCTACGGAGTAGAAATTAAAGACACTTTTCATCATTTAGAAGCCCTAAACGTAGAAACTGGTGAGTTTGAAATTTTCAGAAAAGAGGAATGCGATTTTGGCTACCGCCACTCTATTTTTAAAACCAAGGGCAAAGGAAAGTACATTATAACCCGTGTATTTTTTCAACTTACCAATCGAAATCACCAACTAAACACTAGTTACGGTGCTATTAACAAGGAACTCGAAACTATAGGAAAGGAAGCCAGCATACAAAGTATATCAGAAGCAGTAATAAATATTAGGTCGAGTAAATTACCTAACCCTGCAGTTATTGGCAACGGTGGAAGTTTTTTTAAAAACCCGGTAGTGGCTAATAGTCAATTTTTGGCGCTCAAAGAAGAATTTCCTGAAATGGTAGGATACCCTTCGGGGAGCGAACAAACGAAGCTGGCAGCTGGTTGGATGATTGAAAAGGCCGGCTGGAAAAACTACCGAAAGGGAGATGCTGGTGTTTATGAAAAACAAGCTTTGGTACTAGTAAACCACGGTAATGCTACTGGAAAAGAGGTTCTCGATTTATCGATAGCCATTCGCAAATCGGTAAATGAAACCTTTGGTGTAATTTTGGAGCCTGAAATTAACATCTTATAATTCATGCAGCTATTTATCATCTCCGTTGTTTTTATTGGTTTGGCTTTTGCTGGAATTGCCATTAAGATATGGGCGAAAAAAGACGGTGAATTTTCTGGAACCTGTGCTAGCAATAGTCCCTTTTTAAACGAAGAAGGAGAAGCTTGTGGATTTTGTGGCGCCATGCCTAGCGAACAATGCAAAAAAGAAGAAACAGCCGATTAAGTTAAAGCTTCGGCAAGTATTCTTTAAATCCTGTGGTGTGGATTGTTTGCCAATTCCCAGCGCTATCGCTGTAAACAAAGTAGCCTTCTACACCTTTAAGGTTTTCTATAAAAGCAACTGATTTTTTCAAACCCATTACCATGCAGCTGGTTGCATACGCATCGGCATCCATACAATAATTAGCAATAATTGTGGCACTTAGCAAAGTGTTTTTAGCCGGCCAGCCGGATATAGGCTCAATAGTATGCGCATACTTAATACCAGTAAGTTCGTCTACCCAAAATTTGCGGTAATTACCAGAAGTGGCCAATGACTTATCCGCTAATGAAACAATAATTTGAAAACCCTCTTGCTGTTCCTCACTGGGTTTATCAATTCCAATGCGCCAAGCTTCACCTCTAGCATTTACTCCTTGGGTTCGCACTTCTCCGCCTACTTCTACCATAAAATTCTTCACTCCTTTCTGTTCCAAAAATTCAGCTAATACATCTACGGTATAACCTTGGGCAATTGAATTAAAATCCAAACTAAAGTGAACAGGCAAAACCAAGGAGTCCTCTTCAATAGTTGGTAAGCGCCTATAATCAACCAGGGCTTTAACGGAGTCCACTTTTGTGGTATCAGCAGTACTTTTTTTAGAAGTACCAAATCCCCAAAAAGAAACCAAAGGCCCAATCGTTGGATCAAACAAACCGCCCGTTTGTTCTGCCACAGTAATAGAATGCCTAAGCACTTTTATAAAATTAGTATCAGGCCAAATAGGTTCTCCAGCATTTAACCTACTAATACTAGAACTAGTCAGATAGGTACTCATAGAAGCATCTATACTTTTAAAAATAGAGTCGAAACTATTCCTAAAGGAGTGCTTTACATCACTTCTAAATTTTATTTGAAAAGTACTTCCTTGGGCATAGCCTCTTAGGTTGTGCTCCTCCACCTCTGCTTTATTTGTTTTTATTCCAGCTGGTTCGGCACAGGCAACTATCAAACCAAAAAGTCCCAACAAAACAATTCGTTTATACAACATACTTTACGTTTAAAACAAGGCTTCAAAGAACGGAAATTGGTAGAAATTTTACGGCAGCTTCAAAGCCTAAATAACTGAAAATGGTATTGTTATCTCTTTTCATTTTTTTTGTAAATTTGCCGCCTATTTTTCCCGAAAAAATCATATTCATTAGCTGACACATTATGGAGGTAGTTGACAACACAGAAATGAGGCACTTTGAAGTGCGTATGGACGAATCATTGGCAATTATAGAGTACCAAATACAAGAGAAGAAGTATTTTTTAACTCATGTTGATTTCCCAGAAAACTTTGTAGAGTCTGGTAAGGCAGACGAAATGGTTTCTACTATTTTAGACTTAATTACAGAGAAAAAAATGCGCGTGGTGCCCATGACTAAATTTGTAAAAAGTCACTTTAAAGCAAACAGAAGTCGCAGGAGCTTACTACCCGTAGGCATGCACCTTTAAGAGCTGTTTAAAGCGGACCCTCACCCCTTTTTATGGGTTTGTATTTTTTAAACTGAATGCACTAAATTTACCGTGCTTCTTTAATTGTAATACATCAATAGTTTAAAAAATTGACTATTAAGCCGCTCCAGATTCTTTTTTTAGCCAGTTGGTATCCTTCTCCGCACGACCCGCATTTAGGCAATTTTATTCAACGTCATGCTAAAGTTGTAGCACAACAGCATAAAGTTGTAGTTCTGGCAGCCTTTGAAAACAACACGGCTTCTGTAGATGTTCAACAAAACGGTAACCTCACCGAAATCCGTGTATTTTTTATAAAAAAACGTCCGGTATTCAGCCACTTGAGAGCCATGCGCTTAGGTCTTAAAAAGGCTCATGAAACCCATTCCTTTAATCTTGCTCATGTGCACGTGGCCTACCCTGCTGGTTTGCTTTTATCCAGCCTAAAGGTTCCTTATGTAGTAACGGAGCATTTTTCGGGTTACCAACCCAGCTCCAACCATAATTGGGGTATTTTTAAAAAAGCTAAAACGTTGCGTATCCTTAATAAGGCGAAATATATTTTACCTGTTTCGGAGCATTTAGGAGAGGCCATTTATCAGTTTGGAGGAGAGGCTCCACATCAAAAAATATCGAATGTAGTGGACACTTCTGTTTTTAAGTTTGCTGCCAAGCCCCCTCCCGCCAGTTTTACGTTTTTACATGTATCCACCTTAGAGGAACGCTCAAAAAACATCACTGGACTACTGCTGGGGTTCAAAGCTTTAGAAAAAATGGGAATCCCTTTTATTTTGCAGATTGGAGGAGATGGTGATTTAGCTGAATTAGAGAATAAAATTGCTGAATACGGTCCACATCCCACGAAAGTGGAAATAGTACCACCTGGAAACAGCGCCCATATTGCTAACAAAATGCAAGGCGCTCACGCTTACGTAATGTTCAGCCATTTCGAAAATCAACCTTGCACAATTTTGGAAGCACTGTGCTGCGGAACCCCCGTAATAAGCTCAAATGTGGGCGGGATTTCGGAGGAACTAAATACTGAAAATGGTGTTTTGGTAGAGGCCGAAAACCATGAAAAATTTGTGGAAGCTTTGGTTTTTATGTTACAAAACTACGATCAGTATAACCACACCTCCATTGCCAAAGAAGCTGCGCTTAAATACAGTGAGGCCGCAGTATTAACAGCACTTAATACCGTTTACTTTAACGTACTGAAGTAAGATTCATTAAATCATTTAAGCCAATATTTTGAGGGCTTAAAAAGCCTTCTCCATGCTCGCAACCTATCAGTCGCCCCATATCTCGCGAACGATACTCCATACTATCGGTAAAATTACTGCCGCTTATTACGGTTTGTGGCTCGGTAGAGCCTTCTTTGTAAAACTGTGACTCATAACACATTACAGCTTTCATTTTAATGTCGAGATAACCGCTTACATCTAAAATTATTTGCGGCTGTAAATTTTGAAACTGAATATACTGCAACAACAATCTTGGTCGATGTGCCGATTGTTTTACTCCATCTAAACTTGTTTCTACCTTTTGCAGTCCAGCCAAAAACATGGCGGTTTTCACCACTTCGCTACCACGTCCATGATCCGGGTGCCGATCTGTAGGTGCATTAGCCAATACTATTTCGGGCTGATACTTTCTTATCATTTGCACCACTTTTAACTGATGAATTTCATCATTGTTAAAAAAGCCATCTCTAAATTTCAAGTTTTCGCGCGCACTTACACCCAATACCTTAGCGGCATTAGCCGCCTCTTGCGCTCTAATTTCAACCGTGCCACGTGTACCCATTTCTCCTTGGGTAAGGTCAACAATAGCACAAGTATTGCCTAAGGCAATTTGCTTGGCTAGGGTAGCACCTGCGCTAATTTCAACATCATCTGGGTGTGCGCCAAAGGCTAAAATATCTACTTTCATAACGGTCAATTTTTAAACAAAAAAGCCCTGCTTGGCAACCAAGCAGGGCTTCAAATTTACGTTGTAAATTATTAGTTTTTCTTGTAATCAAAAGTGATCTTACCATCGTTACCACCACCAGAGGTCATGTCTGTTGGATCAACGTCTACAATTTTGATAACCATATAATCAGTACCTCTTACTTTAGCGATGTAAATTTCGCCATCAGCAGGATTGCTTACACTCGCAGAAGCAGTTCCAGCATTAAATGCATCCATTGCGCTTTGCTCAGTAGCTGCAGCATAATCAAAACCAGCCGCTAATACAAACATAGAACCGTTACCAGTACCAGCTTCCCAGCTTCCTGTAAAAGTAACACCGGCCATATCCGTATTCATCATATCTTTATCAGAATCAGGATCAGAGCTTGACATAGCTTGATCGCCAACTAAATCCCAAGCACCAGTACCTAATCCTTCAATATGAAAGAAAGCACCTGTAACTTCAGTTCCTAAGCTTGCTGTTACGCTTACCATTACACTTACACTCTTGCTTAAACCATCTTTATCCGTGGCCTTAAAAACATAAGTTCCTGGGGCTTGTGGCGTAAAAGAAATACCATCGGTATAGTTCGTTTTCTCACCAATACCAACACTGTAAGGCAAAACATTGCCGTTATCTGTAGTAGCTGAAACCTCTACTCCGTTAACAGTAATCGAAAAAGTAGATAAGTTTACATCTCCCTTACGAGCATCCCACTCAAACTGTAAAGTACTCCCTGGGGCAGCAGAAATTGCACCTCCACTAATACCTACTGTTGATTCCGTTACCGTAAGTACTGGACCTAAAGCCGTACTATCATCATCTTCCTCACAAGAGGTTAAAAACAATGTTGACGCTCCCATTAAGCCTAAGGCAAAAAGTTTTAATTTTTTCATGAAATTGATTTTGAAATTAATTATTATTTAGATGTTGAAATGATTGAAAAAGGTTGCTCCTCTTCTGCATAATCGCTGCAAATGTAATTTCTTTTTAAAGATTCAGCCAAACCCAACAAAAATTATCCCTTAATATCTTTTTTAGATGCTTTTTGATGCAATTAATTTCTAATTTCGCGGCTTGTTACAATAACCCAAAAAATAAACGTAATGGCCACAAATAGAACCTTTACCATGCTTAAGCCAGACGCTGTTGAAGCTGGACACATCGGTGCAATTCTTGAAAAGATTAACGCTGCTGGTTTTCGCATTGTTGCAATGCAAATGACCGAACTTTCGATTAACGATGCTAAAGCATTTTACGCTGTACATAGTGAAAGACCTTTTTATGGCGAATTGGTAGACTATATGAGCTCAGGACCTATTGTAGCTGCTATTTTAGAAAAAGACAATGCCGTTGAAGACTTCCGTACTTTAATTGGTGCTACCAATCCTGCCGAAGCTGCTGAAGGAACCATTCGTAAACTGTACGCAACTTCTATTGCTGCCAATGCTGTTCACGGAAGCGATTCTGATGAAAATGCTGCTATTGAAGGTAGTTTCTACTTTTCAGATCGCGCTAAGTTTTAGGCTAAAACACCAACGTATTTCAAAAGCCCCATGCCGTTTTAGCTTGGGGCTTTCTTTTTATCTAAAAGTCAGCTCTTTAATAACACCCTTACCACGCAGGCGCATATTTATTTTTTCTAGAATACCGCTTTTCCTAAGGTTGAGCTCTTGGCGCAAAACAGAAGAACTTAAAAAAACTACCAACTCCCCGTTGCGCAGAATAAGCTTAGTAGTTTTTAAATTGATGCTACCCCCAGCCAATTCCTCCCAGCGTGCATACACCTCGGTCTCCAAAAATTTCTCCTCCAATTTATGGGTCTCCAAAAATTTTTGAATGGCATCTCCTAATTTCAATTCGTTGCTTCTTCTCATTACCTAGGATACTAATTGGGCGTTATCAATAGTAAATATGCGGGCGTTTTGATCTATGGCTTGCGCCAGATGTACGGTTCTTTCCTTATGAGTATCGGTAATAAAAATTTGACCAAAGTTCTCACTATGTACCAATCGCACCAGCTGCTCTACCCTTTCTTCGTCTAATTTATCAAAAATATCATCCAATAAAAGCAAAGGGGCAAAACCGTGCTTGGCCTTTAAAAAATCGTATTGCGCTAACTTTAAGGCTATTAAAAATGATTTTTGTTGGCCTTGTGAGCCAAACTTTTTTACGCCTCTGTCGTTTATCTTAAACTGTAAATCATCCTTATGAATACCGCAACCCGTGTACTGATTAACGGCATCACGCTGCTCGTATTTCTCAAAAAGTTGTTTCCAATTTAGTTCCTTTAACTGGCTCGCATACTCCATTTCGGGTTGTTCTCTTTTTTGAGTAATCGCTTCAAAATAGTACAGCAGTTTGGGGGCTATTTCATCTAAAAATTCTTGGCGCTTCTCAAAAATATATTGTCCCTTTTCGGCCAACTGTTCATTATACACTTGTATATCACTTGTACTGTATGTGCCATTGGCTGCAAAATATTTTAAAAGTGCATTTCGCTGTTGCAAAGTTCTGTTATAGCGTTGCAAAGAATCCAAATACAAGGGGTTGGATTGGCTTATAACGCCATCCATAAACTTACGTCTTACCTCACTCCCGTCCATAATCAAATCCCTATCATACGGAGATATAATAACCGAGGGAAATTGACCAATATGCTGCGCCAGCTTATCGTATTGCTTCTTATCTTTCTTAAAAACCTTCTTTTCACCTCGCTTTAAGCCACAGTAAATTTGATGAATGCGTTCTTTTTTATCAAAACTGCCTTCCAAAACAAAAAAAGGTTCCTCATCTTTTATGTTTTGCGAATCCACTAAATTGAAATAACCCTTGCAAACCGACAGGTAATGAATGGCTTCCAATACATTGGTTTTTCCTGCCCCATTGTTACCCACAAAGCAGTTTAGCTTGTCCGAAAAATTGAATTGGGCTTCGGGCCAATTTTTAAAGTTAAGTAGTTGAAGTTTTTTTAAAATCATACGTCTTGCGAAATTAAGAGGAATAGTTAACTACAGGTGTTTGGGATGCCGAAAAAAAATTTAATTTCGCAGCTCTTAAAGAAAAACGCTAGACAGCCATGGCAAAGCAAAATAAAAATCAACAAGAAGACGAAGTTCTAGTTGATGTTGGACAAAGTATATCAAAGGTAGAGGCCTTTTTTGAGGAAAACAGTAAAAGTGTTACCCTTATTGTGGGCGCTCTTATTGTAGTTGTAGCAGGTTATTTTGCTTATACTAACTGGTATCAGCTGCCTCGCGAAAACGATGCTAAAGATGAAATTTACCATGCTCAAGAATATTTTGAGCAAGATTCATTAAAGCTGGCCTTAAACGGAGACGGTACTTACCTTGGTTTTATTGATGTAGCAGAAGACTACAGCGGCACCAAAGCTGGAAACATGGCACATTATTATGCTGGTATTAGCTATTTGAATTTAGGTGAGTTTCAAAATGCTATTGAGCATTTAGACAACTTTAGCAGCAACCACCCTATATACTCGGTAATTGCCAAAGGAGCTATTGGAGATGCCTTTTTAGAATTAGACCAACCGAGCGATGCTTTAGATTATTACAAGCGCGCTGTGAGCGGTGAATCAAACCAATTTGTAGTGCCTTTTTATCTTAAAAAAGCAGCCGTAGTAGCACAAAGTGAAGGCGATTTTAAATTAGCCTTAAAATATTACAAGCGTATTGAAACTGAGTTTGGCGAATCAAACGAAGCGAGCGATATAGCTAAATTTATAGCTTTGGCCGAAGCCAAATTGAAGTAATGGCTACCGCAGCCGTTAACCTTTCCGATTTTAATCCAAAGGATTTACCCAATACGGCCAATATGAAGTTTGGCCTAGTGGTAGCCGAATGGAACTCTGAAATTACAGAAGCGCTCTACCAGGGCGCTTTTGACACTTTAAGAGCTACAGGAACTCCCGAAAATAAAATTGTTAGAGTAAATGTACCGGGCACTTTTGAGTTGGTTTTTGGCTCTAAACTGTTATGTGAGGAAAACGACTTTGATGCCATTATTGCCATTGGCACTGTGATTCAAGGTGAAACTAAGCATTTTGATTATGTATGCCAAGGAGTAACCTACGGTATTCAAGAGCTAAACCTTAGCTACGAAACCCCCGTTATTTTTTGCGTTCTTACCGATAATACCATGGAGCAAAGTAGAGCAAGGTCTGGCGGTGTGCATGGTAATAAAGGAGTGGAGTGTGCCGTAGCCGCCATAAAAATGGCATCGATTAGCGTTTAATCAGTTCTTCATTTTGAATAAATAACAAGGGATATCTAATGGATATATTTGCTTTGTTTAGATCGTATATTAAAACAACGGCATAATATTTCTCAATCCTGTCCAAAACCTCTTGTTGGTGATTGAAATAGTCTTCTCCGCTCTCTCCAATACATCTATAATACTTATTCTGCACTAGCACGCCCTGATTGATTGCTCTCAGTTCTATCTCAGCAGCATACTTTTTAATAGAAGGCTTACTCAACTCTAAAACATGGGCAGTACTTATAAGTTCTTCTTTGGCAGTATCAATTAAAAAATTACTGAAGTCATCCGGATCCCAAATGGTATCTACCCTCATATACTTTACTGGAACGGTTTTGCTACTGAAGAAAGCACCCCTTTTTATCCAAATATTGGAACTATCTGCCTCAAAATCATAGGATCTATCCTTAAGTTTCACTGTAGTATCCTGTCGGTATTTTAGCTGCTGGATACTTACAATATCCTGAACACCATCATTAAACTGAAAAGTGTCGGGCTTAGCTACGGTGTATGTATTTGAAGAATGATATAAATAGGTTGAATCACCCCAGACATTTAAATCCACCCCAGAACCTGATTCGTCTGAAAATTCAATCACTGGTACTTTTTGCTTGCAGCTAATACACAGTAATATAAAAGTGACTTTAAGTATAAATTTCATCAGTAGTTAACTTTTATCCTCTAGATGGTGGCGGTAAATCAACCTCACCCTAAACACCATTCCATCTTCAAACTTGGAGTTTAATTCTTTTCGTTTATCGCCAAACTTAATAGCCGATAATCCCCAGCTAATTCTATCCGAATCATCGTAAATATAAAAACTACGCCCTATTGAATAGCCCATCTTAGTTTGCACTAGCAGGCTTTTGCTTAAATCAAATTGTAAGTAGCCAAACAGCTCATTGGTTGTTTTAGCAAGGTATACATCCGAGGCCGAAGCAAACCCTTCATTTAAATGGTAACTACGGATGAGCCCTAAAAAATTAACTCCCACTTTTACCTTTTGCTTAAGAGCAAAGTTTACATCGGCCAACATGGGCAAAGTAAGGTTTAACTCCAATCGCTTATCCTTACTTAGATAATACAACCCCAGTAATGGGACTATAAAAGGCCCAAATTGCTCGCTATTGTAATAAGCTCCAAACTTGTAATTAAGATTTTTATTTTGAGTGTATTTCAACAAAGCCAACCCTCCTATTTGCCAGTCTTCCATGCCAATAACCTTAAAATCTGAAGATATTTTGGGTAGTAAAACATAGGTGCCCGACCATTTGGGGCTATGCTTAACATTTATCCCCAACTTAGGGTTAAGGCTATAAACCGATGTAATGGTACTACTCAAAAACGTTAAGCGCGCGCTAACACCTTCGGCCAAAATACCCGTAAGCAGGGTATTGCCCTTTTTTAAAGGAATGGGGTACAACAAATCAACATTAAACTCTTTAACCGTAGTGTTATGATTACTATTTTTAAAATTAGTAGGAGCACCCTGCGCATAATGTAGCTTTACAATATCTACATAGTTTTGTGCGGCACTAGGCAGTACCCATAGCATTAAAAATGGAAGGAAGTAGTGTTTCATTGTCTGCCATAGCAATGTAGGCAAAAAACTAGGAGTTTAACAGAAACTCAAAAATCATGGAGCTTTCGGGTAACATAAAAAAAACTCTAGCTTTAAACTGTAGCGTTTTTGAGAGCATTTACAACAAATTTATGGCTCTCAATTAATTTTGATTGTTTCGCCCTACATTTACATCATTGAACCAAGTACGCAATAAACACTTGTTGCTACTGGTTTTTTGAGTTTAATATATTGGGGATATAAACAACATGTTGTTTAGCCACTAGTTGGGTAACATGCGAAAAAAGACAATGATGAAACTATTAATGTACATGACACTTCTGATAGTTTTTAGTTGTGGTCATCGATTGACAGAAGAAGAACAACAAGAATTTGAAGCGACCTACGAGAATGTTGAGACCGGAGTATCAGATTGGATTAAAAATCACGCTCAATATCCAGACAGTTATAAGTCTATTTCATTTTCAGAATTTTCACAATCCGTTTCCAAACGACATGATGAGAAAATACCAGCTTACGAAAAGTATGTAATCAAGCATACTCACAAAATCCTTGACAAGGACAGTAATCTAGTGACGTTTAGTGGATACTTCATACTCGAAAACGACTTTGACGTAAATATCATTGAGATAGAAAGAAGCAACTCAATTGGCGGAGCATTTCCACCACAGACGCAGGTTTGGACCGAACAATTTGGACGACATCTAAACGCTCAGGACAGTTTGGAGCTTGACCAAAAGCAACAGCAAGTCAAGGATAAGTTCATTAAAGAAATGAAAGATGGACTTGAGAAAGGAGATGTTTATACAAAAGACCCTAACGAAATGGAGAAACTGAAGAACTTGGTTGACACACTTGAGAAGAAGAAATAAAAAAGCACGATTGCCCAACAAAGGCTATAGCAAATGCGGCTGACAGCTTAAAAATGAAGATATTGCAACAAATGAATTTACGGTAGGCAGACAAGAAGTCGGTTTCAAATCCTGCACTTGCCATAGCCAAGGCCGTTGGGCATTTGCCCTTCTCTCTCTATTTTCTTATTTCCTTCCTCCCGAAAACCTAAACAAGCAAATGCTAATAAACGTAGCGTGTTACCCTACGCTACCGTACATGCTCGGTATAGATTAAGAATGCAGTCTCCCCTGTTCGCTTTGATTTGAAATCCGAGAACTAAAACCCATTGAGTCTGTAGCCCTGCCTTTTGCATATTTTGAAATCATTTTTGATAATTAACAGCAGCCAAATTAATTTTGATTGTTTCGCCCTACATTTACATCAATGAACTACCCCGAGGCAGAGCCATAGGGGTATCAAAAGTCACAGCAACCTTAACTGACCCGAATGCAGCCTTTCA
>CAKZRR010000007.1 GCA_937146805.1 uncultured Owenweeksia sp. | reverse complement strand
TTGGAAACGGCTCTAAGTAGCCAAATCCTTTAACAATCTATTTTATCAAAAACCCCGTATCGCAATTGCGATACGGGGTTTTTAAATACTTAAACATCCGTTTTAAATCATAGCGCTCCATTCAATTGTAACTAACAATTATCCATAAAAAAACCCTTGGTGCCTAAGCCTTAAGGGTCATTTTATTTTAATAAGATTATTAGACTACTTTAGAAGTCCCCGCTATCCATTTCTAAAGGCTGAAATCCTCCATAAACTTGGTGGTATAATTACCCGCCAAATAATCTGGGTGATCCATTAAAGCTCTATGAAAAGGGATAGTTGTCTTTACTCCTTCAATTACAAATTCATCCAGCGCCCTGCGCATTTTATCAATAGCCTCATCACGTGTTTGCGCAGTAGTAATAAGCTTAGCAATCATGGAATCGTAAAACGGAGGAATAGAGTAACCTGCATATACATGGGTATCCAATCGTATTCCATGCCCTCCAGGTGCATGAAAAGTGGTAATCCTTCCAGGTGAAGGCCTAAAATCATTTTCGGGATCCTCCGCATTAATTCTACATTCTATCGAGCACAATTGGGGTTCGTAATTTTTACCGGAAATAGGAACTCCCGCAGCCACTTTAATTTGCTCTCTAATCAAATCATAATCAATAACTTGTTCGGTAATAGGATGCTCTACCTGAATACGGGTGTTCATCTCCATAAAGTAAAAGTTTCTGTGTTTATCTACCAAAAACTCCACCGTTCCAGCTCCTTCATACTTTATAGATTCTGCCGCTTTTACCGCTGCCAAGCCCATGTCATTACGAAGCTTTTTTGTCATAAACGGAGATGGTGTTTCTTCCGTTAACTTTTGATGTCTGCGCTGAATGGAACAATCTCTTTCTGATAAGTGACATGCCTTACCTCTCGAGTCACCTACCACTTGTATTTCGATGTGACGTGGCTCCTCAATCAGTTTTTCCATGTACATGCCGTCATTTCCAAAAGCAGCTCCTGCCTCTTGACGGGCGTCTTCCCAAGCTTTTTTCAACTCTCCAGCTTTCCAAACAGCACGCATACCTTTACCACCACCTCCAGCGGTAGCCTTAAGCATTACAGGGTAACCAAATTCTTTAGCCAACTTTTCAGTTTGCTCATACGATTCTAACAAACCATCTGAACCAGGTATAGTTGGCACGCCTGCCGCCTTCATGGTTTCTTTGGCCGTAGCCTTATCACCCATTTGGTCAATCATTTCAGGCGAAGCACCAATAAACTTTAAATCATTTTCTGCGCAGATACGCGAAAACTTAGCATTCTCAGCTAAAAAACCATAACCTGGATGCACTGCATCAGCATTGGTAATTTCGGCAGCTGCAATAATATTTGGGATATTTAGATAGGATTCGCTACTCGCTGCAGCTCCTATACAAACAGCTTCATCTGCAAATCGTACATGCAAGCTTTCCTTATCAGCTGTGCTGTAAACTGCCACTGTTTTTATTCCCATTTCTTTACAGGTACGTATTACCCTTAGGGCAATTTCACCTCTATTGGCTATCAGTATTTTTTTAAACATAAATGCTGTTTTAAATCAGAAATACAGGAAATAATCTAGGATGGATCTACCAAAAATAAAGGCTGATCGTACTCCACAGGAGATTGGTCTTCTACCAATACCTTAACAATCTTTCCGCTAATCTCACTTTCAATTTCATTAAAAAGCTTCATGGCTTCGATCACACATACAACTGATCCAGTACCTACCTCATCTCCCACGTTTACAAAAACATCTTTATCAGGAGATGGTCTGCGGTAAAAAGTACCAATCATAGGAGACTTAATAGCAATGTACTTAGAGTCATCATCTACAGCACTTACCTCCGCATCTGCTGGAGCTGCTGCCGGAACCGGAGCGGCTACTGCTGGCGCCTGTGCCATCGCTTGCTGTGGCATTGAAATCATCTGAGGAACAACCTCACTCTTATACGCTGCGTCTGTTTTAATGTTTATTTTAAAGTTTTCGGTTTCTAAATTAACCTCGGCAGCTCCAGAACGAGCTACAAATTTTATCAAATTTTGAATTTCTTTAATATCCATAATTGGGTATGGTTTTTCAGTTTAAAAACAAATCTAAAAATTATTTGGCTGGGTTTATAGCCCATTTTAAGTAAATCGAACCCCAAGTAAATCCTCCGCCAAAAGCGGCAAAAACAAGGTTGTCTCCTTTCTTAAGTTTATTTTGATAATCCCAAAGACAAAGCGGCAAAGTAGCACTGGTAGTATTGCCGTACTTGTCAATGTTTAACATTACTTTTTCTTCTCCAATGCCCATACGTTTGGCTGTAGCCGAAATAATGCGCAAGTTGGCTTGATGTGGCACTAAATAAGTAACATCCTCTGCCGTTAAGTTGTTTCTCGACATTATTTGCTCACTTACATCTGCCATATTAGTAACGGCAAATTTAAATACCTGCTGGCCTTCCTGATGTACGTAATGTAAGCGGTTGTCAATAGTTTCGTGGGTAGCTGGCATTTGAGATCCGCCTGCCTTAATGTGTAAAAACTCGCGGCCACCTCCATCACTCTTCATTATAGAATCTTGTAAACCCAAACCTTCTTCATTAGGCTCTAATAATACAGCGCCTGCACCATCTCCAAAAATAACACAGGTAGTACGATCGGTATAATCAATTATAGACGACATTTTATCAGCGCCTATAACTAGTACTTTTTGAGCCTTGCCTGTTTCGATGTACTGCGCACCGGTGCTCAAGGCATATAAAAACCCTGAGCAAGCCGATTGTAGATCAAAACTAAAGGCATTTACGGCACCAATTTGCGTAGCCGTATACGCTGCTGTAGAAGCCACCGGCATATCGGGTGTAGCCGTGGCCACAATTACCAAATCAATCTCCGCTGGGTTAATATTATTCTTGGCGATTAGCTCCTCGGCTGCCTTAATGGCCATAAACGAAGTTCCTAAGGTGTCATCCTTTAAAATTCTTCGCTCTTTAATTCCTGTGCGTGATAAAATCCAATCATCCGTAGTGTCTACCATGGTTTCTAAAACCTTATTGGTAAGCCTAAAATCGGGTACGTAACCACCTACTGCTGTAATTGCCGCTTTTGTTGCCATCTATTTATTAAATGCCTTGTTTATGTGTAATGCTAAATTAGCTTTAGCTACTTTTTCGGTAGCTAAAATCATATTGCAAATGGCTTTTGAACTTGAAATTCCATGTCCTAAAATCACATTTCCGTTTACCCCTAAAATAGGAGTACCGCCATACTCTTCGTAATTGAACTTTTCTATAAATGGATCTTCTATATTTTGATGCTTCAAGAGGTTATAAAAACCTTCCGCTTGCTTCAGTACCACGTTACCCGTAAATCCATCGCAAACCGTTACATCCGAAACTCCATCGTAAAAATCTCGCGCCTCTAAATTACCAACAAAAGTGATGTCTTTTGCATCGGTTAATAACTCGTGAGTTTTTTGATACAATAAGCTGCCTTTACTTGGCTCTGCTCCCGTATTAAGCAAGGCCACTCTGGGGCTTTTTACACCTAACACATGATGCGAATATAACTGACCCAGTTTGGCAAACTGAACTAACATTTCGGGCTTTGCATCTGCATTAATGCCAACATCAACCAACACATTTTTATGTTCGTTTTTTTGTGGAAATGCACTTACTACGCAGGGTCTTGAAACGCCATTAATGGGTTTTAAAAAATGCATAGCGGCCACCATTAATGCACCAGAATTACCAGCACTGGCAAATCCGTTGAGCACGCCTTTCGCCATTAAAGCACAGCCAATGTTAATACTAGCCTGGGGCTTTTTTTGAAGAGCCTTAACGGGATTTTCACCCATTTCAACAAAATCATCGGTAGGATGTATCACAGCCTTTTTAGCCAAGGCTGGATGCTGCTCATCAAGATGCTGCTGAACTAAATTTTGAGGACCTATAAAGTGAAGTATTGTGTTTTCACCTAACAAGTTAAGGGCACTCAAGCTACCGCTCAATGCGGCTTCTGGTGCCCAATCTCCTCCCAATATGTCTATACCAATATGGGTCATGAAACAAAAAAAGGTAGTATTGAACTACCTTTTAAATGCGCTTTTTAAGCTACTTCTTTTTCCATTACCGCTTTACCTTTATAGTAAAGGGTCCCTTCGTGCCAGTATGCACGGTGATACAAATGCGCTTCGCCAGTAACTTGACAAATAGCCACTGTAGGGGCGGTAGCTTTGTAATGTGTTCTTCGCTTGTCTCTTCTCGTTTTCGAGATTTTGCGTTTTGGATGTGCCATTTTTATTCCTGTATTTAAATAATCCGTTTAACTTAAAAGATCTTTCAATTTATCCCACCGAGGATCCGTTTTATCACTTTGGTCGTTTACTTCATCTAGCTTACTTGCCCATTGTTCTCTAACTTCATCTCCTCTTTCTCCTTTTGCCTCTGGCGATTCCAGTTTTAATGGAATCGATAAGATTACCAGCTCGTACAAATACTGCGCAACATTAAGTTGATACTCGTTATAAGGAAGCACTAAAATTTCCTCATTACTGTCATCTCGCAGTTCACTAAACTTTACCTTAACTGAAGATTCTCCACTCAAAGGCTGTTGGTAAGGCTCTCCTAGCGTATCGCAAATCACCTCCACATCACCTGTAAAACTAAAGTCAAACTCTAAGGAGCTACTTTTTTTAAACAGACGCACTTTGGCCTTTATTTGCGATTGGCAAAAAGAATCGTAATCAAAATTTTGAAAGAACAAATCATCCAATTGAAAATCAAACAAATGCTCGCCTAATTTTAATCCGGAATATCCTATGTTGAATTCCTTTAAAGCTTCCATTTTTTAGCTCACACAATTGGAGCCGGCAAAGATATAAAATCTTTTAGTTTGAGATTAGTATTCTTTTCTTCCTTTTTTTGATTTTAAAGGGTTTTTAGTCAGCTCATTAGACAGTTTTCGATGCTTCACCAAATCACAAGCTAAATACACAGCGGCTCTAAATGACGACTCATTTGCCTCCCCTTTTCCTGCAATGGAAAAACCCGTGCCGTGATCGGGGCTAGTCCTAATAATGGGTAAACCCCCCGAATAATTTACTCCCGCCCCAAAACTAAGTGCTTTAAAAGGCGCCAACCCTTGATCGTGATACATCGCCAAAATGGCATCGTATTGCTGATACGCCTTACTCCCAAAAAAGCCATCGGCCGCGAAGGGACCAAAAACCAAGTTGTTGTTTTCTTGCGCTTCTTTTATAGCGGGTTCTATTATCTCAATTTCTTCCTTTCCTATTAAGCCATTATCTCCGCCATGTGGGTTTAAACTGAGCACAGCAATTTTGGCTCTGCCTATTAAAAAATCCTTTTTTAAACTGGCTGCTAGCGTAGTAATCTTATTTACAATTTGTTCCTTTTGGATGGCTTTAGGAACCTCCGCCAACGAAATATGAACTGTGTTTAACGCCATACGGAGGTCTTCGTTTACCAAAACCATAATGGCTTTGCTATCAAACTTTGCCTCCAAATAATCGGTGTGTCCCTTAAATTTAAAGTCCTCACTCTGAATACTGGCCTTATTAATAGGTGCGGTAACCAAGGCATCAATAGTTCCTTCTTTTAAAGCTTTGGTAGCTGCTTCAAGTGATTTTAGGGCGTACTTACCCACTGCTGGATCTTCCTTGCCAAACTCCATTTTTACCTCCTCATCCCAAACTTGAAGTAGATTGGCGCGTTGATCGTTAAGCTGATCTAACTTTTTGATAATGTTAAAACTAAAATTTTCCAACTCCAGCGCTTTGCGATGATAAGCCACTGCCTTAGAGGAGGCAAAAAGTACCGGAGTACAAATTTCTAACATCTGGCTATTGGCAAAGGTTTTCATAATTACCTCTAAACCAACCCCATTTAAGTCGCCACAACTAATGCCTATAATTGCCTTTCGAGCTTCGCTCATTTTACTTCATTTTTTAACATTTCAAATAGCAAACGAACCCCTGATCCTGTTCCTCCTTTTGGTCTGTAATTATGCGGTGCATCTAAAAATGCCACACCGGCAATATCTAAATGAATCCAAGGGTAATCGGTAAATCGTTCTAAAAATTTGCCCGCTGTAATCGCTCCTCCTTCTCGTCCGCCAATATTTTTCACATCGGCAATGGATGATTTAAGCAAATCATTGTACTCATCCCAAAAAGGAAAAGGAGCGATACGCTCATACACCTCTTGCCCTGCCGTTTCAAGTTTATCCATCCAGTCTTTACCGGCTGTGCCCATACTCACAATACCATGCTTCCCCACGGCTACGGCTGCTGCTCCTGTTAAGGTGGCTAAATCAAAAACCACTTGTGGGTCAAACTTTTTGGCATAACTCAAGGCGTCCGCCAATAACATCCTTCCCTCGGCATCTGTATTCAGTACTTCCACCGTGCTGCCGTCAAACATCGTAACCACATCTCCTGGTGCATAAGCATTTCCAGATGGCCTGTTATCTGTTGCCGGTACCAAGCCTACAATATGTAAGGGCAACTTAGCTTCAGATACGGCTTGCAAAGCGCCCACCACAGCGGCCGCTCCGGCCATGTCGCTTTTCATACTATCCATAGAGTTAGCGGTCGGTTTTAAACTCAACCCGCCTGTATCGTACACCACGCCCTTACCTACAAGCACAATGGGCTTACTGTTTTGTGCATTTTCCGGCTTATATTCCATAATGGAAAAAGTAGGTGGGTCAATGCTTCCTTTATTAACGGCCAATAAGCCACCCATTTTTAAGCTTTCAATTTTCTTTTTGTTTAGCGTTTCCACGCGAAACCCACTTTGAGCGCCAATGGCCTCAATTTGCTGTGCCAATTGTGGAGCCGTTAAGTACGACAATGGCTCGTTAACTAAATCACGGGCGGTATAAACACCGCCAATCAAGCAGTTCAAAGCATTCACCTCATCAGTACTTCCTTTAACAATTTGAATTTCTTCTAAACTATTTTTAAGCTCGTCTCGTTTGCTGAAATAGCGTAAAAACTGGTAGTTGGCTAAGGCTGCTCCTTCCGCTACATAATAAGCCCAATTTACATTCGATGCACTTTCAATACTTACGCTTTTACAATGCTCCGTATTCAATCTTTTTGCTACTTCAGTACCTCTTATTCTCAATTGCTCTTGAAACTGTGGCTTATTTTTTATTTCTTCATCTACTTTTACAAAGTATATGAAATTTGGAAATTGATTGATAACACCAATTTTCGTAGATTTATTTTTTGCAAAGACCTCAAGGTATTCCTGCTCGTTTTTAGAAAGTGACAGTGGTGGTAACTCGCTTATTTTACTAAACAGTATTACTCTATATTCCGAAGCTTCAGCTACCTGCGTTGCCTTTATTTTCATTGCTAGTATTTGTTAAATTTGACAGCAAAAATAGGGTTAATTCATGCAACCTTATTTAGCCTACGAGCTCTAAAAAAATAATATATTTTTGAACGGTACTTGAACCCGTTTTTTAGCGTTTTGTATTTTTTATGAAAAAAATGTATTTCATCATTGCCGCTTTATTGCTGGGCTCCTTTATGGCCCACGCTACGCATAACCGCGCAGGAGAAATTACCTATCGCTATATTAACGGACTTACCTACGAGGTAACCATTACTACGTACACTAAAAGCAGTTCCAGTGCCGATCGCTGTACTCTTGAAATTTACTGGGGCGATAATAGCAGCACTACACTAAAACGAACTAATGGCGCAGCCATTAAGTGTACCAATGGCGCACATGATGGAGAATTATTGGGTAGTGATATTAAAAAAAACATTTACATAGGAACGCATACTTATGCTACTACAGGTGTGTATAGTGTGCATTTTGAAGATGCCAATAGAAATGCCAGTATTTCTAACATTCCCAACTCTATAAATGTTCCTTTTTATGTGGAAAGTGAGATTGTAGTTAGTTCCAGCTTTGGACATAACAGCTCTCCGGTTTTGGTTAATCCCCCGTTGCACGATGGCTGCAAAAACCAACTATTTGTACACAACCCTGGCGCACACGACCCTGATGGAGACAGCCTTTCGTACCGATTAGTAGATACGCGCGGCTTAGGTGGAAACCCTATTACAAGTACTTATAACGTAACCGATAGCGTAAAAATTAATGAGCGTACGGGCGATCTTTTTTGGAAAGTGCCAAAACAAATTGGTGAATACAACTTTGCTATAGAAATTGCCGAATGGCGCTTAAGTTCCGGTAGGTGGGTGAAAATTGGTTTTGTAACCCGCGATTTGCAAGTAGATATTAAGCAATGTCAAAATCAACCACCCATTATTCAGCCCGTTGGGCCCTTTTGTGTAGAAGCTGGTAAAAACTTAAACTTTACGGTAACCGCCACCGACCCGGATAGCAACCCTATGACCATCACCGCGTATGGAAGCCCTTTTGAAGTTGACAATCCTGCTGATAGTTTTTACGTTTCGGGACTAAGCAACCCTTTGTCCTCTAACTTTAATTGGAATACAGCCTGTAATCACGTAAGAAGAGGTAGTTACTTTGTAACTTTTGAGGTGGTAGATAACCCACCCGTTTTGCCCGCCCCCTCCATCCCCTTAGCGGGAATATATACTGCCGAAATACGAGTTTTGGCACCTAGTCCCAAAAATCCAACGGCAGTGGGAGGCAGCCAAGAAATAAATTTAACATGGGATCAAAGTGTTTGCCAACAGGCGGAAGGATACCTACTCTACCGAAAGGAAGACACCTATGGCTTTAACCCAGATACTTGCGAAACGGGAGTGCCCGAATACACTGAATACGTTTTTCACGACAGCCTTTTTTCCATCACAAGCACTTCGTATAGAGATACCATGGGTCTTAAAAGAGGCGTGCAATATTGCTATATGGTAGTTGCCTACTTTAAGGATGAATCGCAAAGTTTTGCCTCCGTTGAATTTTGCGCAAATGCTCTTTTAGATGCTCCGCTTATTACACGAGCTAGCGTATTAAATACCAATGATACCAGCGGGGTAGTTGAAGTTAATTGGATTTTTCCTCCTCAATTGGATAGTGGATTTTTTCCTCCGCCTTATACCTATAAACTTTTTAGAGCGGAAGGAACAGAATCGACTAACTTTACAGAAGTACCAATGCCCATTGCGTTTACAGATACCTCTTTTACAGACAGTTTGCTAAACACGCAAGATCATAGCTATATTTATTACGTTGAACTTTACAGTAACTCTGATTCTGTTTTGGCAGGCACCTCAACGCCTGCATCCACCCCTTACTTAGAGGTAATTGGCTGGGACAAAATCAATTTTTTGGATATTAAAACGGAAACGCCTTGGAGAAATGATACACTGGTCATTTTTAGAGAAACCGAACCTGGTTCTACCCTGTTTGACAGTATTGGCCTGAGTTATTCCAGCTTTTTTATTGATAGCAACCTAACCAACGGAAAGAACTATTGCTACTTAGCAAAAACCATTGGAGCCTATACGGCAAACGACAGCTTACCGCAACCGCTTATCAATTTCTCACAAATTGCCTGTGCCACACCCATTGATACTACAAAACCATGCCCTCCCACCGTTTTGGCTGATTACAATTGCGAACAAGACTCTATTTATTTTTATTGGGAATACCCACAAGACTCTGCCTGCAAGGAAGTGATTACCGCTTATAATTTATACTATAAAAGCGATTATAATGACCCTTGGCCCGATTTTCCAACGGTTACCATAACCAACGGTATGGATTTATTGCTCCTCAACGAACCCATTACGGGTTGCTGGTCTATTACCTCAGTTGATGATGCCGGGTTGGATTCAAATGGTATTAGCAATGAAAGCTTACATAGCAACGTAATTTGTATAGAGTCATGCCCAACCTTGGTGCTTCCTAATGTGTTTACGCCTAATGGCGATGGAGTTAATGACTTTTTCCTACCTATATCCTATAACGATGTGTCCTCTATTGAACTAACAATAGTAAATCGTTGGGGCGTTACGGTGTACGAGAGTAAATCTAAAGAGGAGTTTTTTACCAATGGCTGGGATGGAATAGACCAAAATAGCGGTCAACTTTGCGCAGATGGTGTATTCTTTTACGTTTGTAGATACTACCCATCTAATTACAAAAAATCAAATGCTATTGATCTAAATGGCTTCATACATTTGTACGGAAATTAAATTACACCATGTTTACCGGTATTATTGAAACCCTAGGAAAAGTTCGTCAGGTAAAAAAAGAGGGGAGAAACGTTCACTTAACCGTAGAAGCGGACTTTACAGATGAACTTAAAATTGACCAAAGCGTAGCACATAATGGCGTATGCCTTACGGTGGTAGCTATTAACAATAAGTCCTATACCGTTACCGCCATTGACGAAACACTCTTAAAAAGCAATATTGGCGATTTATCGCTCGGCTCATTGGTAAACCTTGAACGCTGCCTGCAAGCTGGCCAGCGCCTTGATGGGCACGTGGTGCAAGGACATGTAGATCAAAAAGGGGTTTGTAACAAAATTGAAGAACTTGACGGAAGTTGGAAATACTGGTTTACTTATCAGCCTTCGGCAGGCATGCTTACCGTTACCAAAGGTTCCATTTGTGTAAATGGTGTAAGCCTTACAGTGGTAGATTCTATCAAAAATCAATTTTCAATTGCGCTTATTCCTTATACCTACGAGCATACCAATTTTAAAAACCTGAGCATAAACGATAGTGTAAACCTGGAGTTTGATATAATTGGCAAGTACGTAGCACGATTAATGGAGTTTAATCAGACTCCATAAACTGCCGTATCGATTTAGAATCCAAGCCTACCACCTTCAATAATTCAGAGTTACTTCCATGCTCTATAAAACAATCAGGTAAATGCAAGCTGCGAACTTTTATTAGGATGCTTCTTTCTGCTAAAAAGTGTCTTAAACTATCGCCTAGGCCACCAATCGCAGTGTTTTCTTCTACCGTTATAAGCTCATCAAACCGATCGGCTAGCTGTCTAATCTCTTGCTCATCCCAATCCTGTAAAAAAGGCATATCAAAATGAGCAAAAGTGGTGTCCTCTATAGCCTTTCGTACCTCTGTTGCTATTTCTCCAAAACTAATTACAGCCTTACGGTTACCCGGATTTAACGCTCGCAGTTTACCATTTTGCCAAGCATCATTACTCAATCGTTCTTGGCAGTTTCGTTTAGGGTATCGAATAATCCAAATACCCTTAATAGCGCAGGCCATATCTAAAGCCGCTCTTAAACTATAGGCATCTGCTGGAGAAATAATTTTGCAATTGGGAATGCCCGAAAACAGAGCGACATCAAAAGTACCATGATGCGTTGGACCATCAGCTCCCACCAAACCGGCTCTATCAAATGCAAAAATCAAGTGTAAATTAGGTAAAGCTGCATCATGAATAATTTGATCTACTGCACGTTGCGAAAAAGTAGAATACAAATGCACCAAGGGTAAACTACCTGCCGTTGCCATTCCACAAGCCATGGTAACCGCGTGTTGCTCGGCAATACCCACATCATAAATGCGGTTCGGGAATTCTAGTTTAAATGCCGCCCAACCCGCTCCAGCAACCATAGCAGGGCTTATCGCTACCAAATTTTGATGCCTGGAGGCCAACTTCAAACTGTGTTCCCCAAATACTTTTTGAAAAGTAAGATAGTCGCTTGAAATGGAGGCATTTCCTCTAAAATCTCCTTTTTTCGTTTTTATTCTTAAAACTTTCGGTCCTTTAAAATGAGCCATGGTTTCTAAGGCTTTCACTAACTTACCAACATCATTACCCTCTACCACTTCAAAATACTGAAAAGCCAAAGCCTCAAAAAAAGCTTGGTAACTGGTATTAGATTGTAATGCGCCTACATTGGCGTCAATGGACGTTTCGTTGTCGTTTAAAACCACCAAAATATCCAACTGCTTATCGCCTGCATAATTAAGCGCTTCAAAGCTCATTCCCCCTGTAAGTGCTCCATCACCAATTACGGCTACCCGTTGCCTATACAAACTGTTTAACCTATCAGCTTCGGCAAAACCGCACAAAGCTGAAATTGAAGTAGAGGAATGACCAGCTCCAAAGCTATCGTACTCGCTTTCGCTGGATTTGGTAAAACCCGAAATACCTTGGTACATTCGAATAGATGCGAATGCATCTTTGCGCTTGGTTAAAATCTTATGAATATATGATTGATGCCCTACATCCCAAATCAGCACATCCTTTGGGGTATTAAACACATAATGCAGAGCTACGGTGAGCTCAGTAACTCCTAGACTGGAATTTGCATGACCCGCTTTTAACTGAGGTTGTGCCAAAACAAAACTGCGCAATTCATTACACAAAGTAGCTAGCTGAGACAGCTCTAAGGCCCGCAGTTGCTCGGGATTATGTAGGTTGTTTAAAATCAAGAAAGATGACTTAGAATGCTAAATAGGTAGTTCTTAAAATGAAAAAGGGCCTCTGACGAACCGCCAGAGACCCCCTTGGTCAACCAATTAACCAAACCTTAACCTAATTACCTGCAAATTTATTAAAAAAGATCCGACTTCTCCTATTAATTCTTTCAAAAATTAAATACATCACCGGAACTACCACTAACGTAAGGAAAGTAGCGAATACTAAGCCGAAAATAACTGTCCAAGCCATGGGTGACCACATGATAGCATTATCACCTCCAAAGTAAATATTGGCATCGTAATTTGTAAACATTCCAAAGAAATCGATATTTAAACCTACAGCTAGTGGCAGTAGCCCCAAAACCGTTGTAATGGCTGTTAGCAGTACAGGACGCAAGCGTACCTTTCCACCTAACTCAATGGCTTCTCTAAGGTGTTCGTCATTTAATTCTTCTTCCGGCTTTATGCCTTCTCTCTCACGCAAACGGTTTCTGCTTAATTCAATAAAGTCAATCAAAACAATACCGTTGTTCACTACAATTCCTGCTAGTGAAACAATTCCAATTCCCGTCATAATTACCACAAAATCCATCTGCGTAAAACCTAAACCAAGAAACACGCCAATGGTGCTAAACAACACCGTCATAATAATGATAAAAGGCTTGGTGGCCGAGTTAAACTGTGATACTAGGATAATGGCAATTAGGGCTACCGCCATAAGTAAAGCGGTAGATAAAAACGCAAAAGACTCTTCCTGCTCTTTTTGTTCTCCCGTAAAATCTAAATTATAACCTTGCGGCATATTATACTCCGCTAATTCCTCTTGAATTCTTTTATTGATCTCATTCGGGTTAAAACCCTCAATTACGTTAGAGTAAACCGTAATTAAGCGCTCGGTATCCAATCTCTTAATTGAGTTGTAGGAGTTGTTAAACTCATAACTAGCTACTGCCGAAATAGGAACTTGCACAATTTTACCAGTTGCCTGCGAACGGAAGGTTACTAGCTGGTTCATTAAACTAGCCACATTATAACGATACTCCTCCTTCAATCTAATTTCAATAGGATACTCGTCTTCACCCTCTTTGTATTTACTTGCCTCGCGGCCATACAAAGCGGTACGTAGTACCAGCGCAACTTGCTGTGTAGAAACACCCAGCCTACGTGCACGTTCACGATCAATACGCACCAACATTTCAGGTTTGTTGGTTTCTAAGTCCACTTGCAAGCCTTCAATACCTTCAATACCGGCATTATCAATAGTGGCTTTTACGTTATCCGCGATGTTTATTAACTCGGAAAAGTCTTCTCCTGTAATTTCTATATTAATAGGTCGGCCAACGGGTGGTCCATTTTGTTCTTTTTCAACTGAAACAAACACCCCTGGAAACAGACCTGCCAACTGGGTACTTACATCCTTTTGTATGTCTGTAGTTTTTATGCCTTCGCGAAATTCATACTCCACAAACGAAATAGTAATACGCGCCTTATTAGGTGTATTGGTTCCACCCCCGCCAAAATCATTTTGGCTTGCAGTTTCGGCACCTACATTGGTAACCACAGATTCTACCACATTTTGGTAGGGCTCCAACACCTCATCCAGCTTATGCTCAATAACTTGACTTACACTATCCGTTGAAGTAACATCCGAGCCCAAAGGAACTTCTACAAATACGTTGATATAGTTTGGCTCGTTTACCGGAAAAGTGATCATTTTAGGATTACTCCCAAAATAAAAGCTAATTGAAAAGAACATCAAAAACACCGTAAAACCTAAGATAATCCATGGTTTCCAACCGCCCAACGCCCATTTCAAACTTTTAGAGTACATATTCTCTAAACGCACCAAAGCCACCTTTTGGAAATAGGATGTAAGTGGAAGCATTACAAAATCAAACACCAAAACAAGAATACCAATTAGCGCAAATAAATTACCCATACCGGTTGAACCCGATGCCAAAGCCAAAATGCCTAACACAATAAAAATTCCCGCAATTAGAAATGTATTTTTACGCTTAGGCCTACGCTCTAAATCTTGCTTTTTAAGGAAGCTAGCGGCAATAACAGGGTTAATTACCAAGGCCACAAATAACGAAGACCCTAAAACAATAATCAATGTTTTGGGTAAGTAACCCATAAATTCACCTATAAGACTATCCCAAAAAAGTAAAGGGAAAAATGCTGCCAATGTGGTGGCTGTACTACTAATAATAGGCACTGCAATTTCACCTACTCCTTGCTTGGCGGCTTCAAACCTTGAGAGGCCTTCCTCTTCATACAATCGGTAAATATTTTCAATGGTTACAATAGCGTTATCCACCAGCATACCGAGTGCTAGTATAAGCGAAAACAATACAATAAAGTTTAAGCTAAGCCCAATGGCGCTCAATATTAAAAATGAGATGAACATGGAGAAAGGAATAGAAAGTCCAACAAAAATGGCGTTTCGTAATCCCAGGAAAAACAACAATACCAAAACCACCAAAATAACCCCGCTAATAATGGAGTTTTCCAAGTTTGCAATTTGGCTACGTGTTTGTTTTGATTGATCGTTGGTAGTAGTAATTTTTAAACCTGTTGGGAATTTTTCTTGCTGCGCCTTTTGTAAAATTTCTTGAATTTTATCAGTGGCATCCAAGAGGTTTTTTCCACTCTTTTTAATCACGTTTAACGATACCACGGGCTCGCCATCTAAGCGCGCTAAACTTACCAATTCCTTATAGGTAAAGGCTACTTCGGCAATATCGCTTAAGTAAACAATGTTGCCGTTTTCGTGTTTTACAATAATATCTCGTATCTCGTCTATACTTTGAAACTCAGCATCCGTTCTAATACTTCTTCGGGTTTTACCCAGCAAAATATCACCGGCTCCAATGTTTATATTTTCTCCGGCAATGGCCTGCTGCACATCGTCAAAGCTCAGTTGATTGGCCTTAAGCTTAGGTAAATCAATGTTTATTTGAACTTCCTTCTCCTTATCTCCTGTAATAGTAGCTTCCGTAATCTCACTCAATTCTTCAATTTCATCTTGCAAATACTCAGCAAAATCTACCAGTTGGTCCACCGAGTAATCTCCCGAAAGGTTGATATTAAGGATGGGAATACGCGATAAATCAATGTCCATTACCACCGGGTCCTGATCCAAATCAGATGGCAGGTCGCTCATGGCTCTATCCACAGCATCCTTCACATCTTGCAAGGCATCCTCTGTGCTTACATCAATATTAAACTCCACAGTAATGATAGAAACATCCTGTACCGATTCTGAATTTAATTTTTTTACCCCATCTACACTTTTTATCTCTTTTTCAAGAGGACGTGTAAGGAGGTTTTCAATATCCGTTGGGGTGTTTCCGGCATAGGGTGTTTGCACATAAATAAGTGGAAACACAATTTCGGGAAAGGACTCTTTGGGCATGGTACGGTAAGAGTACATACCAAAAAGAATAAGTAATGCAGAGAGGATGAATACACTAATACCATTGTTTAGCGATAGGGTACTCAGCTTAAATTCTCGTATGGTTTTATTAGCCATTTTTTGATTCTAAAAAATTAGGGGCTTATTTTACGTTTACTATTTCGCCTTCGTTTACCAAGTTAAAACCAGCCGTAACTACTTGGTCTCCTTCTTCTAATCCGTTTGCAACTTCGGTGTCGTCTTTAGAAGATTTACCCATAGTAATGTACTTTTTATGTGCCGCAACGATTCCGTTATTAGCCTTGGTAACATATACAAAGTCTCCTTTCAAATCTTTATTAATACAATTAGATGGCACTACTAAAGCTTGCGTATTTTCGTAATCTTTAATAAAAAGCTTAGCCAATACATTCGGCTTCACTTTTCCATCCTTATTAGGGATATTAATTTTTACGGTAAAGCTTCTGTTTTCGGGGTTTATCACCTGACTAACAAAACTCACTAAAGCCTTTTTCTCAATACCTAAAGCGGCAATCTCCACACGCACACTATCGCCTTTTTTAATGCTGGCTAAGTATTGCTCTGATAGATTTGCTTCTACCTCAATCTTATCTAAATCTACCACCCTTGCAATAGGCGCTCCTATCGAAACAAGCTCTCCTTTTTTAACAGAAACGATATCCAAGGTTCCAGAAATAGGTGATTTGATAATGGTGTTATCATAGCCTTTTTGGGCATTCTCATATTGGCTTTTAGCCGATTTAAAAGAAGCTTCCGCTTGCAAAAATTCAATCTCTGAACCAATTTTTTGATCCCAAAGATTTTTACGCTTTTCAAAAGTGATTTTAGCTAAATCATATCTCGACTTGGCTTCACGCAAAGTTGCCGAAGCCATATCGCTATCCAAGTTTACCAATACCGTTCCTGCCGATACTTTTCTACCTTCAACTCCGCTAATGCTTTTTACTTTTCCATTGGCTTCAGCACTTATCAAAATGTTCTCCTTGCTGGTTACCGTTCCTGTAATTTTAACGTAATGCTTAAATAGCTCATTACCAATCTTTTTTACTTGAACGGGCGTTTTTGGCTTTTCCACTTTAGTGGTATCCATTGCGGCCAATTCTCCTTCCAATACTTTAATCTCTTCTTTGAGTTTGGCAAACGCTTCCGCCTTTTCGGCTAACTTGGCCTTTTTGGCCTCCATATCGTTTTGACTACAGGCAGCTGCTGCTAGTAATGTAAAAACTAAACAAATGTTCTTTAACGCTTTCATTATTCTTAATCGTTGGGGTTATTGAGGTCTTTTATTTTCCTATTGCTTTTTGTAAATCTTCTTTGGCACTTAACATGGCTAGCAAGGCACCAATGTATCTTTCTTGATTTTCCAAGTACTGAGTTTCAGCTTGGGTAAGCTCCATACTAGAGCTAATACCTTCGCTATATTTTACGCGTGTTTTGTTTCTAATTTTTTTACTCAGTTCCGCGTTTCTTTTGGCGGTTTGGTAGTTGTCTATTGAAAATAAGTAATCACTACTACTCTTTTCATAATTCATTTTCAAGTTGTTCTCAGCCATTTCCTTGTCCATCTGCATTTTTTGTAAATCTAACTTGGCGGTTTGTACTCTCGCTGTACGCGCAAATCCTTCCAGCAAATTCCAAGATAAACTTACACCAATTGCGGTACTGGGTATCCAATACTGGTTAAAGTCAAAAACATCGGCTGCCTCATTTTGAAACTGGCTTTGTTGATGACGAACAAATCCATTTAATTTAGGATAATAAGCTGCACGGCTGTTACTTAATTGTAATTCCGAACCACGTTCCGCCACATCAAGGCTTCTAAAATCTACATGTTCTTCTACCTTAAACTCTGTGCTCACCGGAACCGCGCCATCATTTATCAACTCCGCTAAGGTGCTGGTTAAATTAAGCTCACCCATTACGGGTAATCCCATGCTAAAGTTTAATAGCATTTTAGCTAATGCTACTTGGCGTTTAGAGTTATTTAACTTGTTTTGAATTTGACCTACTAAAAGCTCCAACTGTTCTACCTCTTGCTCCTCTACAAAACCGTTTTTAAACAATTCACGGGTTTCCATAAAACTCTTTTGCAAGCTTACTAGGTTTTCTTCGTGGATACTTCTCGTTTCATCTGCCACCAAAACTTGATAATACGCTTTATGAACTTCGGCCGCAATTTCAATCTCTGTTTTTTCAATGGTAAGAGTGGCTGCCTCTTTTACCACTTTAGTAGCACGCAAAGCCACAAAATACGAAGCATCAAACAGCAACTGGTTTAAGTTGGCTGTTCCTACCATTGAGTGATCTACACCAAACTCCAAATAGCTAATATCTCCTGGTGCTCCACCAAAAAAATCGGCAGGAACCGGCTGCTTAGCAATTTGATAATTGTACGTGTAATCCGCACCAACGCTAATACTTGGTAAACCTCTGGCGGCTGTTTCACGAATCGCCATCACCGATTTTTCATACTCTAAATGCGAATTTTTTAAAGTTTGAGTATTGCTCATTGCAAACTCGGTAGCCTCCTTTATAGAGTAACTGCCGCCCGCCTGGCCTTGTGCGCTTACAAAACTGGCCATCACTAAAGCCAGCACTACTAGTTTATTAATCATCGTTTTGGGTATTCTTCTCTTTTTCTAAAACCGTTTCTAAATATTCCAATCCTTTACAAGATGCTATTCCACGGATGTGATACTCCATAGATTGTCGCATTAAATAGCGAATTGGGTACTTACTAAATAACTGCTCCTCTTCTTCAGGCATGGCCTCCAATTTGGCACAATACAGTTGACTAATAATTTCCACACAGGCATCCTCACGGTACCAACCATCTTTTATACCTAGTTCCATGTTTTCAGATATCATTCGTGTCAACATGTCCTTACGGCCACAATAAAACTGGTTATATGTTTGTGGGTAATATTTTTTTAACTGATAACGCAGGCTAGGATTATGGCTTTCCATAATGCTCCCCACAATGTCATCAATAGCAATTAGCTCATCAATAGCATTTACCGCGTTGGCGTGTACTCCCTCTAACCGACTTTTAACGCAGGTAAAAAGCGAAATAACGCTTTGATGTACTAAGTCTGCTTTATTGTCAAAAAACTTGTAAATCGTTTTTTTAGAAACCCCCATCTCCCCCGCTACATCATCCATCGTTACGCTTCTAATACCGTAACGCTGAAACATACCTAAGGTTCCTTGAACAATTTCTCTCTGTTGATTTTCCATAAAAACGCGGCAAATGTATTAACAAAATCAATACAGAAACTTTTGGAGAGTTAAAAGTTTCCTAAGTTTTTCGAGTTAAAATTAAGCCGCTCTTAGCTTGCGGTTAACATTTTTATTTGAGCTACCATTATTCATCATTTTTTGTGAAACTTTGCAGCCTTAAATTTTAAGCCATGAATTCTATTTCCATAGTACAGCTATTGAGTAATGCGCCTATAGGCGAAAACGTTTGTGTAAAGGGCTGGGTGCGTCATTTTAGAGGCAATCGTTTTATCGCTTTAAGCGATGGTAGCACTATTAAAACACTCCAAATAGTTTTGGATTTTGAGAATATGGAGGAAGATATTCTAAAGCAAATTACTACGGGTGCTTGTCTTTCGGTAGAGGGAGAACTAATTGCCTCGCAAGGTAAAGGTCAAGCCTTAGAGCTTAACTGCACCAAGCTAGAAGTTTTGGGCACCTGCGATGCGGAGTCTTATCCGCTACAGCCTAAAAAACATTCACTTGAGTTTTTACGAGAAAAAGCGCACTTACGCCCGCGCACCAACACCTTTGGTGCCGTACTTCGTGTACGCCATACCTTGTCATTTGCGGTACATCAATACTTTAATACTAAAGGTTTTTTTAACCTGCATACTCCGATTATTACAGGTAGTGATGCCGAAGGAGCTGGCGAAATGTTTGGTGTAAGCACCTTAAATAAAAAAGACATTCCGCTTACCGAAAATGGCGAAATTGACTATAGTCAAGATTTCTTCGAGAAGGAAACCAACCTAACGGTATCTGGTCAGTTAGAAGCCGAATTAGGCGCTATGGGACTGGGCAAGGTATATACTTTTGGCCCCACCTTTAGAGCCGAAAATTCAAATACTGCCCGCCATTTAGCTGAGTTTTGGATGATTGAGCCTGAAGTTGCTTTTGCCGACTTGGATGACAACATGGATTTGGCCGAAGACTTTATGCAAAACGTAATTGGTTACACGCTTAAAGCTTGTAAAGATGATTTAGAATTTTTACAAAACCGATTAACAGACGAAGAAAAGAGCAAGCCGCAAAACGAGCGCAGCGATATGCCCTTACTTGAAAAGTTGGAGTTTGTTACCAGCAATAACTTTAAGCGTTTAAGCTACACCGAAGCTTTTGATGTATTGCGAAATTCAAAGCCCAACAAAAAGAAAAAATTTCAATACCCCATAACAGAGTGGGGAATGGATTTACAATCAGAACATGAAAAACACTTGGTAAAACACTTTGGTTGCCCCGTAATTTTATACGATTACCCAGCCAGCATTAAAGCTTTTTACATGCGTTTGAATGCAGATGGTAAAACCGTGCGTGCCATGGATATTTTGTTTCCTGGTATCGGAGAAATTGTAGGTGGATCGCAAAGAGAAGAGCGCCATGATGTGCTTCTTCAAAAAATGAAAGACCTAAATATTGACCCCGAAGAACTTTGGTGGTACTTAGAAACTCGTAAATATGGCACCTGTGTACACAGTGGTTTTGGTTTGGGTTTTGAGCGTTTAGTACTATTTGTAACTGGTATGCAAAACATTAGAGATGTCATTCCTTTTCCTCGTACACCGGGCAATGCTGATTTTTAACATCTTTATTTTCCTAAAATAATTGTACACATAGCCTCACTTTAGTAAATTCGGCAAAATATTTGATAGGCGCGTCAACCAAAATTGGCCTATCCAAGCCCCGTTTTATGCTAAAGCAGCAGCTCAGTCAAAAATTATTACAAAAGCTTTCTCCACAGCAAATTCAGCTGATGAAGCTTATACAGCTGCCTACTCTTTCGCTGGAACAAAAAATTAAAGAAGAATTAGAGGAAAACCCCGCACTGGAAGAAGGGGTTGACGAAAACGAGCGTATAGAAGATGAACATGACACCTATGACGAGGGCGATGCGCAAACTATTGAAGCCGAGGATATAAATGTGGACGAATACCTCAGTGATGATGAGGTACCCGAATATCGCCTGCGAGCTAATAACTACTCAACGGATGATGAGGATGCCCAAATTCCAATAAGTGGAGGTTCCAGCTTTACAGAGATTTTATACGATCAGGTAGGGCTTTTACGCTTATCTGACGAAGATAAAACGATAGCCGATTATTTAATTGGAAATATTGATGATGATGGGTACGTAAGGCGAGAGCTAAGCGCTATTGTAGACGATTTAGCCTTTACCCAAAATGTATTTGTAGAGATTGATCATCTCGAAAATATTCTGAAATTGATTCAAGACTTAGACCCTCCAGGTGTTGGTGCCCGCGACTTAAAAGAATGTTTATTACTTCAACTTAAGCGAAAAGAAAACAACAGCGGTATACGTTTGGCCATTGAAATTTTGGACAAACACTTTGAGGAGTTTATTAAAAAACACTACAACCGTTTGCTTGAAAGGTTGGAAATAGATGAAGATTACTTAAAAGAAGCCATTGCCGAAATAAGCCGTTTAAATCCTAAGCCTGGTAACTCATCGGGGCAATCTCAAAAGGTAATTCAATCGGTAATTCCAGATTATACCATTACCATTAACGAGGGCGAATTAGAACTTAGTTTAAACTCTAGAAACGTACCAGAACTCAATGTGAGTAAGGAGTACAAAGAAATGCTAGAGACCTACAAAGCTTCTCAAGATAAAAACAAGGCGCAAAAAGATGCCGTTATGTTTGTAAAGCAAAAGTTAGATGGTGCTAAATGGTTTATCGATGCCATCCGTCAACGCCAGCAAACATTATTGATTACCATGTCCAGCATCATGAATTTTCAAAAGGAATATTTTTTATCGGGCGACCAACTCAAGATTAAGCCTATGATTTTAAAGGACATAGCGGAAGAGGTGCGGATGGATATTTCTACCATATCAAGGGTTGCTAGCAATAAATATGTGCAAACACCTTACGGTACATTTCTAATAAAACAGTTCTTTTCCGAGTCCATGAAAAATGACGCGGGAGAAGACGTTTCTACTCGAGAAATCAAAAAAATACTGGAAGATTCTATTGCGGATGAAGACAAGAAAAAACCGCTAACCGATGATAAACTAGCCCAGCTGCTAAAAGATAAAGGGTACCCCATTGCTAGGCGCACCATTGCCAAATACCGCGAACAACTTAATGTACCCGTGGCCCGATTACGCAAACAATTATAGTCTTTGAAAAAATCACAGGCACAAGCACTTTCCTATTTATTACATCCTGCCATCTTTCCAATGGTTGGAGCTTTATACCTTTTTTACCAGTATCCCACTAAAATTCCTAGCTCTAGTTTCTACCTCACCTTAGTAATTATTACACTTGGCACTTACGTTATCCCAGTAGCTTCTAGCCTTTTGCTTTTTAAGTTTAACCTTATTACTAGCCTAGAAATGGGTAATGCCAAGGATCGGAAAATCCCTTATTTTATAGGTGGCATTAGTTACTTTAGTATTGCCTATATACTCAGTCAAATGCCCATTCCTAGCGGGATTTTCCAGTTTTTACTGGGTAGCGGAATTGTTATATCTGTCCATTTTTTTTTGCTGCCCTTTTTTAAACCAAGTGCGCACATGGCAGGCATTGGCGGTTTTTTGGGTTTAATTATGGGATTTGCCTTAAAGTGGGATTTAGCAGCCTTACCCGAAATAGCCATTTGCCTATTGGTAGCTGGCCTACTCGGCACAGCCCGTCTTCGTTTAAAAGCGCACACCTTTTTTGAACTGGCCTTTGGTTTTTTTAGTAGCTGGTTGCTAATTTTTGTGTTGATTTTTAGGAGTTGAGTCCTGCCTAAAACCACTAGGTAAAGCTTACTGTAAGTACCTTATCAAAAAAAGTTAAACCAACATTTCCAGCGCTATACTACATACCTCCCTAAAAAATTCAATTCTAGCAAAATCTAACCCGAAGCGTTAAGACCAGATGCCAAACATAATTTGTTCATAGCCTTTTAATTTTCATTAGTGCCGCACTAATAATCTCTGTATTAACTTTTATATAGGTATCGTTAAACGTAAAAACATTGGGACAATACCTCTCTCGGTTTTTAGGGTTCAAAACTCCATTCTCTTTCTTTCTCTTTCGGAAATGATTCAGATATCTCGTATTCGTCAGTAAAAACAAGCCCGATCTCCCAATAGTATACTTTGGGGCTCTATGACTACCAACATATCTATATTGCAGCGTATCGCCTTGGTTGTCTGGACACCTGAGAACAGGGCCAGATGATTCCTTTGCCAAAATTAGATTTCCTCTTTCAGCCGAAATATTGCTGTAAAGAATACTGTCAATTCTAATCACATACGATGTCCTATAATCAAAACATATTTCTGGGTTCGTCTCAAACCGCTTATCGATCACCTGCCCATAAAACAAAATATTTGATTGCGCGAGTAGAACAAGGAAACTTGACGTATCCCTTGAGGTCTGGTAATTATTTAACAAAACCTTTTTCAATAAAACAGTATCTACGAGGCCGTTAATTTGGCTTGTCAACTTTCCTGGCCATAATTTAGGAAAACGACTAATCGTTTTCTCGTGATGCATATTAGCATAACCTGCTCGGTAAGCAAAAGCTACCCTTAAAGAATCACTTTCATGGCTTATATCAAATAAACTCGTATCGTAAGGGAAATAATTATAGTACGAGCAATTAAAATAATCTTGATTTTTTTCTTGACTAAAGAGACCCGGGCTATGCCAAAAAAGGGATAGTAACGCGAAGGCTAAATAGTTGTTTCTAACCTGCATTGTTTAACTTTTCAAGAGTTTCTATTTTTTTATTTTGCTCCATTGCAATCAATATTAACACTTCAATCTTCCCCAAAAGAATTTTAGACATCTCCGCCAAGGCAATTATTTCTTCAACTACGTGTTGGGCTAAAATAGCTGCTCCTATGTTTGAGTAATTGATCTTTTAATGTCAGGTAAATTTAGTTAAATAATTTGCCAGGTGTATCCTTTTCTGACACAGGAGCAAGGCTCTAAACTAATTCCATGTTTTTAGAAGTTAAGCCCTATCTAAAATGCTATTATGTAATGCTTACAAACTAGGCTTACTATAATTACATTTGCAAAAATTTTTATAACATGAGTCTTTCCGAACAAGAAGTTCAACGTAGAAAATCGTTAGAGCAGCTTAGGGAAAAGGGCATTGAGCCTTATCCAGCTGCTTTATTTCCAGTAAACGCTTTTTCAAGCGAATTGCAAGCCAATTACCAAGAAGGTAAAAAGGTTACCATAGCTGGTAGATTAATGCGAAAGAAGGTGCAAGGGAAGGCCTCTTTTGGCGAAATTCAGGATAGTAAAGGTCGTATACAGGTGTACTTTAATAGGGATGAAATTTGCCCTGATGAAGATAAGTCCATGTACAATGACGTTTTTAAAAAGCTGTTGGATTTAGGCGATTTTATCGGAATAAACGGTGAAATTTTTAAAACACAAGTGGGTGAGATAACGATTAAAGTAGAATCGTTTGAAGTGTTGAGCAAAGCCCTAAAACCCTTGCCTGTTGTAAAGCAAGATGAAAAGGGTAATGTGTTTGATGCTTTTACCGATCCGGAGCAACGCTACCGTATGCGTTACGTTGATTTAATTGTAAATCAAGAGGTTAAAGAAACTTTTGTAAAGCGCACCAAGCTTATGAATGCCATGCGTCAGTTTTTTAATGAGCGCGAATACTTTGAAGTAGAAACCCCCATTTTACAGCCCATACCGGGTGGTGCAGCCGCTCGTCCGTTTATCACCCATCACAATGCCTTGGATATACCCTTGTATTTGCGGGTGGCTAATGAGCTGTACTTAAAACGCCTTATTGTTGGTGGTTTTGATGGAGTGTATGAGTTTTCAAAAGACTTTAGAAACGAAGGGATGGATAGAACCCATAACCCTGAGTTTACGGTAATGGAAATTTACGTGGCTTACAAGGATTACTTTTGGATGATGGACTTTACCGAACAGATGATTGAACAAGCAGCCATCGCGGTAAACGGCACCAGTACTGTAACTAATGGCGGTAATGAAATAAGCCTCAAAGCACCCTTCAAACGCATTAGTATGTTAGATTCTATCAAAGAACATACAGGTTTTGACGTAAGCGAAATGGACGAAAAAGGCTTAAAAGAAGTTTGTGCGCAACTAGATATTCCTACGGATGATAGCATGGGTAAGGGTAAACTAATAGATGAAATTTTTGGTGAAAAATGTGAAGCCAATTACATACAGCCCACCTTTATTACCGACTACCCTGTTGAAATGTCTCCTCTTTGTAAAAAGCATCGCGACAACCCCAATTTAACCGAGCGCTTTGAGTTAATGATTAACGGAAAGGAAATTGCCAATGCCTACTCCGAGTTAAACGACCCAATTGATCAACGCGAGCGTTTTGAAGAGCAACTTAAGCTCTCCGAGAAAGGGGATGACGAGGCTATGTTTATAGATCAAGATTTTTTAAGAGCCTTGGAATTTGGAATGCCACCCACCAGCGGCATGGGTATTGGTATTGATAGGCTAACTATGTTGCTTACCGGTCAAACCTCTATTCAAGAGGTATTGTTTTTTCCGCAAATGAAACCAGAGCCTAAAAAGGTAGTTCCTCAAAAAACCGACTTTGAAAAAATTGGTGTTAGTGAACTATGGAGCGAACATGTAATGGCAGTTTATGGAACCGTAGAGAGCCTTACCAGCGCCAAACCTACACAAGTACACCAAATGCTAAATGGTTACCGCAAAAAGAACAAACTAACTATTGATGCGCTACAATTGGCAGATGTAGAAGCTTGGTTTTAAAAAAACCTAAAACGCTCTAAACTTAAAAAGGCCTCCACGTTAATACGCGGAGGCCTTTTTTGGTATTTTATAAATCGTTACTTCTAGTAAATCTTAGAAGCGTCACGATTTGCATTGCTATACCAATTTGCAGGAGTACCTAAAGTAGCCCATTCCACAAAATCGTAATATGCATTTACAATATCAATTCTTTCAATTGGCCAATCAAAGGCTCCAGCTGGAGTTTCAATGGCCCAAGGAAGGTTATTGGCGTTTACCCAATTGTTACCGATTGCAGGATAAGCAGAAGCATCATCTACCAAACCAAAGTTGGCATTGTTCATTAAATCGGTTGGACCAAACCAAGGTAAGTGAATTTCAGCTCCACGCTCACCATTTCTAATTAAGAAAGGATCAATTTCTAACACCTCTTCTACTAACTGAGCGTTAGCAAATTTCACGGTTACTATAATAGTATCTGAATACCCAATTCCTGGAGTTTCTAAACCACCCGCTTCCATTGTATTAAAGAATCTACCGTTTTGAGTATAGGTTACAACGTGCTTCCAGTTTTCATAAACAATTACAACTGCCTCACTTTGACCCGCTTCCAGGCCTTTAGCGTCTATTGTTGTGTATTGACCTGGTTGTGCATAGCTACTGGTAACCATTTGCACATCAGCAGGAGCTATACCGGGCATAGCAAAACCAAAACCGTTTAAGTAATCTGCTCCACCCGCTTTTACTACAAATTTATGAGTTACTTCTGTTACCTCACCAGCTGGGTCTAAAACTAATACAGTATTACGGTCAACTACCTTGTCATTAAAATCAAAGTCACCCATCATAGGCCATAAATCTTCCCATGCGTATGATCCGTAAACATTTTCACCAGGAATATACTGTACGTCACATTTAGTTGGATCGTTTGGAAACAAATCGTCATTATCACAACATCCATCACCATCTGTATCTACACAACCTGGTGGTGTCCAGTCACAAACTGTATTGTTACCATTGGTATATGAAATCACCAACATTGGGCCATATACATCACCGAGGATATCTACTGAACAAGATGTGTGAATATTATACGTAACACCATTCACCTTTACATGTGATTGCGAAAAAAGTCTATTGTTTCCCGGGCGTGAAAACACTACAGTATCACCTGTAGATACGTTCGCATATGTTGAAATCAATGTGTTACCCACATTGTTTCCTTTTTGCTTTTCGTGCAACTCTATTGTTGTTGTTGCTACACCTGAATAAATGATACTAAATGTTCTCATTCTTCCTTCACATTCACAGCTAAATCCTGGAGGAATAATTCCAGGGCCATTGTTTCCACCTTTGCCACCTTTCTTTTTGGCGGTAACCAAAGTCGTTCCGGATTGAAGTGTTACATCTTGTACTTGATTATCGTAAGCCACGATAACACTAGATTCAGACTTAGGAATGTCCAAACTGATAATATTACGTTTGTCATTAGCCATGTTTCTAACGGCTAAAAGAATTCCCTTTTCGCTGTATACCTTCACTACTTGAGAGGTAGCTGATGAGTTTAGTAATGCACTCATATCTAATTGGGCGGTGCCACTGGTTTGCCAATCAAAATTGGCTGGCGCTACTAATTCGCTAGAACTACTAATCGCAGCGTTTTTATTTGATTCAACTTTTGAGCAGGAAGCAGCAAATAAAGCTACCATTACTGCTAATGCAGATACTTTTTTCATTAGATTCATTTTATTAAGTTCGACTCCATAAACAACTATAATGCCATTGCTTGTAATCACCTAAAAACAAGGATGTTATTACAATAACATAATCTAAATTAATTCCCAGCTAGAAGCAAAAAGTGTCATACATGGAAGACAATGTAAAACTTTAAGAATCAAGTTAAAATAGAAGTCAAATGTCCAACCATTTACCCGCATAAAAAAAGCCATCTCGATGAGATGGCTTTTTCTTAGATATCAGGTTAAGGTTGAGAAACTTTGATCTCTAATAAATATTAAAAGCGTTTCTATATCCCGGTAGGTCATAGTACCAATCGTTATTGGTAGTACCATTACTTAGAGCCCAAGTGGCAAAGTGGTTATAGGAAGCCAAAATGTTAGAAAATTCCTTTGGGTAATCAAACTTACCACTAGCTGTCTGAATAGCCCATGGTCTGTTGTTTACATCTACATAATGGTTTCCGTTACCAACGTTAAGCACATCAGAAGCATCAAACAAAGTATTGAATAATGTCGTATCTGCTAAATCTGTAGGACGGAACCAAGGCAAGTGAATCTCACTTCCTCTTTGGCTATCTGCCATAAGAAATGGGTCAAAATCTAAATCAGCATAAGGCTTAGCAGATGTTAATACGATTCCTAACCTTACCGTATCCGGTGTTCCCACTGGGTCAGCCGGTCTGGTGTTAAAGTAAATTCCAGAAGGATTAGAAATAATTACATCATTCCAATCTTCCCAAACTACAATCACAGGCTTAGTTTGACCTGACTCCAAGCCATTAACCTCGGTAGCGGTATAGTTGTTAGGATTAACAGCTCCTGTTACGCTGGCAATATCAGCCAGGGCTAAAGCTGGCATTTGAATACCAAAACCGTTATGGAATGTAGCTCCGGATGCACGTACTACTAATTCATGCTCAACATCTACAACCAAGTTACTGCTGGTCATTCCATATACCGAGCTTCTATCGATAACCATATCGTTGAAATCATAGTCACCTACATGTGGCCATCTGTCTTCGTAAGCTACAGAAAGATACTGATCTTTACCCGGCTCATAGGTAGTGTTACATTTAGTAGCATCATTTGGATAATCATCTACATCATCACAACATCCGTCACCATCTGTATCAACACACGTTGGAATTACCGGCTTACACCATCTACATGGATTAGCAGAGAAAGTTCCGTCTATGTCAATGTCATCAATTAAACCACGGTTGCCACAAGTGTAACCTTTCCAGTACCACTTAATTTTGTACACACCTGTCCAGGTAATTGGAATAGTAGCCATTTGAGTAACATTAGCTGGGCCATTAGGTGAGCTGTAGTTGTGCTTGTAAACATGTTCAAATATTTTTGAAACTACCGAGCCGTTGTCATCAATTAAATAAGCTTGTAGTTTGGCATATTTACCCCCACTAGAGCTTAACTTATGCTTAAAGGTAATATCTCCTGAACCATTAAAGGCTGTGTAAGGAGAATACAATTTAGCCGTTGAGTAATATCTTCTACCTCTACGTCCATACCCATTTAAGCGAGACGTTTGAGCTAAAGGTAAATTAGCACCCGTATTAATAGGGTTGTAAATACAGTAACTTCTAACATCTACTCTACAAAACCTCCAACAGTTGGCTCTTGAGATACATTCGTTACCGTGATTAAAGTTTTCTGTTACGTTGGCATTGCCATTAAAGCTAAGACCAACAAAGAAAATGGACGCAAATATTAATTTAAGATTTTTCATGTCTATTTAAATTTTTTAAGGTTAGCTATTAGTCTAGGTCAAAAATTTCTTCGTCACCCTCTTCGTACACTGGGTTATCCGAATCATCATTTGTTTCGTCTGCCGCTGGTATATAATCAAAGCTTACACGGTTACCCATGATATCAACTTCTTTTTCAAATTCACCTGCTTGTAATACAACTGTTTTTAAAGCCTTAGGTAAAGTCAAAACTATGTCTAAATCTTCATTACTACGAGCTGTACGAGTAGCGAAAATTACTCCGTCTGCACTCTTAACTACAATCTTGTTAAGCACCTCCAGGTCGTTTTCTAAACCCTTAATACTAATGGTCACTTCGTGATCCGTTTTCCAGTCAAAGTTTTTCGGGACAGTTACATCGTCAAAACTTTTTACACTTGAGTTTGGCACGGCTCCTTTGTTGTTGTCTTCCTCTTTTTTACAAGAGCTAAGACCCAAGCCAAGAACTGCCATAATAAATAACATCTTTTTCATAGGTATTATAATTTATTGGTTACTAGATTTTTATTGCTATGCAAAAACAGTGCGAACCAACCTTTTTGTCTTATAATCAACTACTTGATATTTTTCTCTGCTGTGTCGAAATTCCCTTATTGAGAAAATTTTATCAAAATGAATCACTTATTTGTAGGTACAAGCCCTCTTTTTTAGCTTTTCATCGTGCTAAACAAAGGCTACATTTGAGGCCTTATAAGTCATGAAAAAGTACCCCAAAGAAATAGAGCAACAACTGGATTTTGATTTCATCAAAAAACAAATTGCCCAGCTATGCCTATCGGAAGCGGCTCAATTGCTCGCCACCAATATGAGCACCTTGCCCAAAACCGAAATTTTGGCCGAATTGCATTGCACCCATGAGCTCTTAAAATTACTAGAAGAGAAGATCGCCTTGCCCAGCATCGGGTTTAAACCTATAAAGGCCCACGCCAAAAGACTTTTGGTTAAAGGAGTTGTTTTAGAAGAAGAGGCTTTTACACATATACGTTCTACCCATGGAGTATATGAGTCGTTGTTTCTGTTTATTCGCGTCAAGCGCCAAAAACTACCGCAACTATTTTATAAAATACAAGCCACCGAACCGCAAGCTTGGATTGTAAATGCGATTAACTCTATAATTGACGAGCGTGGTCAAGTAAAATCAAATGCCTCAAAGGAGTTACAATACATACGCCAGCAGCTGGGTAAAAAAAGAGCCGCGGCCGAACGTATTTTTAGCCGTGCTTTAAAAAAGTATAAAGATCGTGGCTTGTTAGCCGATTTTGACGAAACCATTTCAGAGAACAGGCGAGTGTTGGCCATACAATCTAGTTTTAAAGGACAGGCCAACGGTATTTTTCATGGTAGTAGTTCAAAAAACTCCATTGTATATGTAGAGCCAGCCGAAACAGTGGAAGTGAACAATGAAATTGCGCAATTGGTAGATGACGAGCGTCATGAAATTAGAAAAATACTAAAAGAGCTTACAGCGCGTATTCAGCCCCAAGCCTCCTTTTTACAACAAATGGAACGCAAGCTGGTAAACCTTGATTTTATTCACGCCAAAACACAATTTGCTTATCGCGAAAAATGCACACTTCCTATACTTAATCAAGAAAACAAAACCATAAAACTCGTAAATGCCTACAACCCCGTATTGCAAATACTAAACAAGGAAAAGAAAAAAGACACCATTGCACTAAATTTAAGCCTACACCCGGGGCAACGACTAATGGTAATAAGCGGACCCAATGCGGGCGGAAAATCTATTGCCTTAAAAACATTGGGCATACTGTGCTTAATGTTACAATCGGGGGTATTGATTCCTGTAGATGCGCATAGTGAACTGTTTTTCTTTAATAAACTTTTCGCAGATATTGGTGACAGCCAGTCTATTGAAAACGAACTAAGTACCTACAGCTCCAAGCTGCAAAAAATGAACTACTTTTTGCAAAATGCGGATGATAATACTCTTTTATTAGTAGATGAATTTGGATCGGGATCGGACCCAGAGCTGGGCAGTGCACTAGCCCAAGTGTTTTTGGAAAAACTAAACAGCTACCATGTTTACGGCATTTTTACTACGCATTACAATGCGATAAAATCATTGGCCGCCAATTTGCCTGGAGTACAAAATGCGGCCATGTTATTTGATAAACGCACTTTTAGCCCCGAGTACTTACTGGAAGTAGGCAACCCGGGTAGCAGTTACACTTTTGAGGTAGCTGCCAAAAGCGGGATTCCTAAACACTTGGTGCAAGAGGCGCGTAGCAAAACAGCACAGCAAACATTAGAGGTAGATGCCTTATTGGTAAAGCTACAAGACGATAAATTGCAATTAGAGAAAAGGCGAAATAGACTGAATCAAGATTTGCAAAAGATACGCGTATTGGAAGCTTCTAAAACGGAGACCATTCAAAAGCTGGAAGAAAAGCTGGAAAAGCAATCGAAGCTAAATGAAACCAACGACCGTATTTTATACTGGGGTTTACGCTTTCAAAAAATGGTAGAGGCTTGGATGAAGCAGCAAAACCAAAAGGACAAAAAAGCCGTGATTGCACGTTTTATTGGCATATTAAATGAGCGTAGCAGCGAGGTACAAGTAGAAGAAAAAACACAGTTAAGCAAAGCGCAAAAGAAACGCGCCAAAAAACTGGAAGAGCTAAAACAAACTGAAGTAGCGGTAGGCGATGAAGTGCAAATTATTAGCAGTGGTATTAAAGGCCGTATTGCCGAAATAAAGAAAAACAAGTACCTAATTACGCTAGGCCCCAACATGAATAGCTTGGTGTCACGTGCCCAATTTATATCGGCCAAAGCCCAATTAGAAGCCGCCCCAAAAGTGGTAAAACGAAAGAAAACATTTACCACCAAGGCCACACCTAAAAACAAAAAGGGCAAGCCTCCCAAACTCCAATCATAAAAAGCTATTTTTGGCACAAATCAGCTAAAAATAGTATGGAAGAAGTAGTATCAGATATCCCACTAATTACCAATGATGCCGTAGTTTTTGGCATTTTAATAGGCCTATTATTACTCATTTTTAAAACCACGGAACTAGCGGGTTTTAAAAAATTCTACAAAGTAATACCTGCCCTTTTACTCTGTTACTTTTTACCTTCCTTGTTTAGCACTTTTGGTATTATTTCGCCCAAATGGGTAGATATGACGGGCGCTATGGCCGCCCTTACAGAAGCTGGTTTTGATTTAAGTGGCATCACTAAATTCAAAGATTTCAAAAATTTTGTGCTCAACAACGAAGTGGATCATGCACTTATAAATCCCTTTCTTGGTAAATCGCAATTGTACTTTGTGGCCAGCCGTTACCTGCTACCTGCCAGTTTGGTTTTGCTTACGCTAAGCATCAATTTAAAAGAAGTATTTAAACTAGGACCCAAAGCATTAATCATGTTTGTTACTGGTACCCTAGGGGTTATAATAGGTGGCCCTTTGGCTATCTTACTATTCTCAGGTATTGCTCCCGAGATAGTAGGTGGTGTTACGCCCAACGAAGTATGGCGAGGCATGACCACCGTTGCCGGTAGCTGGATTGGTGGGGGTGCCAATCAATTGGCGATGTACGAGATTTTTAAAGAAGGAAGCTCCAATTTAATTTCGGGCGGTATGTTTAGTATGATGATTACCGTAGATATCATTGTGGCTGAAGTTTGGATGTTCTTCTTGCTATTGGGCGTAGGTAAAGCCGCCAAAATTGACAAATTTTTTAAGGCCGATGCCAGCGCAGTGGAAACTCTTAAAAACCACATGCAAGAGTTTAGCGAACGCACCGCTCGTATTCCAAGTTTTACAGATCTAATGGTTATCCTTGGAATAGGGTTAGGCTTTACCGGCCTAGCACATTTTGGCGCAGATGCCATTGCCCCCTGGATAAAAACAAACGCTCCTTATTTGGCCAAAACATTTAGTCTTGGCTCCGGCTTCTTTTGGCTTATTGTATTGGCCACCACTTTTGGTATTGCCATGAGTTTTACCAAAGTTAGAAACTACGAAGGCGCAGGCGCCAGTAAAATGGGTAGCGTGTTCATTTACATTTTAGTAGCCACTATTGGTATGAAAATGGACGTATTAGCCATTTTTGATAATCCCGGTATTTTCTTAGTAGGCCTAACTTGGATGATTGTACACGTGGTATTGCTGGTAATTGTAGCCAAGCTCATCAAGGCGCCTTTCTTCTTTTTAGCTGTAGGTAGTAAAGCCAATATTGGTGGAGCCGCTTCGGCACCTGTGGTGGCCGCTGCCTTTCATCCTTCCTTAGCACCTGTAGGTGTTTTGCTGGCTGTATTAGGTTACGCCTTAGGTACTTATGGTGCACTTATCTGCGGATACCTCATGCAAGCCGTGGCTCCTTAAATTAAACTTACCATGTATAAAATCCTGTTTCCCTGCATCTTTGTTTTTTCCACTTTCGTGGGATGGACTCAAACCCCGGCAGACGATGCGGCTACCGTAAAAAGCATTTACAGTTACGCCTTAACCCACAGCCAGGGTTACCAATGGTTAGAAGAACTCACCAATATTGGTGGGCGCCTTTCTGGGTCTGAAGAAGCAGACGAAGCGGTACAACGCTTTAAAGCCATTGCCGATTCCATGGGTTTTACCACCCAGCTGCAAGAGGTAACCGTACCGCATTGGGTACGCGGCTCTAAAGAGGTGGCCTTTGCCACCGCGGCAGGCGAAAATCATTATTTTCAAGTTTGCGCCTTGGGTGGTTCCGTGGGCACCCCTTTTAATGGTATTACCGCACCAGTAGTAGAAATCAACTCTTTTGATCAATTGCAGGATATGGATAGCAAAGCACTTAAGGGCAAAATTGCTTTCTACAATATCCCCATGGATCCGTCCTTTATAAATACCTTTTTTGCGTATTCGCAATCCGTAAAGCAACGCTATGTTGGTGCTTTAGAAGCTTCTAAAAAAGGGGCTATTGCCGTAGTAATTCGCTCATTAAGCGCCACAGTAAACCCCTATCCTCATACGGGTAGTATGACCTATGTAGGTGCACCCAAACACATCCCCGCAGCTGCCATTAGCACCCAAGATGCCGAGTGGTTAACCAAAGCGCTACAAACACATCCCGAGTTAAAAATTACCTTAAAAATGGATTGCGAATTGCGCGACAGCGTAACCAGCCACAACCTTATTGCCGACTTAAAAGGAAGTGAAAAACCAGATGAAATTATACTAATTGGTGGCCATATAGACTCTTGGGATTTGGGCACCGGAGCCCACGATGATGGTGCTGGCTGTATGCATGCCTTAGAGGCCGCTTGGCTTTTAAAGGAGCTTAACTTATTGCCCAAGCGCACCTTACGTGTGGTATTTTTTATGAACGAAGAGTTTGGCTTAAATGGCGCGAAAACCTACGCTAAGTTTAGCAAACAAAATAAGCTGCACCATGTGTTGGCGCTCGAATCAGATGCCGGTGGTTTTAGCCCACGCGGTATAAGCATTGACGCACCCGATACCATTGTAAACCGCATTAAATTATTGCGCGAATTGTTAGAGCCTTATGGTATTCATCAGTTTAGCCAACAAGGCTCGGGGGCGGATATTGGCCCACTTAAAAATAACCAATTGGTACTCATTGGTATGCGACCTGATAACCAACGTTATTTTGAAATTCACCACTCCGCTTTAGATGTGCTGGGGTCCGTAAATCCGCGAGAGCTAGAAATGGGATCGGCCACGCTGGCCTCCTTGGTTTATTTATTAGATAAGCTAAACGTGGTGATTGGGGAGTAAGCACTACTCCCTTAAAACCTTACGCACCACATGCCACTCACCTTGTTGTATATTTAGCAAATAAGCCTCTTTGAGGTAAGCACTAATATCTAATTGGTTTTGTTGGCTACGCTCGAATAATTTTTTACCACTTCAAGAAACGGTTCTTTGTCCTTGTTCGAGTAGCTGACTCGGACTTCTTCTAAGCACTCGCCAAGCAATGACCGATCTTCAAGTTTCTCCTCTACTTGATGTGATACAGGTACGCCATTACTACAAACAAAAGACATTAAAAAACTCAGTACTAGAACCTTCATAATAAAATATCTAGAATTCAAAATAGGCCTATCCTATTAAAAAAATAAAGGAAGGCTCGTTATCTTATTGTCGAAAACTACATCTGTAAGTATATAAGCTAAATAAAATAAAGCAATAAGAACCGGTATTTGAAAAAAATCAAATACACTAACCTTAGAGGCCACTCTTTCATGATAATGATCTTGAATGGTCTGAGTAGAAACTAACAACAGCTTCCTATTATACCACTTTAGCGAGAGCATATTCATGAAATTATAAACCAACACCAAAATCATCCCCGCCAGCCCCTGAAGGTTCAAAATTATTGCCAATAAAAATTGAATACTAAACAGAACCCAAAACAATCCGTTCCCTAATTTGAAGTTTGCTGCAACACAATAATGGCACACAAATACAATTGCCAGTATGTACATTCCAACACTCATAGGTTCATTTGAAATCATTTTTTTTACACTTGGCAAGCAGAGTATAATTGTTAAAAAAACTCCAATTACAAATGCACTATTTACGCTGAAGACTACACCTCTATTTCTTGCCATATCTATTCTCAATAGTTTTTATTTTAGAATCGCGACTAAAGCACTTAGTGGTTAAAATTATTGAACACAAAACCCGTGCTGTATATTTAACCGACAAATATGATTTCATAAGCTGCCAATCCCTCATTATTGTCCCCATATTGTAAAAACGTTTCTTCCTCCTATGTTCACTGCTTTGCAAATAGTTTTATAGACAATACTGCTAAGTATAATCGCTTGCCTTTTGCTTTGAAAGCCCCCAAACACTGAATCTCTAATACCAAAGCCGCCTCCACGCTCTCCCATTCCAAAGTCATCCAGAAGTATAAAAAAGTGCACCAGCTACCAGCCGAAGAAAGGAACCAGACTAATCTTTTATACTCTGTAGCAATAAATTAACCGAAATCATTTCAAAACGAGGGTAACGTTCATTGACTATGCTGTCTGTAAACATAATTATAGAAGTCATCTGTTTTACACTTATGTTACTTCCATCTAAGATCACAGATATCTTGAAAGTTGTATCTGAAGGCGAGTGATAAGACGCCTTAGCATTTATTTTTTCTTCATACCTATGTTTTTGGACTCCCGGCCATTCGCTTATAGTGAGAGGCATTGGTAAAATTGAAGGTGGAGGAACTAAATAGTCTTTAGATTCCAAATCAGTCACGGTAACTACTGTAGGTAACTGCGTGTTAGCAAATATTGTCACACCTCCTGGTTCAGAATGTTTTATCGTTGCATTTTCAGTGTTTTGACATGCGATCACGCTCAAAAAAACCAGAATCAAACAAATGCGCATCATAAATACCTTATGTTTTTATATGAAGTATTGCCACCTACATCCTGTTCGGTTTTTTTATGTTCTGGCTGCCTTATATTGTAATCAATGAAATTATTAAACATTCTAGCTCTAAAATCCCAGGTGGTGTTGTTCCACGTTGGATGGTTCATCTGACTATGACAAGCCTCTGTTTCATCTTTGCATTGCAAATAGTTTTATAGACAATACTGCTAAGTGTAATCACTTATTTTTCCCCATTCCAAAATTTGGGATTGGGCTTGTAAGCCGGTAAAGCACATGCCTACTAATAGGCCTATAAGTATTTTTAAACAACGCATAAGGTTTGGTTTTTAGATGGTAGCGAATATAAGAATAGGGGTGCGATTTACCTTAATCAACAAGTACGTTTATCCAGAGAGAAGCATTAATCATGCTGCTGACCAATTTAGCAAACATGATAAATCCCTTCACTTTATCAGGATCTCAATTAGACATTTATCATATTGTCTAGGTAGAATAACATTAAAGGCCTAAACCTTGGTAATTCACCTAAAGCTTCCAAAAAATATGACTAAAACTCATGTCGTCAAATTAAGCATTTACCATTATTATCAGGCCAATTTCGGAGCCACAATAATTAGAATAATTCCAACTACTATAATAATGACTATTTTTACCCATGGCCAAACGTACTTTACCTTCATGGAATTAAAGCTCTTAAAATTGCAAGCGTTTATAAACAGAAATCTATGCTAAGAGGTTTTATTGGTAGCTCATGGATTAGGTGTATAAAGCAATAGTCTTCAATTAATCACAAAACTAAAAAACCTTTGTGAATCAATATCATACTTAACTCGCCAATAATAGCTGCAACCTCCAAATACAATAACCCAGTTCTCTTTCCAATTTGGATTAATATCTACCTGCGATTTGTGAACATATTGGATCCAAATAATCTGATGGCCTGATTCCTCATCTTCATATTTTATCACTTGTCTATAATAATCCTTCCAAGCCTTTGAAATGACCGGACAGCCATCAAACCCTTGTTGAACCAGACCTTTCTCAACCGACTGGCTATCGATAAAGAGTTTAACAAGACTATCTATCTTTAAAACTTCTTGCACATTTGTTAGGGATCTTTTTAATGCCAACCCACTTAATCCTACATCCCCACCTTTCAAAAATATCACTCCTTCAACATTGTCAATATCAAAACATACTCTATCTGTTTGTCCGTACAATTGCAGACAAACTAGGAATGAAAAACAAATTAACCCCATTCGCGACTTTTTCATTAGTACTTGTATGTAGTTCCTGTTGATTTCCATAAATAGTTACTTTTTATTCCTAACCTCAATAGGTATTAAGTACGGTATGATAAGCAACTCAAACGAATCATTAAAAAACACTTTTCCCTACATTGTTGCTACAGTATCATTAGTAATACTAACAATATTTGCAATAGGCTGGTGAAAATCTACTAGAGCATACGCCTCCCTCTTCTCTACTACTTGAAAATGACCCTTTTTTAAAAAGTGAAGAAGCCTCTCAGAATTAATGATGAAACTAATTGAATCCTTTACTTCATTTTGCCTGCTATCAAGTTTAAAATAAGATGTATCCGCTTCTTTGATATCTAAATCATCCGGCAATATTTCTGAAAAGTTAGCGGTTCCATTGGGAAACAAAAAATAGTACCATTGGTAATTCATTGTTAATCTTGGCCAATAGAAATTGTCCCTCCATGAAAATGAGCTTGGTCTCTTAAAAATATCAACATACAATCCGCAAAAGTCCGAAGGAAAAACTATTATCGAGTTGTAATAGGGCCAATAACAAAGAAAAAAACAGCAAAGCTATTAATCAAAGACCTAAAAAGAAAGGGTCAAAATTCTATCATTATTAAAATTAAGTAATTATTAATGAGACTATCTCTTGCTAAAATTACACTGATTAAGCTATTCTTTCTAACGGTACTATCCTGCTCCCCAAACAACCCCAATGATTCAATGAACTCAAAATTCAGAAGT
>CAKZRR010000006.1 GCA_937146805.1 uncultured Owenweeksia sp. | reverse complement strand
AGGCTGCATTCGGGTCAGTTAAGGTTGCTGTGACTTTTGATACCCCTATGGCTCTGCCTCGGGGTAGTTCATTTTGTAAGTTACAATCGTTCGAACATTTTATTTTGAATGAGCTTCCATTCATTCGATTGGAATATTTCAGCCTTCGTTTGTTACCTGAAACTTGATATTCTATAATGTGAATCTCCATTTGTCCGCTTTTCCATTGTATTGGCCGTACTGCCAACAACTTTATGGTTTTACAGCCTCTTACTTTTTTAATAATGTCATCCTTAGAAAGTATTTTAATCTTTTGTCTGCCAATATCACTTGGGAAGTTGTTGGTAGTAATTCGGTCTTTTTCAATGTAATATATTTCAGTCTTTTTCTGCTTAAAATCTTTCAGGTATTCCAGGTGTTCAGATAGTGCTTTAAAGTAAATATTATTGCTGTCTATCTGAGATTGAGCAGATAAATTCAACAGCATAGAAAAAAGTACAGTGAATGTAAAGTGTTTCATTTTAAATTGGTTAGTTTGTCATACTCCATTGATAATCTTCCGGGTAATAACTGGAATATCACCAGGGTTAAGCTAATATACTACCGTGCCTCTATAGTAATAAGCATCAGGGTTATTGACTTGGTATTGGTCGTGATTAAAAATGGGGATTCAACTTTTGTTTATCAAAAAAGTTGTGAAAGCATCTATTTAAACTCCAACGAACCTGAATTTATGCAATAACGAACGCCTGTTTTGGTGGGGCCATCATTAAAAACATGACCTAGGTGTCCACCGCATTTGGCACAAACTATTTCGGTGCGTAGCATACCGTGGCTTTTATCCAATATCTCAACTACAGAGCTATCGTTAGCTGCTTCATCAAAACTGGGCCATCCACAGTGCGATTCAAACTTAGAATCGCTGCTAAAAAGTACGGCATTGCAACCCGCGCAATGATAGTCTCCGTTTTCAAAATGTAAATTGTATTTGCCGGTACCGGGGCGCTCGGTGCCTTTTTCGCGTAGTATTTGAAATTGATCGGGGCTCAAGGCTTGGCGCCATTGTTCTTCCGTTTTGTTTACTTCGTAGTTATCCATTGTGTCATTTTTAGCGGGCGTTTGTGCGGTACATGACCAGCCTAAAAGAGCTACACAAACTAAGGGGATTAATCTTTTCATTTATTGGAAATTTGGTTGAATTTAATCAAATTTCAAACCAAGTTTAATGTTTTAGTAATGCCAGTACCTTTTCAATAAACTGCGGGTTTCTCAAAATTCTACGGTGGCCATGGTTTTCGCAAAAGTGTGGCTCGGCCATGGTCCAGCTTTGCAATATTTCGTGGGCTTCTGCCATTGGTACCTCTTCATCGTTTTTACAATGGAAAAGTAAACCTTGGGGCTGGTATTTTTTAAGTAGATATTTGGGAGCCACTTCATCAATATTTACGTTATATCGTTTTTCAATACTCCTAATAATTTCCCTTTGTACATCCGAGGAAGCACCAATGGTATTACAAAAACTGGTTACCATGTTTCGTATACTGGCAGGGCTGCCATAAGTAACAAGAGGTATACCGGCTGATGCAAATATATTTACGATAGCCACGGCACCCAATGAGTGACCAACGGCTAGTTTAAAGCTTCCAAAGTGTTTCTTGGTTTCGCGTAAAGCACCCATAAAATGGTATAAATTAGATTTCTCCATTTCGTTTTCACCATGACCAGGAGCTTCTACTGCGTACACGGCAAAGCCGCTCTCTCGCAAAGATTTAATAAGGGAATAAAACTGACTGGCACGTCCGCACCAACCGTGCATTAGAATAACTTTGGGACCGGTACCTGCCCATTCAAAAACGGTAAACTCTTTATTTTCAGTTTGTAACCTGTGAATATTAGCTTCGCTACGGATTTTTTTCTCGCGCGGAGGCGTGCTGAAACGTAGGGGGGTGTAGAATAGTTTTAGGGCTAGGGGAGTGGCCAGCAGCGGATGAATTTTTTGCAACAATTGAATGCTAGCTCGTATGTAAAAAGGCAATGTAAAGGTAGCCTTGGCAGGTTTTGTTTTCACGGAATAGAATACTGATGGAAAAGGCAAATATAAACTAGAGGAAATACGCTTTAAAGAAGAAGCTTAAGAATTTAGAGGGCTCCAATTTTTACAATACCTTTGGCCGAAAGATAAGTTAGCATGAAAAAGATAGCAATAGTAATAGGCCTTTTTTTAGGCCTTTTGGGAGGTATTCAGGCTCAAAATGTACAACTTCAAAGTCACACATTTACGGGTTTGCCCGCTACTAGCTGCACCAATACTTCTTTAACGGTAAATGCACTATTGCTATGCATTAATGCGGCTCATAATGGTAATACATTTACCGTGGTGGGGAGTACAATTACGGTTAGTATTGATTATACACTGGGTCCTATTTGCTTGGGTGCTCTAAGTTATCCTGTACATAATATCAATTTGGGAATGCTACCAGCAGGGAGTTATACGGTAGTTATTCAAGGGGTGCTAAATACCGCGGCTGTTTCTACCATTAATACAACCTTACAGGTAAATAGCTGTTGCCCTGCCGTGCCTAATTTTACAGCTTCGGCCGATACGATTTGTGTTGGTGATTCCATTTATTTTTCCAACTCAAGTGTGGGGTCTACTAGCCAGCTTTGGTATCAAAATAACAGTAGCCAAGGAAGTGGGCAGAATTTTGGCAGTACCTTTAATACCCCTGGTAGTTATGCTATTAAGCTGGTGGTAAGTGATGGTACCTGTTCCGACTCATTGACTAAAAACGTATTGGTGTCTAGCCCACCTTCCATAGATTTAGGTAAGGATACTGTGCTTTGCGCGGGTGAAACGTACTTATTGTTTGCAGGTTCGGGTTACGATAGTTTATTATGGAGTACTCAATCTACGGGTACCCTAATAAGTGTAGATAGTGCTGGTACCTACTCAGTAGATGTGTACCTAAATGGCTGCCATGGTTCGGATGTAGTGGTAGTGGGTTATCACCCTGATGAGCAGGTTGATTTAGGAGCAGATACTTTATTGTGTTATGGAGATACGCTAATGCTAGATGTTACTGCCTCAGGGGCATCTTACGCTTGGCACGATGCCTCAACTGCTTCTAGTTTTGTGGTTACTGCTCCGGGTGTTTATGGTTTGGTAAGAACGGGTGTTAATGGTTGCAGCAGCTCAGATTCTATAACCATAACCTATGATAGTTGTGGACAAAGTGTAGCAGATTATGCTTTGGCCGATCAAATGTTAATTTACCCTAACCCAAGTGTAGAAAGCGTAGAAGTGAAGGTGCCACAGGGCTTTGTAGCCACGGGTTATCAAATAGTAGATTTAACTGGAAGAGTGATAATAGAGGCACCATTCCAGACTCATCAAAAACTAGATGTTTCGATGCTTAAAAAGGGTGCTTTTATTCTAAAGCTACAAAGTAAAGACGCTGAACTGCTGGGTTATTTTGTAAAGAAATAAATCGTTTTATTTATTCGGTTTAGCAGATTTTAACGCTTTAAAGGTGGTGCGGTAAAACTCGACTATTTCTTTACTGGGCGTTTGATTGTCAGACCACTTAACTTCCAAATTGCCATTTGGACTTGAATAGCTAAACCAATAATTCATATTGCCGGGTTTGGAGGTAAATGCTTCAAGCTTCTCCAGTTTTTCGGCTTGTTCAAAAATACGGTTGCAAGCTTCTTTGCTAAGCATTCCTATGGTTTTAGGCGTTTCGCTTGGTGTATTCCATTGTTTTACCAATCCGGTTCTATCTACCGTGTATTGTTCGATAGCGCCTGTAATACCACCACTTTGTCCTATTTTAATAAGAGCCCTAATCTCTTTTTTATTAGTGTTAGCAAGGGGTGCTTGTTTGCTTTTACAACCTGCCATAAATAGAAAGCTTAATAAGCTAAACGAAAGTAACAGTTTTTTGGTAAATGTTGTTGTCATGATTGTGGAGCTAAAAGTGTGGTATTGGAAAAGTTGTTTTTTAAAAGCCTCAAAGATGTATAAACGCCCACTAAAAATAAACCCATAAAAAGGGTCATGCCCCATGTTTGGGGATGTTGGAATGGGAATACTATTCTATGGCCAATGTCACTAAGTAAGCCTCCGGGATTTTGAACTACATCCCAGCTGTTCCAACGTAAATAACGTCCTAAATAAATACCAAATGACGATAGAAAAAGCAAAGCCGTTGACCCTATAGGCAACCAATGTTTTTGTACATAATAACTTAAATGTGCCTCAATATTGCCTAGACTTAGTAAACCAAAAAGTAAGCCTGTCCATGCAAATGAGAGGATTAAAATTAGATCAAACCAAAGCGGCATGCTTGAGTTTGAGCTTAGATGAAATAGATCTGTTAAAATATAAGGGGCGTTGGGGAAGAAAAGGAGCCACGAAAGGAGTAACCCAGTGGTTTTGAGCTTGCGGTATTTGGAGTGGGACGAAACTTTTATAAGTAAAGTAAGTGCCCAGGGGATAAATGCTAAAAAGAGATTCCAATTTAAAAACAAATACACTTTACTGTCGGTAAACCAACATCTAAAGATAGAGGCTAAAAAGCACAAAAGGCTAAGGGTGAAAAGGAAAAGGGCCTCTTTAAATTTGGGGTGGCGACTTAAGTTGCGAAACATGAAATTAATTTTGGTAAAAAAATAACGAGCCCGATAATGAACGCATTGAGCGCGGCAATTAGTACTGCCGCAGCTCCAAAGTCTTTCACTTTTTTTATGAGGCTGTGTTTTTCGGGAGATACAAAATCAGCCAATTTCTCAATAGCAGAGTTTAACAACTCGGTTACAAAAACCAATGCAATGGCTCCTAAAACAAAAAGCCATTCGGTTGGGCTAATTCTTAAAAACCAGCTTAGTAAAAGTGCTATTAGTGCGAAAAATAAATGTATACGAGCATTATGCTCTTCGCGCAATAGCGTAACCATACCTGCCCAAGCGTACTTAAAACTATGAGCTCTTTTTTTTAGTGAAAATTTAGGATGGGGCATAGTAGGTTAAAGCAAATACCTTCTGGTAAAATGTGAATTAAAGGGGTGAAAAATCAAAACTATGACTTTAAAACGGGAGTTCTTTCTGTAAATTAGAGTTTTACAAAACCTTTAACAGGTGGTAATTTTTTAAAGTAATGCCATGTCGGCTTATCTCTTGTGTTCGGATCATTTGATAGCCTCTTTTAGTGAAAAAGGGCAAAGCAGTTTCGCTGCTATCTACCGAAATTTGGCGCATTCTTTTTTGCACAGCGCATTTTTCAATAGCATTTGCCAATAGGGTGGCAATTCCTTTGTTGGGGTGGTTGGGGTGTCTGTATAAAAAATCGAAGTGTTGGTCGTTTTCTAAAGAAGCAAAACCTACCAATTCCTTATTGTCGCATGCCATTAGAAAGTGCGAGTCCTTAATTTTTTGCAACCAACGTTCTTGGTTTTTTGCCGAGCTGGTCCATGCTTTTCGCTGTTCACTGGTATAATCCTGCTTGGTTAATTCATTCACCGAAAGGGTAAACAAAGCCAAAATAGCTGAAAGGTGTTGCTCTTGTGCCGTCTCAATAATTACACTCATTACCTGCGTCTTTGGTTTTTACGACTCTGACTTTTGCGACTTAATTTCGGCTGATACTTGGTGTAGTTTAGGTGGGTTTGTTCTCGTAAATCATTAATAACAATATCGGCATTTTCTTTATTGTTACATTTAACCAGCAGCATTTTTTTGCGGTGGTTGTGGTTTAACAATACCACATGTATAAAAGTTTTTTGCTCGGTTATGCTTCCCGAAAGGCCACTTAACAAAGCTCTTCTTTCGGTGATTTTTAGTAGACTAATATCGGGGTAATCACTCAATAGATCCTTCCAAGTACCTATTCGCAATCGAGCCAATAAAAAATAGTGACGATACTCCGATGTTTCGGTATTTATTTCAACGCCTACGCGGTTAAAGCAAATAATTAAGCCAATAGGAAAAAGCACAAAAGCCTCATAATTGAAGGCCAATGCTGCGATTAAGTTGATGCCCAACATAAAATAGCCTACAATAATTATGGGACCCGCAAAAAAGTTACCGTGATTAAAGATTACTGATTTGGAGGCTGGTTTCAAGCGAAGGCGATTTAGAATTTATACTTGCGAATCAAGTTGACTGGTAACTACATAATAGCGAGGGTCATCAATCGATTTTTCAATAATGGTGGCAAACTCGGGATTGGCCTTAAGTAGTAAAGTTTGGCATTCGGGACTTAAATGGGTAAGCCTGATTTGTTTGTTTAAATCTAAATATTTATTGGCAATACCACGCAAAGCTTCAATGCCGGAGTGGTCGTTTACCTTCGATTCCATAAAGTCTATTTCTATAGTATCGGGGTCGCCTTTTACATCAAATTTATTATTAAAGGCTTGTACAGATCCAAAGAACAAAGGCCCCCAAATTTCGTACACTTTTACCCCGTTTTCCTTCACCGTTTTTCGAGCTCTAATCATAGTCGCATTGTTCCATGCAAAAACCAAGGCGCTCATAATTACACCTGCAATTACAGCTACAGCCAAATCTTGCCAAACGGTAATAGCCGAAACACTTATAAGTACAATAGCATCAGGCAATGGTATTTTATTTAAAATGCGGAAACTACTCCAAGCAAAGGTGCCAATTACCACCATAAACATTACGCCAACCAGCGCAGCAATGGGAATTTGCTCAATAAGAGGTGCGCCAAAAAGTACAAAGCAGAGTAGGGCAACAGCAGCTACAATGCCCGATAAACGACCACGGCCACCTGAGTTTACATTAATAATAGATTGACCAATCATGGCGCAACCACCCATACCACCAAATAGGCCATTTAAAAAATTGGCGCCTCCTTGGGCTACACATTCTCGGTTACCGCTTCCGCGCGATTCGGTAATTTCATCTACTAAATTAAGCGTCATTAAGGATTCTATAAGACCAACAGCTGCTAATAAAAATGCTGTTGAAATAATCAAACCCCAGTTGCCGGCAATCGTATCAAACAAACTAAAAATTTGAATCTGAAAAGTGGGTAAACCTCCTTCTAAACCGGTGCCACCACCATCTTTAATAAAAGAGCCCACGGTACTTACATCGATACCTCCAAAAATGGTAATACAGGCTACTACTATAATAGCAATAAGTGCTGCAGGTAACTTTTTGGTAAGCTTAGGCAGAAAGTACATGATGAGCATGGTAAGAGCTACCAAGCCAATCATAATGTAAAGCTCGCTGCCATTTAGCCAGCTACTCACGCCACCTTCAGTCTGTTTAAACATCCCTAATTGGGAGATGAAAATTACAATGGCCAAGCCATTTACAAAGCCCATCATTACGGGATGAGGAATTAGTCTAACAAACTTTCCCAGCCTAAGCACTCCTGCCAAAACTTGGATGCTACCCACCAAAAGAAGTGTGATAAAAAGCCATTGAAGACCCAAGTTTTCAACTGGTGTATCCAATGTAAGCCCAACCTCGTTTCCCTTTTGAATAAGGTGTACCATCACTACCGCCATGGCGCCTGTTGCTCCCGAAATCATACCTGGGCGGCCACCAAATAGCGCGGTAATTAAGCCCATCATAAAAGCTCCGTACAAACCTACTAATGGGTCGATGCCTGCTACAAAGGAAAAGGCTACCGCTTCGGGCACCAAGGCCAAGGCCACGGTAAGTCCGGATAGAATGTCGTTTTTAGGATTGAAGCTGAAGTTCTTGAATATAGTTTTCATGGGCGGCTGTTTCAAAAAGCGCGCAAATGTAAAGCTTTAATCAAGGGTGCAAAAGTAGATTCGATGTTAAGCGTTTGGCTTGGCTAAAATTTGGGAGTAAGGGCACGTTTACGGGGTTTTGTTAATTGAAACTGCGCTCCAAAAACAGCATTAACTTGTATAAAACCAAATTGTTGGCTGGCTTTGTCGCTATCGCTAGGGGTGGTTAAAACATCTGGTAAATTAAGGTAGCCACCCTTTATTTCGGTTTGAATAAAAAGGTATTTCAAAAACCGAATGTTTAAACCCGCTACACCACTCATCCCAAAGCCTGCTAAATGAAATTCGTCATTTCGGGGGCCACCCATAAGTGTAACATTGGTTTTGGGTAGGCAAATACCCGCACCAAGGCCCGTTACAAGGTTGAAACTTACTTTTTCATTCTTCCAAAGTTTGTCCAAACGCCTTAATTCCACATTAACATAGTTAAGGCCATCGGTATGCTCGTACTTTAAAAAATCAGGGCTTAAAACTATTTTATCATTAGCGTACTCCCCTAAAAAGGGATTGCCTATTTCCGAGATACATCCATCAATAGTGACCTCTTGTCCAGTGTTTACCACGTATTTCATGTGGTCAATTCCAAAGCTAATATTGTAGGTATTATTGATAAAGTAACCCATCCTAAAATTGTACTGTGGGATGGTCATATTGGCAGGATTCAAATACACGTTGGCATCAAAATCACTTTGTCTATCATTGGCCTTTACCTTTTTGAGTTCAAAATTGTAGTCATCTCCGCTAAAGCTTATGTTCGATTTGGTATAACCACTGTAGTTCCAGCCCCAGTAAAAATAGAACTGACCTTTTTGTGAATTGTTTATGGGGTTAGGGCGTTGCGCAGAAATACTTAAAACACTGCTAAAAACCAGCCCAATAACCAATAAATGCTTCATTTTAAACATTTCATTTTTCAAGATAAAACTTTACAAAGCCGCAAAAATAACTCTATTATTTTGCTTTGTCGAGATGACTTTAAACAGGTTTTTAGCGTTTTTTTCTAAAGTTTCGTCCACCGCCACCAGCACCTTCTTTCTTTTTACGGTTGGCAAAAAACTCTTGTTTTTTACGCTGCTTTTCCTTCTCAAATTCCTTGCGTTCTTGATTATTCATGGGCTTTTCCGTTTGAGGAAAAGGATGACCGTCTATTACTTCTAAAGGCTGTTTGATTAGTTTTTCAATATCTCGGATAAATGCATTTTCTTCGGGCTCGCAAATGGAAATAGAAACACCTTCTTCACCCGCTCTACCAGATCTACCAATACGGTGTACATAGGTTTCAGAAATATTGGGGATGTCGTAATTAACCACATGCTTAAGTTTGTCAATATCAATCCCTCTGGCAGCAATATCGGTGGCAACCAAAACACGGATGTTATGTTCTTTAAACTGTGTTAACGCTCTTACACGCTGGTTTTGCGCTTTATCGCCATGTATGGCAGCCGCGCTTATGTTTTTGCTTTTTAAATTTTTCACAATACGATCGGCTCCATGTTTGGTGCGGGAAAAAAGAAGTACTTGATCCATTTTTTCATCTTTCAAAATATGAAATAGCAGATCCTTTTTACTAGACTTATTGGTGTAGTAAAGGTATTGTTGAATAGTTTCGGCTGTGGATGAAACGGGGTTTACCTCTACCTTTTGAGGGTTGCTCAAAATTTTACGCGAAAGCTCTATAATATTTTTAGGCAGGGTGGCTGAGAAAAACAAAGACTGCCTTTGTTTTGGAAGTACCTCCAACACTTTTCGGATGTCGTGTATAAAACCCATGTCTAACATGCGATCAGCTTCATCCAATACAAAGTATTTAATGTCTTTTAGGTTTATAAAACCTTGGTTCATCAAATCAAGTAACCTGCCGGGTGTAGCCACTAAAACATCAACGCCTCTGCGCAAAGTTTCTACTTGCGAACGTTGGTTTACACCTCCAAAAATAACGGTGCTTTTAAGGCCGGTGTACTTTCCATAAATGGAAAAACTCTCATCAATTTGTAGAGCTAATTCGCGCGTAGGCGTAAGTACTAAGGCTTTAATTTTTCTATTGTTTTGAGGAGTTCTTTCCTCGTTGCTCAGATGCTGAATAATAGGAATGGCAAAAGCGGCCGTTTTACCAGTACCTGTTTGCGCACTGGCCAGTACATCTGCTCGGTTTAATACCAGCGGAATGGCTTTTTGTTGAATAGGAGTGGGCTCCGAGTAGTTTTCCTCTTTTAAGGATTTGGCTATGGGAGCAATAATATTTAGATCTTCAAATCGCATGACGCGTTTTTAGTTTTTTATGAATAAATGAAATACTAGATGGTAACTTATTTAGCGACCAATCCAGAATTTCGGAATGATAAAATGGAGAGCCTTTAGAAAATGCAAGAGGCATTTATCAAAAGCTAAAAAGTGCCGCTTGAGCAGCGCATAGTGTATAATGTTTTGTTAGAGAGCGTTTACGCCTAATTAGCCACATCACTGAAAAACTTAATGCGTACCAAGCGCAAATCGTCTTCATCGTAATCGCCTTCAAACTCTTCATGAGCCGTGGCTAAATCATCGGTGTCGGATTCCATATAGTACTCCATTATTTCCTCAATTTGCTCTTCGTCTAAGCGCGATTCAATAAAGTAGTCGATGTTAATTTTCGTACCGCTTCGTACAATGTGCTCAATCTCGGTAACCAACGCTTCCATGGTAATGGCCTTCGACCCTGCAATATCTTCTAAAGGTAGTTTTCGATCGGTACTGGTAATAATGTAAACCTTTAATCCTGATTTGTTTACCACTGATTTTACTACAAAGTCTTCCGGCTTTTCAATGTTGTTCTCTTCAACATACTTGGTGATGATTTCCACAAAGGGTTTTCCAAATTTCTTAGCCTTTCCTTCTCCTACACCACTAATGTTTTTGAGTTCATCTAAGGAAGTAGGGTAATTCATTGCCATTTCGTTTAACGAGTTTTCTTGAAAAACTGCGTAAGGAGGCACTCCTTTCTGCTTGGAAACTTTCCGCGTTAAATCCTTTAATAATTTGAATAGGGTATCATCCAAAGCCACGGCTGTGGTTCCACCAGCGGTTACAATATCTGCACTGTCATCATCATCTGGGTATGATTGATCTTCGGCAATCATAAAGGAGCTGGGCTTTTCAATAAAGTTTCTACCTGCTTCGGTGAGCATTAAAACTCCGTATTTCTCAATGTCTTTTTTAAGAAGTTGGCTTACTACTGCTTGGCGAATTACACCCAACCAAAATTTCTCATCATAATCAGCCCCTTTCATATACTGCTCTAAATTTTGAGCTTTGTATTGCTTAAGTATCGTAGTGAGTTTACCAGTAAGGATATGGGTTATTGGAGCGGCCTTAAAACGTTCGTTGGTAGTTTTTATGGTGTCTAAGGCCAGTTTAACTTGGTCTTTGGCTTCAAATTTCTTTTTAGGATTTCGGGTGTTATCATCATTGGCAGCACCGGGACCATTTACTTCATCAAAGCTTTCGCCAAAATAATGCAGTATAAATTTACGCCTGTTCATGGAGGTTTCGGCATAGGCCACCACTTCCTGTAAAAGCTGCATACCTACTTCTTGCTCCGAAACAGGCTTGCCATGTAAAAATTTCTCTAATTTCTCAATGTCTTTATAAGCGTAAAAAGCTACGCAAATACCTTCTCCACCATCGCGGCCGGCACGGCCAGTTTCTTGGTAATAGCTCTCCATGCTTTTAGGCATGTCATAATGTATCACAAAGCGAACATCGGGCTTGTCAATCCCCATTCCAAAAGCAATAGTAGCCACTATCACTTCAGCTCGTTCCATTAAAAAGTCATCTTGGTGCTTTACCCTAGTTTTAGCATCTAAACCCGCATGATAGGGTTGTGCATTAATGCCGTTTACTTGTAAAGTTTCGGCCAGCTCTTCCACTCTTTTTCGGCTCAAGCAGTAAATAATACCGCTTTTACCCATGTGTCCTTTTATAAATTTAATAATGTCTCTATCTACATTTTTAGTTTTAGGACGTACTTCGTAAAACAAGTTTTCGCGGTTAAACGAAGCTTTAAAAAGTTGGGCTTCCTCCATTCCCAAATTTTTCTGAATATCACTTTGTACTTTGGGAGTAGCGGTTGCCGTAAGGGCAATTACAGGCTTTCTACCAATAGCGGTAATTATATTTCTAAGATTTCGGTATTCTGGTCTAAAATCGTGTCCCCATTCAGATATACAATGCGCCTCATCAATGGCGTAAAAAGAAACATTTGAATTTTGTAAAAACTCAATATTTTCAGCTTTGGTAAGCGATTCAGGTGCTACATAGAGTAGCTTGGTAATACCACTGGTAATATCTGCTTTTACTTGCTCAGTTTGCCCTTTAGTAAGGGATGAGTTAAGTACATGAGCGATGGCATTTTCTTCTGAAATACCACGTATGCTATCCACTTGATTTTTCATTAAAGCAATAAGCGGAGAAACTACCACGGCCACTCCTTCTCGCAATAGCGCGGGCAATTGATAACACAGTGATTTACCGCCCCCAGTGGGCATAATTACAAAAGTGTCCTTTCCTGCCATCAGGCTTTTTACTACTTCTCCCTGTAATCCTTTAAACTGCGAAAAGCCAAACAAACGTTTCAGCTCCTGCTCCATAGTACCAGTTTTTGTATCCAATTGAAATGTATAATCTTAAATTAAACGATCTTTAAATGGCCATTACCGCTGCCTGCGAATTTGAAAATTTAAAGTTAAATTTAGATGGGTTAAGATAAAGCAAAAAATGTTTCCTGCTTTGTTTAGATGAAATAATTCTAACAAACTTGTTGAACAAATTTAATTGATGCCGCTAAGTTCTCAAAACTTTAATGCTCTTTTTATCGTCATGGTTGAGTTCCCTTTTTTTATAGGTGAGAGGTTCCTCCTTTTTAGTAAACCGTTTGTCATCTGTTTATTTTGGTGGCTAACAAAGGATAAGAAAAGGTACTTCTAAAAAATAGTAGAAACATTCGTAAATTCTTATGACCTTTGTGCGCAATTTCGGCAAAGTTTATGGCAAAATCCTCTTCGGGCAGTATGTCCTTTTTACAGCATTTAGAAGTACTACGCTGGCACTTGGTTCGCTCTACTGCGGCTATATTTCTTTTTGGAGGCATCGCATTTTTTGCCAAATCTATCTTGTTCGATCAAATTATTTTTGGCCCCAAAAACCCACATTTTGTTACCTACCGTATTTTTTGCGAAGTAACTACCGCGCTTACCGGTAAAGGCTTGTTTTGTATGGATGCTTTGCCTTTCCAAATATTAAACACCAAAATGGCGGGTCAGTTTAGCATTCATATATGGGTGTCGCTTATCGCAGGGTTTATTGTGGCCTTTCCATATTTAATATGGGAAATGTGGCGATTTATAAAACCGGGCTTGCACAGTACCGAGCGAAAATATTCAAGAGGTGTATTGTTTTTTGGAGCGATACTTTTTGCTATAGGTGTGCTATTTGGTTATTATATTATTGCGCCTTTGTCCATTCAGTTTTTAGGAACCTACTCGGTAAGTGCCGATGTAACCAATTTTATTGACCTTAGTTCCTATATCACCACCGTATCTACCGTAACATTGGCTTGTGGTTTAATTTTTGAACTACCCGTGTTGGTGTATTTTTTGGCTAAAATTGGTTTGCTTACGCCCGATTGGATGCGCAAGTACAGAAAACACTCTTTTGTGGTAATCTTAGTTTTATCCGCCATTATTACGCCTCCAGATATTACCAGCCAAGTGTTGGTGACCTTACCCATTGTGGTGCTTTACGAAATTAGTATTCGTATTTGTGCTAGGGTAGTAAAAAAACAAGAAAAGGCTTTGGCTAAAACCGATTAACTTGGCAGCCGCAATACGTGTACATGAAATTACGAGCAGATAATATTGTTAAAAAGTACGGCAGCCGTACCGTTGTAAAGGGAGTAAGCTTTGAGGTTAATCAAGGTGAAATTGTGGGGCTTTTGGGACCAAATGGTGCTGGTAAAACCACCTCCTTTTATATGGTGGTAGGCTTAATAAAGCCCAACGAAGGGCAAGTGTTTTTAGAACAAGAAGAGATTACCAAATATCCCATGTATAAAAGAGCCCAAAGCGGTATTGGTTACTTGGCGCAAGAGGCTTCGGTTTTTAGAAAATTAAGCGTGGAGCAGAATATTATGGGTGTGCTCGAAATGACCAAGTTGAGTAAAAAGGAACAGAAAGCAAAGTTGGAAAGTTTATTGGATGAGTTTAGCTTGCAGCATATCCGAACCAACCGTGGTGACTTACTTTCTGGGGGAGAGCGCAGACGTACCGAAATTGCACGTGCTTTAGCGGTAGATCCTAAGTTTATTTTGTTAGATGAGCCTTTTGCAGGTGTGGATCCTATTGCCGTAGAGGATATTCAGGATATTGTAGCCTCGCTAAAGAAAAAGAACATTGGTATTTTAATTACCGATCACAATGTGCAGGAAACCTTGGCTATTACCGATCGTACTTATTTAATGTTTGAAGGACGTATTCTAAAGTCGGGATCGGCAGAGGAACTGGCGGAAGATGAGCAAGTGCGAAAAGTGTACTTAGGCCAAAATTTTGAATTGCGTAAAAAACGCGACTAGTTAGAGGCAGCGGCTCTTTGCAACCGATCGTTGATGGCCGGTCCTAAACCTTTTTCGGGCATTTTTTCGGCCAAAATAATTTCAATTCCATCAGTGTCTAATTCGCGCAAAGCGCTAAAAAGCTGAGCGGCAGCCTCACGTAAATTTTGGCTGGGCGATAATACTTTTTGATGCTGCTCCGGAACCAGTGGATAACTTTTAAAAAGGCTAATAATGCCCACCGTATTAGGTGCGTAATTGCCTAGCAACTCCTCAATATTTCCTATAATAAGTGGTTTACCAGGAGCATAATGAGCGCTTAACATACCGGGTGCCTTTGGGTTGCTGCTGGAATGACTTTGTACTTTTAAGGAGCCAGTTACGGGTTCGATATCGCTTAGTGCCAAGCCACCCAGTCGTAAAATTTCGGGTTCTTCTTTACTTAAGTCTATAATAGTTGATTCGATACCCACAAGGCATGCTCCGCCATCTAAAATTAAGGGTATTTCGCTGCCCAATTGATTTTGCACATGCTGCGCAGTGGTAGGACTTACGTAGCCAAACGGATTGGCACTGGGCGCTGCCAAAGCCATACGAGATTGGCTTAATAATTCGCGCGTAAGCGGGTGACGAGGAAAGCGAATGCCCACGGTTTTTTGCCCAGCGGTAACTAAATCCGGAATATGGCTTTTTTTATTTAGGATATAGGTGATGGGGCCTGGACTAAAGCGTTGGTACAAGGTGTAAAAAAGAGGAGGGATGTGTTCACAAAAATCATCTAGCTGACTGGCATCGTAAAGATGAATAATGAGCGGATCAAAATGGGGCCTTTTCTTTACTTCAAAAACACGTGCTACTGCTTGCGGGTTTAGAGCATTGGCGGCTAAACCATAAACGGTTTCGGTGGGTATGCCTACCACTTGTCCTTGGGTCAAAAGCTCCTTCGCTTTTTCAATATTTTTACTGATTTCTGCCAAGCCGTAAAAGTAGTTTGTTTTTAGATTTTGCTTGTGGCTAATACAATTCCTCCGAACTAAAAGTATTAAAACCAATTAAGCGATCGTAGCGCTGGCCTACCTCGCGGTTGTAAACCAAAATTTGGTATTCGTTTTCAGTTTCCCAATGGTTTCCCTCTACATCTGTAAAACTAGCGGTTTGCGTTTGGTTATCGTAAGTGGCATAGGCAAAGTTGTAATAACCCTGCTTTAGCAATATTCTGGTTTTGTAGGCTTGGCGTTCCTCATCATACCGCAAACGGTATTCAGGCAATAGTTTCCAATCGGTAAACTTACCAAATAGGTATACATCTGAGTGGCTAAAAGAGGGCTGTTGCTCCAATAAAAAATCGACATACACGTAATCACCTTCGGTGTTTGAGTTTTCTGCATCCAATCGTCTAACTACGTAGTTACCGTTAATGTCGTTGTAAACGGAATAGTTTTGAATGCTACGGTTTATATCAGTTCTTAAATACACGGTATATACACTATCTACTTCTACTTTACGGGCGTTTTGCGATAGCGTTCGCATATCCTTTAAATCAAAAAATCGAAATTCATTTGCCGCTTCTAGTGCGTTTTCACGATCGTATTGGTACACCAGTTTACTGTTTTGCATAAACTGAGGCTTTAAATTGGTAATGGCATTATCCCAACGTTGATTTTGCATTAAAACCACATTTAAATCTGTAAATGGATTTTGGATGGCGTAATTGGCATGCAGTATAGAAAAATCAATTTCCTGATGGGTACGCATTAAATCTACGGTAATGGGTCTTTTTACTTGGCCTGCCACATTTACCATTTCCTCATACACCAAAAATCTTCGGGTAATAAGGAGGTCATTGGGGTCATCATTTAGGTATAATTTAAGCAGGTAGTTGCCCGATTTTAATATGCGCAAACCATTGCTTGGAAAAACCATGTGGTAGTTGGTGTAAGGAACAAAGGTATTGAGTGAGTACTCGTAATTTTGAAGGTAGGCATCTTGCATATTTTGGATGTACTCTTGGGGCAGTAAACCCGAGGGGGTCCAATCAGCATTGCAGTGCTCAATGGTGTAACTCACGTTCATAAAGTCCTCGTATAAGTCATCAAAAGAGAGGTATAGCTGCTGGCCTCCGTTTAACGGGATGGCAGGAAAACCCAATGTATTTGTAGTGGGATGAAATTGTACACTTCGGATGCCCGCTTGATAAATATGGTCTTCATATACGAGCTCTTTTTCACTGTAATATTCATCAATAACATACTGTGCTTTAAGGGTATGGCTTAGTGCAAAAAAACCACTTATAACTAGGGTGAAAATGAGGCGGGTGTTAGTCAATGCTAAATATTTTAATGGGTGCTTTTATGAATGGCTTAAAAAAGTAACTTTGCGCGCTGTTTAGAAAATCTCTAAATAGAGTGAGAGTAACTTACAATTTGAGCTACTTATTACATTTGCGCCAAATTAAGTTAGAATTTTTTGATTCTACCATAAATGTCAGAGACAATTAAAATTAAAAGCGGTGTAGATATTAAACTGCAGGGTAAAGCAGAACAAATCTACGCGAACGCTGAATTGCCAGAAACGTTTGCCCTAAAACCAACCGATTTTAAAGGTGTTAAAATCAAACTTTCCGTACGCGAAGGTGACGAAGTGAAAGCCGGTACTCCCTTACTCTTTAATAGAGAACAGGAAGCGGTTAAATTTTGCGCCCCTGTAAGTGGAGAGGTGGTTGAAATTGTACGTGGAGAAAAGCGGAAACTTTTAGAAGTACGCATCTTGGCGGATAAAGAAACCAAATACCATGACTTTGGTACGGCCAACCCCGAGTCGCTTAGCGGTGATGACGTGAAAAAGCGCTTGCTAGAATCAGGTTGTTGGCCCTTTATTAAGCAACGTCCGTATAACATTGTAGCCAACCCCGAGCGTACACCAAAACACATTTACATTTCGTGTTTTGATTCTGCTCCCTTGGCCTGCGAAAATGATTTTACGGTACACGGTTTTGAAAAAGAATTTCAAACAGGCGTTAATGCCCTTGCTAAATTAACCGAAGGTAAAGTACACCTAGGTTTAGATGGTAGTACCAAGCCTAGCAAGGTTTTTACCGATTGCCAAGGTGTAGTAAAGCAAAACTTTAAAGGAGCCCACCCTGCAGGTAATGTTGGTGTGCAAATTCACCACACCAATCCCATTAATAAAGGCGAAGTATTTTGGACATTAAATCCTCAAGACGTTATTATTATTGGACGCTTGTTTTTAACGGGTAAGTTTGATGCTAGTATAAATGTAGCCATGGGTGGTTCACAAGTAACCAAGCCCCGTTACTATAAAACTATTATAGGAGGTAGTGTTAAAAACATGGTAGCCTCTAACACACAAGATGGTACTAATCGCTATATAGCGGGAAATGTACTTACAGGTGATCGTATTAAAGCCGATGGTTACTTAGGTTTTTATGATCGTGAGTTAATGGTATTGCCCGAAGGAATTGAGCCTGAGTTTTTTGGTTGGTTAAATCCTGGTATTAGCAAATTCAGTATCTCAAGAACTTTAATGTCTTGGATGACGGCCAATAAAGCCAAAACGCTTAATACTTCCTTAAATGGAGAAGGACGTGCGTTTGTGGTAACAGGCGAGTACGAAAAAGTTTTTCCTTTTGATATTTTTCCCGTGCAGTTGCTTAAGTCTATCTTGATAAAAGATATTGAAGCCATGGAGAATTTAGGAATTTACGAACTAGTAGAAGAAGATATGGCACTTTGCGAAGTGGTTTGTACTTCTAAAACGGAGGTGCAAAAAATCCTTCGCGATGGTTTAGATTTAATGTATTCCGAGCTCGGAGATTAATTCACAAATAGAAATTTGAGATGAAGATTTTTAGAAATTTACTCGAAAGCGTAAAGCCGCAATTCGAAGAAGGCGGTAAGCTCGAAAAATTATACCCCCTGTACGATGGCATTGCAACATTTTTGTTTGTGCCAGGTCACAGTACTCATTCAGGTGCACATATACGTGATGGTATTGACTTAAAAAGAACCATGATTACTGTGGTTTTTGCCTTAATTCCGGCTTTGCTTTTTGGTATGTGGAATGTAGGTTACTTTCATTACCAAGCCCTAGGCGAAACCGCTACTTTAATGGAGCAATTTGGTTACGGAGCGCTTAAAGTATTGCCAATGGTAGTGGTATCTTATGCCGTAGGCTTAGGTATCGAATTTGGTTTTTGTATCATCAAAAAACACTCTATAGAAGAAGGCTTTTTAGTTTCTGGGATGTTGATTCCATTGATTATGCCTGTTGACATTCCGTTATGGATGGTAGCTGTTTCTACTGCTTTTGCCGTAGTAATTGGTAAAGAGGTTTTTGGAGGAACAGGAATGAATATTTTAAATCCTGCACTTACCGCAAGGGCTTTTGCCTTTTTTGCGTACCCAACTTTCATGTCGGGAGATAAGGTTTGGATTAATACCGATGGAGGAGCTGTTGTAGATGGACATTCGGGAGCTACCGCTTTAGGGGAGCTTGCCGTAAACGGCACTACCAGTTATTCTCCTATGGAAATGTTTATTGGTAATATACCCGGTTCTATTGGCGAAACTTCGGTTGTAGCCATTTTACTAGGTGCCGCACTTTTACTTTATACAGGTATTGGTAGCTGGCGTATTATGCTTTCGGGTTTAATTGGTGCCATTGTAATGGGATTGATTTTTAATGCAGTAGCACCTCACATGATTAGCGAAGCCCAGCAAAACTTTATGGCTGTTCCTTATTGGGAGCAACTATTAATGGGGGGGCTTATTTTTGGTTTAGTATTTATGGCCACCGATCCGGTTTCGGCTGCACAAACCAATAAAGGCAAATGGATTTACGGATTTTTATGTGGCTTTTTGGCCATTATGATTCGTGTATTTAACCCAGCTTACCCCGAAGGAGTAATGATGGCTATTTTGTTTATGAACGTAATGGCACCACTTGTAGATCACTATGTGATTGAGGGTAACGTGAAAAAACGTAAAAAGAGAATTCAAGTTAAAACAGCTTAATTAAGATGGACGTAAATAAGAATAGTTACACCTTTATGTTTGCTGCTGTTATGGTAGTGGTAGTTGCGGCTCTTTTATCGTTTGCAGCAACTTCGCTTAAGCCTATGCAGGATGAGAACGTGAAGAACGAAAAAATGCAAAACATCTTAAAATCTATTGGTTTAGAGGTGGATAGAGAAGGTGCACAAACCTTGTACGATGCTACTATAAAGCAAGAGCTGGTAGTAACCAATGGTAAGTTGGTAGAGGGAATGGTTGCTTTTGATATTGATATGGCCAAGGAGCTTAAAAAAGCGCCTGCTGAGCGTTCAGCTCCGCTATATATAGCCGAAAGTGATGGCAAAACCTACTTCATTCTCCCGCTAAGGGGAAAAGGATTATGGGGCCCAATATGGGGTTACATGGCTTTAGAAGGCGATAGAAGTACGGTGTTTGGAGCTGTATTTGACCACAAAACGGAAACACCAGGCCTAGGAGCTGAAATTGCTACACCAATTTTCATGGATCAATTTCCGGATAAAAAAATGCAGGATGCCAGCGGTAAATTTGTAAACATTAGAGTAATGAAGGGCAACGCACAAGGCGATCATCAAGTGGATGGCATTAGCGGAGGTACCATTACGTCAGTAGGTGTGCAAGATATGATTGATGATTGCATGGAATCGTACAGCGAATTTTTGAAATCATACGCATTAAACTAATTAAAACAACTACTCAATTTTAAAGCTATGGCTGAAGTATCAGAAGTAGAAGTAAAAGTAAAAAAAGCCAAAGAGCCACTCTTGGGCAAAAAAAACAGGTTGTTATTATCCGATCCATTAAACGATAGTAACCCCATTACGGTGCAGGTTTTAGGTATCTGTTCGGCATTGGCAATTACCGTAAAGCTATATCCGGCCTTGGTAATGTCTATCTCGGTGTTATTTGTACTGGCGGTAGGTAACGTTATTATTTCGCTAATGCGGAATGTAATTCCAAACCGTATTCGAATTATTGTACAGCTAGTAGTAGTGGCCTCCTTAGTAATTTTGGTAGATCAAGTGCTAAAAGCCTATGCCTACGATGTAAGTAAAGAGTTATCGGTGTTTGTAGGTTTAATTATTACTAACTGTATTATTATGGGGCGCTTTGAAGCCTTTGCTTTGGCCAACGGCCCTTGGAAATCATTTTTAGATGGTTTGGGTAATGCCTTTGGATATGCCTGGATTTTATTAGCGGTGGCATTTTTCCGTGAGTTATTGGGTTCAGGTACGCTGTTTGGGTTTCAAATTATCCCTACCAGCTGGTACATTACCGAAGGCGGTGTATATAGTAACAATGGTATGATGCTGTTACCTCCCATGGCCCTAATTACCGTGGGCATTATTATTTGGGTTCAGCGTGCGCGTAACACCAAACTAATCGAAGAAAACTAGGAAGATGCAAGATTTAGTAAACATTTTTGTAAAGTCCATTTTTGTTGACAATATGATCTTTGCCTACTTTTTAGGCATGTGTTCATACTTGGCGGTATCTAAAACTGTAAAAACAGGGGTAGGACTAGGCGCGGCCGTAATTTTTGTAATGGGTATTACCATTCCGGTAAACTATTTATTGGAAAACAAAGTACTTAAAGAAGGCGCATTAAGCTGGCTAGGCGAAGGCTTTGACACGGTAGATTTAAGCTTCTTGTCTTTCATCATGTTTATCGCGGTAATTGCTTCTATGGTGCAGTTGGTAGAAATGGTAGTAGAAAAATTTGCTCCTGCTTTGTACAGTGCCTTAGGTATATTTTTACCCCTAATTGCTGTAAACTGTTCTATTTTGGGTGGTTCACTTTTTATGCAAGAAAAAGACTTTTCGAGCATTGGTGAAGCTACCGTGTATGGTTTAGGTAGTGGTGTAGGTTGGTTTTTAGCTATTGTAGCTATTGCTGCTATCCGCGAAAAAATCCGTTATTCAAATGTGCCACCAGCCTTACGCGGTTTGGGAATCACGTTTATTGTAACAGGTTTAATGGGTATTGCCTTTATGGCCTTTATGGGAATTAAGTTGTAAAACTCTTTTTATAGATATTTAAGATGGTATTATTATCAACCACCACAATTATTGTTACCAGTATCGTAGTTTTCTTTATTGTAATATTCGCGCTTGTTGGTATTCTTTTAGGAGCTAAGGCTAAACTGGCGCCTTCGGGGCCTGTAACCCTTACCATTAATGGCGAGGCGCGCGAAGTAGAGTCAGGAGCCACTTTGTTGAATGTACTTTCTAGCCAAAAAATATTTTTACCATCGGCTTGCGGTGGTGGAGGTACTTGTGCTATGTGTAAATGCCAAGTGCTAGAAGGGGGCGGAGGAATCCTGCCTACCGAAGTGGGCTACTTTACGCGTAAAGAGGCGCAAGATAACTGGCGCTTGGGTTGCCAAGTAAAGGTGAAAAACGATATGAATGTTCAAATTCCGGAAGAGATTTTTGGAATTAAGGAATGGGAGGCTACCGTAGTATCTAACTATAATGTGGCTACTTATATTAAAGAGTTTGTAGTAGAAATTCCAGAAGACATGGATTATAAGGCGGGTGGATACATCCAAATTAAAATTCCTGAAACAGAAGTGAAGTTTGCCGATATGGACATTAAAGCACACCCTAAAGATCACCCGGGTGAGCCTGATAAATTTGAAAAAGACTGGTCGGAAGGTGCTTTTGCCCTGCGTCATTTGGTAATGAAAAATGATGAGGAAGTGGTACGTGCCTATTCAATGGCTTCTTATCCTGCCGAAGGAAGAAACATTATGCTAAACGTACGTGTGGCGGCTCCACCATGGGATAGAGACAAAAACACGTGGGCGGATATTAACCCCGGTATTGCTTCTTCTTACATCTTTGGCTTAAAGCCAGGAGATAAGTGTACCATTTCAGGCCCTTACGGTGAGTTCTTTATTAAGGATACAGGTGCCGAGATGCTTTATATTGGAGGTGGTGCTGGAATGGCGCCTATGCGTTCGCACATTTACGAGCTTTTTAGAACGCTACAAACTGGAAGAAAAGTATCGTACTGGTACGGTGGCCGCTCTAGAGCCGAGTTGTTCTATATTCACTATTTCCGCGAAATCGAAAAAAACTTCCCCAACTTTAAATTCTATATGGTGTTATCTGATGCCAAACCAGAAGATAATTGGGTAGAGAAAAAAGATATAAATGACGAAGTAGGAGATGGCTTTGTAGGCTTTGTACACAATCAAGTAATTGAACAGTACCTAAGCAAGCACGATGCACCCGAAGAGATTGAGTTCTACTTCTGTGGGCCACCTATGATGAACGCTGCCGTATTAAATATGGTAGATGACTGGGGTGTACCGCCTGAGAATGTAAGTTTTGATGACTTTGGAGGATAGGTAAATCCTTGATATTTTAAAAATGCGGCTACGCTTATTGTAGCCGCATTTTCTTTTTTAAAAGGTTGTGAAATATTTATAAAGACGTCTATATTTGCAGCCCTTAAAAACAAGGTCCCGTAGCTCAGCTGGATAGAGCATCTGCCTTCTAAGCAGACGGTCCTAGGTTCGAATCCTAGCGGGATCACCAAAAGCCTCTCACGATAGTGAGAGGCTTTTTTATTTGCCTTAAGCCAAGCTTGCTTGGGCGCTAAAGGCAAATAAAAAAGCCAAACGAACGGAGCGAGTAAGGCTTTTGCGTGTAATGAGTAACTATATAGGGATCATCGCAAAGCGATGAATCCTAAATAGCCTTAAGCCAAGCTTGCTTGAGCGCTAAAGGCAAATAAAAAAGCCATAGGAGCGGAGCGAGTAAGACTTTTGCGGGTAATTAGTAGCTATATGTGGATCATCGCAAAGCGATGAATCCTAAATAGGTTGTGAGCCAAGATTGTTTGAGTGAATAGATCAGATAAAATGTATTTTATTTACTGTTCTTATTTATCTTACAGATTTTTAGGCCAACCAAAAACCTAATGATGCACCTTGACTCAAAACCCGCAGCACCAAATATTTTCACACACGCACCCAAGGAGCTTTCCCAAGATGCTTTTTTTATATGGCTGTTAGAATGGAGTGATAAAAAAGTGATTGATAAAGATTTAAAGGAGGTTTCAAATACATTTATTCGAAAGTTGCTACTTGAAGAATCCGATGACTATCAAATTACTTCAGTAGAAATATTAAAGCAGTTTAAGAAAATTGACATTGCTGTTATTATCAATGAAGAGTACTTTATCATAATTGAGGATAAAACTCATACTGGACAGCATGGTAACCAACTAGAAAGATACAGAGAAGCAGCTAACGCGGAGATAGAAAGAAGAAAAGTTACTTTAACGTTAAAAACCATTTACCTGAAAACGGGGAACGATAGTAAGAATGCTAAAAGAATTATTGAAACTGGGGATGATTATATAATTGTAAACAGAGGTGCAATACTGGATATCTTAGATGACTGCGATAGTTCAAATCATATATTTAATGATTTTGTCAGGCATCTTAAAAGCATAGAAGAACGTACAAAGTCGTTCAATAGCAAAAAGTGTTTAGCATCAGATTTGAGAGCTGCTGAAGGTTTCTATATGTACTTAGAGGATTTTTTAGAAGATAAGGACACTAGGTGGGCAATAGAGCGGGGGAGAGACTCGTACTTCTTCTATCATAGAAAAGAATTTGAAGGTTTTCGGTTGAAGATACAGTTCATACAAGTACCTGACCGATCTCTTACTCTTGCAGTTTTTATGATAAATGACAAGAAGGAATCGAAGAACCACATTCGTCAAGTTGTTTTAAACTTAAAAAAGCAGCCATCCTTTAAAAAGTTAGACTACAAGGTTTCAATTAGGTCAGCAAGGAAGACTTCAATTTTAATTGTTAAAGATCCTTTTAACGCAAAGGATTCTGATAATATTGATATGGATCACTTTAAGAAATGTCTCGGGAGTATGGAATCCTTGCTTGATGAGTATGTTAATGAATTTGGTGGACTGAAAAAAAGCCAAGTAATGTAAGTAACAAGCTAGTTCAATCCGCTAGATTTGCCTTTCTCCCTATACAAGATTATATGACATTCGAACAAACATTTAAAAATATAGACGACCTCCTGTACAAAGATTCTGGGGCTGACAGTGAACTGGATTACATAGGGCAAACCTCTTGGGTAATGTTTTTACGTTACCTAGACGAGCTAGAGCAGGACAAAGCAGACGAAGCCGAATTAAAAGGAGAAGATTACAAATACATACTAGACGAAGAGTACCGTTGGCCAAACTGGGCTATGCCTAAAAAATTAAAAAAAGGTTCAGAGAGCGAAGTCGAACTGGACCATCACGTGGCGTTAACAGGGCCCGACTTGGTAGCTTTTGTAGATGGCAAGCTCTTTCCTTACCTCGCTCAGTTTAAGCAAAAGGCAGACCATGCCCAAACCATAGAATACAAGATTGGCGAAATCTTCTCTGAGTTAAAAAACAAAATTCAATCGGGCTATAACTTACGTGAGATATTAGAATACGCAGACGAATTGCCTTTCCGTTCTACCAAAGACAAGCACGAGCTCAGCCACTTGTACGAAACCAAGATTAAAAACATGGGCAATGCAGGGCGTAACGGTGGACAGTACTACACACCACGTCCGCTGATTAGAGCCATGATTAATGTGCTAGACCCACAAATGGGCGAAAAAGTTTACGATGGTGCCGCAGGGTCTTGTGGTTTCTTGTGCGAAGCCTACGACTACATGTACCAGCGCATGGAAAAGACCACAGACAACCTCAAGACTTTACAAGAAAGCACCTTTTACGGTAAAGAGAAAAAGAACTTGGCCTATGTAATTGGCATTATGAACATGATACTGCACGGCATAGAAGCCCCAAACATTATTCATACCAATACCCTTGGCGAGAACATTAGAGACATACAAGAGAAAAACCGTTACCATGTTATTTTGGCCAATCCCCCTTTCGGTGGAAAAGAGCGCAAAGAGGTACAACAGAACTTTGACATTAAAACAGGAGAAACCGCTTTCCTGTTTATGCAGCATTTTATAAAGAGTTTAAAAAACGGGCGGACGTGCAGCCATTGTGATTAAAAACACTGTGCTGAGCAATACCGATAATGCTTCGGTGGCTTTGCGTAAGCTGCTATTGGAAAGCTGTAACCTGCATACCATTTTAGATATGCCGGGTGGCACCTTCTTAGGGGCAGGTGTAAAAACAGTAACTCTCTTTTTTCAGAAAGGAGAACCCACTAAAAACATTTGGTACTACCAGCTAGACCCGGGGCGAAACATGGGTAAAACCAATCCGCTAAACGATAAGGATATGGCGGAGTTTGTGGCCTTGGCCGCTGAGCGGAGTCGAAGCGCAAAAGGCCCTGAAACCGAAAAAAGCTGGAACTATTCTGTAGCGGACATTGAGCGGAGTCGAAATGGAAGCGAAGTGGACCTTTCGGTAAAAAACCCAAACACACCCAAAGAAGCACCATTGCGTGCACCTGCTGAAATTCTAAACGAAATGGAAAGCTTGGATGCAGAAACCAACACCATTCTTCAATCCATTAAAGATTTGATATGAAAGCGGGTTGGTTAAATAGACACCTTATTGAAATCTGTGAGGAGATTACGGACGGAAGTCACTTTTCACCCAAATCCTCAGGCGAGGATAAATTTCCATATATAACAGTGAGGGATATTTCAAACGGTGTTATTGATTTTGATAATTGCAAATTCATTGATAAAAAAAATTATGATTTGCTTCTTAAAAATGGGTGTAAACCGAATGAAGGAGATTTGTTATTTTCTAAAGATGGTACAGTTGGAAAAGTAGCTTTAGTCAATTTTGAAAAAGAGTTTGTTGTTTTGTCTTCCTTGGCAATTCTGCGACCCAAAAAAGGTGTAATAAATTCTGAGCTTTTAGAGTATATATTATTGCATCCAAACTTTTTAAAAGCTGCGATAGGAAAAAAAACTGGTGTTGCAATAAGAAGAATTATTCTCAAAAACCTGAAGCAAATTGAGATTAACTTTCCTAAATCCCTCACCGAACAAAAACAAATTGTAGCGCTTTTAGACCAAGCCTTTGCTGCCATAGACCAAGCCAAAGCCAACATAGAAAAAAACATAGAAAACGCTAAAGAGCTTTTTCAATCTAAGCTCAATGAAATATTTAGCCATCCTTCAACAGGCTCAGGAGGTGATGGCTGGGAGGAGAAAAGTTTGGGGGAGTTAGGGAAGCCGTCTATGTGTAAGAGAATATTGAAAGAACAAACTAAAACCGAAGGAGATATTCCATTTTATAAGATTGGAACATTCGGAAAAACGCCTAATGCTTTCATCTCAAAGGAAATTTACGAGGAGTTTAAGACTAAATATTCCTTTCCAAAAGTTGGGGATGTTTTAATATCTGCTTCGGGAACTATAGGGAGAAGAGTTATTTATGATGGTGAGCCAGCTTTTTTCCAAGACTCAAATATTGTCTGGATTGATAATAATGAAGAGTTTGTATTGAATGAATATTTATATCAATTCTATGGCGTTTGCGATTGGAACCCTTCTAAAGGCGCAACGATTTCTAGATTGTATAATGCCGATTTGAAAAGAATTAGAATATCCTTCCCACATATTGAAGCTCAAAAAAGTCTAATAGAAAAAATGGTTAATCTAAGTGACCATACAGAAGAAATTCTACTTGGCTACGAGCAAAAAGCAAACAATCTAGAAGAGCTCAAAAAGTCCATTTTGCAAAAAGCCTTTGCAGGGGAGTTAACAGGTAAAGAGGTTTTGGTATGAAAAGAGTAGTGCACCAACTTTCAACAAAAGATTATTACATACCTAAATGGCCTGTTAAGCATTTGTTTTTGGGCACTTTTAACCCAGCAGGTGGAGATAAAGTCAATTACTATTACGGTAGAGCAACAAATCAACTCTGGCCATTACTAAGAGAAATAACAGGTTGTAAATTCCAACAAGATAGTCCAATGGAGTTTTTTGCCGAACTCAAGCAAAATGGCATCGCCTGCATGGATATGATACATGCTGTTAATGTGCCAGAAGAGAAAGTAGAATTTGTTTTAGGTAAAGGATACAGTGACGCCAAAATAATCAACGGATATACCACAAGAGAGTACAATACAAATACGATCCTTAAAGTGATAGAAAGAAACCCAGATGTTAAGGTTTACAGTACATGGGGTAAAGGTCAGAAGTTAAAAGAATGGAGAACTGAAATAGCGAAAATAGAAGGGATAGCACTGCTAGTATCTCCTAGCATGGCAGCAAGAGTGCCCAAAGGAACTAAGAAGTTTGAGTATATGTTGGAGAATTGGAAATCGAAAATTGAATTTACATAATTTTAAAAAGCCATCCTACAAAAACCCTTTGCCGTAGGTTTGATAAAAGAAGAAAGTGAAGCTATATTGCAGATGGCTGCTGAGCCGGGTGCGGTGTATAAAATTAAGTAACATGGAGACTCTTGTAAGCAACATCAATTTAAAAATTAAAACGCCTGTAATACAAGGGTTTAAAGGTGCTAAGCAACATTTATAAAGTAATAAGCAACTATGTCTACGTTTTTCATATCAACTACTAACCCACTCATTACCGAGCACTATTTGGGTGCCAAAAAAGAGAACCAATACTTTGAGCGTAAGGGCTTAGGCGAAAAAGACATTAAGCCCACCAAAATTGCGGATGAGTTGATAGGTATGCTAAATGCTGATGGTGGTGTATTGGCATTTGGTATGGCTGATAATGGCAATTTTCAGGATCTAAGAGAATTGGGTAATGGTTTAGATAAATACCGCACGCTGGTTCATAATTTTATTCACCCGGCTTGTAACATTACTTTAGAGGAGGCCCAAGTGCAGGGCTGTCTTATTTTTCTATACCATGTGGAGCAAGATTTTGAGCGCCTATTTTGTAGAAAAGATAATGAGCAGGTGTTTTTGAGAGTTTTGGATACCAACCGTAAATTAGACCGTGATGGGGTAAAAAAGTAAAGCCATTAGAAAGTTTGAAGAAGAGCTTGTAATTGATTTTGACCTGGCTGATTTAGACAATGAATTACTTGAATCGTATAAAGAAAAAGTAAACTACAAAGATGATGCGCTTGAGCTTTTGACCAAGCGCTATTTAGCTAAAAAGCAAGCTAACAAATATTTACTGAAGCATGCTGCTGTATTGTTGTTTTCAAAAGATCCCGAAAAATATATCCCATCAGCATCTTTACGATATATACGGTACGAAGGCAAAGAGGCGCTTACAGGCGCTGAACATAATGTGGTAAAAGACCAACGCTTTGAAAATAATATTCCAAATCTTATTGATGAAGTAAAAGCATTTTTAAATGCTTCCTTTAAAGATTATTACTTTTTAGATTTATCTAAAGGTAAATTTAGAAGAGTACCTGAGTACCCTGAGGAGGCTTGGCTTGAAGGGGTTGTTAATGCTTTATGCCATCGCTCATACAATTCGCAAGGCAGCGCTATTTACATCAAGCATTTTGAGGATAGATTAGAAATTTCTAACAGCGGGCCACTACCCGCACAGGTTACTATAGAAAATATAAAAACGGAGCGCTTTGCAAGAAACCCACGAGTAGCAAGAGTACTAGAAGATATGGGATATGTACGCCAATTAAATGAAGGGGTTTCTCGGATTTATGAATCTATGGAGAAATCTATGCTCTCCATACCTGAGTATAAACAAGACCACGGAAATGTGTACTTAACATTACGCAACAAAATAAGTGGCCATTCTAAAACCATTCAGGAAAACGTGATTGCCACTGTAGAAGACAACTGGGGTAACTATAGCGACACTCAACAAAATATTATTAATTATTTATTTGCGCACCAAGTGGCAACAATAGCAGATTTGGCTAAATTTTGTGATGCGCACACTAATACAATTAGGCGTTACCTTAATGCTTTTGTTGAACAGCAGTTACTTGAAAGAAAGAGCAATAAACAAAGGGATCCCGATGCACAATATGCCTTTAAGAAATATTAAATAATGCTTAAGCAACATTAAATGAAAGGTGTTAGTTATTGTTTTTCAGTTAATTACCTAAAATAAGTAACATTTACCCCTTGCTAAGCAACATGCCCCAAGACTCTAGAAGTACCGATGAATAAAATACTACTTGATGCAAAAAAATGACTGTAGCAATTTTCTCTTTACCCCAAATTTTATTTGAACACTAAAAAACAACGATGAACGAAGCACAAACCAAACACGACTTAATAGAACCAGCTTTGAAAGCCGCTGGTTGGGGTATTGTTGAAGGCAGTCGTTTGCGTTTGGAATTTCCTATTACCCAAGGGCGCTTAATTGGACAAAATAGAAGAGCCCAGCCATTAAAAGCAGATTATGTATTGGAATACAAAAACCGCAGAATTGGCATTGTAGAAGCCAAGGCAAGAGATATCTATTATACAGATGGAGTTGGCCAAGCTAAAGATTATGCTGATCGGTTGAAAATTCGCTTTACCTATGCTACCAACGGCCTTAAAATATATGGGGTAGATATGGACGAGGGTACCGAGGGGGGTGTAGCAAAGTACCCTACACCAGATGAACTTTGGGAAATGACCTTTCCAAGCCCAAAAGAAGAATACAAAGTAGAAATTGCCGACTGGCGTGAACGTTTGTTTGCTGTTCCTTATGAAGATAGAAGTGGCACTTGGCAACCGCGCTATTATCAGGATAATGCGATTTCGAAAGTTCTGGAGGCTATTGCTGACAAGAAAAACAGAATCCTATTAACCCTTGCCACAGGCACTGGGAAAACGGCCATTGCTTTTCAAATAGCTTGGAAGTTGTTTCATGCCAAGTGGAACCTAAAAAGAGATGAGCAGCGTAGGCCACGCATTCTCTTCTTAGCGGATAGAAACCTATTGGCCGACCAGGCCTTTAATTCGTTTAATGCTTTTGATAGCATTGATGAAAACATCAAGGTGCGTATTAGTCCATCTGAGATAAGAAAGAAAGGGAAGGTGCCTACCAATGGAAATGTGTTCTTCACGATATTCCAAACCTTTATGACTTCTGCTCAAAACGGAGCGGTTGAGGAATTGAATGAAGATGACCTTGCAATGGCTGCAGAGCCTAAAGCTCTATATGAAAGCAGGGAATTTAATTTTGGTCAATATCCACCCGACTTCTTTGACTTTATCATCATAGATGAGTGTCACCGTGGTGGTGCCAATGATGAGAGTTCTTGGCGAGCCATTATGGATTATTTTTCGCCAGCCGTGCAGCTTGGGCTTACAGCCACGCCTAAGCGCGATGTGAATGCTGATACCTACGATTACTTTGGTGAGCCTGTTTACACCTACGCTTTGAAGGATGGTATTAATGACGGTTTTCTGTCACCCTTTAGGGTCAAGGAAATTCAAACCAATTACGATGAATATACGCTTACCAAAGAAGATTGTATTGTGGAGGGTGAAGCAGAAGTAGGTGATACGTTTACGTATAAAGATTATGGTAGGAAGATTATCATTGAGCAGGTAGAGCGCTATCGTGTTCAATACTTTATGGATTTGATGAATCAAAGTAAGAAGACTTTGGTTTTTTGTGCTACGCAAGTTCATGCCGCTTATATTAGAGATTTGATTAATCAAATTGCAAACAGTAAAAACTCCAATTATTGCCACCGCGTTACGGCAGATGATGGCGGAATTGGTGAAAACCATTTACGCGATTTTCAAGACAATGAAAAAAGTATCCCAACTGTATTAACAACTTCTCAAAAGTTGAGTACAGGGGTAGATGCCCCCGAGATTAGAAATATTGTTTTGCTTCGTCCGGTAGAATCTATGGTAGAGTTTAAACAGATTGTAGGCCGAGGAACACGTTTGTTTGATGGGAAAGATTATTTCACGGTGTATGACTTTACAAAAGCACATAGACACTTTCAAGACCCAGAGTGGGATGGGCCACCTCAAGCTCCCGAGCCTCCAGCTGAAGGAGGAGGTCGATCTTCCTGTACTATCTGTGGCCAAAAGCCTTGCGTATGTGAAAGCCCAGAGGCTGAGCCTTGTGACGAATGTGAAAATGACCCTTGCGTTTGTGATACACCCCCAAGAAAACTGGTGAAAGTAAAACTGTCAAACGGAAATGCACTGGAGATTGATGCTGCCTCAAAAACAACATTTTGGAGTCCTGAGGGTAAACCTATTTCGGCAGCTGAGTTTATACAGAAGCTGTTTGGTGATTTACCTGACTTCTTTAGTAATGAAGAAGAACTACGAAAATTATGGAGCACACCAGATACACGAAACAAACTACTTATTGAATTAGAGGAAAAAGGATATACCAACGCACAATTGGAAGATTTACGAAAATTAGTAAATGGGCAGGAGAGTGATTTGTTTGATGTGCTTAGTTATGTAGCGTATCACAAAGATTTGGTGCCTCGATTAAACCGTGCAGAATCGGCAAAAATTCAAATAAACACCTATGACCCAAAGCAACAAGAGTTTTTGAATTTTGTGCTAGAGCAATATGTGAGAGACGGTGTAAATGAATTGGACGATGCCAAGCTACCAGACCTTCTTGAATTAAAGTACAGTAGTATTTCTGATGCTAAAACTCAATTGGGCAAAATAGCCGGGATACGAAATGCTTTTATTGGTTTTCAAGAGTATCTGTACAATACGAAGTTAGGTTAGAAGGTTTCATAAATTAGAATAATATGGGTGGTTAGTAAAAAAGGTAATAATCAAACTGAAAATTCTATAGCTCAGTATTATTTCAAAGAATAACAACTATCGGCAACTGATATTTTTTGACCAAGGCATTAATTTTTAGGAGAACATCAGTTTTTTCGTGTTGCTTAGAATGGGTGCGGTTTCAGGTATAACTTCTGCGAAAATTCGTCTTTAAACCCGGCCTTTACCTCTTAAAAGTAAATGGGCAAGCTTTTAAATTTAGGAAGGACTAAAAAGGTTTAAGGAATCACCGTTTCATTTTGTAAAGCCTACGGTAAAAAAATACAGAAAGCTTTTATTGCTATGTAAAAGGAGTTTAGCGCTAAAGGTTAGTGGCATTTTAAAAATAGTTTTAAAGGCGACAAATTTTAGCATTTTATTAACATTCTGATTTTCCTGAAATCCAATATACCGTGACTTTTATCCTCTTTTTAGGCTATTCTCAAACAATTATGAGGGATTGAGATTACTTTTTTCTTTGAAATGACTTAAATTTTCGTTAAAATTGTAGGCCTTTTTTCAAAGGCATAACCCTAATATAAATTGAAAATAAGCACATTATGAAAAGAATTTTACTAATGTTTGGCATGATTGCATGCTGGATGAGTTCAGCTGGTCAGTTGACGATGGCCTATTCAGATACGGTTTGTGGATCAGGCGCTGGTTCTACAAGTGTAATAACAATTCAAAATCCGCTACCGGCTTCGCAGGATGTGAAGCTAGTATTTTGGGCACAAGGAGATTTAAACTCATCAGGGGAGCAGGTCGATGTGTTTACAGAGAATGGCTACCAGTTAGGAGTTGTAACAAATCCGATACAGTGCGGTACTTATGATTCAGTATCCTTTACAGTTCCTGTAGATTCTTTTAACGCCTGGGGTTTAGACGGTAGCATTACATTTAGTAACTACTTTACTCCCACTACAGGTTTTTGTGCACCAAATGAGTGTATTTATGTTATAGCCGAGTATATTCCAGTTACAGGCCCTAACAATGCTGGTGTAATGAGTTTAGACTCTCCACGAGCATTTTGTTCAGGAACCGAACCCATATATATAAGTATTGTAAATAGCGGAACAAACATTATTGATTCGGTACGCGTGAATTGGTCTTTAAATGGAGTTGTTCAACCAATAATAAATTATACGAGTCCTTTAGATACCTTAGGTGGACTAGGGGCAAGTTCGGCACAAGTATTTTTAGGGAACCATAATTTTGTAGCCAATACTGCTACAGATATTAAGGCCTGGACAAGTATGCCAAATGGAGTTGCGGATACATCAAATACAAATGATACTATTTCAAAGACATTGTCTCCGGCTCTTTCGGGAGTTTATACGATTAATGATGCACAACCCACAGGAGGTTCAAATTTCAATACGTTTGGCGCTGCATTTGGTGTTTTCTCAAGTAGTGGAGTTTGTGGTCCGGTAGTTTTAAACGTATCAGGAGGTCCTTATTATGAGAAGTTGGATGTAAAGAATTTCGCAGGAAGCAGTAGTATAAACACCATAACTATTAACGGTAATGGGGCCAGTATAGTTGATTCTGGAAATACAGGGGGAAATCACGCCATAGTTATGTTAGATGGAGCAGATTATGTAGTAATAGATTCATTGAATATACGCGGTTATGCATCAAGCAATCAGTTTGGTTTGCAGTTTATGAATGGAGCTGATAATAATATTATACGTAATTGTAAAATAGAATTGCGTACCGATGTAACTACTTCGCTGGTAAGTAATGTAGTTTTTAGTTCCAGTGTAACATCGCCTACATCTTATGGAAATACCGGGAACTATAACTTGATTGAGAATAATGAAATTATAGGTGGTTATTACGGTATTGCCCATGGAGGAACGAGTCCTACGGTATTGGGTACAGGTAATCAGTTTATAGGAAACATTGTAAAAGATTTCTACTACTACGGTATGCGTAATTATTACCAAGAAGATGTAGTGATAAGAGATAACGAGTTTACTCGAATTACGCGCCCTACTTTTACAACAGGTTATGCTATGTACAATGGTTATACGGTAGGTAATACTGAAATTAGCGGCAATTGGATTCACCATATGTTTGGTCAGGCAACAAGTACCTCAAACACCAGTACTTTATATGGTATTTATTCTTTTTCAAGTGATGCCGCTGGAGGAGATGAAGTAAAGGTATTTAACAACGTACTTTCGGATAACAACAACGGAGGAACGCATTATATGATTTACAACAGTGCATCTGATAATTGGAAGTATTACCACAATACTATTGTTGAAGAGGATCCGAATGGAAGCGGAACTGGTATTACAAGAGGTATTTACCATACAGGTACTGTAACTGGAGTAGAGTACAAGAATAACTTGATTTATGTTGATAGAGGCACCAGTGGCTTGAATTATGCTATATATACTACGGTAAATACGGGCGCTACCTTTGATGGTAACGTGCTGTACATGCCACAAGCGGGCACTGGGAATAATCATTATGCTTACTATACGGCTAACCAAACCACTTTTGCCGATTGGCAAGCAGCTGGTTCTGCAGTCTTTGATCAAAATGGTATTTCAGCCAATCCATTTTTTGCAAATGCGGCAATGGGTGATTACACTCCTGGTAGTGCGGTAATGAACAATACAGGTTTAAACTTGTTAACGGAAGTGTCAACCGATATTTTAGGAGTAGCACGTACGGCTACACCAGATGCGGGTGCTTATGAATTTACACCTCCTCCAGGCCCCAACATGACTGTTTTGAGCATGAGCCAAAATGGAGCCGTTTGTGGAACAGGTGGCGAAGTGGTGTATGAGTTAACCAATATGGGTAATGATACGGTAACCAGTTTTAATGTTTCATGGGAGATTAATGGAGTAGCACAAACTCCAATCGCCTATTCAGGAATTTTCAATTCGGGCGTTCAAATTATTGATACCATTAAAAATATCACATTGGCAGCAGGTTCTACCCAGGTAAAAATTGATATTACAGGTATAGCACCGGGTGTAGATACCGATTTAACTAATAATGCAGATAGCGTTGTTTTAAATGCTGGATTAAATGGTAACTACTATATAGTTAGTGGTTTTACTAATGATTCAACCTTTACCAGTTTTAGCGCTTTAGCTACGGCTTTAACCAATTATGGTGTTTGTGGACCAGTTTCGGTAGATGTTGCCAATGCAGTTTCTTATACAGAGCAGTTTATGGTAGGAGAGATTATTGGAGTTTCGGCTACCAATACCATTACCATTAATGGCAATGGTAATACCTTGGAGTACCAAGCTACCAACTCAGGCTTAAGGGCAACCGTTATTTTAAACGGTGCTGATTGGATTACTATTGATAGCTTGAATATTGTGGCTTTAGGTGCTTCGTATGGTTTTGGTGTATCGTTAACTAATAATGCCGATCACAATACCATAAGCAAGTGTAATGTCTCTGTTGAGGATGGATCAACTTCATCCGTTTTTGCAGGTATTACAGTTTCTGGTTCACTGTCTAGCGCAACTGGGCAGGGAGCATCGGGTAACTACAATACTTTTGAAGACAATACGGTTACTGGTGGATACTATGGTATGACCAGTGTAGGAGTTAGTACAGATTCGCTGAATGGTAATGTTTTTAGAAACAACGTAGTGAGCGATTACTACTATTACGGTATGTACAATTACTATAACGACCATATTGTGTTAGAAGGAAACGAGTTCTCTAGAATGAACAGAGCGGCTAATTCATCTCATTACTTTATGTATAATTATGGTTCAACCAGCGCGCATATTATTGGTAATAAAATGCACGATCCGGTACCACTTAATACCACTACCACTTCAGGTGTTTATGGTATGTATTTAGGTCAAGTGGTTGGAACCCCTTCTGATCCTAGTATCGTTGCCAATAATATGCTATACAATATGAATAGTGCGGGTACACAGTATGGGGTTTATACTTCTACCATATCCAATACTAAAATCATAAACAATACATGGGTATTTGATGATCCTTCAAACACAGGTACAACCGCTTTAACAAGAGGTTGGTATATGATTGGCTCTATTACTAATTGTGAGATTTCTAATAACATCACCTATTTTAATAGAAATGCAGGGGGTGTATCTGTAATGATTTACTGTTCTACACAACCTAGTGGGTCTAACTTTGAAAACAATGCCTACTACCTACATCCAGCTGCATCGGCAGACTTTGGTTACTTAGGTGGTGCAACTCCAACATTTGGTGCTTGGCAAATGGCTTTAGGTGGAGATCAAAACTCGCAAATATCCAATCCTTATTTTGTAGATCCATCAATTGATGACTTTACACCTCAGTCGGCTATGTTAAATGCCTCAGGGGTAGATTTTTCAATGTATAACACGGTGGATATTGACGGTGCTGTTAGAGGGACGAAGCCAGATATAGGCGCTATCGAATTTGTGCCTGCACCTTGTACAGGTTTAAGTGGAATTACTTCCTTAAACGTAACAGCCACAGGTGGTACGGTTGCATGGTTGCAAAACCCTGCGGCAGCTACTATTGAATGGGGTCCTGTTGGATACAGACAAGCATCGCAAGCGCCTACGGGTACTGCTACTAAACTGGCAACCGATAGTTCACATGCCATTTCTGGATTAAATTCTAACACCTGTTATGAGTATTGGTTAACCATGAATTGTTCATCGTCACTACCAGGAGCGCCACCATTAATGGGACCATTTACTTTCTGTACCGATTGTGCAGGAGGGCCTTTAAATGGAACTTATACCATTGGTGGAACACCCGGTTTAACTAATTTTCCAACATTAGATTCTGCGGTACAAGCGTTGAACGGTTGTGGTATCGGTGGTCCCGTAATCTTTAATATGAATGGAGGCACGCATAATGCCATTATGTTAGAGGATATTCAAGGATCAAGTGCGGTTAATACAATAACCTTTAATGGTTCCACTACGGCTACCGATAGTATTGTGGCAGTATCACAAGCAGCAGCCGTTGATTTGAATGGTACGGGTAATATTACTTTCAATGATATTTTTATGGCCAATACCAGCGGAAACTACGTAGTGTGGTTTCATAATAATGCCCATAATATTACCATTGATGAGTGTTACCTATTAGGAAACGGAACGGCTACCTCTAGCGTTACAGCTGTGGTTGCGGCCTCTGGGTCTGCCACTACTACAAGTTCTTCTGGTAACAACGCAAATAACGTTACCATTTCTAACTGTACTATATCGGGTAATTACAATGGTATTTCATTTTACGGGTCTGGTAGTACCTCATTCATCAAAAACATAAATATTATTGATAATAATTTTGTGAATCAGTACTACTATGCCGTTCGTGCCTATTATTGTGATAGCCTTACGGTTACTGGTAATTACGTGCCAGGCTTTAGAAATGGATTTAGTTATGGTTTGTACAGCTATTACAGCAATAATGTAAACTTCAGTGAAAACGAAATGTACGATTGTGGTACTTACGCAGTTTACATGGCTTACTCTAACTATAGCAGTGCTACAACAACGGGAAGTAATTCTAAAGTGGTAAACAACATGCTACAGTGTACTGGTACAGCGGGGCTATATGTTATCGGCAATAACGATTTGGATGTTTACCATAATTCTATTGAGAACACGGGTAGTTATTCACTTTACTTTACTGGTACCAGTTCCAATATTGATGTGAGAAACAACATCCTTAGTCAGCTTTCAGCAGCTGGAGATGCCATCTATGTGGCCACAGTGCCAACCTCATTTACCGTAAACTACAATTTATACAGTTCGGCTGGAGATATAGCCTACTATAGTGGAACGGCTTATGCAACCTTGGGTGCCTGGACTACAGCTACCCCCGCCTTAAATGCCAATTCGGTAGTTGGGTCTCCAGGTTTTATTTCTATTGGCGATTTCCATACGGTGAGTACTGATGCTAACGATGTTGGAGATAACTCGGTAGGAGTGTTGGTGGATATTGATGGTGATCCAAGACCCTTGAATGTGGCTGGTATAGTAGATATGGGAGCCGATGAGTTTAACCCACCTAGCTGTGATAGACCGGACTCTTTGTATGTGGTTTCTTCATCGCCCACTGCTATTGTGGTAGGATGGAGTGGTGGTAGCACTGCTGCTAATTACGATGTATCGGCCGGTGTTGGTGGTTATACTTTAGGTTTGCCAGCAAACATTACCACGGGTGTTTTAACGAATACCTACACGATATCTAACCCGGTAGCCAATGTAATTTACGATGTATATGTGCGTGGTAACTGTACCGTTACCGACTCAAGCCTTTGGTCTGATAAGTTATCAGTAGGATTACAGCAGCAACCTTGTGATGATTTTGAGGGTTATGAGGTGCGAAATTTACAAGGACAGTCTAATTTAGTATATGGTTGGGCTAATGTTGGTGGTGATGGCGAAATATCTACAACCTATGCTAACAGTGGTACTAAGTCTCTACATGTATCCGAGTTGGGAGCAAGTAACTTTACCGATATGGTTGTGGTGACCGATACCTCTTATCAAAGCGGCATTAGGAACCTTCAGTTCGATATGTTTGTGCCGTTAGGTTATGGAGGGTATTATAATATCTTACATAACTATACAGGGGTAACCAATGTATGGGCTATTGAAGTATATATAGATGCCAATGGTACAGCTGCCGTACAAGGTGGAACAAATAGTACCGCTAATTTGGGCTCTTATACTATGAACCCCGGTACTTGGAATACTATTGAGCATATTATCGATTTGGATAATGATACTGCTTGGATTCGCCTTAATGGAGCAACTACACCAATTGGCTGGCAGTTCTCTTTTGGTTCTACTAATATGGGAGATCGCTTTAACGCGGTAAATTTTTACTCAGCAGCTAATGCGGGTCAAACTTCTAATTATTATGTAGATAACTTCTGTATTACACATTATACTCCTCCTGTATGTTTAACACCCTCCAATGTGTTGGTGCCTAACTTAAAAAGAGGTTGTGACAGTGTTCAGGTTTCTTGGACTTCGGCTATTGATAGTGCTACCAGTTCTATAATTGAATACGGTCCAACAGGCTTTACACCGGGTACGGGTACTATGGTAGGCTTGTTAGATAGCTCTTATAATATCTCAGGACTAGTGGCTAATACGAGTTATGACTTATACGTAGCGGATACTTGTTCGGGTGGAGATACTAGTGTATGGGTAGGACCGATCATTTTTATTACTGATCCTGCTCCAGTAGCATCCGCATCGTTTACCATGAGTTCTACATTTACGCAAACCACGCAGTTGGTAACGTTTGATGCTAGTGCCAGCCTAAATGGTGATACCTATACTTGGGACTTTGGTAATGGAAACGTAGGAACTGGGGCAACACCTCCGGTAGAAACTTATAATTTACCTAACGGTTCTATTTCTGTTAAGCTTACAGTAACCAATGCCTGTGGAAGTAGTGATGATACCACTATTACTTTCCAAACAGAAATTGGTTTAGATGAGCCAGAGTTTGGTAAAACACTAAGCATTTATCCGAATCCATCAAAAGGTTTATTTAACATTGAGTTTAATAAAGCAAGTGGTGGAGAGGTGAGCCTAGAAGTACTAAATACTACTGGTCAAGTAGTATATAGTTATGAGCTAGGTAAGCAAGGTGGCCTAATTCAGCGTCAAATCAATTTATCTGACTTGGCAGATGGAGTATATATGCTTCGTATTCAAACTGATTTAGGAATAGTAACCAGACGCTTAAATAAGATGTAAGCTTCGGTTTATATTTAGAATAAATGAAACCCCACGCTTTTAGCGTGGGGTTTTTTTATTTTTACCCCATGAAATTTAAGGTAGGAGATAAAGTAGCATTTTTGAATGAAGTGGGGCAGGGCAAGGTGTTGCGTTACAATGGTGATGAAGTGGTAGTTGAGGATGAAGATGGATTTGACAATACCTATTCGGAAAATGAACTGGTTTTAAAAGGCCATTTGGAGGTGCAAGGGGTGGAGCAAAAAGACAATCACCTGGCTAAAAAGATGGACCAATCTTCGGCCCATATAAAATCGGTTTTAGAAATTGATTTACATTTTAATAAACTGGTTGATTTCCCTAAAAATTTCAGCAATAGCCAAATGATTAACATACAGCTTAGAGAAGCACGTACGTTTTTAGATAGAGCCAAAAAATCAGGAAATAAAAGAGTGGTACTTATACATGGTGTGGGTAACGGCAGGTTGAAAGAGGAAATACACACCTTGTTAGAACGGATGGATGGCCTGCGTTTTTACGATGCCAGCTATGCCGAATATGGCACCGGAGCTACCGAGGTAGAGTTTTTTTAAGTAAGCTTAAAGATTGAATTGTTTTGTGCGAGTCTTCAATGGGAGGTTGGACAGGTATTAAGAAATAAAAAGATGAATGTTTATAAGAATAAGCATTCATCTTTTTAACAAGGTAAGATAAGTTTCTATTGAATAACTATATGATTAGGAGAAGTAAAAGAAACATTGACATACCCGCAAGGGTCACATGCAAGAAATGTAGGAGACATTGTGCTTGAGCAACCTCCTGATAACATTCTTTGAACAGTACTACTTGAACCGCCACAATCTTCGCAATTTTGGTCTACCGATACAACATCGGCCGAATGCCATTCCAATTTTGACAATCCGCAGGGTCTAACAACACTGGTGCCTGGGGGTACTACGCATATTGGGCCGATAACACACCCGCCACTACCGGCACAGTCAGCAACATCAATAACAAACTCGAAGTAACAGTCAGTTCTGTTTTCGATAACTAAATTACCACTTTGCGCAATGGAACTAAAGCAGGAAAGCATTAATACCAAAATGCCAATGGTTTTGATTGAATAAATTAAATTTTTCATAATTATTATTTATTTGATTAGTTGCAATAAATATAGGATTTTTTTGTATAGAAAAAAATTACAAGTGTTTTTCTGTCAAATTTAATTTTCGTTTCATGTGCCTTAATGCCCATACCTTATCAACCAATCCACCCAATCACCCGAGCTACGCGCGAGGATGAAACTTATTAATCGTCTCCCTCAATTTCGTATCGTTCAGGTGCGTGTAAATTTCGGTAGTTGTTATGCTTTCTCTAATAATGACTCAAGCTGTTAGTGGGCTATTTATTAGTGACGATATTTTTACTCAGGGACCATATTACGGCGTGTTAAGTGGCATAGGGCAAAATATTATGAACTTCTTACATCATAATATATTCATTGTTTTATTCGGCTTTATTGGCTTACACATAATAACTATCATTATTTACAAACTAAAATTTAAAGAAGCATTAACTAAAGCGATGGTGACCGGTAATAAGGAACTACAAGGTCCACAAAATGTGAACATAGCTTTTCCGTGGGGAGGATTTGTGATCAGTATTTTAATTACGGCATTAACAATGTACATACTGATAGAAGTCATACCGCCAATACCAGTAGAAGAATATTAAGTAGCGTGTTAGAAACAATTGTTAACGCAGAAATAATACCTGCGTTACTGTTTTAGACTATAACTCCCAATAAAAAGTAATTTTAAAAGTCTGCTTCTAACACAACTCTATATCTAGCTTTACCAGACTTCAAATGCTTTATAGCTTCGTTTATTTGACTCATTTTGAATACTTCAACCAATGGCTTTATATTGTGCCGATTGGAAAAATCTAGCATCATTCTGATAGTCTCTGGACTACCAACTGGCGAAGCAGAGATACTTTTTTGACCTCCAAGAAGTGAAAAAACATCAATATCTAATGGCTCTAAAGTAGCCCCAACAAAATGTAAACGACCTTTTGCTTTAAGCGTTGAAATATATAGGTTCCAATCTAATTTTACATTCACCGTTGAAATAATTAGATCGAAGCTGCCAACAGAATCTTCAATCTGTTTTTTATCCTTTGAATTAATAACATGATGGGCCCCCATATTTTTAGCTTCATCAGCCTTGTTGTCGCTACTAGTAAAAGCCGTTACTTCGCATCCCCAAGC
>CAKZRR010000005.1 GCA_937146805.1 uncultured Owenweeksia sp. | reverse complement strand
TTGTAGCCTTTTTAATTATAAGCCTAGGTGCCAAGGCACAAGGGCCTGGTGGTGTTACCAATAACTTAGAGTTTTGGTTTAAGGCCGATCAGGGAGTAAATACTTTTTTTGGCTACGTCACCTCCTGGACGGATGCTTCAGGAAACGGAAACAATGCAAGTGCCTACTCCATATTCCCTTTGCCTCCTAGATACAGAAGTCTTCATACAAATTACAATCCTGCCAATCTTTTCTCGGCATCAGGAGATGGATTATTACTGCGAGGCACCAACAATGTGAATCAACAATCTAGAAGCAGAAAATCATTTACCATAGCCTTTACCACAGGTAATAGCACGGCCGGTCGCCAAATGATTTACGAACAAGGTGATCGCGACAACGGTATTAACGTAGCCATTGTAAATGGGCAACTTACTAGCAACCTTTATAGATCTAGTGTAGACAAATCTGCTAGTATTGCCATTGCAACAAATACCGATTACGTTTATACTTTTATTTACGATGGTAGCTCTAACAGGTGGGATGGTTATCTAAATGGCGTTTTAACAATGAGTCAAACTTCTGTTGCAAGCAGTTTACCAGCTCACCCTGGAGATAACATAGGCTTGGGTGAATCGGTAGATTATACTCAATACGATGGAGGTATAGATGTGCAAGATGGAGATGAATTTGCGGGATATATTATGGAAATGGCCTACTATGATAATGTAGCTTTGAGCACTACTGATAGAAATAGAATTGAATCGCATATGGCTTTGCGATACGGCATTACCCTAGGGACCAATTACCTAGGAACCAATGGAAACTCACCCTTTTGGAGCCTAAGCACTAACACCGGCTACAACAATGATATTACAGGAATAGGTACCGCCAATAGTTCCAATCTTTTACAAAAGCAGTCGGGTTCGCAGTACTCTAACAAGTTAATTTCAATAGGTGTGGGCGATATTTTTTCCTCAAATGCCAATAACACCAGTACAATAAATGGAAACAACAAATACCTCACTTGGGGTAATAATGGTGACGTCAATTCTTTTTCAGCTACTGGAGCACCGGCCTCAAGGCAAATTTTACAACGCCAATGGAAAGTGCAAAGAGGCGGAAATATTGGAACCGTAAAAATTCAAATTGCCGACTTTACAAATGGTAGCATACCTAGACTACCTAATACTGTTCCTACGCTGGATTTACTGGTTGATAGCGATGGGGACTTTACCGGTGGTGCTTCCATTATACCTATGACATTGGTAAATAATTTTTGGGAAGCCACTACCAGTTTTAGTAATGGCGACCATTTCTCTTTCTCTTATTTACCGCTCTCTACCTCCACCGCAGTAGTAAACCAAGAAACCAACGGTAATGAAACAGGCCCTCAAGACATTGTCTATAAACTTACATTATCCTCTCCCAACCAATCAGGCGCAACCTTAACGTACCCGGTAAGCTTTGTAAACAGCAGTACCACCACCAATGGTACCGATCATAGCTTTATTAATGGAGCCAGTAATTTTACTGTGCCCGTAGGCGATTCGGTAGCCTACTTTAATCTTACTGTAGTAAACGATAACTTTGTAGAAGGCACCGAAACACTTACTATACTGGTGGGTAACTCTGCCAACCCGTTGCACACTGTAACGGTAAATCAGGCTTCGGCTACCATTATTGATAACGACTTTACCCCCGGAGGTGTAAACCAAGCTTTTGCTTTTTGGCTTAGAGCTGATGACAGCACCTCTACCACAACCAACGGAGCGGGTTTAAGCGCATGGTATGATAAATCTACCAATGGATTAGATGCCACGGCAGGTGGCACGCAGCCCATTTTTAATCAGGTGGCCAGTAATTACAACCCAGCAGTACATTTTACGGCCACCAATAGTGAATTGAGTATTCCTAGTAGCAGCTTAATAAATCTAGCCACCTCCACAGCAAAGTCGTACTCCATAGCCTTTAAAACGGGCAATGATATAAGTACATTGCAAATGATTTACGAGCAAGGTGGTACAGGCCGAGGAATTAGTCTTTACGTTGAAAACAATGAACTGCATTCCAACATGTGGTCGAGTAGCAACGATAACCACGATGCTAGTGCAATACTGGCCAACACGGTGTATGTATGTACCTTTATTTACAGTGGAAGCGGTCAATATTGGCATTTATACATTAATGGTCAATTGGAGGCCAGCGACCTTAGTATGCTCTCTAGCTTCAATTCCCATAGCGGTGCTGTAGGCATTGGTGGTGTTAATGGCAATAGTCAATTTCATGGCCCAAGAGATAGAAGTGGTTCCTACTATTTCAGAGGTGAAATAATGGAAATGATTTACTTCCATAACGTGGTTTTAACCTCTACCGAACGTAGTAAATTAGAGAGCTACCTAGCCTTAAAGTACGCAGCTAATTATAAAAGCAGCCTCAACTCATCTATAAACACTACCGTTTGGGATGCTACGGCAAACGCCAGCTTTACCAATGGTATTGCAGGTTTAGCTTCTGATGGCTTGAGTGGTTTTTCTCAAAAACAAGCGTATTCTTCAGTTTCCCGCGAAATTCTACACATTAGTTTAAACCAATTTGCCATTGACAACTTAAGCAATGCCAACAACTTTAGTGGCACCCACGACTTTTTGGTTTGGGGGCACAACAATGGTGCGCTAAATGGAGTGGCAAACAACACCCTACTCCCTTCACAAAGTGGCCTTACCGATCAATTTGACCGTGTTTATAGAATTGAAGAAACCGGAACCATTGCCAGTACCAAGTTGGCTTTTAAAAAGGACTCGACCGACAGAATTATGGAATACAGCCAGTACGGTAACTTGTACGTACGCATGGCTACTAATGCCGCGCTTACTAGCGGAATGGTTGACTACCCCTTAGCCGTGGAAGTAATTAATGGAGATAGCTGCTACACTCTTTCTCACAACTTTAGTGGCGTTAATTATTTTACCATTGTACAAAAAGATGCCATTGTTTGGAGTGGCTCCGAATGGCGCGGAGGCATGAGCGCGGCTACACCACACGGCCCATCAGATGATGCTTTGGATCAAGTAAAACCAATGATTATTTTAAGAGGCGATACAGCCGAAGCTACCGAGGCCATTATAGTAAACCATACTTATATTGACACCACGGCTGTACTTAGCTTATTACCTAATAACTGCCTTACAGTAAACACCATTACTAGCCATGGTAGGCTTCATTTAGCTGCCGACTCTACCGGTTACGGACAATATTTTGGTCCGCCCGTAAGTGCCATGCTAGAGCAATATATAGATGATTACGGCTGGCATTTAATTGGTTCCCCATTCTCCAATGCCACTTGGGATAGTCTTTCGTTTAAAGACGGAAACGGTTTTGCCAATCATCCGCTATCTGGCTCTTCTTTAGACTCATGCGCCTACTGTAACTTTTGGTGGTACGATGCCGCCACGGATAATGGTAACGATATTGGCTTTGCCCTTAGCGATGCCTACGGTACTTGGCGCTCTTCATCTAATGGAAATGAAAGCTTTACCCCTACCAAAGGCTGGAATATGCACTTTAATGAGTACAACAATTTTGGATCGGCACCTTGGACTGTGCAAGTAACAGGCACCTTTAACGATGGTAACATTAGCCAACAGATAAACGAAAACAATGCTGGCTGGAACTTAGTGGCCAACCCCTACCCTTCCGCATTAGACTGGGATAATGTGGATAATGATTTAGCCGCTGCGGGTATTGCCAATGGTTACCATGTTTGGGATCATGAAAACACCAACTATGCCGTATATGCCAATGGTACAGGCACCTATGGTTTAAACCGATACATTGCTCCTTTTCAAGGGTTTTACGTGCAAACCAGTACGGCTGGAAACCAAAATTCAGGAGACGTTTTTAGGAACTTTGATTTACAAAATAGCGACCGTCCCGCCACTTGCCCAGGTGTAATTGGAAACACCTATAAATCCAGCGATGTGCAACAGATTTTGGTACAAACCAAAAATACGCGTTCCGGTAAAATAGATCAAACCATTATCCGCCTTAGCGAAAACAGCCAACGCCAGTTTGAGCCCAGCAGCGACACCCGTAAATTATTTACCGAATATAAAGATGTACCCTCGTTGTACAGTAAAGTGGCCAGCCAGTTTATGGTAATCAATACTATGCCACACCCGCTTACACACGACAGCGTATTACTAGGAACCCGCACGGTAAACGGTCATGAAGTTACCATTGAAGCCTTGGATGCTCCTGCCGGCTACACTGTTTATTTAGAAGACATTAAAACGGGCGAATGGCATCGTATAGATCGTAAAGCTTACCCATTTGTACAGGATAATAGTATTAAAGATAGATTTTGGTTGCACTTTGGACCTGATGATATTGAAACCAACCCTTGGACTAACGGTAACCCATTCACAGTATTTGTAAAGGATGATGTCTTGATTCTTCAAACTCAGAAAATAATTAGCAACGCCAACTGGTACATTAGCAGTAGCAATGGCAGCCTAAAACAACGGGGGGTTATTACCTCTGGCGACAGCCGCCAACATGAAATAGGTATTAACAAACTAGCACCAGGCGTTTACTTTTTTGTACTAACCGCCAACAACACCAAGTACACCAGTAAAATTTTAATCCTATGATGTTATTCCTGCAATCATATCGCTTAAAATGGATGTTAGCATTTTGCATAAGCTTGGCATACACCGCCACTTGGGCACAACCCGGCAACCCTACCTATAGCTTATCAACCAATACCTTTTTCGAAATTGATATGCGCCCCATAGCCCTAATAGATTTGGAAACCAGTGCGGCCTCTACCAACTTTTCATTAACCGTACCGGCCCCTACCGAAGCGGGCGATGGCATTGGCTCCGGAGCCTTAAGTAGCCATACCAGCAACTGGATTAACTACAGCTCGGCCGTGCGCTATGTAACCAGCCGAGATGTACAAGTAAACATTAGCTACGGCACCCTACCGTCTGATTTTGAAATTAGATTAGATGTTGGCATGGCCAGCGGAACGGGTGGCGGCACCTTGGGCACCCCAGTAGCCGGAACCAAAATATTGAGCAGCACACCTCAAAACATTATTACAGGCATTAAAGGTGCCTTTACAGGCGATGGCCCCACGAATGGCCATCAACTTAGTTACAGCTTATTTTATACTGGCAGCAACTTTTCTACTCTCGAAACCAGTGCAACCACCATAACCATACTGTACACCTTAATTGATAACTAACCGAACAAATGCATAAACACAAGCAAACACTCGGATTTACACTTGCCTTGATTCTATTTAGCATACTAAATAGTCAAGCGCAGGTGGTGGTTACCGCAGTTACCAATTGGAAGAGAGATGTAGATGCCAATGACCTTACTACTTCGTTTGAAGCGGGTAACGACTTAAAATCTACCGTAGAAACCGCCCCCAATTTTAACCAGCTAGACATTAGAAACGTAGAAACCACCCAGCAGTGGAAAGTAGCCATAAGCCGCCAAGATATTAATTGGCCAGCCGCTCTTACTCTCTCGGTTATACGAAACTCGGTAGGCACCCCATGCGGGGGATGTATGGGGGTTAATGTAGGCGGTTCGCCATCAGTGTACGTACCAATTACAGTTATAGAAACCGACTTTATACAAGGTAGTGGCGAAGTAACCGGCATTAATCTACAATATAAAATTGAAGGCATTAGCCTTACCATTCCAGCGGATAGTTACAGTACCGAAATTTTATACACCCTTTACGGGGATTGAATCAACAACTGCTAAAGCTTTCTCTCAAAACCGCCCCTTAGTCCTACATTACCAAACCTTGTAAAATAGATACCGCCTAGAAAGCAATTTCGAAGCGGTTTCTTTTTTTGCCTATAGGCCACTTTTAAGCTATCAATTGATCAACTGCATCAACAAAGTTTAAAAATACGACCGAATGGTCAAATATTTTATACTTTTGTCTTTGTGGGAGGAAAAAACAAAAAGGAGCACTTACTCAAAGTTGGTCAAGAACTAATTTGGTCTAAAGGATATGAGCTCTGTAGCGTTAAGGATATTACCAAGGCTGCTAACCTTCCAAAAGGTTCCTTTTACCATTATTTTGAAAGCAAAGAAAAGTTTGCTTTGGAGGCTATGAATGATTTCATAGAAAGTTTCCCAGAAAAAATACCAAATGAGCAATATTCTATCGCTTCACTAAACAAGTTAATCGATGGCCGAATTGAGTCAATAATAAAAATAAACTTTGCGCGCGAATGTTACATGAGTGTAATGTGCCATGCTTTTTCTGACCAAGAAGACGGTTTTAGACTTGAGATTTTAAATGCCATTGATAACTCAAATAAATCGATGCACGAGCTTTTAAAAAATCTAAAGTTACAGAACCTAATTAACCCTAATCTAAATATTGAAGAATTAATGGAATACATTGATTTTAGCTGGCGAGGAGCGAGATTAAAATCAAGACTGTTAAAATCAGATAAACCGCTAATTGTTTTTAAGAATTACCTAATCAAGCATATTTTAAAGGCCTAAAAAAAAATTTACATACGAATATATCCGACTGGTCATATATTAATATTAAATAATCCAAAATGAAAAAACAATTACTAACAATTTTACCAATGGTGTTACTTACATTAGCCGCCACAGCACAGGAAATATCTGCCGATTTTCCTTTTGAATCTCACTACCAAAAACTAGGCGAAAACAACATTCACTATATAGATGAAGGTACCGGAGATCCCATTTTGTTTTTACATGGAATACCGATGTCATCCTATTCATGGCGAAATGTTATCCCGCAAATTTCGGACTCGGCCCGATGTATTGCCATAGACTTTATGGGTTTTGGAAAATCTGACAAGCCCAATATTGAATACTCATTTATAGCCCAATACAATTATTTAGCTTCATTTATAGACTCTCTTAATCTAACAAACCTAACCTTAGTTATGACTGATATAGGGGGTATTTTAGGCACCAAATATGCTCTGGAAAATCCGAGCAACATAAAAGGATTGGTATATATGGAAACTCCCTTTGGAGACTCCCGAACCTTTCATAAGAACGGTGGAATGATGCAACATATGATGTTTTGGATGGGAAGACAAGAAAAACTCGGTTACCATATGATTGTAAAGAAAAACATGTTTATCAAAATGATGGGTATGCTGATTAAACGAAAACTAACTAATGAAGAAAAAAAACATTATCGCGAGCCTTTTTTGAAGGAAGAGTGGCGAACACCCTTGTTTACTTTACCCAATTCTTTTCCAAAAAAAGGTAAGAATCCTCAAAACAATGATATGGCGGACATGATAAATAAAAACAATGCATTTTTAACCCGAACAACTATTCCAAAACTAGTGCTCTATGCCAAGCCAGGAATGCTTGTAAACAAAAAGGCGGTGAAGTGGATTAACAACAACATTCCGACTACAGAAACAAAACTTATTGGCCAGGCAAAACACCTTATGGAAGAGGACCTACCAATTGAAATTGGGCGTACCATTAATAATTGGTATTTAAATCTAAAAGATTAAGCCATTCTTTTAAACACCAATACCCTACATGTACTTGCAGTATTTGACTTAAGCACTAAGTGTAACAGACCAATATTAAAACCTCCCTTTAACCAAACCTTATAAAGCACCCTTAGCTTTGTTTGTAAACCCCTACTTTTACAGCGTGTGCCTGCTAGTATGTGTAAACAAACTAGGCTTAAACTTGTATCTCACAAAAATGAAAGAAAATCTGATTGCATTATCTCTGTTAAAAGTGAACTTACATACGCTTTAACTTACATATGTCCTACAAACATTAATATTATGACTACAAAAAGAAATTTACTTGGAATTTTTGTTTCAGCAATCCTGGTTATCTCGGGAGTTATTCTTTATTGGTTTGATATCAAAGGCGTGGCATTCCTTTTGGTTTCTCTAGGCCATATACTTGCTTTTGTATTTGGCATAATAATGATTTTGGCTCATTCACAAATTGTAGGTACCAGATATTGGAAAATAATAATCACAACCATTATTTTGTCAAACATACTGGGGTTTATTCCAAACAAAGAAGGTCTTAATTTAATATACATTTTCATCCTTACTCTTACTATATACTTAACAACCTATTTAGTGTGGTTTGCAAGAAAAAAGAATATTGGTCATCTCGATATTTTAAAACTAATTTGGATTGTTTCAATCACATTGATTCCCATGTTAGTCTTTTTCAAAACCATTCCTCCGTATTTAATATACCTGGGTGATCTAATACTTTGGTTACTTATTTTAGACTTTATCCTACTAGGAATTAGAAAGAACAATTTGATTAATGAACTACCCCGAGGCAGAGCCATAGGGGTATCAAAAGTCACAGCAACCTTAACTGACCCGAATGCAGCCTTTCA
>CAKZRR010000004.1 GCA_937146805.1 uncultured Owenweeksia sp. | reverse complement strand
AGACTCTTGCCCAAAACCTAGTTGATTTAAATCAACTAGGTTTTTATCCGTGTTGCATTTATGACTTGAACTTACATAATAAGCAAATGACAAAATTTAACGATGATGATTTAAAAACCATAAACAAGTTGTACAAAGTAAACATCAAAAAATTCTATGGCGTTGTGATTTTAGCAACCGTTTTTTGGAGTATTCTAATGTTTCTCCCCGCTGAATTTTTAGGAAGAAGAGGCCGTTTCATGAACGGGAGCGTTTATGAAATTTTGGGAGCCATGCCTACACTTTTATTGGTACTTACGCTAATAGTGGCAACAGCTTGGGTAGCCAATTACATCTTAACCAATCGAGACTTGCGAAAGGATTTAAAGGAAAAAGAGAAAATAACCGGGACATTTAACGTAACTCACTCTCAAAAATTAAATCCCATGCAGATTCATGAACTCCAGAAAATGGGAATTAAAGCGACTGATACTTTGTACTTTGAAGAGAATGAACATAACATCACTGGTACATCCTACAATAAAATAATTAACCCAAAGCTTAATGGTGCTAAAATAATATATATTGAAGTGGCGAAAAACTCACGAATAGAGTTAAAACGAGAAGTAAAAGAAATTTAGGTATTGCCTAAAGCCGAGTGTTAGATTGAACTCTATTTTTGTATGGTTTTTTTTTGGCCAGCCTTAACGCTACCAACCGAACAGCGAGACTAAATCTTGAGCAAATATCAACAAAAGATGATTTTTTAATGTTTGCTGTAAAAGAATTAGTTGACGAGGACATTTAAATTCATTCTATACCTAGATGGAAGGTGAAAAAGTAAGGCCTAACCACCGCGTTCCTATACGTTGTTTATATTGCAAACATTAGCCCAAGACACCAGCCACAAGTAAAACAGCATGAATACAGAGATAGATAAGTTAAATTTTACGCAAAATCTTTTGCGAAAGTTTGAGGCAGAAGATGTGGTAAACACCACCTATAAAAAAGGTGACATTCTTACCGCAGAAGGCCAAATAGAAAACAACCTCTATTTTATTGAAGACGGGGCTGTTAAAGTTTATTATCAATCTGAATTGGGCGAAAATATTATTAGGCTTGGCTACAATGGCTCCATTCTAAACTCTCTTTCCTCCTTTTTTAATAGGCAGCCTTCCGAACTGTTTATTGAGGCCATTAGAGAAACAAAAGTGAAAATATTAAAAAGAAGCGTTATCATAGATATTAAGGCGAACAGTTTAGGATATTCGGAGTTCCTAGAAAATGTACTTATTCAACAGCTCGAAAGAGAAATTGACTTGCTACACGATTCTCCTTCCCAACGGCTCGAAAGAGTTCTTAAAAGAAGTCCGCACCTATTTCAATTTATACCCCTAAAATACATTGCCTCCTATCTGCGAATGAGTCCTGAAACACTAAGTCGCATCCGAAATTCTTGATTTGAGTCAAGAAGTTTGGGGAGGGTAGTTCACATCTTTGCAGGAAACTAAGAAAGATGAAAATAGAACAATCAGAGTTAATTAAGGAGCTAAGAGACTTAACAAAACAAGCCAGCGCGCAGGTATCAGAATTTAAGCTGTACACAGCCGAACAATTAAACTTTAAACCGAGCGCTAGCCAGTGGAGTATTTTGGAATGTATAGAGCACTTATGCCTTTACGGCAAATTTTATCTTCCCGAAATTGAAAACAGAATAACAAATGTTGAACCCGTTAACAACCCTCCATTTAAGAGTGGTGTTTTGGGCAATTATTTCGTTGGTATGATCAAAGCTTCCAATACAAAAAAGATAACGGCTACGAAGCAGATGGATTCAACAGGATCTGAACTAAACATGTCATCCATCAATCAGTTTTTAAAACAATTAGAGTGGCTAGATTCCTTGTTGATAAAGGCAGAAAAAACAAACCTCACAAAAATTAAAACGGCCATATCACTTTCTAAAATGGTGAAGTTAAGACTGGGTGATACTTTACGTTTCCTTGTTTACCACAATGAAAGACACATTTTGCAAGCAACCCAGATAAACTTAAAGCCCGCTACCAAAAAAGCTGAAACGCTGTAAGGCCAAACAGAATGAAACCGTTTTTAAAGGTCTTTTTCTTTTTAGCCTGCCTAACAAGTCTTGACTTTTTACTTAAAAAGGGATTCCTCCATTTTTTTATTCCCTTTAAACTGCCTCATAATCTTACTGTATTATTTCTGTTTACGCTATTTGCGATATCCAGCTGGCTCATTACCAAGTGGTTTTGCAAAACAGACAAAATAAAACTGAAAGATTTAGGGATTTCTATCGACTCAAAGAACCGTTTTGAGTTTTTGTATGGATTTTTTGTTGGATTCATTTTATGGACCCTGGTTTCCATAATACAATCCTATACGGCTGGTTTTTCTTGGGAATTAAGGCCCAACATTTCGCTCTCTAGTATTCTTTATGGGCTTCTATTTATTTTTATAGCAGACCTTGGTACTGAACTTTTTACAAGAGGCTATCCTTTAAAAAAACTGAAAGATAGTTTTGGCGCTAATGCAGCCATTGTAATTATGGTATTTATGGTTGGCCTTAAAAGCTACTCCATTGAAGCCAAAGCTGAATTGCTCTTATACATAATTCTTATTCCAGCTTTGCACACCCTATTTTTTAGCATCATCTATTTTAAAACCAAAAAATTAGGCGCTGCCTTAGGAATTCATACAGGGGCTAATTTTGTAACCATTAGCATTTTTGATTTACGAATAGAACAAGCCAGCCAAGCTATTCCAGCTGGGATTTTTCAGCCAAATGCTGATTTGGAAACGTTATCTCTTACCGCTTTACAGTTGCCATGGGTTTTTATGGCCTTATTATTTAGTGTGGTCGTTTACTTTTGGTGGATAAAGAAAAGTGAGTCCCCCGCCCTAACCAAGTAGGTAACTACCTCCCTTTTTCTTACTACCTTCCTCCAAAATAAACCACTACGGATTGAAAATCCATAGTTTTAAAAGAGCAATGAAATTGCCTATGGCCGTTCGGGGTAATTGAGTTGCTATGTTATTGATTATTTGGTCAGAACGTATCAACAACTCACTAATCCATAATCTAAAAACCTTTTGTAGCTAAAATATTTATAGAAACTAATGTATCTGCAATGAAATTGCAGGGTTTTAACCAATAAATAGAAGTCTAAAATGAAAAAGAATATACTTATACTTTTAACGGTGTTTTCCATCGTCAGCTCTGCGCAACAGTCCAATAATCCTGTATTGGATATTTTTCAGAATACCCAGTTTTACAATCTATTAGATTCCGCTAACACCAAGCTCATTATATTTCTTCATGGCGGAGTAACCAATCCCCACTTCGAGGAATCTAAGGAGCATATAACCTTTAATTACATTACCGAAGACAATGATCGATTTGTAAAGCAGGCTAGCCAAAACGGGTTTGATTTAATCACTCCAATTACCAACATAAAGATGAATTGGCTTAATGAGCCGATAAAGTCTCTAGAAACAATACAGGCCTACATCTCTACTATTCCTAAAAAGTATGAAGAGATTTACATCAGTGGTTTTTCAGATGGTGGTACAGCTAGTTACAAAATGTTTTATACTAGTCCTGATTACTTTGCGGGGCTTCTTGTTTTTAATGGTTTCCCACAATACTCCAATAATCATAGAGGAATAAACTACTCATCTGTGACGGCTAAAAAGATAATTTACTACGGAACATTAAACGATAAACGCATGCCGTATGAATTTTTGTTGGCAGTTTACTGTGATCAAAAGATAGCAAATAGTAACACGTATTTATATGTGGTGGATGGAGCTCACAGCTTCAACACCTACGATGAAAATGATATTAAGGAGCTTTTTCTCATTCTAAATGGGACAGTTCACAACAATGAGACCGTTGCGCTTCATGGCTTTGTCAAAAACGATCAGCTGATATCAATTTATCCTTATAGAAAGAAAATTATTAGAAAATACGGCTTTGGCCAAAAAGTATATGAAGAGAACGTAAAGCAGTTAAAGCAGTATGGAAAGTTGAATTAATGCTATCCAAAAAATTACTTCCCCTAACAAAGATTGTTTTATGCTAAAACATAAGTCCTTACAATAATTCCTTTATCTCCTCCTCTACTTTAATTAAATCGGGCGTATTTTCCACAAACTCTTCCATTGCTTTAAAGAAATTGAGGATGTCAACCTTTTCATTATTGGCATTTATAGTTACCAATCTAAT
>CAKZRR010000003.1 GCA_937146805.1 uncultured Owenweeksia sp. | reverse complement strand
GTGTTAAAATATCAATGTTTTTAGGGATTACAAGCCAGTAAAATTGAATCTCAGATTTTTATCGGACACTATTGATTTGGAAACAAAGATTGTCACCATGAAAAAATTGTTCTTATTTCCAGTACTTGCTATTGCCTTTAATACTGCTTGTGACCGTACCTCGAATTGTTTGAGTTTTAACCAAGAGGAGCATCCACAGTTTATAGGTTCATTTGAATCATACGGATCTACACTTGGCTTTTACTCCGAGAATGGGGATAGTTTAGTTTTTCCACTTTTTGTAAGTCAATCAGCCCCCTATGAATGTACCCGCAGCTCTTCTCGGCCTTCGGCCAAAGACTGTTTTTGTGAAGCCCACCATGTACTTAGTAGTAATAAGGATGTGTTTGATATTGTATATAGAACTAGAGTGCTAGGGGAGCAGCAGGCTTCCTCGGTTGATATAGATTTAAATATTTTGACCCTTAAGGTTTCTCTTTTCAAAAGAATATATGGACCCGATGCAGGTGAAATTAGTGTAGGTTTCAATAGCGGTAACTATTATTCGGCTGATACCAATATTGTTAACAGAATGTATAATAGGGTTTTGGTTATAAAGGATTTAACGCAAAGCAGAATGGGAGAAATAGTTCTTTCTCATGACAAGGGTATTGTGGGTTTTAAAGATGAAGCCGGAAAGCAGTGGCACCGAGTTTTTTAAGAGATGGTTGCTTGGTATTAATCAAGTTGATTTTTTTTAGGCCAGTAAATAAAGGTGTTTTTTAAAAACAACTTATAAACAATGCGTGGAATAACAGTAATTTGAAATAATTAATGTTGCTCTTTTTTCTGTCCTCATTATCTCTTGTTGGACAGAGAATCCATTGATTGGTTTTAAGAGTGGTTATGCTTTTTTTGAACCTATATTCTTGTCAAGTAAGGCTTTAATAAAATAGCAGTTTGGTAGTGCAACACTGAATTTGCGAGGTGTTGGGCAAGTGTCGTTAAGAAGTCGTGACTCTGGTTTTTTAAGCATCAACTTTAGCTCTCGGTGTTCGCCACCGTAATAATTATCGAGGTTTCCTGATTATGTTATCGCAAGCTTTCATGATTTGTTCGTTAATATTGAGGGTGTAATATTGAAGGATCTAGTGGGGCAGTAAGTTTTGGTTCGATTCGAGCTGAGGTTGAGAGTCGATTTAGTACGAATGTAAAAACATCTCTGTCCCAAACCATTCGATAATGACCTACATTTTTAATAGTTATCAGTTCAGAACTTGAGGAACTCGCAGCTATTTGTTTCGAAAAAGCGAAGGGTAGCACTTTATCATTAATATCGTGAATAATGGTTAGGTTTTTATAATTCACGGATGGCATCATTTTCTCTACCGAAATTTTTTCGAGTGGCTTACCAAAAAGGGTTTCTATTTTTTCTAGCATTATTTTATAGGGCTTTGCTGGTAACTGAAACATCTCTTTAAAGGTTTCAAACAAAAATGCCAGTTTATTTGGGCTAGACAAACAAATAAATTGATCCAATGAGTAATTAACCTCGCTCATAGCGTAGGTGGCAACTGCCGAACCAAAAGAGTGAGATACAATTGAAAAATCGTGTGCGGGATTTAGGTATGATACTAAACTCTTCAACACTTCTTTACATTCAAATAGATTGGTGTGAGTAGCATTTTGATTTCCATGTGCTGGTAAATCAAAGCTTATAACGCGAAACCCCTGTTCAGCTAATAAATGCCCAATTCCCGATAAACTTCCTGCGTTAGATTCCCAACCGTGTACAAGTATCACGAGTTTTCCATTTGAGTTTCCAGTTTCATAACAGGGTATTTCACCATATTCCGTATGCAACAAATACGTTTTGGTGTTTTGGTAAAACTGGTTTTCGCGTTGTCTAAATTTGAGCTTTCGGGGTTTTTGTAAAAACTGGAAAGCTTTTTGGCCAGCAATCTTGTTACTTAATAAGCTGAGAACCCTAAAGTAGAGGCCGAAAATGGTGAGGTAAATTTTCATATTAGTTGAATGTAAAAATATACCAATCGGTATATTATTGGTTAAAAAAAATCTAAAGTTTAAAATCGGTGTTAATCATTCGCTCAATAAAATCCATCATGTCTATTAAGGGAGTAGGGTCTTTCAGCATAGTGGTGGTAAAAATGGCGCCTTGTATTAACGAAACTATTCTTGATCCGAGTTTTTGGGTATCAAGGTTTGACTTGAATATTTTTTCATCTATGCCTTGTTGAATGATAACCGCAACATTCTGTTGCAGCTTTTTTAGTACTAGGATTACGCGAGCGTGCAGTTGTGAGTTAAAGTTATTGGTGTCCACACCCACATTTAGCAAAGGGCATCCTCCAAGTTCTAGGGTAAATGTATAGTAGGTTTTGTAAAACTTGGTCATTGCAAAAAGTTTATTCTCAGCTGTTTTCTCCAAATTCATTTTATCCGCTACTAAAAAAACCACTTTTCTAATATTATGGTTAAAGGCGGCAATGGCCAACTCTTCTTTGTTTTTAAAATTCCCATAAATGGCGCCCTTAGTTAATCCTGTTACCTTGGTAATATCAGCCATAGAGGTGGCTTCATAGCCTAGTTTATTAAATACAGGAGCTACTTGCTCTACTATAAATTTAGATGTTAACTGCGCTTTTGTAGGCATTTCAATGGCAAATATATAAAAATATACCAATTGGTATAAACTGTAATTGTTTTGAGGTGGCAATGAGCATTTCGTAAAAAAAGGAATGCGACAGGGCTATGAGCTGGGGTTGTTCAGATAAACAGTACTTTATGAAAGATTGGGCATAAGCGCTGAAGGGGTTTACTAATAATTTAAAAAGCTTGACTGAAAGGCTTTAGATTAAAAGTGCACAACTGGGCTAAAGTAAAGGGTTGAATCACCTCTCCGCGTACATCCCATCATAGTACTTCTGATAGTCGCCCGAAGTAACATTGTTTAGCCATTCTTCATTGGCCAAATACCAATCTATGGTAATTGAAAGTCCTTGCTCAAAGGTTACAGAAGGTTCCCAACCCAATTCGTTTTTAATCTTGTTGGCATCAATAGCATATCTACGATCGTGACCAGGGCGGTCGGTAACATAGGTTATCAGCTTCTCTGACTCTCCTTCCGGACGACCGAGCTTTTCATCCATCTGCTTTATCAGCACACGAATCAACTCAATATTTTGCCACTCATTAAAGCCGCCAATATTATAGGTTTCTCCATTTTTCCCATCATGAAAAACGGTATCAATGGCACGAGCGTGATCTACCACATACAGCCAATCACGGGTATATTTACCATCGCCATATACAGGCAGCGGCTTGTTGTTTTTAATATTATGAATAAACAGCGGAATCAATTTTTCAGGAAACTGATTTTGACCGTAGTTATTAGAGCAATTGGTCACCACATAAGGCATACCGTAGGTTTCGCCATAAGCGCGCACAAAGTGGTCGCTACTTGCTTTTGAAGCGGAGTATGGCGAATTAGGATCATAGGAAGTAGTTTCTTCAAAAAGGCCGGTAGCGCCTAAAGTTCCATACACCTCATCGGTACTAATATGGTAGAAAAGTTTGCCTTCAAAATTGCCTTTCCAAGTATCGCGAAAAGCATTTAGCAAGTTTACTGTGCCAATTACGTTGGTGCGTACAAAGGCTAGTGGGTCTTCAATTGAACGATCTACATGGCTTTCGGCTGCAAGGTGAATTACGCTGTCAAATTTATGCTCAGCAAAAAGATCGAGCATTGCTTTTTCATCTACAATATCCGCCTTAATAAAATGATAGTTAGGCGCATTTTCGATGTCTTTTAAGTTCTCCAAATTACCTGCATAGGTGAGTACATCCAAATTGTAAATCTGATAATTTGGATATTTATTGATAAAAAGACGAACAACGTGTGAACCGATAAATCCGGCTCCACCTGTGATAAGAATTTTCTTTTGAGTAGACATAATTCCTTTATTTTTTAAAACAGCATTCGCATTAGCGAACTACCTTTAGTTTCTAATTTTTTGTTCCCAACGCCACGCATCGGTCATGGCTTCATCTAGGTTTTTCTCAGCTTTCCAGCCCAATACATTGTTTGCCTTTGTGGTATTAGCATAGGCTGCTGTTACATCACCTTCTCTACGGGCCACAATTTGGTAGTTTAGGCTTTCGCCTGATATTTTTTCGAATGATTTAATTACTTCGAGTACGGTGCTACCTGTTCCAGTTCCTAAATTAAACACCTCAAAAGCTTGATTGTTTTTTTGCTCCACCAATCGCTCTACAGCTGTTACGTGGGCTTTGGCCAAATCTACCACATGTATGTAGTCACGTATGCAAGTACCATCTCGCGTAGGGTAATCATCTCCATATACGGAAAGTTGCTGGCGCAAACCAATGGCGGTTTGAGTAATATATGGGACTAAGTTTTGAGGTACACCAGCCGGAAGTTCACCAATAATAGCACTTTCATGTGCTCCAATAGGATTAAAATAGCGCAAGGCAATCGCGTTGAGTTTTCCTCCTTTGGTGGTATCCACTAAAATTTCTTCTCCAATTTGCTTGGTGTTTCCGTAGGGCGATTCCGCTGGAACCACAGGGCTATCCTCACTTATCGGCAGTTCCTTTGCTTCGCCATAAACGGTGCAAGAGCTACTAAAAATAAAGTTCTTGATTTGGTTTTGCTCAGCAGCTTGCAAAAGATTTACCAACGAACCTATATTATTTTCATAGTAGGCTAAGGGTTTTTCAACCGATTCTCCCACTGCTTTGTAAGCCGCAAAGTGAATGATGCCATCTATGTCTGAATGACGCTGCAATAAATTTTCTACTGCTGATTTTAATCTTAAATCAAGTTTTTCAAACGAAGGTTTAATTGCGCTAATGGCAGTAATTCCATCTAAAACATCCAAACTTGAATTATCTAAATTGTCTACAATAACGGCTTCATGCCCCGCTTTTTGCAATTCAATAACGGTGTGCGAACCAATAAAGCCTAATCCTCCAGTAACTAAAATTTTAGCCATAGTATGTCTATTTTCTTATGTAGCTATCAAAATCTTTGTGATCCTTTTTATAAAGATCATCTTCCGAAAGACTCTTAAAATATTCGTAGGTAATTTTTAAACCTTCCGCTCTACTTACTTTTGGGTCCCAGCCTAATATTTCACGCGCTTTGGTAATATTTGGTTGTCGTTGGGTAGGGTCGTCCACAGGTAAATCCTTGTAGATTACTTTCTGCTTGGTTCCTGTAAGCTTAATGATTTCTTCCGCAAAGTCACCAATGGTAATTTCATCTGGGTTGCCTATGTTAACAGGGTGTGGATAGTCGCTTAAGAGCAATTTGTAAATGCCTTCCACTAAATCATCTACATAACAAAAAGAGCGTGTTTGTGATCCATCACCAAAAACGGTTAAATCTTCTCCACGTAAGGCTTGGCCAATAAAGGCAGGCAATACACGTCCGTCATTCAGGCGCATACGCGGGCCATATGTATTAAAAATACGAATAATACGAGTTTCTAATTTATGATAGGTATGGTAAGCCATAGTCATGGCTTCTTGAAAGCGTTTCGCTTCATCATAAACCCCTCTTGGTCCTACAGGGTTTACATTTCCCCAGTATTCTTCGGTTTGTGGATGTACTTCAGGGTCGCCATAAACTTCTGAAGTTGAGGCTACCAGAATACGAGCTCCTTTGGCCATGGCTAGTCCAAGGCAATTGTGTGTTCCTAAAGAACCCACTTTAAGAGTTTGAATGGGGATTTTTAAATAATCAATTGGGCTAGCAGGTGAGGCAAAATGTAGAATATAATCTAATTGACCCGGAACATGGATGAAATTAGACACATCGTGATGTGCAAATTCAAACTCCTTAAGTTTAAAGAGGTGTTCAATGTTTTTGAGGTCACCCGTAATCAGGTTGTCCATTCCAATAACATGATAACCTTCCTTAATAAATCTATCGCATAAATGCGAACCGAGGAAACCTGCGGCTCCGGTAATTAGTATTCGTTTCATTGGTTTGAGTGTTTGAGTAAAAAAGATAGGGCGAAAAAATCGCCCTATCTCAATATGTGTAAGCCTTTATTAAGCTTGTGGTATTTCTTCTTTTATATCGGCTTTTAAGCCTACGGCATAGTATTCAAAGCCTTGGCGCGCCATTTCGTTTTTATCGAAAATATTACGGCCGTCAAAAATCAGATTGTTTTTCAATCTAGCTTTTACTTCCGTAAAATCAGGAATTCTAAATTCGGGCCATTCTGTAATAATTAACAAGGCATCCGCATCGCGAAGTGCATCATACTCATCTTTCGCATAGGTAATAGAATCTCCTAAATCATGCTGAGCTTCTTCCATTGCTACTGGGTCGTAGGCCGTTACCTTGGCTCCTCGTTTTAGTAAATTTTCAATAATTACTAAAGAGGGTGCTTCACGCATATCATCAGTATTAGGCTTAAATGATAGCCCCCAAAGCGCAAAAGTTTTTCCACTTAGGTCTTCACCAAATTTGCGAATTACCTTTTTGTATAATAAGTGTTTTTGATCTTCATTTACGTCTTCCACTGATTGCAAAATGCGCATTTCATGTCCGTTTTCACGGGCGGTACGAACCAATGCTTTTACATCTTTAGGAAAACAAGAACCTCCGTACCCAATGCCGGGGTAAATAAATTTGTTTCCAATTCTTGGGTCCGTTCCTATACCCTTGCGTACCAAGTTTACATCAGCTCCCATAATCTCGCATAGATTAGCGATGTCATTCATGAAGCTAATTTTGGTAGCTAACATGGCGTTAGCAGCGTATTTCGTCATTTCTGCCGAAGGAATATCCATGAAAATAACAGGGTGGCCGTTTAAGGTAAATGGATGGTATAATTTGTCTAATACCTTACGGGCTTTGTCACTTTCAATACCCACCACAATACGGTCGGGTTTCATAAAGTCGTTAACAGCCGCTCCTTCCTTTAAAAATTCAGGATTAGAGGCTACATCAAATTCTGTGTTTACCCCTCTAGCATCCAAAGCGGTTTGCAAAGCACCTTTAACCTTAGCAGCGGTACCTACTGGTACCGTAGATTTGGTGATGATTACACCGTAATCATTCATGTGTTCTCCAATTTCTTTAGCTACAGCTAAAACATATTGAAGATCTGCACTGCCATCTTCTCCCGGTGGGGTTCCAACAGCAATAAAAGCAACGTCAGCTCCTGGAATACTTTCGGGTAAACTGGTGCTAAAACGCAAACGGCCTTTGGTGAAATTTTTATGAACGAGTTTATCTAAACCAGGTTCGTAAATAGGAAGAATCCCATTTTTCAGATTTTCAATTTTTTGGGTGTCAACGTCAACACAAGTTACGTCAATACCAACTTCGGCTAAACATGTGCCGGTTACGAGGCCTACATAGCCAGTTCCTACTACAACTATTTTCATAGTCTTATTTATTGATTTACAAAAGTTAAGAAAGATCGAGTGATAAATTGGAGCTGATTTTCAGTCAATTCCGTATGCATAGGTAATGAAATAACTTGAGTAATAAGAGATTCCGCAATGGGAAAATCGCCCACATTATATCTTTCATCGGTGTATGCTTTTTGCATGTGTAAAGGCACCGGATAGTAAATCATAGCGGGTATTTCATTATCCTGTAAATGTTGTATTAACGCATCTCTATCAACACCAGTTACTTTGAGTGTATATTGGTGGAAAACGTGCGAGCTTTGATCGGCTCTTTTTGGAGTGGTTATTTTAGAATGTCCTTTAAAAGCTTCATCATAAAAGGCAGCGGCTTTATTTCTGGCGGCATTGTAACTATCTAATTGTGGTAATTTTTTTCTTAGAACAGCCGCTTGAATACTGTCTAACCTTGAGTTAACACCAATTTCATCATGATAATAACGCACTTTCATCCCATGATTGGCTATCACGCGCAACTTATCTCCTAATTCGTCATTATTGGTAAAAATAGCGCCTCCGTCTCCAAAGCAACCTAAGTTTTTACTGGGGAAAAAGGAAGTAGTACCAATATCTCCAATGGTTCCGGCTTTAGCCGATTGACCATTACTAAAAGTATAGTCCGCACCAATGGCCTGAGCCGTATCTTCAATTACAAAGAGGTTGTTTTTTGTCGCGATTTCTAAAATAGCCTCCATATCAGCACATTGCCCAAATAAGTGAACAGGTACAATGGCCTTTGTTTTTGGTGTAATGGCATTGGCTACTTGCTCTGGGTTAAGCATAAAGGTATCAGGGTCCACATCTACTAAAACAGGCACTAAGCCTAATAGGGCGATTACCTCGGCTGTGGCCACAAATGTAAAAGTAGCTGTGATCACTTCATCTCCAGGTTTTAAACCCAAAGCCATCATAGCCATTTGTAAAGCATCGGTGCCATTGGCACAAGGAATTACATGCTTTACATCTAAATAATTTTCTAGTTCCTTTTGAAAGCTTTTTACTTCTGGACCGTTTATGTAAGCAGATGATTTGATAACATTTATAACGGCCTCATTTATTTCGGCTTCCATTTTTTGGTATTGACTTACTAAGTCTACCATTTGAATCTTGTTCATAAACTACATTTTCTGTGGCAACAAATATAGAGCAGCCTTTGTTATGATATCCTAAATTTGCCTTAATTAATATCCGCTTTCACCAATGAAAAAACATCTTTTTTTATTGCTTATTTCTTTTGCTTCGTTTTTAAATGCGCAGAAGGTTAAAAATCCAGAGTCCGCAGTGTTAATTCAACCATCCTTGGGTATTCAATTTGCCGGAGGTGATATGGGTGACCGATTTGGACAAAGCTTATCGGCTGGTTTGGCCGTGGGTTATAAAACCAATAAAAACTGGACATGGAGCTTACAGGGGCAGTACATGTTTGGCACCGATGTGAGAAACACCAATAGATTGTTAAACGCGCTAACCACAAACAGTGGCGATATTTTAAACCAAGTAGGTAACTATACTAGTTTTTCGCTTTCGCAGCGAGGTGCTTATGGTTTAGCGGAAGTAGGCAAAACCACCAAATGGCTTGCGGCCAATCCTAATTCAGGTATTGGTTTCTCGATGGGTGCAGGTTACCTAATTCATTGGGTAGAGATTGATAATGCGGGTAATAGTATTCCACAACTGGAGGAGGAATACCGAAAAGGGTATGATGAAAGTAGCGGTGGATTTATGCTGAAGCAGTCCATTGGGTACACTTTCTTATCTCCCAAAAAGCGAATAAATTTTAAATTCTCGTTTGAGCTTTTAGAGGCTTTTACAACTAACTATCGCAAGTTTGATTACAGTACAGGCAGACCTACATCAGGTACCAACTTTGATTTAATTTATGGCTTTAGGTTGGATTGGATTTTACCGATTTACACTGGAGGTAGTTCACAAACCTTCTATTACGATTAATGTATAGAGCGCTTTACACTTTGTCTGTTTACGGATACAAACTGGTTATTCGTTTGGCATCTCCATTTAATACAAAAGCTAAAGATTGGGTTAATGGACGTAAAAAGTGGTCTGTAAAATTAAAGGATGCTATACAAAATGAAGAAAAAGTAATTTGGGTGCATGCCGCCTCTTTGGGCGAAATTGAAATGGCCATACCTATTTTAGAGCGCCTGCGAATAGAAAGACCAACCTATAAAATATTGGTTACTTTTTTTTCCCCTTCGGGATATCACCATTTCAACCCTAAGAACTTAGCCGATTGGGTATTTTATATGCCCAGCGATACCAAGGCCAATGCTGTACGTTTTTTGGAAATTGTGAAGCCGTCTATGGCCTTGTTTGTAAAATATGAAATATGGCCTAATTTCATTACCACTCTTCAGCAAAAGAAAATCCCAATAGTACTGGCACCGGCCTATTTTTCTAAGGACTTTTTCTATTTCAAAAAGCTACATCGAAATTTCTTCAAATCTATTTTTCAAAGGATTAATACCGTTTTGGTTCAGGATGAAGAATCTAAAAAGGTATTGGAAGAGAATAATTTTGGGAAAGCTGAGGTTTGTGGCGATAGTCGAATAGATCGCGTAAAGCAAAACGTAAAAACAGATTGGGAGGGCAAGGCGCTGGAGAGTTTTGTGGGTGAGAGTTTTGTTTTGATAGGAGGGAGTACCTGGGAACCTGGAGAGGAAATATTGAAAAGAGCCTTGTATACATTTCCAAATGTAAAATTGATTATTGCACCGCACGATATACGCCCCGCCAATGTTAGTAGAATTGAAAGGCTGTTTGGTGTTGGTAACTGTTTTAAATACAGTAATGTACCTTCAAATCCCGAAAATTATAAAGTGGCTATTATTGACACCATTGGATTGCTGAGTAGGTTGTACAGATTGGGCAATGCGGCCTATATTGGTGGAGCCTTTGGCAAGGGAATTCATAATTCGTTGGAGGCAGCGGCTTATGGTTTACCCGTGTTTTTTGGACCAAAACATGATGGGTTTGTGGAACCCAAAGAAATGATGGAGGCAGGTTTTGCCTTTGAAATTGATAAAGGAGATGGACTACTGTCGGTTTTAGGAAAGTTGATAAAAGAAAAGAGTTTCCAAGAAGACTTGCAGGCCAAAGCGCGGCAATTTTTAGAATCGAAAAAGGGGGCTTCTGATATAATTGTAAAGGCCTGTTTGGAGTATCTGCCGAAAGGCTAGGGTGCTGGCAAATTGGTATATTACCGCTGTGGAACTAATTACTATTGCCGAGTTTTACAATGCAACCGAAGCATATCTGCTGAAAAGCAGGTTGGAAGCGGAAAGTATTGATGTGTTTTTACAGAACGAAAACTTGGGCAGTATTTTGCCTGCTGGGTTTAATAAGATAAAAGTACAAACATCTTTAGCGGATTCGTTTAAAGCGATGGATATACTCTATGCTGACTAGTTTTGAATGACAACCTTAAAATAAGCAAAGGTTTGAAAGGCGAATAGTAAAGTTCCTATTAATAGGTGGGTTGGTTGTGCCCATAAAGGCATTCCAAAGTAATTGAGGGCAACGCCCACAAAAATTTCAAAACCGATTAGAATTAGCACCCAGCGGTACTCGGCAGCTATAGCCGAACTACGGGTTAGTTTAAAAATCCAAACATTTAGAATAACAAAAACGATAGACAGGCTTCGGTGTACCAAAAATTGCCAATTGAGTCGATTAATCCAGCTGCTACGAACAAGCCCTTCATCATTTAATACATCAATTTGCTCACGTACTTGGGTGCCAAGGCCAATTTGTAGTATGGTAAGCAGCAAAGTCAATAATAAAAATTGTTGCTGTTTTTTGGTGATTGATGCCACTGCTTTGTCTGAAACCAAACGAAGTAATAGCATTAAAACACCAATTATAACAAGCGATCCTAGCATGTGAATGGTGATGCTTCCAGGAATTAAATTACCATCTACCACTAATTTCCCAAGCCAAGCTTCAAATCCTAAAAGGAATAACCCAGAGATTGACAATGCAAAATATTTCCAGTTTTTTTTGAGGTATAAGGCACTTATAAAAACCAATAGTAGCATTGGAATCCCTGAAAGGGCACCAAACAGCCGGTTGATATATTCTATCCAAGTATGAACGGGATTAAATTCTGCATAGTTGTGCTTGGTATAGGGTTTCCAGTTGATTTTGTTATAAGTTGAAGTGCTTGTAAAATTGTTTGCGGCCACTTGTAAACTTTCATCCGCAATAATAATTTGTCCTTTAGTAAAGGTGTGGTTTGGTAGCCAATCTAATTGCGCTCTATCGGTAGGCGGAATAAGGTGTCCGAAGCATTTGGGCCAATCGGGACAACCCATGCCAGATCCTGTCATTCGCACCACACTACCCGCAATAATCACTAAAAATACCAATACTATTTCTAGGCGAGTAAGTCTTCGTATCCACTTTTCCATTGGGCAAATATAGAAGGCAATTTGCAGCCACAGGCATAAAAGCTTGGCCTATATTTGCACTAATGAAATTAGATACATCCTTAGTTGAATCGGCTTCGATTCTGATACAAAATTCCCAAAAAATTGTAATCACAAATCATGTAAACCCTGACGGAGACGCCATGGGAAGCGCACTTGGATTACAATTGGTTTTAAACGAAATGGGAAAAGCTGCGCAAGTGGTGGTACCCAATACTTTCCCAAGTTTTTTAGCTTGGATGAAAGGAGCTGATAAAGCCCTGATTTTTGATGAACGGGAAGAAGCGGCAAACAAAGCATTGCAAGAGGCGGATTTGATAATCTATTTGGATTACAACTCGTTGAAACGAAGTGGACCTATGCTGCAGGTTTTAACAAATGCAACAGCAAAACGTTTAGTGATCGATCATCATCAGGAGCCGGATGATTTTGCGGATGTGTTATACTCCGATACTTCGATGTCATCTACCTGTGAAATGGTTTTTCATTTAATAGAGAATTTACGGCTTACAACTCTTTTGGATACCGCTGCTGCGGAATGTTTGTACTCTGGAATTATTACTGATACGGGTAACTTTAGGTTTGCCAGTACTTCTATTCACACCCACGAGGTGGCAGGAAAGTTACTCGCCATTGGGGTGGCACCTAATAAGGTGGCAGCAAATATTTACGACACCAATACCCCAGCTAGATTAGGTTTGTTGGGGAGGCTTCTTGATAAAATGGAATTGGTAGCAGATTTACCTGTGGTTATTTTGCATTTAAGTGCAACAGATTTAGCCGAATTCAATTATAAAAAAGGCGATACTGAGGGTTTTGTAAATCAAGGTTTGTCGTTACAAGGAAAGGTGTTGAGTATTTTTTGCAGCGAAAAAGACGGAAAGGTGAAAATGTCTTTTAGATCTAAAGGCAGTTTTAACGTAAACGAAATGGCGCGGCAACATTTTTCGGGAGGAGGTCATATTAATGCCGCAGGAGGCATTTCGGATATGGGTTTAGAAGAAACTCTATCCAAAATAAGATCTATTCTGCCAAAATATAAAGAACAATTAAATACAAAGGTTATATGAAATATTGGACCCTAGCACTGGCGAGCGGATTAATGTTACTAAGTTGCGAGTGCTCTACCAAGAAAAGCGCTGCCCCAGCTGAAACCTTGGAGGAACGCAGCGAACGAAGGGTAGAGGCAAGGCGCGATTTTTTAGCCAAAGAGCGAGCCTCTATCGAAACCTACATCACCGAAAGGGAATTGAAGATGGAAAGAACAGGTACCGGTCTTTACTATTCCCTACTTGAGAGCGGATCCGACTCCATAAAAATTGTTACCATGGATATTGTAGAAATGGAGATAAAAACCTTTAGTCTTACCGGTGAATTATTGTACTCTAGCGATGAAACAGAACCCCAAATATTTAAAGTAGATCAAGGAGATGTAGAGATTGGGATTCATGAAGCAGTAAAGTATTTAGGCCTTGGCGATAAGGGTCGATTTATATTACCTTCGCACCTCGCTTTTGGGGTGGCTGGAGATCAAAATAAGGTACCCCCAATGACACCGTTGGTGTACGAAATAAAAATTCTAAGTATTAAAAAATCGTAATTTAAAAGAATGAGAAATTTAGTAATGACTGCACTTTTAGCAGTAAGCTTTTTGAGTAGCTGTAACTCACAAAACAAAGCACACAAAGATTTAGAAGAGGGTGTTTATGCAGAATTTAGTACCGATAAGGGAACAATTTTGATAAAACTACACTATGATAAAGTACCTGTAACGGTGGCCAACTTTGTGGCTTTAGCCGAAGGTAACATGAAAAATGAAGTAAAAGGAGAAGGCGTTCCGTTTTACGATGGATTGAAATTTCACCGTGTAATTACCAAGGCCAATGGCGATGCGCAGGATTTTATGATTCAGGGTGGTGATCCACAGGGTACAGGTGCGGGTGGCCCCGGATATGCCTTTCCAGATGAGTTTGACGCGAGCTTAAAGCACGATGTGCCGGGAATTTTATCAATGGCAAATTCAGGTCCTGGTACCAATGGAAGTCAATTCTTTATCACGGTTGCGGCTACTCCCTGGTTGGATAATAAGCACAGCATTTTTGGTAAAGTAATTAAAGGAATGGATGTGGTTAATACCATTAAAAAGGACGATGTGATGAACACCGTTACCATTGTTAGAATTGGAAAGGAAGGTAAAAAGTTTGATGCCGTAGCTATTTTTGCAGAAGCTAAGGTAAAAGCGGATAAGGATGCAGCAGCGGCTAAAGAAGCGGCAGTAGCTAAGCAAAAAGAAGATGAAGCTAAATTGGGTAGCTTAACTGAAGGTTTTGAAAAAACACCAAGCGGTATGTTCTATAAAATCACGGGTACTAAAAATGGCACCGAATCTCCGGTAGCGGGTAAAAAGGTAAAAGTACATTACACCGGTACTCTTATTGATGGCACCAAGTTTGACAGCTCTGTTGATAGAGGTGAGCCAATTGAATTTCCAATTGGACAAGGTGCTGTAATTAAAGGCTGGGACGAAGGTATTGGATACCTTAAAGTGGGTGATAAAGCTACTTTAATTATTCCTCCAACTTTAGGTTATGGAGCACAGGCTCGTGGTCCTATCCCCGCTAATTCGTGGATGATTTTTGATGTTGAATTAATTAGTGTAGCAAAGTAAAATGCAAGAAGGAGTTTATGCGAGGTTTTCTACCTCAAAAGGCGAAATAGTAGCCGAGTTGTTTCACAAACGTACCCCAATGACGGTGGCCAATTTTGTGGGATTAGCAGAAGGAAAAATTAAAAATGAAGCAAAGAGTGAAGGTGAACCCTATTACAATGGTTTGAAGTTTCACCGTGTAATTAACGATTTCATGATTCAAGGAGGTGACCCTCAAGGCACCGGTTCTGGTGGCCCAGGATATAACTTTCCTGATGAATTTGACGCAACTCTAACCCATAGCGGTCCTGGAATGTTATCTATGGCCAATGCGGGCCCAGGTACCAACGGCAGTCAGTTTTTTATTACGCATGTTGAAACCCCGTGGTTGGACAACAAGCACTCCATTTTTGGTAAGGTAGTAGAAGGCTTGGATATTGTAAATGCGATAGCTCAAGATGACCTGATTGAAACTTTAAGCATTGAGCGTATTGGTGCCAATGCCGAGGGTTTTGATGCAGCAACCGTGTTTAACAGCTTTAGAGAAAAGGAAGAGGAAATGGCAGAAGCTGCAGCGAAAAATGCAATGGTTCGTATAGACGAGTTATCTAAAGGTTTTGAAGAAACGGCCACTGGTTTACGTTTTAAAATTGATGTAGCTGGAAGTGGAAAGCCAGCCCAGTCTGGAGCTAATGTTTCGGTACACTATAAAGGTATGCTTGAGGATGGTTCTGTTTTTGATAATTCAATTGAACGCGGTCAACCTATTCAGTTTCCGGTAGGTACTGGTAAGGTTATCCCAGGCTGGGATGAAGGTATTTTATTGCTAAAAGAAGGCGATAAAGCACGTTTAGTAATTCCTCCTAATTTGGCTTATGGTCCAGCGGGCGCAGGTGGTGTAATTCCCCCAAATGCTTGGCTTGTTTTTGAAGTAGAATTAGTGAAAGTAGGCTAGTAAGTTTACCGAACACAGATTATATAAAATCCCTGCTTTTGTAAAAAGGCAGGGATTTTTTCGTGCTAATAATGTTTGCTTTTATAGCAAGGAAATACGCTTTACAAGATCTGAACGCGTGTTTTTAGAAAGTGGAATAGCGGCTTTGTTAATCACCAAATGGTCTTCATTAATTACCTCGATTGAATTTAAATTGGCTAAAAAACTGCGATGCACCCGCATAAAATTTAGTTTTTCCAATTTCTTTTCTACCGATTTTAAAGTGTGCGGTAGCAGGTATTTAGCACCCAATGTATGGATGAAACAATAGTTATCAAAAGCTTCAGCATATAAAATATCACTAGTGTGTACTTTAATGAGAGATCCATTTTGACGTAAGAAAAAGGAATTCTCCAAGCTGTTTTCTACACTTACCAGTTGTTCACTTTTTTCTTTGAATTTTAAGATGGCCAAGTTTACATTGGTAACCAGCTCGCTATCATCAAAAGGCTTTACAATGTAACCGTAGGGTTTCAAAGCCAATATTTTTTCAATTGTTTTTTGATCTGTAAAGGAGGTTAAAAAGATGAATGGAATATTGAAATCGGCATTTATCATAGAGCCCAACATAAGGCCATCAATGTTGCCGTCTATTTCAATATCTAATAATGCCAAGCTAACTCGGTTGCTTTTTAAAATTTTAATAGCATCATCTGCATTATGAGCAATACCAACAACACTATGCCCAGCTTGGCTTAGTGTTTCATTTATATCTTCCGCAATTAATGGCTCGTCCTCAACTATTAATATATTATCCAAACTATTAATCATACGGAATGGTTATCTTAATGTGTGCGCCCTTTTCGTTGGCAATTTTTAACTCTCCTTTGAGTTTCGAAGTTAAGGAATTTACAATCTTATAACCTAAACTTGCTAGTTCTTTTGGGTTAAAGTCTGATTCAAAGCCTTTTCCATTGTCATTTATTTCAATGTATAGGCACTTTTCGCAGTGCCCAATATTCACCTCTACCAAACCTTTATCATCATCAAAGGCATATTTAAGGCTATTTGTAACTAGTTCATTTACAATTAGTCCTATCGAAATACTAATATCCGTTGGTAAATCGAAAGGGTCAATACTGGATATAATTTGAATGCCAGTATCCTTTGGAAGCATGGAGCTTTTAATATTTTCAGTAAGCTGCGAAATAAAATTTTGCAATGGTATGGTTTCAAACGTTTGAGCACCCTGCAGGTTTTGGTGCATCATGGCAATGGTCTTTATCCTATTAAAAGCTTCTAAAAGCGCGGTGCGTGCTTTATCAGATTTTACATTTTTGCTTTGTAGTTTTAACAGGCTGCTTACTACTTGCAGGTTGTTTTTAATGCGGTGATGATTTTCACGCATTAGGCTTTCAATAGTTTGATGCTTGTCTTTAATAATCTCGTTTTGCTTGCTCATAGCACGCGATTTTTTTCGAATATTAAGCAACAAGGCAATAGAGGATAGTAGTAGCAATGCAATAAGAACACTTACGGCTGCCCAAAAGAAGGTTCTACTTTCGCTCTCAACAAGTTCTAAGTCTTTTAGTTTGGCGGTAGCGCTAAGGTTGTCAATTTCCAACTCCTTAGTTTGTAGTTGAAATTTCGATTCTATTTCAGCCATTTTTTGAAGCACATTGACTCCTTCAATGCTGTCCCTAATGTGGTAATTTTTGTTTCGATATAGTAAAGCGTTTTTGAAATCTCCAGCCTGCTCATAATATTGCGAGTAAAGATCGTACACGCCTTCTATATAATTGTAATTACTCAGCCTAAGGGCAATTTTAAGAGAAGAGTCTAGGTAGTTTTTGCTTTTACGATAGTCGTTGGTTTTGAGGTACAACTCAGCTAAATCAAAATTGGCATCCAGTTTGTCAGTGCTAGTGGCATTTGGGCTTTCTTGCGAGAAACTATAGTTAAACCAATAGGCCTTTTGCGCTTCTTCGTAGTTTTTTGATTGCAAATAAATATCGCCAATATTGGAGGTTATCATAGCCTCTAAGCGTTTGTCTTTACCACTATTTAAATCCAGGGCTTTTTGATAACAGGCTAAGGCGGTATCGGTTTTGCCAAGCTGCGTAAAGGTGTTACCCAAACTATTGTAACCGTTTACCATAGATCGAGTGGCCTTATATTTTTTAAGGATTTGCATTTCCTTTTGCCTATAGTAAATGGCTTTTTGATAATCACCAGTATGGTGGTAAACAATGGCTAAATTTCCGTAATGGCTAGAGGCATTGTCCTTTAAGCTATCCACTCTTTCGATAAGTTCTATAGCTGTTACGTAGCTCTCTATACTGGATTGATAATCACCTGTTACCTCGTGATAAAGGCCTAGCAAACCGTAGGCGCTGCTTTGAGCTTTTACCATGTTTTCGGTTTCAGCAAACTTCAGTAAATCCAGGGCGTATTTTTTGGTTAATACTGGGAAATTATAAAGGTACTCCCAAGAAACATCTACATACAACCTTGCTTTGTTCCACTTATTGGTGCTGGTATCTAGTCTTACTTTTAGGGTGTCAATAGCCGATTGGGCTTTCAAATTATATCCCGCGAAAGCGGAAAAAAGAAGCGCCAAAATAAAAGTAGTAATCCGAGACGAACGGTTTGTAATCATTGGAATGAAAAGCGTTAAACTACCGTAAATTTAACGTTTTTAATGGCTATGGAGCTTTTTTTTAATGTCCGCCCGAATTGCCAGAGGGCGTGCCTGCCGGGCGTTTTGATTTTTTTTGATTGAGGCGGTAATTAAAACTCAATAATATTTGGCGTTGGCGCCATTGAAATTCGGAGTAATTATCAAAGTTGGTTCCTGCACTGTAAGATCTTCTTTTGCGGGTGTTGAATAAATCCTTAGCAGAGAAACTGATGGTGGCTTTGTCTTTTAATACGTCTAAACTCCAGCCAAAATCAAGGCTTAACATTTCGAGTCTTTCGCCTTGAGCCGTTTTGGTTTTTCCGCGATAATTCAAACTAACTTGTGCGTCACTTTTCCAAATGGCAAATTTACTACTAAAGCGCCCTTGGCTGTTAAAGTTGGCGCGCCCGTAATCTACCTCTTGGTATGTGCCTGTGTTATTGGCTTGAAACAGGTTGGCATTGGCATTAATTTCCCACCATTTTTTGATTTTGTAATTGAGGTTAAGCTCTAGGCCATAGGCATCGCGCATGCCTAAATTAATGGGGAACATGCGTGAGTTACCCTCTGTGTCCACCAATCTAATTCGGGTTACCACATCCGTTTGATGACGGTAGTAAAGGCCACTATAAAGACTGGCTTTTTCCCAATATTTTTGATAACCTATTTCGTAGCTATCTGTAAATTCAGGATTTAAATCGGGGTTACCCGAGTAAAAATTTCGGCTATCGCTAAAGCTGAAAAATGGGAGTAGGGAATAAAAACCAGGGCGGCTTATTCTACGGCTGTAGTTTGCTTGTAGCTCACTGCCCTTTTTAATTGTATAGCTAAAAAATGCGCTGGGAAAAAGGTTAAAATAGTCTCGTACGTTTTCGTAGTCATCCAAAGCCAACTCGGTACTTATGTAGCTGTATTCAGCTCTAAGGCCCAGTTGGTAGCTTAGTTTTTCTTTAAATTTATTGTTAAAAATAGCGTAGCCCGCGTAAATGTTTTCGTGGTAATTAAATTGATTGGTAAAAGAGTCTAAAACTTCAAATGTGCTCAAGCCATCAAATTCGCTTACCTCATAGTGGTTGTTTAAAGTTCGCCAGTTTGCTTTGGCACCCACTTCAATGTTTTTGTCTTTTTTTAGCGGTCTAACATAATCTGTTTGCGCTAAAATATTTTGCTCTTCTTCTGTATTTTCTACCTTTTGGTAGAGATGCGGTTCATTCCATAAAATGTTTTCGTGAATGTTAGATTTTTCATGATCGTTGTTGTCCCTAAATTTGAATGAAGTTGCCCATTGGTGCTTTTTTCCTTTAAAACGTTGAACAAATTTTAGGTCGGTTTCCAAGTTTCGCTTTTCCTCGGTTTCGTCATCTTGCCTAAAGCTAGTTTCGCGTAAAACCTTGTCTGCATCAAAATCTTGGTATCTAATTAAAGCATCATTATAGCCTACCGATGGACTGTATAAAAAGGCTGCGGTAAATGTTTGATTCGCATTAAAGTGATAATCGCTTCCCATGCGCAAGGTAGCGCTTGTACCTCCACGGGTATGGTCGCGCCTGGTGTTTAATGAGAAAGTAGTATCGGTGTAAAAGTAGTTTTGGTTGGTAAAACCTCCTCCTGGAGATTCGCGGTAATTTGCACTTCCGTTTACAAAAAAGTTAAACTTACCGGTTCGGTAATTCAAACCCAGTGAACCGCCATAATTATCTGGATAACCAGCATGGGCTTCAAAGGTTCCGTTTAGTCCTTTTTTCTGATCTTTCTTTAAAACAATGTTAATGATTCCCGCTTCTCCTTCGGCATCGTATTTCGCAGAAGGGTTGGTAATTACCTCAATTCTTTCGATCATACTGCCTTGTAATAAACGCAAGGCGGCCGCGGGATCTGAGCCTACCAAGCCAGAAGGTTTTCCGTCAATTAAAATGCGAACATTGGAGCTTCCGCGTAAGCTTACCTCGCCTTCTACATCTACACTTACCGAAGGAATGTTACTTAAAATATCGGAGGCATTAGAGCCTTGGCTGCCAATATCTTGACTTACGTTAAAAACTCGTTTGTCGGCTTTAAACTCCATTATCTTACCGTCTGTTTTTACGGTAACCTCCTCCAAGGTAGTTTCCGAAACTTGCAATTGCAGAGTTCCTAAGGCTTGGGCTCTGCCGCCTACTACAATAATGGGCTTAGCCCATTCCTTAAAGCCAATAAAACCTATTTTAATCTGATACTTGCCGTCTGGCAAAATCAGTTCAAACTCACCATTTATGTTGGTAGTAGTTCCTTTAATTATTTCGTTTTGCGGATTGTGGGCTGCTACCGAAGCTCCAGGAATCGGCAACCCTTCGTTGTCGACAACCGTGCCTGTAACTTGCCCAAACAAGTAGTTTTGACAAAGAATTAGAAGGGAAAAGAGTAAAAAGTTTTTCATGTGAATGGGGAAAGTACAGGGTCAATTATAGGGCAATCCTTTCATCAAAAGCTATGCCTGTTTTGAGCTTTAGGCTTATTCAGGAAACTCAATTTTTAAGCGTTCTTGAAGCTCCGATAATTCATCGCGCAAGGCAGCTGCCGAAAGAAAATCGAGCGCTTTTGCTGCGTTTTCCATGCTCTTGCGCACTTTGAAAATATCCTTTTTTAAATGATCCGCATTAAGGTAAACGGCCTTTGGTTCAGCGGCTGCTGTGAGCGTATCATCTTGCATGTAATTAGCCGAAGCAGTGGCTTTGGCGCCCGCAATAATTGATTCTTTGGACTTGACTATAGCGGTTGGGGTAATATTGTTTTTTTCGTTATGCTCTTGCTGAATGCCTCTTCTTCGGTTGGTTTCATCAATGGTAAGCTGCATACTATTGGTGATTTTGGAAGCATACATTATAGCCTTACCCTTTAAGTTACGCGCAGCTCTACCTACTGTTTGTACCAAGGCTCTCTCTGATCTTAAAAATCCTTCTTTATCCGCATCTAAAATGGCTACTAAGGATACTTCGGGTAAATCTAAACCTTCTCTCAGTAGGTTTACTCCAATCAAAACATCAAAAACTCCTAGGCGTAAATCGCGCATAATTTCAACGCGCTCCAAGGTGTCTACATCTGAGTGTACATAGCGGCAGCGAATACCGTAGCGCGTTAAATATTTAGTGAGTTCTTCGGCCATCCGCTTGGTAAGTGTGGTCACCAAAACACGTTCATCTAGCTGTGTGCGCTTGTTTATTTCTTCCATCAGGTCGTCCACCTGAGTTTCTACAGGGCGTACCTCAATTACAGGGTCTAGTAGCCCTGTTGGGCGAATAAGTTGCTCTACCACAACACCACCCGATTTTTCCAATTCGTAATCGGCAGGGGTGGCACTGATATAAATTACTTGATTTTGAAGCATTTCAAACTCCTCAAATTTTAGAGGTCGGTTGTCCATAGCGGCTGGTAGGCGAAAGCCGTATTCTACTAAATTTTCTTTACGAGAGCGATCACCGCCATACATGGCTTTAACCTGCGAGGTGGTTACATGACTTTCGTCAATTACCATGAGGTAATCATCTGGAAAATAATCCAATAGACAAAAAGGGCGGGAGCCTGGCTGTCGGCCATCAAGGTAGCGAGAATAATTTTCGATTCCGGAGCAATAACCCAGCTCTCGAATCATCTCCAGATCAAACTCGGTTCGTTCTTGCAAACGTTTTGCTTCAAGCGGACGCTGGTTTTGCTGAAAAAAATCAACCTGCTCTACCATGTCATCCTGAATTTTATGAATGGCTTCTTTTAGTTGGTCTTTACCAGTTACAAATATGTTGGCTGGGAAAATTCGAATGGTTTCAAAACGCTCAATAACTTCCCTTGACGAAGGCTCAAAACTTTCAATAGCTTCAATCTCATCTCCCCAAAAATGAATGCGCAAAGCTGAATCCGAATAGGCAGGGAAAATATCCACCGTGTCGCCTTTTACTCTAAAATTTCCTCTAGAAAACTCAGCGGTAGTACGGCTATATAAAGCATCTACAAAATGTTGTAACAAGGCGTTTCTCGAAATAACTTGACCAGTACTAATTTCCAATACCTGGTTGGCAAACTCTTGAGGGTTACCAATGCCGTATAAGCAAGAAACCGAAGCCACTACAATTACATCGCGCCTGCCAGATAATAAAGACGAGGTGGTGCTTAATCGCAGTTTTTCAATTTCATCATTAATGCTTAAGTCCTTTTCTATGTAGGTCCCCGATGTAGGCATATAGGCCTCGGGTTGGTAATAATCATAGTAGGAAACGAAATATTCAACGGCATTTTCTGGGAAAAACTGCTTGAGCTCGCTGTACAATTGAGCCGCCAATGTTTTGTTGTGACTAAGTACTAAAGTGGGCTGCTCTACCTGCTCAATTACATTGGCCGCGGTAAAGGTTTTACCCGAGCCCGTTACTCCCATTAAGGTTTGAAAACGATCACCTGCCTTAAGACCCTCTACTAATTGTTTTATGGCCTGCGGCTGATCGCCCGTAGGGGAATAATCAGATACTATTTTAAACTTTTTGGCCATAACTTTTTACTTTAAAAAGGCTTGTTTTACCGAAGCTCGGCAGCAAACTCATCTTTAAATTTCGATACAATTTTATCCATCACCTTATCAACTTGCATGTCGTTTAAGGTGGCTTGTTCATCTAATAATGTAAAGCTAAGGGCATACGATTTTTTGTTTTCGGGCAAGTTTTTCCCTTCATACACATCAAAAAGATTAACCTGCTTCAATAATTTTCTTTCAGCGGTTAAAGCTGTTTTTTTCAAATCGGCATAGGCCACGTCCTTATTAAGCAATAAGGCTAGGTCGCGTCTTACCTCAGGGTATTTTGGTAATTCGCTGTAGCGGATTTTCTTTTTACGGGCCTTTTTATAAATGTACTCCCAATCAATATCTGCGTAAAAAGCATCAATTTTTACATCAGCCAATCGACAAACTTCTGGTTTAACCTTACCAATAATGGCAATTTGCTGTTGGTTTAATTGCAACGAAATTCCATATTCCAAACATTCGCTGTCATGATCTAATTCCTGCCAATCAGTAATACCTAGGGTATATAATATTTGCTGCACCTGTGTTTTTAAGCTGAAGAAATCAGATTTTTCAAAAGGAACTTTCCAGCTCTCAGGATGTTGATGTCCGCTCATCCACAAGGCCAGTCGTTGTTTCTCTTGGTATTTATCCTCTACCTTTTGGTAGGTTTTACCATACTCGTATAAGTTAAGATCAGCTCGTTGGCGATTGCTGTTTCGGGCAATAGTTTCTAAACCACCAAAAAGCAATGTTTGGCGCATTACGCTTAAATCCTGCGAAAGCGGGTTGAGCATAGTCACATTATTTTCGGGTGTAAACCCAAACCCATTGAAGTAACTAGCTTTGGTAAGCGAGTTATTCATAATTTCATTAAAGCCTTTTCCGCTTAATACGGTGCTCATTTTTTCGCGGTAGCGCGCTTCACTTTTGCTGTCAGTTTGTGCTACCGAAATATGCATTTTGCTACCAATTTCGATAGCGTTGAAACCGTAAATCCTCAAGATTTCTTCCACGACATCCGCTTCACGGGTAACGTCCCTACGATAAGTAGGAATCTCTAATAGAAGTTTGTTGGCACCTTCGGATAGTATTTTGATATCCAATGAATGTAAAATGCTTTTTACTAGATCAAGCGGTATTTCTTGACCAATAAGCACTTTCATGCGGCTTAATTCCAACTCTACTTGTACGGGGGTTATTTTTACTGGGTGTTCATCACGAATATCCATAGCAATTTCACCGCCTGCAATATCGCGAAGTAAAATGGCGGCTCTTTGCAAAGCGTATATCGTCATTTCTGGATCTACACCTCGCTCGTATCTAAAAGAAGCATCGGTGTTTAAGGCATGTCGTTTGGCGGTTTTACGAACCGAAACAGGGTTGAAGTAAGCCGATTCTAAAAACACGTTTTTAGTTGCTTCTGTTACACCGGAATGCAAGCCTCCAAAAACACCTGCTAATACCATGCTTCCTTCGCCATCGCAAATCATTAAATCATCTTGGTGTAAGGTTCTTTCCTTTTCGTCAAGCGTGATAAAGGGGGTGCCATTGGGCTGATTTTTTACAATAATGGTATTTCCTTTAATGGTATCTGCATCAAAGGCATGCAAAGGGTGACCGGTTTCGTGCAATACGTAGTTGGTAATATCCACTACATTATTAATGGGGCCAATACCGATGGCGCGTAAGCGATTTTGAATCCAATCTGGAGACGGGCCAACCGTAATATTTTTTAACGAAACGCCCGCATAGCGGTAGCAATCGTTTTGATTTTCAATTTGTATGCTAATGGTTAAACCTTTGGTGCTTGCGTTGAAAGAGGCTACCGAGGGAAGATTGTTCTCAATCCCTTTATGATCGTAGCGCAATAGAGCAGCGCGTAAATCACGGGCAACCCCAAAGTGGCACATGGCATCGGTACGGTTGGGGGTAAGGCCAATTTCAAAAACAAAGTCGCTTTTAATATTAAAGTATTCGGCAGCCGTTATTCCCACTTGGGCCTCATTCGGTAGTACCATAATACCGTCATGACCTTCGCCTAGGTTAAGTTCATCTTCGGCACAAAGCATTCCTTGAGATACTTCACCTCTAATTTTACTCTTCTTTATTTTAAACTCGCCATCGGAAGCATAAATAATAGTACCTACCGTGGCCACAACTACTTTTTGGCCCACGGCTACATTGGGAGCACCGCAAACAATGTCTAAAACATTTTCATCACCAATGTTAATGGTGGTTTTTCGCAGTCTATCGGCATTGGGGTGTTGTTCGCAAGTAAGTACCTCGCCAATCACCACTCCTTTTAAGCCACCTTTTATGGTTTCAATTTCCTCCAAACCTTCTACCTCTAGTCCGGTGTCAGTTAGTAATTCGGAGATTTTTTCAGGAGCTAAATCGGTGTTTATGTATTCCTTAAGCCAGTTGTAAGAAATTTTCATGGAGCCAAAATTTTTAAGTGCGCAAAGGTATTGTTTTGCGCGGTAAAAATAGGGGCTTTAAAGTGGTTAAAAAGAGTGTGTAAATGCCATGTTAATAGCCCTCGAGAAGAGCTACCTATATAGCAGTCCCTCTTCTTAAAGTTGTGATTTAAAGCTGGTTTGAAATTCTTCGAAAGGCTGCGTTTTATAATGTTCACCTGCAATGTAGTTGATGATTTTTTCAAAAGCAGGAGCCGCTTGGTAGCCTGGCATGGGCTGAATCATTTTTAAGTCCTTATCTAGATATACAATGTTGGGGTAGGACATTTTTCCGTTGAGTAGGGCAGCAGCTAACTCGTGGTAGCCACGTTTGCCTTGAGCTACAAACTTAAAGGTGTTTCCTTGAAATTGGATACTGTCCTTTTGTTCAGCATTAAACTTTATGGCATAGTAATGTTTATTTACAAAGGCCGCAATTTTTTCATTCTGAAAAGTGTCCTTGTCCATTTTTTTACACCAACCGCACCAGTTAGTATACACATCAATAAACACAGGGCGGGGATCCTCTTTTGAGGCTTTTTCAACTTCTTCAAAACTCATCCAATTAATAGTGGTTTGAGCCGAAACGCCAACGGAAGCGCAAATAAATAATGCTAAGAGTAATTTTTTCATGTTTGTTATTTTCGATTTATGAGAGTTTGTTTTTTTGTGAACAGGGCGTATATGCCTATGGCAATTAGCGCAAAGGGAAGGGTGCCAACCAGTCCTCGATTCCAAAGTAAAATACTTAGCGCGATACCACCAAAGACAAAAATAAGGCCTAAAATTTTATTGGCATCAAAAGGTTCTTTTAAACTACTTTCTTGCGGACTAAGTTGTCCGTTTTTTTCAAGGGTATGCAATTGCTCTAATATATAGGCAGTATCTTCTGCGCTTATATGTTGCCTTTCTAAGTATCTGTTTACGGCAAAGTAGCCGTCTCCACGAGTAATAATCTTTTTGGAGTAGCTAAGTGCTTCTAACCTTGAAATAGCAGGTGTATTCATGTTTTCAAATATAGTGACTCATACCAATTTTGTAAGGTCTGTTGTTTGACCAATTGGCTTAAAATAAAAAAGCTCCTGAAAAAAGTATTCAGGAGCTTTTTGTAGAAGTGGTCAATTTGTTAATCTTGACTCATCTCGAGTTCAAGCTCTTCAGCTCCATGTGTGAGTTTCTTCAACTTTTTAAGGAAAACTAGTAGTAGTAGACCAAAAGCTACGGTAAATATTACGAGCCACATAAAGGTCATATACTCCTGTTCGTTTTGCTCTTCCTCAATTACAAATGAAACGCCATAGTCTTTTCCATCACCAATGTTCTCTGTAATTTGGGCAGCATCCTTGTCTTTTTCCATCGACAATTTTGCGTGATACGGTTTTTCTCTTGAAGAACTATTTTCGTTTAGGTAAGCCATAAGCTTAGTTTTACCTTCATCGTTCATTGAAAACAAACCGGAAACATTATCGCCAGTTTCAATGTCTTCAAAAATGATATTTCCACCCGAAGGGAATACTCTGGTTTTTAGGCCAAAGTTTTTATCAAGATTAATAGGGTAATCATAAATCTTTTCTATTCCTTCCTGAGTTTTCACCTCAATGGTGTCTTGCGATGTGTATCTAAAAACATCCTCTTTAGACGCAATTACTTCACCAGCATAAGACTCTAATTGAGATGCTTCACCAATTGAGCCTGCTAGTTTGTTTCCAAATCCAGTTGCAGCAAAGTAAACCCCCATCATGATGGAAGCGTATTTCACGGGTGCCAGTTTGGTAATAAATGATAGCGATACCGGAGAGGTACAAAGTTCGCCAATAGTATGGAAAAGATAAGCAAGGAAAATCCATGACATGGCTGCTTTTCCAAAAACTTCAGCAGAGGCTTCTTTAGAGGCAAACATCATAAACACATAACCTAATCCCATAATAATGGTACCAATAGCCATTTTAAATAACGATGAAGACTCTTTTCCTTTGCGCTTTCGGATTGCCCAAAATGCTGCTATCACGGTTCCAAATAGAATAATATATCCCGCGTTAAGCGATTGAAAAACAGCTGCAGGAATTTCCATTAACCAGCTTAAACTTGTGGTACGATCAACTTTTGCATCTGTATAAAGATTCATCAGGCCGCCAGCTTGCTCAAATGCTCCCCAGAATACGACAACAATTAAGAATGAAATTAATAAGACAACAACTCTGTCTTTTTCGATTTTACTAAGAGGTTTTTTTGCAATCTCTGGGTCAACAGTTGAACTCTCGCCTCCAATAAACTCTCCAACACCTACCAAGTGTTTTTGACCCGCCATGTAAACTATTTGGCCTAAAATCATACCAATACCTGCAAGGCCAAACCCGTAGTGCCAGCCATAGTGGTAGGCCACCAATCCAACAGTAATACTTGATAAAAAGGCACCTATATTTATACCTATGTAGAAAATAGTAAATCCACTATCTCTTCTAATATCACCAGGTTGATATAGTCCACCAACCATAGTTGAAATGTTCGGTTTCAATCCGCCTACACCTAAAATAATTAAAAGTAAGCCAGTGAAAAAGGCCCAGTCTTGCGGAATAGCTAAAATACCGTGACCAAGGCATAACAAAATACCCCCGAGGAGCACGGTTTTTTTTTGTCCTAGAAATTTATCTGCTATGTAACCACCTGGAATAGACATAACATACACTAGCATGGTGTACCAACCATATAACCAAAGAGCATCTTTGTTGCTCCATCCCAAACCTGGGTCAATGGCAGTAGCTGAGGTAGCCACATACAACGTTAAAATTCCGCGCATTCCATAATAGGAGAAGCGCTCCCACATTTCAGTAAAGAAAAGTATAAATAGGCCTACCGGGTGACCCAGTATTTCTTTTCTTTTTATTGATTCCGTTGTCGCGTTTGCCATAGTTTCTTAGTGGTTATTGTTCTGTATTTTTTAAGATGTGCCAAAATATCAAAAAATTGGCATTAAAGATTCTCTTTGATGAAATTGGTCATCATATTATATAAATGGTAGCGGGTATTGCCTCCGTAAATACCATGATTTTTATCGGGATAAATAAACAAATCAAATTGCTTGTTGGCTTGTACCAAAGCCTCCGTCATACGAGTGGTGTTTTGTAAATGTACGTTGTCATCTGCGCTTCCGTGTACTAAAAGGTAGGCGCCTTCCATTTTGGCCACATGATTTATGGGTGAGTTGTCATCATAGCCTTCAGGGTTTTCCTGTGGCGTGCGCATGTAGCGTTCGGTGTAAATGCTATCGTAAAAGCGCCAGTTAGTAACCGGAGCCACCGCAATAGCCATGGTAAAAACTTCTGCTCCTTTGGTTAGGCACAAGCTACTCATGTAGCCACCATAGCTCCAACCCCAAATGCCAATACGGCCAGCATCAATGTAATCTTGACTGCCCAAGTATTTGGCAGCGGCAATTTGATCTTCCACTTCGTATTTTCCTAATTGTTGGTAGGTAGTAGTTCTAAAATCACGGCCTCGGGCACCTGTGCCTCGGTTATCTACCGATACCACTAAATATCCTTGGTTGGCCAAACTTTGAAAGTAAAAACCGTTAAAGGCATCGTATTGATTTTTTACTGTTTGCGACCCTGGTCCTCCGTAAACAAACATAAGTACGGGGTATTGTTTGCTCTCATCAAAATCAGTTGGCTTAATCATCCAGCCGTTTAATTCTACACCTTCTTCCGTTTTAAAACTGAAAAATTCTTTAGGATTAAAATCAAAGGTTTTAAGCTTTTCTACTACCTTTTGGTTGGCATTGGTTACTCTAATTTCCTCTCCGCTGTTGCGATGTAGCGTTTCATAGGTAGGTGTTTCCACCGATGAAAAGGTATTGATATAGAATTTAAACCCATTGCTGAACTCAGCTGCGTTCCATCCTTTTTGCGTGCTAAGCTTTTTCTTCTTTTTCCCGCTAAGGTTAATGCTGTAAACAGCACGCTCAAGAGGCGATTCTTCTGCCGATTGATAGTATAATGTTGCGGTGGTTTCATCTATTCCATAAAACTCCGTTACGTCCCAGTCGCCTTTGGTAACTTGCTTTATAACTTTTCCTTTGTTAGAAATGTGATAGATATGTTTAAAGCCATTGGTTTCACTAGTCCAAATAAAGCTACCATCACGTAAAAAGCGAAGATCATCACTAATTTCTATGTAGCTGGGAGCTGTTTCGGTGTACAATAAATTGGCTTGGTTCTTTTCAGCATTTACAGACCACAAGTTAAGTTCGTTTTGTGTTCTGTTCATCGAAAAAATCACCAGTTCATGGCTCGCTTTCGTCCATTTTATTCTAGGGATGTACTCATAACTCTCAATTTGAATAGGATTGTTTTTCTTTTGAGTAATATCAAAAATATGAATGCCCACCTTAGCATTAGCTTCACCTGCTTTTGGGTATTTAAACTCATACTCGCTAGGGTATAAACCCTTGCCAAAAAGATCCATCGAAAACAAAGGCACTTCGCGTTCATCTGTTTGGTAGTAGGCAATAAACATCCCATCGGGTGACCAATCAAAACCTTTATGAAAGCTAAACTCTTCTTCATACACCCAATCCACAGCACCTGCAATGTAGGAGTCATCGGCTCCTTGACCAAAGCTCAAAAGATCACGGTTTTTGCTGTCAAAATCTTGAATATGCATACGGTTATCCTTAACAAAGGCTACCTTATTTTGGGTAGGTGAAAAGGTAGCCAACTGCTGCTTCCCTTCAGTAGCCAATGAGTCCAGCTTTCCAGAGTTTATGTCGTACACATAATAGCGTGCTTTGCTGCTGTGGCGGTAAATAGACTCTTCTTGAGTGGCCAGTAATACCTTGGTTTCGGTAGGATTAAATTCGTAGCTGCTAAAGTTTAGCGTTTTACCCGTTTTCTCTTTAATCTCTGCACTGGTAAGTATAGTGCTTACTTTTTGGCCACTTTGGTAGCTGTATTTTTCAATGGCTACTTCGCCACCCGATCGGTTTAAAGCAGAATAATGCTCGCCATCATTCATAGAGTTTAGGCCTGCTGTGCTACGGGCACGAAATTCACCTCTTTTCCAAACGTCTTCAAGGGTAACTTTTCTATCTTGTGCCATTCCCATTTGGTACAAGCAAACAAGGCTTAAGGCTATCGCAATTTTACGCGTCATATGTTTTATTGTTTTTTCGAATGGACGAAAATAGAATTTTTATAGCACGTATGAGTTACACTCCCTTAAATGCCAGTCATCAATCTTATTTTAAAAACCTTTTGGGTCAAGATTTTTGTTTATCCGATTCCGATAACTTGAAAAAGTATGGGCATGACGAAACAGAGAACTTAGAGTTTTTACCTGAATTAGTCTTGAAACCAAAGACTACCGAGCAAGTTGCATCTATTTTAAAATACTGTAATGAATACAAGATTGCGGTTACACCAAGTGGTGCGCGTACGGGCTTAAGTGGTGGTGCTTTACCCATTTTTGGTGGTGTAAATATGTCGCTAGAGCGGATGAATAAAATTGTGGAAATAGATGAGCGCAATTTGCAGGCTACGGTAGAACCTGGGGTGATAAATCAAGTTTTTCACGAAGCTTGTAAAGCTAAGGGTTTGTTCTATCCACCAGACCCCAGCAGTTGGGGAAGCTGCTTTATGGGTGGTAATTTTGCCCTAAACTCTGGAGGCCCTAGAGCCGTTAAATACGGGGTAACCAACGCCTATGTTTTAAACTTAGAGGTGGTTTTGCCTACGGGCGAAATAATTTGGACAGGCGCTAATGTGTTGAAAAACAGTACGGGATATAACCTTACGCAACTAATGGTGGGTAGCGAGGGTACCTTAGGGGTGGTTACCAAAGCGGTGGTTCGCTTAATACCTTACCCTAAACACAATTTATTAATGTTGGTGCCTTTTGGCGATGCGCAAAAAGCTTGTGAAGCTGTTTCAGCCATATTTAGAGCCGGTATTACCCCTAGTGCTTTGGAGTTTATGGAACGTGATGCCATTGATTGGACTTTAAAATTTGTGGACAACGTAGCCTTGCCTATTGGCGATGAAGTACAAGCACATTTGTTAATAGAGGTGGATGGAAATAACCAGGAAGTACTAATGGACGATTGCCAAAAAATTGCAGATGTGGTAACGGAGTTTGGTGCTGGTGAGGTGCTCTTCGCGGAAAGCCAAAGTGAAAAAGACGCGCTTTGGAAATTACGTAGAAGAGTAGGGGAGGCTGTTAAAGCCAATTCGGTGTACAAAGAAGAAGATACCGTGGTGCCTCGGGCCGAATTGGCGGTATTGCTAAAAGGGGTAAAACAAATAGGGGCAAAGTATGGGTTTAAATCGGTGTGTTACGGTCATGCCGGAGATGGTAATTTGCACGTAAACATTATCAAGGGCAATTTAAGCGAAACCCAATGGAAAGAGGAATTGCCTTTGGGAATACGAGAAATTTTTGAGCTGGTAAAAAAACTGGGCGGTACCATTAGCGGTGAGCACGGTATTGGTTACGTACAGCGAGATTATTTAGATGTGGTTTTTTCCGAAACTATGGTGAATTTACAAAAAGCAATCAAGAAAGTGTTTGACCCTAAAGGAATTTTAAACCCAGGGAAGGTGTTTAGTTAATCGATAATTTTTAGTACAAGTATTAAACGATGAAAAAAATTAAAGGAAGGCAGTTGGTTATATTAGGACTTGTTTTGTGCAGTTTCACAGCTATTTGTCAAGATTTTGAGGGCTCAATAACCTATCGAATGACAGCTCAGAATCCTAATCCAGAGATGTTGGCCGATAGCGTTTGGCAGCAAATCCTTGAGGAAAGGTTAGGAGGGAATGGAGGTGTTATTCAAAAGTATTACTACAAGGAAAGCAACTATATGTCTGAAATTCAATCAAAAAACGAGGCGGGTTATCAAGTGTTTAATCCAAAGGACAGTTTGCTTTATTCTTGGCATAAAAATTCAGATACCGCGATTACCGTGGATAGTCAGAAATACTTAGATTCTTTTGTGGAAATTCTTACATCAGAAGAAAAGGATACTATTTTAGGTATTCCATGTAAAAGCATTGTTGTGAAATCTAAGATGGGGAAGGTAACGCTTTGGTATAACAGCGATTACTTAAAAATGAATCCAGAGTTTTATCAAGGACATATTTACGGCCACTGGACTCAAATATTGGAAGCGATAAAATGTTTACCTCTTAAAATTGAGCAAAGTGGTTTTATGTCTAAAACAACTCAAGTTGCAATTGACTATAAGTCAGAAAAAGTGGATGATGCCCAATTTAAGTTGCCAAGCTTTAAGGAGATAATAGTTAATCCATTAAATTAGCTAAACAGCGATTGAAAAAGGATAAACCAAGAGGCTCGTTTATAAAAAAAAGCCGTGAATTTCTCCACGGCTTTCCTTTACCCAATTACAGTTTTATTTCCTTTACTTGGGCATCGGGTGTAATCAAGAAAATCTCTTTCACCACTTCTTTTTTAATTATTTCTTTGGGCTTAGGGGCAGGTTTGGTTGGTGCTTTGGGTTTTTGAGTGAGTCGCATTTTTATTTCGTATTCCACTTGTACTACGGGTTCTAGCATACTGGCGTTTACCACAAAATCATAGTTTTTATTGAGTTTGGGCATGTAAAATTGAGAGGTTATTTTGGTAGCCGTTGAGTTGATTTCGTGTTTGTAGGTTAAAGCATTGGTGCAGTATGCTTGGTAGCTTTGGTATTGCTCAATGGGGTAATGTATGGCAAAACCCTCGGTCATTATTCTGTTTTTATCGGTGTAGGTTTCGTTGGTTAGTTTACCGTATCGGCTTATTTTTCGGTTAATGTGCGATTGTGCCTTTGCAATCATTTCGGCTTTTACGGCTTCTATATCATCAATAAAATAATCAACGCGTACTAGGTCGTAAATTTCTTGTTCGGCACAAAGGGTTACCAATGCTTCCAGCTCTCTGGGGTCGGAATACTTAAAGTGTAGATTTTTTTTAAGCTCAAAACCCACAGGAATTTCATTGTACGTTTTCTTAGAAAACAACTTCTTCTCGGGGCTTACCTCATACATGGGTATAAACGAAATCATATCTACAAACAACTCGGCATCGTGGCCTTTTTGCATCATTTTTATTCTAATAGAGTCTATTTTGTTTTGCAATAATCGGTTGGTTTCTTTTTGGGTTTTTCCCACTTGCGTGGAAGTAAATATCGCTAAGTACGAATCTGCGGAAGCGTTATACAAGCCTTTAATTGAAAAGGTGAGATCGCCTAAACTAGGCATGGCGATAGCCACGGGCATTTGAATAGGTTGTTGGCTGCTTTGTACATATGAGTTGTTTAAGGCGTTTCTAAAATCGTAATTGCCTTTTGCCTGACCTGGAGCCCAATAACTTGCCAGTACCAAGCCTAAACCCATAATTAATTTTGAATGTAACATGTTTTTCTGTTTTTAAGATTACAGGAGCAAAACAAGTATGTTGAGTAAAATTTTGGTTGCATCTTAGCAGTTTTGCAATTGTAACTTAATTTACAAGCCTTTTACAAAGGGGCTTTTAGCTCATATTCTACTTTTGGATTCCACTAAAACTACAGAGCGTATTTATTTCAATCAACTCAAAAAAAAGTTGAGAATAAGGGTTGAAACCAAGCTTGAAATCAGAAAAGATTTTAAAGAATGGTCTATAGCCGATATTCATAATTTTCAAATTGATTTAGAGCAAAGCTGCCAAAGCACGGTAAGTGAAAAATGGGTGTACCTCCATTTTAAAAATCAAAGTGAAAAAATGCCACGGGTAGATGTGCTTAATTTATTGAGCCGCTATTGCGGATATAAAAACTGGGATGATTTTAAATTTAAAAATCAAGTAAAACCAACCGAAAATAAACCAAAGGCCAAGGTAAAAGTAGCCTGGTTGCTGCTACCCGTATTGGTTTTATTGTTGGCTGTTTTTTGGTGGAACAGCCGTGCTAATTATACAGTAATGGTATTTAAGGATGCTTATACGCACCAACTAATAGATTTAAAGACATTGACTTTTACAGCAGCCAAAAGCAGAACCGTTGTAAAGGGAGGGGCTTTGCAATTAAAGGTCAATCAACTAGATACACTACAAATTGATGGGGCGTATTATAAGCCTTTTTCAATGGCTTTAGATAAAAGTAAAAGTGACACGGTGTGGGTAGAGCTTTGGCCAGATGATTATGCCCTGATGCTCAATTATTTTTCGAGAGCCCAATCGGATAATTGGGAAAAGAGAAGGATGCAATTGGAAGAAGCCATTCATGACGACTCTAAAATTTTTCAGAGCCACCCAAAGCATCAAGGAATTGAAATGTTGAACAAGCACGAATTTATAGACCGACTAATACTGCCTGTAAATAGTCTCAAAAATTTAGAAATTCAGGATATCCAATATCAGGAAGGGAAAATCTATAGACTTCGATTTGTGCAAAAAACAGAAGATTATGAAAATGAATAAACTATGGATTTTACTATTGGCCTTAAGCTTTGGCAAAAGTGCTGTAAGCCAAAGCAGTTATGAGGTAATGGAAAAACGTTTTGTAAAGCGTAGCTTAAGCGCTTTAGATAGTGCTGCCTTTATTGAAGCGGGTATTCAAAAGGCGTATAGTTTGGTTGATTTTACGCAGGTGCATTATAGTAATTCGGGTAATGTATCTAACCAACGCTATGTAGAAACCAAGGTAATAGAGCTTTTTTATATAAAACCCAATGAATCGCTTAATACTGATTCTATCGTTACCTTGGTGCGCAGTGTAATGCAAAGTAAAAGCGGAGCGCCCGTTGAAATTGTATTTACTAAAAAGAAAGGTGTTTTAGGCCATGTAGCTACTGCGGGAGACAGACCCAAATTTGAGGCCGATGTTATTCTGGTAAAAGCCCCAAAAAAGTTTGGAAAACTAAGCGAGCCCGTTTGGCAAGTTTTTTTGACGAATCCAGTTTTAAGGTATTAGTTTAGGCACCTTAGCGTTTTGAGCTGAACGATTTGAGGCAAAGGGGTCTATCGGGATAAATACAAATGGCCTTTGTAATCTGAGTTGGCAACTTTAAGAATATAATAGTAAGTTCCTGAGGCGTTAGGCTTATTATCTGTTAAGCCATTCCAACAACCATTTGGGTTCGTTGTGCTCCATACCATACTGCCCCATCTGTTGAAAATTGAAAGCTCAAAACATTCGGCATACTTTCCTATTAAATTGTTAACTCCAAAACAATCATTTAATCCATCATTATTTGGGGTAAAAACATTAGGTATTTTGGTATCCGTAAAAATATCGGTTTGCGGATTTATAATTTTAGTAATAGGTGATGAGCTGCAATTGTTGTGTTTGGCAATTAAACTGATTTTGAATGGCTCTGAACCGCTGTAAAAGAATGAGGGGGATTCTTCATTGCTGATGCCCTCGGGTAAACTCCAGCTGTAAGAGCTAGCGCCAGTGCTACTGTTGTGTAGTTCAATTTTACTTCCTTCTTCACAAGTTTCAAAAGCTGTATAGGTAAAGGAAGGAGCGGGTGCAGGTAATACCTCAATACGAACACTATCACCAGTTGCGCATCCGCTGGTGTCTGTTACAAAAAGCCAGTATTGCCCTGGGTTAGTGTAAGTATGTGAAATGGGCTTGCCACTTGTGTTACCAACTTGTTGTAGGGTGTCATTTCCATCACCAAAATTCCAATGCCAACTGGTATGACGTGCGGCATTTGCAAACAATTGTACGCTGTCTCCAACACATATGCTCTCGTGAAAATTTTTCAATATCTGCTTGCTAGTATTTTCAGTTTTAATATAAAACTGTAAGGAGTCTTCTGTAACAGCCTTGCTTTCAATTAAGCAATAACCGTAAGAAGGATAGAAGTAATAGTTGGGTCTTTTTTTAGCATAGGAGTAGTGGTAGCCTATAAAACCTTCTCCACTACTTTCTAGGATATGTGTTTTATCGCTTATCTCTATTTGCGTCCAAGCCCAGCCAGGCCTTGCGGCAAATGTTTTCCAATTGCCAAAGGGTAGAGTTTGTCCATTCAAAGTAAAATTGCTTGTATCGCCACTTTTAGTAAAAAGGGCCACAACATAGGTGTTTTTATAACTTTCACTAAATGGTTTTAAAATGCTTCTTTTCATCAACTCGTTACTGCCCGGCATTGTAATTGAAAAGGGAGAGTTAGATGATGAGCTGGGATGAAGTCCCGGGAAATCTGTCCCTATAGCACTACGTGTTAAGGTTAAAAGTGTAGGCCTAGTAGAGGTTATGATTAATGCCTCCGTAGCGCACGTATCTATTTGTTCTCCACTATTAAGCAGAGCTAAAAAGGTGCCATTTAGGTAGATGCTTGTGCTGTCATTTAAAGCTAAAATGGAATACAGATTGGGATAATGATTTAGGATTTGAGCGGCCATATGCATCGTGTCGCCAAAAGTTAGCGGCTTTGATTGATCGAAAGTAAGCTTCCTGTTAGAACCCAGTGTCGAAAAGGGTGAGATGTCCATACAATTCCCGTAGGTAACATGTTGACATCCCCCAAACATTAAAAAATCTTTATTGTCCAATTCAAAAAAACTACTTCCTTCTAAAGCCGGTCTTGGAGGTAGGATTGTTAGTCCTGCGGTAACTCCATAAAAACAATATCCAAAAGGTATTGATTGTAGAAAGGGTACGTTTGGCGAAATTATGTAAGAAAGAGGAGCGTTTTTGAGTTCAATTTCTACCGAAATAGCCTCCATAGGGGCGTGCACCCATAATTGATGCCAAGCCTCAAAAGGATGGAATTCATTGGGGATATTAGGGATGTTTAAGAAATATTGATCTGACGCTCTTACAATTGGAGTAATTGCGGTAGCTTCAGTGTTAATGGAGTCGGTAAGCGGTGCAAAAAATCCACCGGCTTTAGAGCTGTCCAGTAGGCCTACGTCTGTCGCAAAAACTACCTGTACTGGATACGTAGTTTTTATAAAAATACCAACATCACTATTTGTATCTCGTCTAATCGTATCATCCGGTAAAGTAACTAGCACGGTGCTATCGGCCAAAAGGCTGAATTTTTTTTCAAATCCTTGCCCCGGTATCCACAATCGTCCGCAGGTATTGTTTTGAGCGGTTATTTGTACTATAGATTTGGATTTTTCGGTTCTGTGGAACGATGGTACAATTGTTTTCCGTGCCAAGTTAGGAAAGGAAAAATCAGTACCTGAGGTAAAATAAGGAACATTTGAGTTTTGGGCTGTTATAGTAAAACTTCCCACTCCTAAGGTAAGCATTAGGAGCAGGAAGAAAGTTGTTTTTTTTAATTGGATCATTCTATTCTATGAGCAACTTGTGAGGTGCTAAGCTACTGTTTTTAAGCTTTAGGTAATATATTCCTGTAGCTAAAAAGGGGGGTAGTTGGTTCATTTAAGGTATGCTGGGGCCTGTAGCCACTGCTACTGATAGACCCAAATTTGAAGCCGACATTATATTGGTGCAAGCTCCTAAAAAGTTTGGAAAAACCAGTGAGGCGGTATGGCAGGTTTTTTTGGCGGACCCCATTCTAATATATTGATATTACCTGCATTAAACTGCCCCGCCAATGATGAGTAAGCGGTGTATTTCGGAATTTTCGTATTATTGTAAATAGAATTCGTAAATCCTATTTACCATGAAATACCTTATCACCCTCGCTATTTTAATATCCTGTTTTACTGCCAAGGCCACCCACCTTTTAGGGGGTGAAATTACATGGGAGTGCACACCTTCGGGGCAATACGTGTTTAATGTAGTGCTTTATAAAGAGTGTGGGGTTAATACCGCATCGCTTCCAAATGTTCTGAGTGTTTTGGGGCCGCAAGGCACAATTACCTGTAATAAAGTAGGTACTGCCCTAGATATTTCGCCAAATTGCCTAGGTAGTAATATTGCATGTTTAGCATCTCCTAGTGGGACCGGTGCGGTGTTACGTCAAAAATATCAAAGCACGCCAATTTCGTTAACAGGAACCCCACCAAGTAGGGGATGGGAGTTTAGCTGGAATCTATGTTGCCGACCATCAACAGTGAGAAATTTGCTAAGAAATGGAGATCCTTTTCATTTGAGATCAATAATGTATTCGAATGTTTCGGGTTTGTGTAATGATGAATCACCTGTTTTTGTCCAAAACGCAACTTATCTAATGAGCGGAGATTCGGCTACCTTTAGTTCGGGAGCAATTAGCCATCCATCTGATTCTGTTTATTTTGACTTTGCACAACCAATGGAGGATAGCTCCACAAGTATAATTTTTGCAGCTGGGTTCAGTTATACGCAACCTTTTCCCAATAACGGTAGTATGAGTGCTAATGGTGTAACAACTATTAACCACGAAACGGGAGTAATAAAGACAAACATTGCTAATGGTGTTTCTGGAAGTTATGCCTATTGTGTGGAGTTACAACAATGGCGATCGGGTGTATTGCTGTCTAAAATATACCGCGATTGTGCAGCCGTGTTTATACCTGATACACCACAGATAGCACCCGCTTTTTCGGTAACCAATAGTAACCATACCTTTACTAATAGCGATCGAGAAACCTTTCAATTTGAGTTATACGAGGGAGATACGCTCAATTTTGATTTAGAGTCGGTTACCACACAAATGCGCCCAGATACTACATTGGCCGCTATAGTTGTAAGTGCACGAGGTTTTGCCTTAGATACGCCTTTTGCAGGCCCAAGTACTTATCTAGAAAAAGCTAGTTTATATCCTATAGCGCCACAATCGGGCTATACATCTGTAGGTACTAACAAGGTTAGGTTTAATTGGAAGCTGGGTTCCGAACATGTTACAAGTGGTAAAGTGAAGCATATATTCAATATAAAGCTGCAAAATGACATTTGTCCGTTTCCTGCACGTAGCAACGTGGCTGTATTAGTTAGTGTAAATCCCACGGTATGGACTGATAACGATACTTTAAATGTTTGTACAGGCGATAGTATTTTGTTAAGAGGAAGTACTCGTAGCGGTAATTTTCAATGGACATCTGCAGATGCTACGTTTAGCAGTCAATTGGCCAGCCCTAGCTTTGCCTCTGGTAGTTCGCAGTATTACTACCTTACCGATCCGCAGTACCCAGGTTTTATGGATTCGGTTTACGTTAATGCAGATACGATAGCGCCTATATCGTTTGTGTTTAATGGAACTCAAATAGTATTTAATGACCCTAATAATACGCCTAATCCAACTTGGTATTATAATGGGGTTCCTTTTACTTATAGCTACGATACTTTAACGCCTTTTGGCTTGGGTAGTTATCAGGTTTCAATCACCAACGGTAACTGTAGCCTTTCAAGTCCAGTGATAAACCTTACTAGTAATAATTCAAGCTTAGCAGTGGTAAGTACCGGTAATGGTAATTACTTAAATGGTCCTGCTAGTATTACTGGTAGCATAGGCGTTAGTTTTACCATGAATCAAGCTTTAACACTGCAAAGTGTGAGTGTGCCAGGTTTAATGAATTTAAATGGAAAAACGGGTGGTTATGATTTAACCCTAAAAATATACGATCAGCAGGAAGCAGAAATTCACAGCCAGCAAGTAACTTTAGGGAACCCCTTTCCGGAGTTGTTTCACCTAAGCACCAACGTGCCTTTAGTAGCAAACGAAATCTATACAATAGCTCTTACTGGTGATACAGGCTATGCTTTTAGTGTGTTTGAAAAATTCAATTTACCCGCTACACCTTACAATGTTGGTTTTACGGTATTGGAAGCGAAAAAAGGAGGGGCGCTGATTTTCCCAGATTCTTCAAGTAATTATTTGCTGCCGCTGGGCTTGGGTGTTGATCAATGGAAATGGGTTGGTCTTGAGGGAAATTTAAGATCAGGTTTACGTATATTCCCAAATCCTGCTAAAGATCAATTAGAAATAGCTGGACTAACCCATGAAGCCGAAAAAGTAGAATTGGTAAATGTAAATGGCCAGGTAATAAGAAGTATGGTTATAACGGCCACTACAAAGCCTTTAATTTTAAACTGTACCAATGTTCCGCCTGGGGTTTATATGGTTCGGGTTTATTTAAGCAAAGGAGCTGCTATTTCTGGTAAACTTTTGATAGAGTAAATTTTAATCATATGAAGTACTGCATTACTGTAATTATTGTTTTTTCGTCATTTTTTGTGCAAGCCACGCATTTCTTTGGTGGCGAAATTACCTGGGAGTGCACGGCATCGGGAAAGTATGTTTTTAATGTAGCTTTATACAGAGAGTGTGGTATTGGGGGGGCTGGTTTACCTGCCAATGTAGATGTTTCGGGTCCGCAGGGTATTATCAATTGTAGTTTGGTGGGTACACCAAGTGATGTTTCTCCAAGTTGTTGGGGAACGGGTTTAGCCTGCATTGTATCACCAAAAGGTACTGGAGCGGTAGCGCGTCATCTTTACAAGAGTGTTCCAATTACACTAAATGGTTCACCACCTGCTGCTGGGTGGCAATTTAGTTACCAACAATGTTGCAAGCCATCCTCAGTAGTAAATATATCAGGAACGAGTAACAATACTTATTTAAGGGCCCTCATGTACAATAGCGGTAACGGCATTTGTAATAACTCGTCCCCTTCCTTCAATGAAAACCCGATTTATTTAATGGCGGGAGATTCGGCAACATTTACCATTGATGTAAGCAGAAAAAATTCTTCTGATTCTCTTTATATTGACTTTGCTAATTCGTGGGATGATTCACTAGTACTAACAACTTTAGGGGCGGGTTATACTTATACTCAGCCTTTTCCAAATACAATGAGTGATTCGGTAAATGGACTGACCACTATCAATCATCAAACAGGCATTATTACAACAAATTTTGATACGGCTGTTAATGGTAATTATATGTATTGTGTAGAAGTGCAGCAATGGCGTGATGGTAAATTGCTATCTAAAATATTTAAGGATAATGTTGCTATTTATGGATACTCTACAGCTCAGCAACCAATTTACTTTCAGGTAACTAATAATAATTATTCCTTTAGTAATCCTGACCCAAATACGTATTTTTTTGATTTGTATGAAGGTGATACACTCACCTTTAATTTAGAAGCTTCAACGACACAATCTCGCCCTGACTTCACCATCACTGAAATGACTTTTGAAGCTAATGGGCTTGTATTAGACACTCCTTTTGGAGGTGTAAGTGGATATTTATCACAGGCTTTATTAATCCCAATTGCACCTCAGGCAAATTACACAAACGCCTTTATTAATAGGGTAAGGTTTAATTGGGTAACGGGTGCGGAACATACACATCGTGGTTCGCAACCTCATTACATTAACGTTAAACTGCGCAATGATATTTGCCCTTTTCCAGCTAGAAACAATAAGGCCTTTTTGGTTCGGGTGAAATCAATTGTAAAAGCAAAAGATGATTCTTTAAGAGTGTGTCGATATGATAGTATTAAATTAATGGGAAGCACTAAAAGCGGCAATTTTCAATGGACATCGGCAGACGCAACATTGAGCAGCCAGCTGGCGGCACCAGAGTTAGTGGCGACTAACTCGCAATATTACTTTCTTTCGGATCCTCAAAATCCAGGTTTTATTGACTCAGTGTATGTTGAGGTAGATACGATTTCACCCATTAGTTTAAGCAGTAATGGTGGTGCATTGCAAATATCAAATAACAATATAAATGTTATACGCACATGGTTTTACAATGAAATTCCCTTTGCATATCCTTACGATACCTTAACCTCCTTTAGTGGAGGTTTATATCAAGCAAGTATTGTAAAAGGAAGGTGCAAAGATTTTACGGATACTTTAGGACTCTTGAATGGGGCAAATTTGGCGGTTACAACCATAGGCAATGGTAATTATAGAAAAGAGCCAGTTAGAGCACTTGGGAGTATAGGTATCCAGTTTAGAGTTAATAAAAACGTCAACCTTACAAGTTTAACCATTCCGGGTTTGATAAATTTGAACGGACAGGCGAACGATTATAATTTGAACTTAAAGATTTATAATCATTTACAGCTGGAAGTGCACAATCAAACCGTGGGTGTAGGGAGTCCCTTTAGGGAGTTGTTTAGGATTAGAGCCAACGTGCCGCTTCAAGCGAATAGTACATATACTATTGCTCTTACAGGTGATTCGGGTTATGCTTTTAGTGTTTATGAGAATTTTAGTTTACCGGCAACTCCTTTTAATATAGGTTTTACCGTTTTGAAGGCTACAGAAGGTTTGCCTTTGGGAATACCTATTCAAAAAAGTAATTTTATGCTGCCTCTTGCGCTTGGTATAGATAAAGGTATGGAGATAAATAAAATGGATTATAGTGTATTCCGTTTGTTTCCAAATCCTACCAAAGCAGAGGTGCAGTTGGTGGGACTAAGCAATGAAGCGGAAAAAGTAGAATTAGTAAATGTAAATGGTCAGGTAATAAGTAGCATGGTTGTAACGGCCAACACTAAGCCTTTAATTTTAAACTGTACCAATGTACCGTCTGGGGTTTATATGGTTCGGGTTCATTTAAGCAAAGGAGCAACCGTATCTCGTAAACTTTTGATAGAGTAATTTTAACGGGCGATTGTTTTTGACGGATAAGGTTAGCCAGCTTTATTTGACCAACTTTGGATAAAGAGGAAAACATAAAAGTATTTAGTTCATTTAATATAAACGAGCCTTATGAGGAACCTAACTATTATTGTAGCTTTATTATCCTTTTTTAGCACTAGGGCAGGTCATTTGGTAGGGGGAGAAATTACCTGGGAATGCACCACGAACGGGTCTTTTATTTTTGAAACAGTTTTGTATCAAGAATGTGGGACGGGCTCCGCTCCAGTTCCGCCATCACTTGTTCTTACTTGGCCGCAGGGATATATAACATGTGTTAGAATTGGAGGTGTTCAGATTTCACCAAGCTGCACTGGCCCGGGGGCAGTTTCTTGTGGTACTACCGCAAGAACCAAGGGTGCTATAAGGCGCTATATTTACCGAAGCCCGCCAATTTCGCTTAGTGGAACACCTCCTCCATTGGGTTGGGAGTTTAGCTTTGTTGAATGTTGCCGCCAGATTGGTTTAGAGAATGGTGCGGCTGGAAATTTTTATCTACGCTCAGTAATGTACGGTAGTTCGTCTCAATGTCAAAAGGATTCGCCTCATTTTGCTGAGAGTGCTAGTCATATTATTTCCGGAGACTCTATAACACTAGCAACTGGTGCTGCTAGTAATAATTCTACAGATTCACTATATATAGATTTCGCAAGTCCTAGGATAAATTCAGTTAGTTCTGTTGGTTTTAGCCCAAACTTTAGTTACTCACAACCATTTCCAAATACCAATACTAATGCTAGTAATGGTTTAACTTCTATTAATCATAGTACTGGTATTATTAAAACCCATGTACATGCCGGAACCTCAGGTCTTTATTGCTACGGGATTGTTATTGAGCAATGGGAGAATAGTGTTTTGTTGTCTAGAATATACAGAGATTATGTTGCCATGTATTCTGCCACAGCAGCGCAGCAGGTGGTACCGAGCTTTCAAATTGTTAATTCCAGCCATGCTGTTTCAAGGGTGGATCAGGAAACGTACAATTTAGATGTTTCTATGGGTGATACCATTTTGATTGATATAGAGGCTACAAGTACTCAGATGCGCCTAGATACAACTTTGGCAGATATTATCGCTACTGGCCGTGGGTATGCGTTTGATGCGCCTTTTTTAGGAGCAAGTAACTATAGCCAAAAGGCTACACTTACCCCCGTAAGCCCTCAGATGAGTTTGACATCTTCTGTATCCAACAATGTTCGCCTAAAATGGGTAATTGGAAGAGAGCATGTGTTGAATGGCAATAAGAGGCACGCTTTATATGTAAAATTTAGTAATGATGTATGCCCTTATCCTGCTATAACTAATATGGTTTTTATGATAAAAGTATCAGGGGCACCAAGTATAGGTAGAGATACTATTGGAGCCTGTTTTGGTGATAGTGTTGAGCTGAGCGGTATTACGCGGAGTGGAAGTTTCTTATGGACATCGGCAGACGCTACTTTTAGCAGTCAAATGCCAAATCCTAAAATTAGAGCGGATAGCTCACAGTATTATTACCTTTCTGATCCGCACAATCCCGGATTTTTAGAGGTTGTGTACGTGGAGGTGGATACGCTTTTGCCCGTTACCTTGGGTTTTAATGGTAAGGAGCTGGCCATGGTAAACCCTAATTTAGTGGCCAGCCGTACTTGGTTTTACAATGAGATTCCTTTTGCTTATCCATATGATACTTTATCTCGTTTTAGCGGAGGTTTGTATCAGGCCAGTGTTGTTAAAGGGGGATGCAGAAAATTTACTGATACTTTGGCACTTTTAAATGGAACAAACTTAGCCGTAACTACAATGGGTAACGGACAGTATGTAGGGAATGAAATTGCTTCAATTGGTAGTTTAGGTATTGACTTTAAGGTTAATAAAAATATAGACTTAAGGAGTTTAACCATTCCTGGTTTGGTAAATTTAAATGGACAAATAAATCAATATGACTTAAATGTTAAAATTTATGACGATTTACAGGTTGAGGTTTACAATCAATCTGTAAGTCTAGCCGCTCCGTTTAAGGAGTTACTTCGGCTACCGCTAAATTTTTCGCTGGTAGCAAGTAAAGTTTACACTCTAGCACTTACTGGAGATTCAGGTTATGCGTTTAGCATTTTTGAGAACTTTACCTTGCCTGCAACTCCTTTTAACATTGGCTTTACGGTAGTTAGAGCGGTGGAAGGATTTTCATTTAGCATGCCAACCACTACTAGTAACTATTTACTTCCTATATCCTTGGGTACTAATAAGGGTTTGAATGTAAAACACCCAAAAGGGTATGAGTTCTCTTTATTCCCCAATCCTACTAAAGATAGAGTAGAGATAAGGGGTTTGATTAGTGTTGCTGAGAAAGTAGAATTAATAAACGTAAACGGAGAGGTTTTAAGAAGTATGGCGGTGCAGGCCACTACAAAACCTTTAATTTTAAACTGTGCCAATGTGCCGCCTGGGATTTATCTCGTTCGGGTTTATTTACACAATGGGGCAGCCGTTTCTCATAAATTTTTGATAGAGTAAACTTTACACCCTTGCTCCTGGAATAGAATGAATTCAAACAGCCGTTAATTCTCCCGAACCAATCGTTAACTAATCCAGAGGTTTCTTTATTTCGGAAAAATCGTACTATTGTTTGTAATCCAAAAACCCATACCATGAAGTATCTCGTTTCTTTAGCCATTATGCTTTCTTCTTTTGCTGCCAGTGCTACCCACTTATTAGGTGGCGAAATTACATGGGAGTGTACACCAAGTGGAGGTTATATCTTTCAAACCGTTTTATATTTTGAGTGTGCTGGTCCCGCAGCAATCCCACCATCTACCGTTTCACTTACCGGCCCACAAGGGGTTATTGTTTGCTCTCAAGTAAGTAGTGTAGAAATTTCTCCAAGTTGTGTTGGTCCTGGATCTGTGGCCTGTAGCTGGTCTACTCCTGGTAATGGTGCTATAAGACGTGGCACCTATCGCAGTAGTCCTATAGTACTATCTGGGACACCGCCTGCTGCAGGTTGGGAGTTTAGTTATTTTGATTGTTGCCGATCGGGTACTAACAGAAATGGCCCCACCGGAGCTTTTTATCTCCGCTCTATTATGTATACAAACTTTGGAGGATGTACGAACCCTTCTCCTTATTTTTCAGAAAGTAGCGGTTATATTATTTCCAGCGATTCGGCTTCGTTTAATACGGGTGCAATGAGCAACAACCCTAGTGATTCTATTTATGTAGATTTCTCTACACCTAAAGATGGAGCGACCACAACCGTAAACTTTTCCAGTGGTTACAGTTATTCGCAACCCTTTCCGAACTCGGCTACCAATGCAAGTAACGGGTTAACTACTATTAATCATGAAACTGGTATTGTTAAAACACGAATTAACTCGGGTAATAATGGCAGTTATGTGTATGCCGTTGAAATCCAACAATGGAGAAAAGGTGTGCTGCTATCAAAAGTATACAGAGATCTTGCCGTTGTGTATAAAGGAAGTATAACCCAACAAGTGCCTCCCGCTTTTTTAGTGGCTAATAATAGCCATCCAATTACTAAAACAGATAGTGAAACACACTATATAGATGCCTGTGTAGGAGATACCGTTTCCTTAGATATTACGGCTACTAGCAGTCAAATGAGACTGGATACCACTTTGGCGAATATTGTTGCCTCGGCAAGAGGTTCTGCATTTGCAGCACCCTTTTTAGGGTCTAGTAACTACAGCGTAAAGGCAACATTAAATCCCATATCTCCACAAACTGGATATACAACTTCACTTACCAACACGGTGCAACTTAAATGGGTAATTGGAGGAGAGCATGTTTTAACAGGAAACTCAAGACATGCTTTGTATGTGAAGTTTAGTAATGATGTTTGCCCTTTTCCGGCACATACCGATTTGGCATTTTTGATACGCGTGGTGCCAACCGCTAATATCAATGGAGATACCTTGAGAGCTTGTGTTGGCGATAGCGTCCAATTTAGTGGAACGACTAAAAGTGGGAATTTTCAATGGACATCTGCAGATGCCTCTTTTAATAGCACACAATCAAACCCCAGCACCGTAGTAACGAAATCACAGTATTATTATCTCTCCGATTCTCAATCCCCGGGCTACCAAGATTCGGTATTTGTTATGATGGACACCTTGACTCCAGTTGTTTTAAACTTTACAGGAGGTCAGCTAGTTTTAACAAACTCTAACCTTGGAGTGCACCATACATGGTATTACAACGGTGTTCCCTTTGCCTATCCTTACGATACTCTTACACCATTTAGTGGAGGTGTTTATCAAGTAAGTATTAGTAAGGGAAACTGTAAGGAGCTAAGTGATACCATTGGTGTGCCTAATGGAGCTAATTTGGCTATAGTAACCATGGGTAATGGCAATTACCAAAACAGCCCAGTAATATTTACGGGTAGTGCAGGTGTGCAGTTTACGGTTAATCAAAATGTGACGTTGCAAAGCGTAGCTATTCCCGGTTTGGTTGATTTGTTTGGAAAAACGGGAGGCTATGAGCTTAATCTAAAAATACATGATAAGACTCAAGCTGAAATTCACCACCAAGTGTTAACCTTAGGTAAACCTTTTACAGAACTAGTTAGTTTGCAAATGAATGTGTCCTTAAATGCCAACGATGAGTACACGGTATCCGTTACTGGGGATACGGGTTATGCTTTTAGTGTTTACGAGAATTTTAGTTTGCCTGCGACCCCTTTTAACATGGGTTTTACCGTGTTAAATACTTTTGAAGGCACTGCTTTAAATATGCCCACAGCGGCCAGTAATTACCTGTTGCCACTGGCCTTGGGTATTGATAAAGGTTTAGGTTTTGGAGAAATTGTAAATCAAAGTTTTGTGTTGTTCCCTAATCCTGCTAAGGACCAAGTTGAAATAAGAGGACTAACAAACAAAGCAGAAATAGTGCAATTAGTAAATGTAGAAGGAAAGGTGCTGCGTGAAGTGTCCATTGATATAGTTAAAAACCTTGTTTTAGATTGCCAAAATATACCTGCGGGCTTGTACTTTGTTAAAGTAAGTTTTGAGGCCGGCACTAAATTAACCCAGAAGTTGATTTTGAAATAAAGGCAATGGATTTGTTAAATATGAAACCTCTATCCTTTTTTGGGATAGGGGTTTTTCTATTTCTTTCGCTCGGATTACAAGCTCAGAACACCCCTTTTTTCAGTGCGGGTACTAATTTTTCATTCCCTTACTTAGGGGTTGATGGAATTGCAGGGAGTGGTATGCCAAGAAAGCGTGTGGTACAGATTACCGCGGCCACCCCAACCTGCGGTTTTGTGGAGGTGCCTGAAATAGGTTTTAGACTTGATTTTTGGCTTGAAAAGGACAGCGTGTTATTAGTGAAGTTACCTCATTATACTGGGGTTATTGGTCGAGTGCTGCCCTTAGGTGTAACGGTTAAAAGTAAATTTCCAGTGCAAGTGGTACAGGCTACGGATATTAACAGGTTAGATTCGTTGGGAGGATACGCTGCTCATCAAACTGATTGTGTAAATACGGAAGCAACGGCTATTGGGCCTTTAATTGCAGCTCAAAAAGATTATTGGCTAACAGGGCCTAACTTCATGCGGAAAGGTCTCCCAAGTGCATTAACCAACCAACATCGAGCCATGCAGTTTTGGGCTTATACACCGTTTGATTCTGCCCAAGTGGCAATACGTTTAAACGGTAAATCGACAACCCCGTTTTCATTAACTCCCTTAACGGTTGATACATTTTTTTATCCACAAATGGAATCGGGTGATGCGTTCCATAGCTATTCTGAATACGATACCCTATTATCCGTTAAGCTCAAAAATCGAAGTTACTCTGGTAGCACAGTAAAAGGTTTAAATAAACCTATTCTGCTTTTTGCAGGAACGCCTAGCAATATTTGGGGAGACTGTTCCAGTTTCTCTGCACGATCTACAATGAGAAAAGAGACCTACGAGCAGGTTAAGCCTAACTCCGTTGGAGATACTATGTTCTTAGTCAATCAAATGTTAAATCATCATGCAAGTCTTTATAGTATTATGGCATTACATGATAGTACCGCTATTTTTATAAACGGTCAGTTAATTGGTTGGCGCAACAAAAGTTATCAATTAGATACTTGTTGGTTGGGCGAGGCGGTAATTACAGCTAGTAAACCGGTGCAATTAATGCTTACTCGTAATACACCTTGGGTATTGGACTCTACAAGACTTAACTCCTCGGTGTTTTCAGGGTTTAGCATAAACGTAGCCGGTAGTAATGAGTTAATAAAACGAAGTGTTTTAAAACCCTTTATTGGAAATTATGGAGTATCTCATATGGTGGCACTTTATACACCGACTCAATCGACAGGCTCTTTTACTTTAGATGGGCAAGTTTTACAACCAAGTGTTTGGCAAACCTATGCAAGCCATCCTGCATGGAGTTATGCTGAAATAGAAATTGATGACAATACTCATGTTTTAGAGACTTCGGCTGAGGGTTTTACGGGTTATCATTTTAGTTATATGAAAAAAACAAAAAACTTTTTTGATATGCCGGCATATGGTTATTGTTTAGGAGAAAGCGGCCCAATACCTCAAGATTCGGTTTCGTTTTATATAAAAAAGACAGAGGGAAGGAAAGTAAAGTTTAGGGACTTTAACGATCTCTTATGCGTAGGTGAAAGTTTTACATTATACCCAAATGTGGGTAGGAATACCAGTTGGTATTGGAATTTTGGAGATGGGTCTGATACCGTACAGCAAATTGCGGCAGAGCGTGGAGTAGGAATATCTCATAGATATTTATTGCCTGGAAAATATTGGATTAAAGTAAACGATGTTACTCGATGTTTTGGTGCGGATAGTGTTCAAATAGAGGTTGTACAAGCTCCTGAAGTAGTTTTTGATTATTCCTTTCAAGTAAGTTGTAAAGGCATAGTTGTGCAGCTGGATAATCAAACGGTTGGTGCGAAATATTATAGTTGGCGAATTGAGGGCAAAGAGTTTAGTAATGATGAGTCAACTTTTTTGGAGATGGAGAATGGAAGAAATGTAACAGTAACGTTGGATATAGAAAGCAATTCAGGTTGCCAAGGCACGGTTAGCAAAGTGTTAGTTGTGGATACTACACAAGGTCAATCGATGGTAGTGCCAAATGTGTTTACACCTAATGGGGATGGTTTGAACGATTGCTTTTATGTAGAAAGTAGTGAAGGTTTTTCGCAATGCTTTGAGTTAAATATTTACAACCGCTGGGGCGTGAATGTGTTTAAGAGTAATAATCCTAGTGATTGTTGGACGGGGAATAACCATTCAGATGGGACTTATTTTTATGTGGCCAAGGTTGGGCCCCAAGAACTAAAGGGGCATGTTTTGCTCATTAGATAGCAGTCTGTAATGTTTCCTTTTTTTAGAATGTCCTTCAAACGTTTACTTTAAAGTTTAGAGCACCTCGTAGCTAGATATTCCAATTATTATTGGGGGAGTTAAACATTGAAAGTGTACACCTCAATTCAAAATAAGCCTCTGTCTAAGCTTGTATTTCGGTTGGCATCGAAATCGTAGAAATAATGTGGTTTTGTATATTTTCTCTTTCCATTCTCTTTGGGGTCTGATTTGCTTTGTAAGAATAGTGAATGGCCTAAAGCGCGGCAACCGCTTTTACGAGCACCTCACAAGCTTCTTTTATTTCCTGCTCCGTAATGTTTAATGGTGGACTAATTCTAATGGCGCTATCGCAGAATAAAAACCAATCAGAAATAACACCTCTCTCTAAGCTGAAATCAATAACCTTCTGTACCTCTTCAAAATCAGTTAATTGTAATGCCAGCATTAAGCCTTGGCCGCGTACTTCCTTTATGTTGGGGTGTACTAGTAGTCTTTTAAACAATTCTGATTTCGCGTTAACCGTATCAACAAGTTTTTCTTCTTCAATAACTTCAATGCAGGCTAAGGCGGCAGCACAACTTACAGGGTGCCCTCCAAAAGTGGTTATATGACCCAGAATTGGATTTTCTTTTAATGTATCCATCAGCGTTTTGCTTGCAACAAACGCTCCTATAGGCATGCCGCCTCCCATTCCTTTGGCCAGGGTAATAATATCTGGAGTTACCCCAAAAAGCTGATGGGCAAACATTTTACCGGTTCGGCCAAAGCCTGTTTGTACTTCATCAAAAATTAATAATGCATCTACTTCCGTGCATTTTTCGCGCAATGCTTTTAAATAGTTTTTCTGGGGTTTAAGATAGCCCGCTTCGCCCATTACAGGTTCTACGATCACGGCTGCAGTGGCTGTCGTAATTTGGCTGAGGTCACTTTCCTCATTAAAACGAATGGCACGTGTAGCTGGTAGTAAAGGTCTAAACCCGCGCTTAAATTCCTCATCTCCAATAATGGATAAAGCGCCTTGTGTACTGCCGTGGTAGGCATTTTTAAGACTAATAATTTCAAATCTTCCGGTAGCGCGTTTGGCTAATTTCATGGCACCCTCAGTAGCTTCGCTGCCGGAGTTCACAAAATAGGTTGCGTTTAGCTGAGGGCCTAGTAGCTCAGCTAGTTTAGTGGCTAAGGCTACTTGTGGTGTTTGAATATACTCACCGTACACCATAAGGTGCATGTATTTATCCACTTGCTGTTTAATGGCCGTAACCACTTTAGGGTGACGGTGACCTACGTTGCTAACTGAAATTCCAGATATTAGATCTAAATATTTTTTACCTTGGTTATCAAACAAATAACTGCCTTCTGCCTTTTCTATTTCCAACGAAAGCGGAAAATCGGTAGTTTGAGCTTGATGCTGTAAAAATAATTGGCGTTGCGTAACATTCATTCCGCAAAGGTACACTGCTTAAAATACTTGAAAAATAAAGTAGGCATATAAAAAGAAACGAATGTAACGTGCTAGAGCCACCAATAAGTAGCTTTTTAGAGGGTAGCCTACTACGCCTGCTACCACGCTTATAGGCGAAAAAGGCAATGGGGTAAGGGCTGAAATAAAAATAACCATGCCTCCGTACTTTTTAAAGGTTAAAAATTGCTCAGCAAACTTTACGTCTACATAATTTTTTACCCGAGCTAATCTGTGTAGCTGAGTGCCAGTAACCCAAGATACTACGCCTCCCATATACGAGGCAAAGGCCAAAATCAATACCATAAGGTAAGGGTGATTAAATGCTTTGGCCCAAGCAATAAAGGCATCGGGAGGTAGCAGCCCTACAAAGCTTTCGCTGATAAAAAGAATGCCAATAATTACCCACTGAGGCACACGGGCGTCCATCCAAGTAACTACCTCCGAAAGGTTAATTACGTATTTATTGATAGCCCAAACTGCCAGCGCAAAAATCGCCAGCATAATTAATAAACGAAGCAAGTTTTTACCAATAAACTTATAGCGCCCGCTCCGCTTATAGTAGTGGTGAAACAGGGTGCTTTGTTGCGAAAAGCTACGCTCCTTTGGTTTGCGATTTTTTGGGGAGGGCTCGATGATTAAAAACTTAGCGGGTTAATAAATAATTATGGGCTGCGAAATTAACACAATGAAGCGCAATGTTTACTTTTAGCGGCTAAAAGATATTTGATAATGGCGGCTAAAAAATCTTCCACAACCGTTTATGGCTTTATAACAATAGCAATGTTGGCATTTTTGCCAATTGTGCAAATGACCAATTTGGTAGATTTTAATTTAGTGCCTAGGCAAATGCTTGTTTCCTTGGCTGTTTTAGCTTTGGCGGTTCTGTTTGTTTTTCGGGAGAAAAAGTTTGCCTGGGCCATAGGAGGATTGCAAATTGCTTTTTTTGCTTTTTTACTGGTAGGTGCTCTTTCTATCAGTCAAGCCATTAACAGCACCGAAAGTTGGGCTACACTCAGTAGATACCTGCTTATGTTTTCGGTGTTGTTGAGCAGCATGTTGCTTCTAAAAGCAAAAAAGTTAAACTTTAAAAATGTGCTCAATGCCATGCTTATTTTTGGAGGTATAGCTTCACTTTCGGCTGCAGCCAATTTGATTGAGGCTTTAAATAACGGTCAATTTTTAGAAGATATTTACGCGGTAACTGGCCGCTTTGGACATAAAAACCTGTTGGCTTCGGCCTTAATGTTGTCTTTGCCCTTTAGCATAATGGGTATTATAATTCATGACGGGTGGCTCAAAAAAGTATCTGCTGCTTTAACTGCTCTACTGCTCTTAGAAATTTTTGTTTTACGAACGCGTGGTGTGTGGGTGGCTACTTTTGGTGCAGCCGGATTAACCGTTCTAAGCTTTTATGTTTTTTCAAATAGAAAAGCACTTGAGGTGAAGTTCCCTTTAAAATGGTTAGCCATTTCAGGCATGGCTGTAGTGGCCATGTTGGTGTTGTTATTTAGTGTAGGTTCTGTTAAACAATCCGTTTCCGATAGCACTAACTTGGACAAACGATTTATTTTTTGGAAAAATAGTATGGAGATGGTGCAGGAGCATCCCGTTTTAGGGGTTGGCCTTGGTAACTGGAAAATAAACTTCCCGAAGTACGGTTTAGATGGATTGTCTTATCCAGTTTCTCAGGGTATTACCCACGTACAGCGCCCCCACAATGATTACCTATGGGTGTTGGCCGAAACCGGCCCTTTGGGCTTACTTTTTTACTTGGCATTTTTTATTTTGGCTTTCGCCAGATGGATTAAGAATTTAAAAGGTGCTAAGAGTTCCTCTGAGTTGGGGGTAGATTTAATACTAGGCTTTGGGTTTTCTTCCTTCCTTATTTTTTCGCTTACAGATTTCCCCTTAGAGCGAACTCCTCATACAACTATTTTGATGTTGCTTATTGCGCTTTTGTATCGAAATCAAGCCGAGAAATCGAAGGTAAACGTTAACTCAAAAGTGCTGGTAGTATTGGTGTTGGTTTTTGTGAGCTTTTCGGCTATAGTGAGTAATTATCGCATTAGTGGCGAAAAGTACAGCGCTATAGTACTGCAGGGTAACGCGGAGCGCAATGCTCAAAAGTTGATACCTGCGGCCGAAAGTGCGGTAAATGCCTTTTACAATATGGATAGTTATGCTAATCCATTACCGTATTACAGCTCTATGGCTAAACTAGTTCAGCAGCAAATGCAACCTGCCTTACAAGATGGTTTGTATGCTGAAGAGATTCATCCTTACAACATTATCACTTTAGTGCAAATGGGGAATATTTATAAAACCCAGAAAAATCGAAAAATGGCCTTTGAGTATTATGATAAGGCTTTAGCTATTTCAAGTAGATTTGAGTTGGCCATTTATGGTAAAACAGAGTTTTTAATTACCGAAGAAAGTTACCGCCAGGCCTTTAGAGAGCTGGTAATGATTAACCCTAAAACTACCGATCCTAGGTTTGCAAAACATATGAGTTTTACATTGCAGCAATTGGTGCGTAATCGTCCAGCTGATATGAAACCTTTGCTAGATCATATCGAAAGTATCAATCCTAGAGGGGAAGCCGCTTTTATTCAGGCTTACCTCGGTTTTTTGGAATTAAATAAAAAAGCTAAATCTTAATTTTAAGTCTACCCAAAAATTGCAGTGTATTAATTTTTAGGCTGCTGTTAGTTAAACTATAGTGTTTTTTGGCTTGTTTAAATAGCCCGCGTTTATGATAAAACCTAGCGGCTTCATAGTTTTTGCGTTGCCAGGCCTGCTTCAATTCTATTTGAGTAAAGTAAGCTTTCTCTAAAAAATGATTCAGTACATTTTGTACGTGTTCTAAATGATTTTCGAGCTGGGTACTCATTCCTCCACTTTCTCGATATTGGCAAAGCGCCTGATTCATAAAATCAAAAATTTTACCATCTTCTAAAAGTTCAATCCAAAGATACAGATCCTCGGCACCATGAAACTGTGGATTGGTTTGAAAGGGGTGATCCAGAAGATTGGATTTTTTGACAACTACAGCGGATGGAAAAATGGGATTACCCTTTAATAAAAGATCTTGCAGGCTGTTAATGGGCCAGGCGGCACGTTTTTTTTCGGTGCCAAGCCCAAATGAGTTTACCTCGTGGTATAATACATCACAATCTTGCTGAAGCAAGTGGCTATGGCAGAGCTCTAACTTGTACTCATTCCAAATGTCATCCGCATCTAAAAATGCTACCCACTTTTGAGAACAACGTGAAATACCACTGTTGCGCGCAGCACCTAAACCTTTGTTCTCTTGACTGTAAATAATTATTTCAAAGTCTTTATTTTTGGCCCATTCCCCACAGATTACCAAGCTGTTATCCGTACTCCCATCGTTTATTAAAACTACCTGCTTAGGAAGGAAAAGTTGAGTGCTTATACTTTGTAGGCAAGCATCCAGCGTTTTTTCTGCATTATAAATGGGAACAACAACCGAGATCATAACTAGTGTGTAAAGTATTTGCCCGGAAACATTTTGAAACGAGCAGTTTTGGCCACTTTTAATAGACCTAAATGGTACAATACTTTGCGAGCGGTTAATAGGATATAAGTATAACAAATGTGAAAAAGAACCCAGCCGCGATACTTTTTAAAGACTCCATAAAGCTGACGGTTGATTTGGAAATTTCCGACTGTCCATTTTTGCCTAGGAATACTTCCAATCCACCAATCAGCAATTTTCCGCAAAGCCAAATCGGCATTTGTTTTACTATCTTTTATGTGCTCTCTTATAAAGTCATTTATTCTAATAATTTCTAAATATACCGTTCCATCTACTTTAGCTCTTTGTCTTTGTGTACGGTCGTGAACCCTAAAATAATTTAGGTGTTCGTTGCTAAACGCCAAATCCGATTCGGCCAAAATTTTGGCGTATAAAAACCAATCTCCATTTAACTTCATGCTGGCATCCCCCATTCCCGCTTCCACAAAATTTCGTTTGCGTATAAGTGCCCCGCTGGCATTGGGTATTGGGTTATGAAAAAGCAACCACTCTTTACAGGCTTCAGCTCCGTTTTTAATAAAGTGGGTATGCCAAGTATCGTTTTTATAGATAAAATCTAGGTTTTTGAGATAGCTGTTTTTAACCGCTCCTTTTTCATCTACCAAATAGGTTTGAGCATAGGCAATGCCAACGTTTGCATTTTTATTTAACAAAGGCACCAGCGTTTCTAGCAATTTGGGTTCGCAAAAATCATCACTCTCTGCAAACCATAAGTATTCGCCCTTCGCTAGTTCACAACCTTTGTTCCATTGGGCAAAAGGGCTACCCGAATTTTGTTCATTAAACACGGTTTTTATTTGCGGATGTTTGCTAGCATATTCTGCAATTACTTCACGAGAATTATCGGGAGAATAATCATCTAAAATGATGAGTTCATAATCTGTAAAAGTTTGAGCCAAAACACTTTCAATACGCTGGCGTAGAAAATCTGCGTGATTGTAATTAGGAATAATAACCGAAACTTGTGGCATTGTAAAATTTAGCGAGTGAGCTTTGGTGCAAAGTAATTAAAAAAGTGGGGGCTAAAGGCTTATTTTGTATGAACGGTTTCCTGTAAGTTTTTCAAGATTTTTTTGCCTGTAAAATGCTCCAAGGCACTAATAGTTTCTGCCTTAGCCTGTATTAAATCTTCATATGTCAATTCAAAATATCTATTTCCTAAATCTTGGTAGCTATTGGCGGCATCTATGTATTGTTGATGCAAATTCTGGCAAAAACCCAAATCATTTAAGCGCTCGTCTTGTACTTCGCCTGTTTTATGATTTCGTTGCTGTAAACTCTTCACTACGTCCTTTTGCTGCCTATGTATATGAATAACTCGAGCTCTAGGAAACAGGCCAAGCCACATGGGTAACGTAAAAGTATTTCTCGGATCTTTCCAGCCCCAGCTAACAATTTTACAATGCAGTTTTAGCTGTGCCCATCTACCATGCGCCTTAAAATGCTGGTAAAACAAAAAAGCATTAGAGTAAGGTGTGTAATGTTCGGGTTTAGGTGTTTTGGGTTCCAGCCAATTGGCATTGGTTGCCCATAGGCATTCTTGATTTTGGCTTAAAAAAGGAATTGACTCGTAATTATGATCTTTATGCGCGCCCATAAAAATTCCTGATTTTTCGAGTACATTCGCCAGCAACGAGGTGCCGCTGCGGTGCATACCAATAATAATATAAGGGGGCGGTATAGGTAACAATTGTGTGTTTTGAATTTGTCTCAAAGGAAAATAATTTTTTTACATAACCCTAAAACAGCCGGCACAAGTTTGCGTACGGTGGTTTTCTCTAACTATGCCAAACAACATCGTAGTGAATGTTATGGCTCTGTGTATGAGGTGGTTAAAAACCGTTTTTCGCAAGCTTTAAACGAAGATAAGTGTTTGATATATGGTCATTTAAAAACTCAAATGCTTAATGAGTTTGAGCTAGCTAAAAACTACGAGTGGCTTACATTTTTACGAAACCCCGTGGAACATACGGTTTCCAAATTTCTCCATTTTAAAAATGCCAAAAACACACTTTCAGGACAAAAGGAGAGGGGATGGATAACCTTTGAGGAGTTTCTGGAAACAGATCTTGCTTTTAATGCACAATCTCAATTTTTGGGTGGTGTGCGAGGACTTACCGCTGAAACGGCCAATACCGTCACGTTAAAAAAGGATGCCCTAGATACGCTGCATAATAGAATTGCTTTTTGCGGTATTACCGAGTATTTTGAAGACAGCGTTTGGTTAATGTGCCGTCAGTTGAACTGGCCAAAAACAAGCTATAAAAGACTTAATAGAGGTAAGTCGCCAGGCGAAGCAGCTGAGCTAATCACAACTTATAGAACACAAATTGAGGCATTGAACCAATTGGATATGGATTTATACGAAGATGCCCGTATAGCCTTTGAAAAAATGCAGCGTGGGGCTAAATCTTATCTTACGTATGTAAAGTGTAAGCAAAAAATCAAGGACACCTTGGTTAAGCTTCGATACCCCAATGCTGGTCAATAAATACGCCAGGCACTCTTTTTTTATCCCATTGCTTACTGCCGTAAAAATCGCCTTCTAAAACCTTAAACGTATAAGCATTATCCAATACATCTGCTTGAATGCCATTAACATTTACCTTGGCCTTAATAGTATAACTTCCAGGCATTAAGGGTAATTTTTTAATAGAACAATTAAGAGACACCTCCGATTTTTCGGTTTTAAACAAGTGCCCGCTCAGTTTATTATTAAGCGTGGTTAAAAATTGCCCGTGAGTGTTAAAAATGTTTAAACGTAGCTCTACATCTACCTCTTGATGAGTGGTGTTTATTTGTAAACAGCTAACAAAATTTGCAGACAAACCTGTTGTTAAAACACCATTCATGTTTTGATGGTGACAACTTAAATCTTGCAACGTAGCTTGTCCATTTCCCTTTCGGTCGATGCGGTCGGATACGGCCACTTTTTTAGCTACTTCGGTGGATTCTTTAAGATAAAAATCAGCTACTTCGTCACTATTTCCCTTTTTTACAACTTCTCCTTTTTTAAGGTAAACCAGTGTGTCACAGAGGGTACGCGCAATACTCATGTTATGGCTAACAAAAACTACGGTACGATTGGCTTGTGTAGCTTCATTAATTTTTTCTAGGCATTTTTTTTGAAAATTAGCATCGCCAACGGCCAGTACTTCATCTATCAATAAAATATCAGACTGAAGATGCGCAGCTACCGAAAAAGCCAGCCGTACATACATGCCACTACTGTAGTGTTTTACAGGTGTGTCTATAAATTTATTTACTCCCGAAAAGGCTAAAATTTCATCAAACTGAGCATCAATTTCTGCGGTGCTCATGCCTAATATAGCACCGTTTAAATAAATGTTTTCGCGGCCACTTAACTCTTGATTAAAACCGGTGCCTACCTCTAACAAAGAAGCCAGTCTTCCTTCAATTTCAATGGTGCCGGTGCTGGGCAGTGTAATGCGAGATAGAATTTTTAAGAGTGTTGATTTACCTGCTCCATTGGGGCCAATTAGGCCCGTAACTTTACCTTTCTCAATATCTAAATTGATATTGCGCAAGGCTTCAAATTGCTCTTTCTTTTTAGGGCCTTTAATTCGATAGTGCTTAGATAAGTTTCTAATCTTAATGGCAGGCATCATACAATATCGGCAATTTTGCGTTCTACTTTTTGAAAATAAATCAGTCCCGAAGCAAATAGGCAAAAGGCTAAAAGCACCGAAATCCAAACGTGCGGAGATAGGTTGGTGCCAAATACTAGGTGGCGAAAGGTTTCAATAATGCCTGTTAAAGGATTGAGGTATAAAAGGTAATCTGCATTTGCAGGTGAAATTTTACGTAACAGCGAGCTGGAGTAAGCAATGGGTGTGGCAAAGAACAACATTTGCAGGGCAAAAGGTATCGCTTGCTGTAAATCACGAAAGCGTATTGAAAGTGCGCTGCTCCATAAACCTAAACCTAGAGCTGCTAATGCCGTAAGTGCTAATAATGGGATAAAGCTAAGTGCCGCAAACCAAGAGCCCTCATTGAAATACAATAAGGCAATAATAAACAAAAGGGCAGCTACCAAGGGCTCTACCAACGTTACAATGGCTCGCGAAAGAGGTAGTGTAAGCCTAGGGAAATAGATTTTACGGATAATACTTTGGTTACCTATAAGCGATGCGGAAGCCTGAGTAACCACAGATTGAAAGTAGTTCCAAAAAATGAGGCCGCTTAGCGCAAAGGGTAGGTAACTAATGTTACCCGTAGGTACTTTCATTACCCGTTGAAAAATAAAATACAGCACTACTACCGAGGCCAGAGGTTGAATAAATGACCAACTAAAACCTAAAAGGGTTTGTGCGTAGCGAACTTTATAATCGCGCTTAGCAAAGGTAATGAGCAATTGGCGATAGCGCCAAACCTCTGCTAAACTAGCACCCAGCGATGGTGATTTTGCAGTAATACGTGTGTGAGGTGTGGGTTGCTTTGCGATGTTGTTGTGATTTTGCACAAATATAGGTAGCCGCTAGGCAATAGCCTTAAGAAATTTTACCCCATTGCGTTTTATCGGCCAATTTTTCTTGTAGTTTACGTTTTAGTGGCTGATGGGGCATTAAGGCCAACTGAGGGTCGTTATTCAATATTTTTTGGACGCATAGCCTGGCTTGCTCCAAAATAGCTCCATCTAATACTAAGCTGGCCAATTTTAAATTTAAATCACCGCTTTGTCTTGTGCCCATTAAGTCTCCGGGTCCTCGTAACTTCATGTCAACTTCTGATATTTTAAAGCCATCGTTCGTTTCTACCATTGTTTTTAATCGGGTTTTGGCATTGGCGCTTAGTTTATAGCTGCTCATTAAAATGCAATAACTCTGTTCGGCACCACGCCCTACACGTCCGCGTAGTTGATGTAATTGACTCAATCCAAAGCGTTCGCTACTTTCAATTACCATAATAGAGGCATTGGGCACATTTACACCTACTTCAATTACGGTGGTGGCCACCATTATTTGTGTTTGCCCTTTTACAAATCGTTGCATTTCAATCTCTTTGGCCTCGGCTGTCATTCGCCCATGTACAATACTTATTTGGCAGTTGGGTTTAGGAAAGGCTCGTTCAATACTTTCATATCCATCCATCAAGTCCTTGTAATCCATTTTTTCAGATTCTTCAATCAAGGGGTACACCACATAAACCTGCCTGCCAAGTTCAATTTGTTGCTTCATAAAACCAAAAACTTGCAAACGGCTAGAGTCGTACCTATGGTGTGTTTCAATTTCTTTTCGTCCGGGCGGCAATTCATCAATCACCGAAATATCCAAATGACCATATACGCTCATAGCCAAAGTTCGAGGAATGGGAGTAGCGGTCATTACCAAAATATGGGGTGGTAAACTGTTCTTTTTCCAAAGGCTGGCTCGCTGTGCAACACCAAATTTATGCTGCTCATCTACAACGGCTAAGCCTAGGTTTTTAAATTTTACTTTGTCCTCAATTAGTGCGTGGGTACCAATTAAAATTTTAAGGGTACCGTTTTCTAGCTGTTCGTGTATTTTTCGCCTTTCGGCAGATTTGGTACTACCTGTTAAAAGGGCAATTTCTACTCCCAAGGGCTGGGTAAGTTCTTTTAAACTACTAAAATGTTGGTTCGCCAGAATCTCGGTAGGAGCCATCAAACAGGCTTGAAAATTATTGTCAAGCGCCATAAGCATTGCCATTAAAGCCACAATGGTTTTTCCACTACCCACATCTCCTTGCACCAAGCGGTTCATGTGAATACCTTGCCGTAAATCTTTACGAATTTCTTTAAGTACCCGCTGTTGCGCACCCGTTAGGGTAAAGGGCAATACTTGTTTGTAAAAATCATTAAAATAAGAGCCTAAGTTTTTAAAGGCAAAACCTTTTATGGTTTCACGATGCAACTGTTTTTGTTGCAATAGCTCAAATTGCAGAAATAAAAACTCATCAAACTTTAAGCGCCTTTGTGCTTTTTCGAGTTCCTCAATATTAGCCGGAAAATGCACTTGATTGTATGCTTCGCGACAACCTTTAAGACGGTACTTTTTTATAAGATAATCGGGTAAGTACTCCTGCAAAGTGTTTTGCAGCTGAGGCAAAAGGTTTTTTAGCAACTTGCCAATCGCTTTTCCGTTTAGCCCTTGGTTGCTTAACCTTTCGGTAGAGGGATAAACAGGTTGTAAGCCATTAATGGGGTTGGCTTTAAAATCGTTGAGTAGCTCAAGCTCGGGGTGCGGAAAGTTGAAGCGGTTTTGATAAACGGAAGGTTTGCCATACAAAACATAGGTGCTACCAATTTTTAACGAATCCTTTACCCACTTAACTCCTTTAAACCAAATAAGTTCAACACTGCCAGTTTCATCACTAAATTGTGCTGTTAGTCGTTTTTTGGGACCTGCACCTTGTTCTTTTATAACTCCTAAGGTTCCAACTATTTGTACTTCTGTAGTAGCCGATATAAGTCCGTTAATTTTATGAAAATGAGACCTATCCACATATCTAAACGGAAAAAAATGAAGGAGATCAGAGTAGTTGCTAAGGCCTAATTCCTTTTTTAAAAGCTGGCCGCGTTTGGGTCCTACACCTTTTAGATATTCTATGGATGTTTCAAGGAGATTCATTCTAAAAATCAAAAGTAAAATACCCCAGCAATAACTTTGACCAAAAGGCAATAAGTTCCGCACAAATTTGACAGCGTAGTAATGGATTATTCTATTTTTATCGCATGAAAATTTTTGGTGTAATTACAGGAGTAGTTTTTGCGATTTCGGGTTGGGCTCAGTCCTTAGATTATACGCATCTGTCGGTAGCCTTAAAGTTTGAGGTTATGGAGCAGAAGGTAATGGGAGAAGTAGGCCTTACCTTTAAAATGAAAAATCCTAACGAAGCCGATAAGCTAGATAGTATTTTTTTAAACGGCATACGTATGGAGTACCAATTAGTACAGTTTAACGGGCAACTAGCTCGTTTCGGAAGTAACGATAAAGGTATTTGGATTTTTCCTGATAAAGGAACTGTAAAAGCCGAAAACAGGATAAATATTGATTACACCTGTACACCACGAAAAGGTTTGTTTTTTACAGGATGGAATGACGAACAAAACAAAGCTAAAAAGCAAATTTGGACGCAAGGGCAGGGAATTGATCACCGCCATTGGGTACCGCATAATGACGATCAAACTGATAAGCTAATAACGGAAATGATTATCTCGTTTGACAAAAAATACGAAGTGATTTCGAACGGTGAGTTGTTTCGCAAATACATAAATGGTTACAATCAAGATCAAATGACTTGGCATTATAGAATGGAGAAGCCGCACTCTAGTTACCTAATGATGCTGGCCGTTGGAGATTATGAATGGAAGAAAACAAAGAGTACGAGCCAAATAAATTTATCTCAATACTATTATCCCGAGCGCGGTAGATACTACGATTGGTACTACCGTAGTAATGAAGAGATCTTTAACTTTTTAGAAACTGAAATTGGGGTGCCTTACCCTTGGGGAAATGATTATAAGCAAGTGCCCGTTATGGATTTTCAGCATGGCGCCATGGAGAACACAGGTGCTACTATTTTTGGAGATTTCTTTTTGGTTGATGAAGCTGCTTTTGCCGATAGAAATTATACTTATGTAAATGCGCATGAGCTTGCCCATCAATGGTTTGGCAATTTAGTTACTGCCACAGGCAGCGAGCATCATTGGTTACACGAGGGTTTTGCAACGTACTATCAGTGGTTGTCAGAAGGAAATTTATACGGCAAAGATTTCTTGGATTGGGAGCGCTATAAGGCGGCACAATTGGTTTTTGATTCCTCTAAAAGGGACAGTATTCCGCTAGGAAATGGCAAGGCGGGCTCTAATCGTTTTTATCAAAAAGGAGCTTGGGTAGTGCATCAATTGCAGCAACAGTTAAGTGAGGAAGAGTTTAAAAAAAGCATGCAGCATTACCTAAACAAACATGCACATGGCTTGGTGACCACCGATTCATTGCGGATTGCTATACAGGAAGTTACGGGTAAAGATTTTAGTGACTTTTTTGCCCAATGGGTGCAAGTGGGAGTGGAGCCAACGTTAAAGGTACTAGAGTTAGAACATACTAAAAAGAGTTTGAAACTTTATGTGCAACAGTCTGATAATATGAATCATAACTTTAGTTTTGAAGCAAAGGTATTGTTGGGTTTTACAAAAGGTGAGCCTGAGTTGCGGGTTGTAAATTTTAAAAAAAGTAACGATACGCTGCATTTGGACTTACCCAAGGGTAGAAAATTGGCGTACTGGAATTTTGATGATGGGAAAAATTTATTGGCTCATATTGAGCAAATTAAATCCATTGAAATGTGGCAGGCTCAGTTTGAGAGGAGTGTCGGTGTTTTAGATAGATACGAGGCTTTGCAGAACCTTAAAAGCGAGGAGTTGGCTGAGAAAAAAGAATCGTTGGAAACAGCTTTCAATAATTCAAAGGAGTTTTATTCTGTGCGAGCTTTGGCCTTGCTTCAATTGTTGAAGCAGGATGCCGAAAATGCCAATTATTGGATGTTACAGGCGCTTAAAAGTGGAGATGTGGCTTTGCAAAAAGAGGCAGTTAAGATGCTAGATAAGCCAACCAAGGAACACTATGAAGCGCTATTTGATTTGTTTAATGCCAAATCCTATGAACTACGTATTGGCGTTTTTCAAAAGTTATTGGCGATTGAAAATACAGATGTAAAAGAGTTACTTTTAAACAAAGAAATTTATGCTAATCCTGGTTTTCCGGGAAACGAAATGCGCGTACTTGTTTTGTTGTACCGATTGGCGTATTTAAAAGATGTTGAGGCCTTAAATGCTTTAAAAAACTATACTTCGGTGAGTTATGATTTTATGACGAGAAATAATGCAATGGATGCCCTAATGGCCTTGGATTATTTTGACAAGGATATGGCAGTACATTATTTTGATGCCTTATTTAATTTAAACCGAAAGTTAAGCAACAAGGCTGCCGCCCGACTTAAGCACTATTATAAAGTACCTGAGAGACAAAAATGGCTGGATGATTATATTGGGGAGAACAAAGAAAGCTGGAATGAGTTTGATAAACGAAAAGTGAATAGAACTTTTAATTTAAGTCTTAATTAATGCACTCACGCTACGCTCGGTTTTTTCAATTTATTATTGTGCTAGGCGATTTGCTATTGCTAAATGGCAGCTTTTTGCTTGCGTTGGCGTTTCGTTTTGATGAGATTAAACTTCAAAATACTCAGTATTACGATTATTACGTACAGTTGGCGGTTTTCTTTAACATCTCATGGCTTTTTTTATCGCTGCTTTTTAAAACCTACGATACCAAAAGAACTTTGGTGCCTCGAAAGGCAACCGCCAAGGTTTTGAATGCCTTTAGTCTGCATTTTTTTATTTTACTGCTTTTGCTCGTAAGCCTTAAAAAGGACGAGTATTCTCGCCTTTTTCTTATTTACTTTTATGCGAGCTTTTTTGTTACCATATTGCCTTGGCGTTTTTATTTTTTACGTTTTTTAATAGCCGCCCGTAGGCGAGGCACCAATTTTAGGTCGGTGGTTTTAATAGGAAACGGACCCGCTTTGGTGCCATTTTATCAGTCGGTGTTGGATCATCCCGAGTTTGGGTTACGAGTGGTTGGTTATTTTTCAAATAACCCGATTGTTGGTATTCCCTTAAAGGGAAGTGAAAAAGAAGCAGCTAATTTTATAGTAGATAATAAGGTAGCAGAGTTGTTTTGTGCTTATGCTGAGCGCGAGAAGAATTTTTCGGAGTGGTATAAATTTGCAGATGAAAATATGCTACGTTTTAGAATAGTACCTGATTTAGGCGTACATCACGCTACTAGCGTAGCCATTGATTATCACCATGATGTGCCCATTTTGGTGCAGCGAAAAGAACCTCTGGAATTATTGCATAATCGCTGGTTAAAAAGAGGGATTGATGTTATTTTTTCACTATCCATAATTGTTTTTCTGTTTCCCATCTTATTTCCTTTGCTGGCCTTGGGTGTAAAATTATCGGGCAAAGGTCCGGTATTTTTCAAACAAAAAAGAAGTGGCCTACGAGATGATGGTTTTAGCATTTACAAGTTTAGAAGCATGATGTTAAATGCTGAGGCCGATTTAAAGCAAGCAACTAATTTAGATAACAGGATTACGGCTTTTGGTAGGTTTATCCGCAAACACAGTTTAGATGAATTACCACAATTTTTTAATGTCTTAAAGGGAGATATGTCGGTAATTGGACCCAGACCCCACATGCTAGCACATACTGAGCAGTACCGTGTTTTGGTAAATGAATATATGGTGCGCCATTTGGCCAAGCCTGGTATTACAGGTTTAGCACAGATTAAAGGCTACCGAGGAGAAACAGGTACCACCGAACAAATGCTGAAAAGGGTGCAAGCCGATGTCTATTACATTGAAAATTGGTCCTTGCTTCTAGATTTAAAAATTGTAATGCTTACCGTTTTTCAGGTATTTAAGGGGTTTAAAAGCGAAGCTTAGATAAGCGCCTGTTGAAATACCAATTCGTATTGATCGGTTACCAAATCCCAATTATAGGTGTCCTTAATTTTTTGAAGATTCGCTTTTATTTTTTCTTTTTGAATGGAATTTCGCTCCATTAGATCGGCCGCATTGGCAATATCATTTAAATCTAAAAAGTAGGTAGCATTGTCACCTAAAACCTCTCGGTTAAAGGGGTTGTCATGCGCGCAAATCATACTGCTACAAGCCATTGCCTCCAGTAAACTGGGATTGGTGCCACCCACGCTGTGCCCATGAAAAAACACGTGGCAATAGTAACGCAAGTTGGTAATGTGTAATTTGTTGTAAATACCTTTAATAAATCGAATACGGCTGTCCCGGTATGTATTTTTAAGATATTGACCGTACTCGGTTTCATGATTACCTACCACTAATGTTACCCGTTGGCTTTGACTTTTTTGAATACCAGCCAATACCAACTCAATATTGTTTTCGGGCTCTAGCCTAGCAATTACTAAATTGTAGCTATAAGGTTCTACCCCAAATTTTTGCAACACTTCTTCATCAGGGTTCTTAAATTTTTGAGCCCCGTAGGCAATGTGTATAATTTGAGTTTTGTACAATCTGTTAAGGTGTTCCTCAATCACTTTAGAATCTGCAATTAGTAGGCTACTGCCCTTAGCAGCCCACTTTTCGGCTCTTCGTAAAAACTGCTGCACTTTTGGGCTGTATTTGCTACGTCTCCACTCCATGCCATCCATGTTAGTTATTACCACAGGTTTGCTAGGTAAAAATCGTTGCCAAATGCTGCTGGAGGTATAGCCCAGCATTAAAATAATATCAAACCTACGCCAGCGCGAATCAATAATACAGTTGAGGTCGTAAACAAACTGGCCGAAGGTACCTACCTTATGTTCGGGGTCGTATTTGTGAATGATTTCAACGCCTTCAAACGATTTTTGCGAATAAGGATGAAGATGCGAATTGTACACCCAAACCTTATGACCTTTGCCCACCAAGCGCACCGCCAATTGCTGGGCACATTCTTCAAATCCTCCGTAATAATTCGGAATTCCACGGGTGCCTATAATCCCTATTCTCACTTGTTTGGTTCGTTTAAAAGCTGCTTGTAAATATCCGAAATTTTATGAGTGGCCTTAACCCAGCTAAAGTTTTCTTTTACCCAATTTTGATGCGAAATATTACTTTCATTGGCTTTTAAAAGTGCTTCTTTAATAGTATTAATATTTTCGGGGTCGCAGTAAAAAGCATGCTCGCCAAATATTTCGGGTTGAGCACCACGATTGGTAATAACTACTTGACAGCCATTAGCTAGGGCTTCCAGTGTAGAGAGACCGGTGGTTTCGTAGTAACTAATAAGGGCATGTGTTTTGGCTTTGGCAAATTCGTTTTGCAATGCTACTTTATCAATCCTACCTAAGAAGGTTACACTTTTAGAAGCCGCTGTTTTACACCGTTCGTAGTATTCACTTTGGTTGGTAGCTGCATTACCGCTTAGGCGTAGGGTTAGTGAGGTACTTTGTACAGCATGTATGAGCTGTAGCTGATTTTTAGCACCTTCAATGCGAGCGGCACAAAATACTCCTTGTTTTTCGAGAGCATCTATTGGCGGAGTCATGTGCTCTGAGCCAAGCGGAATTATGTGGCAATGGGGTACATAACCTAGGTCATTTTTAATAAGATTGATTTCTTGCTGCGAGGTAGTAACAAGCGCTTGGGCTTTTACTAACAACTCTTGCATACTGCGCTTTTGGCCTTTAACAAGGTATCTGATTCCTGGAAATTGGTCTGTTTTATTGAGCCAGCGAGCGATGGTTTTAAAGTATTCAACTCCCATTTTTCCAAAAAGGCTGAATAATAAATGGGCTAAACCTTTTCGTTGTTTTTGATCAAATTCACTATAGTCGTGGTAAATGCTACTTATTATAAAAGGTACTTTTCTTAGGAGCCAGTAACGCGCATCAGCGGGTCTAATAAGGTTAAAAAAATGGACTATGTCAAACGGCCCTTTGCGGTTTGGTTTAGCTCCAGTTTGAATATGTACTTGGTGGCCTAGCTTTTCCAGGTAAGCGGCTGTTTGTTCAACCTGTACAGTATCTCCACCAGGTTGGTTAAACAAAGTTGCTCGTGATATGAAAAGAATTTTTAGCGCCATAGTGCCTTTTAGCCAAGCAACGAATCTACTTATTAAAGCTTAATTTATGAGTGAGAAAAAGGAAGGTACCGCCAATAAGAGATTTAACAAGAAGTGCGGGAATGAGGTCAAGTAGGGCAGGAACAATTTTAAATTGGGGAATTTGTACTTTGAGTATCCAAAAACCTGGAATAAAAATAAGGCAATGACAAAGTGAAAAACCGACTATAAGCCAAAGCCATTGTTGCTTATAGTATTTGCACCAGTAACCTATTGCTAAACAGCCCAGCGGAAATGCCCAAAGGAATCCTGCCGTGTGGCCTGTCATTTTCTGCCAACCATGCGTGTGGTCCGCGAATATAGGCGCTCCCATTGCTCCGGTAGCTAAATATATTGCGGACATTAGAAAACCTTGTAATCCACCAAGCCATCCCGCCAAGGAAAAAAGGATAAGCGTTTGCAGCGTGATGGGTAGCACGGCCGTTTCTATGGTTACTGGGGCCATAAAATAGAGCAAGGGAAGGGCTATGAGCCATTTAGCCCAATTTTTCATGAATCATTTTTTTTGATTTCCACTCAAAACGCCAATACAGAAAAACAGCAGCAGCGGTTAGGCCTAGCGCTAATCCATACCATACACCTTTAGCTCCCCAGTTTAACTGGATACCCATAATATAAGCCGGTACAAGACCCAGTAACCAATAAGCAACAAAGGTTATAAAGGTTGGAATTTTCACTTCGCCCATGCCGCGTAAAGCGCCAAGCGCTACTACTTGTACTCCATCTGATAGCTGGAACAACACAGCAATTACCAGCAATTGCGCGGCAATTTCTTGAACTGAAAAATCTTGGGTGTACCAAGTAGGGAAGTAATCTTTCCCGAAATAAAATAAAAAACCACAGACCAGCATAAATACGGCTGCCATTAGCATATTTGATCTGCCGGCATTACGCATTACGAGGTAGTCTTTTTTTCCAATTTGATTGGCTACTCTTACGGTAGCCGCGGCACCTAAACCGCTTGCGGCCATATAACTTAATGATGCCAAACTGATGGCTATTTGGTGTGCGGCTAAAGCTTTGGCGCTAATAATGCCTACTATGATGGCGGAAACTGCAAAGGCCGATATTTCGAAAATGTACTGAAGGCCAGATGGGACACCAATTTTTAGAATTTTTAGGAAGTATTTCTTTTGCCAATTACCCCATGAAAGGTGACCTAGGTGCTTTGTAAACTTTTTGGCTTTAACCAAATACCAACCCAGAGCAATGGCCATAATAATACGAGATACGAAAGTGGCAATTCCCGCTCCTTCAATCCCCATTTTAGGGAAACCCCAATGGCCGTAGATGAGAACATAATTGAGTGCTACATTTAATAAATTGGCTGCTAAAGAAATAAGCATAGCAGTTCTGGTGTCCGAAAGTCCCTCGGCAAATTGCTTAAAACTGAGGTAAACTAAAAACGGAAAAATGCTACTGGAAATAAGCAAAAAGTAATTTTTGGACAAGGCTACCACTTGCGTGTCCTGACCAAGGTATGGCAGAAGTTGTGTTACGCCTAACAATAGTATAAAAATGAGAAGGGCAGCTATACTATTAATAAATAGACCGTGTTTAAGAAAATCACCTGCTTTTTGGGCTTGGTTTTTTCCATCGGCATTGGCCACGTTAGTGGTTATACCATAGGCAATACCAATGCCAAATACCATGGGTATGACAAATATAGAATTGGCAAAAGCGGCTGCCGCCAAAGGAATGGTTCCCAATTGACCAATCATAATGCTATCGGCCAAGGATACCAGCATGTGCCCCAAATGACCAAGCATTACAGGCCAAGCAAGGGTAAAATTTTTAAGTAGATGTTTTTTGAAAGTCAATGGCAAGCGCTTAAAATACGGCTCGCAAAAGTATTAGATTAATTCGGCTTCGTGACGTTTCATTTCACGTTCGTAAAAGGCTTCGGCTGTTTCCAATAAGTTGGCAATTTCATTTACCAAGTCTTCTTCTTCGCCCTCTAATTCATCTAGCCAAGTAACGTCATCGGCATTAATAGCCCAAATAAATCTAGGGTATTGTGTGTGCATGATAAACATTTCGTTTTCGGCATCGGTGTTGTCTCCTAATAAAAAATGTGGTAGTTCCATTGGTTGGTGTATTTGATGAACTAATATAAAAAAAATACCCCACCCATTTGGGTAAGGTATTTCTATAAAATTTATACTGCCTAGGTTTAAATACCGAAGCTATAAGTAACGCCAATATTCATGGCTACTCCGCTTAGCATTAAGCCAAAGTTGTTGGTTTTCACCTCTGTTCCTGGGTTTCCAGGTGTTTTGCTATTGGAGGTGGTAAAACCTAAAAATCCAGCTGTAAAGTCAAACATCCAGTTTTCAGAAGCGGCATAGGTTAAGCCTGGCATTATGCCTAAGGCAAAAGTTCCTACTTCGGGAGAGGTTACGGTAGTTCCTCCATTTGTGTTTTCAGTTTTATTGGAAATGAAACCGGTAATTACCTGAGGGGAAAAGGTTAATTTTTCAATCATCTGCACATGATACTTAAGGAAAACACCTGCTCCAAAAAAGCTGCTTTTAGTTTCTGCCCCGCTAACATTTCCATTATCGGGTTGAGTGGTTTTATTACTTCCAAAACCGAAAATAAGTCCTGCCGTCATATTATCCGAAAGATTATAACCAATGGAAGGAGCGAATGTGAAGTTCATGGTTTTGGCGTTGTCTGCTGTAACTCCACCAGCAGAGGTTTCACCCCCCGAGGTGGTAAAGGCCAATATTCCTGTTACATTTAAATTACCCGCAGTTGGTTGTGCGTAGCTAATAAACGAAAGCAAAAGAGCTGCTGCTCCAAGTACAATTTTTTTCATGGTTTGTTTTTTTTGAGATTAAGAACTCGAATATAGCAATTATTTGCTCACAAAGGTTTTAATGTCCTCAGCACTAATTTCTTGTTGTCCTAAAATCAGCAAACGCTCTACCACATTTCGTAGTTCACGTATGTTGCCTGTCCAATCAATATCTTGGAGAGATTTAAGTGCTTCAGAGCTAAACGATTTTTCTGAGGTGCCGTGTTCTTGGGCAATTTTTTTCGCGAAGTAAGCGGTCAATAATGGGATGTCTTCTTTACGGTCATTTAAGGCTGGTACCTTAATTACAATTACGCTTAAGCGGTGGTAAAGATCTTCTCTAAAGTTACCTTCCTTTATTTCCAGTTGTAAATTTTTATTGGTGGCGGCCAATATGCGCACATTTACCTTTACTTCTTTATCGCCTCCCACGGGTGCTATTTTACCCTCTTGTAAGGCTCTTAAAACTTTGGCTTGAGCACTTAAACTCATATCGCCAATTTCGTCTAAAAATAAAGTTCCGTTATGCGCTAATTCAAACTTTCCTTTACGGTCTTTTACAGCCGAAGTAAAGGCGCCTTTTTTGTGTCCAAATAATTCACTTTCAATTAATTCGGCAGGTATGGCCGCGCAGTTTACCTCAATTAATGGTTGCTTATTACGATTGCTTTTTTGATGTAACCAATGAGCCACTAGTTCCTTGCCTGTTCCGTTTGGGCCGTTAATTAATACGCGAGCTTCGGTGGGAGCTACTTTCTCAATAATCTCCTGAATTTCTAATAAGGCTTTTGATTCGCCTATCATTTGAAAGTTTTTAGAGATTTTACGCTTTAACGTTTTGTTTTCTTTTACGAGATTGGTTTTGTCTAATGCTCTACGAACCGTAGCTAATAGTCTATTTAAATCTGGTGGCTTGGCAATATAATCGTAAGCTCCTTTTCTCATACAATCTACAGCGGTATCTATATCACCGTGTCCGGAGATCATCACCACTGCCATATCGCTGTTTTTTTCTTGCGAAAACTCTAAAACCTCTAAGCCATCTACACCGGGCATTTTAATGTCGCAAAGCATTAGGTCAAAATCCTTTTCGCCTAAAATTTTAATGGCTTCTTGTCCATTTTCAGCTTCGCTTATCTCAAACGTTTGGTCTTCATCAAGCAAAATATTTTTAAGCACATTTCTAATGGCTTTCTCGTCTTCAACAATAAGTATTTTAGGCATATTTTGTTTGAGGTTTATTAAGGTGTTTTTGGGTTTTCTCTAATCCAAATATCCCGCTGAGGAAATGGAATGGAAACATTGTTTTCTCTGAATTTTTGATCAATATTAAAGCGGATGTCACTTTTAATTAAATCGGCTGTAAACAGGCTACGACTAAAATAATGGATTTTGAAGTTGAGCGAACTACTTCCAAAATCAGAAAAGATGACGGTGGGTTGTGGGAATTTTTCAACCTGTGAGTGCTTGTTTACGGCATCAAGTAATAAACTGGAAACCAGCTTGGTGTCGCTGCCATAAGCTACGCCCACTTCAATTGAGAATCTAGATATGCCACCATTGTGTTGGCTCCAGTTTATTACGTTTTCCGATGTTAATCGTGTATTAGGAACCGTGAGAATAATGTCTTCTCGTCTCAGTAATTTTGTGCTTCGCAGCCCTACTTCTTGTATTTTTCCAAGGGTTCCGTTTACTTCTACCACATCACCAACCGATACCGTACGCTCCCAAAGGATGATGAACCCCGCGACTAAGTCTTTAAAAAAATCTTGTAGCCCAAGACCAATACCTACCAATAAGGCAGTAGAGCCGGCCAGTATTACGGTAATATTAAAGCCTAAGCTATCAATGGCCAAAGTGATGCTAATTACATATACCAAATACTTGAAAATTTGGTATATGGCATAGCGTTTTCCATTATCTATTTTGGCCGTTCTTACCTGTCTGTCTAGATATTTCCGAGAGGTCCAAACAGCTAATCGGCTCACCAAAATGATAAACAGAATGGTAAAAAGGTTGGATACTCGGAGCTCAAAATGAGCCGTATGCATTAAAGAATGATCTAGAAACTGACTTATAGAGGTCATCTTATTTGTGTTTTAGCCACTTTAAGAGTTCTACTAATTTCGGCTTTTTGCCATACATTAAAATACCAGTGCGGTAAATTCTTGCAGCCATGCCGGTAATTACTAAAAAGGTGATGACCAAGATACTCATAGAAAGTAACAACTCCCATAGGGGTACATTAAATGGTACACGGGCCATCATTACAATGGGAGAGGTAAATGGGATCATGGAAAACCAAAAAGCAAGGGAGCCGTCTGGCTGATCTAATGCTCTTATTAAAACTACAATAGCGGCTATAAGCGGTAACGAAACCGGTAACATAAATTGTTGCGTATCTGATTCCTTATCTACGGCCGAGCCTATGGCGGCAAACATGGCAGCGTAAAGTAAGTACCCAAACAAAAAGAAAAATACAAAGCAGGTGAGGATGTAGGGGAAGTTTATACTACCGATGATATTAAAAACTTCGAAGGCGGCATCGTTGGTTTCAATTCCTTTTGATGCGGCTATTTGCGCGGCATCGAGTTTATCACCCATAAAAAATTGCATGGCAATAAAGTAGAATAAACCACCAAAGCCAATCCATATAATTACTTGCGTTAGCGCTACGGCTGCCAATCCAAATATTTTACCAGCCATTAACTGTATGGGCTTTACCGAGGAGATCATTATTTCTACAATTCGGCTGGTTTTCTCTTCAATAACACCGCGCATAACTTGAGCACCGTATAAAAACACAAATAGGTAAATCATAAAACCACATGCATAGCCAATCCCCATTTTTATGGGAGCCATGCTCTCAGTTTCGTTCCCCTCATTAATATTTAGGGTCCTAATTTTTATTTTTCCTTTGGTACGAGCAATAATCCCAGGGTCAACACCTTCGGCTTTTAGTTTTTCGCGTTGCACGTACTTTTCAACCCTGCTTTGGATGTAGTTTTCAACGCCAATGCTTACGTCTCCTTTAGCAAATAGCATTATATTTTTACCCATTAAATCGGGGTCCCCACTATCGCTTAATGGAATGTATAAAAAGGCATAATCTTCGTTTTCTAAGAAAAATTCTTTGGCCAACTCCAAGTCAAATTCCTGTGGAGGCAGGTACTTAAATTTTAAACTTTCTTTTCCTTTATCAAAATCGAGTAGGGTGGGTTCATCTAGAATTACCACGGTGCGTTCATCTTCTGGAAGGCTAGCCAAATAAGCAGGAAGAATAAACAACGCAGACGATAGGATGGGGCCTAAAACCGTCATTAAAATGAAACTCTTTTTACGAACACGGGTGCTAAATTCCCTTTTTATGATGAGCCAAGTTTTGTTCATTATGCTTGAATTTTTTGGATGAAAATTTCATTTAAACTAGGTGTTTCTTCGGTAAAAGAAAGAAGTGTGCCGAGCTGTAAAAGTTCTTGAGCTACAGCATTAGTATTGCCTTTAGCTTTTAACCTTAAACACAAATTGTGGTTTTGTATTTCCTGACTAATTATTTCACCACTTTGTATTTTCTCTATTTTTGGAGTGTTTTCAATTTGGGCCAGAATAATGCCCGATTTATTGTCTTTTTTAATTTGCTGAAGCTCTCCTTCTAAAATCTTCTCCCCTTGGTTCATCAACACAATGTCATCGCAAATTTCCTCTACAGATTCCATTCTATGAGTAGAGAAAATTATGGTAGCTCCTTCATCACGTAGGCGTAAAATTTCACTTTTAATAAGGTTAGCATTAATAGGGTCAAATCCGGTAAAGGGTTCATCCAGTATAAGTAACTCTGGTTGGTGAATTACCGTTGCTATAAACTGTACTTTTTGGGCCATCCCTTTAGATAACTCTTCAATGTTTTTGTCCCACCAACTATCGGCTTCAAATCTAATAAGCCATTCGCGTACACGTTTTTTGGCTTCGGCCTTGCTTAAATTTTTAAGTTGAGCCAAGTAGAGTAGCTGCTCACCAACTTTCATTTTAGGATACAAACCACGTTCTTCGGGTAAATAGCCAATTTGCCCAATATGCTCTGGCTTTAGCCGCTCACCATTTAGTAGAATTTCTCCTTTATCAGGCCCTGTAATTTGATTAATAATTCGAATTAAAGAAGTTTTACCTGCACCATTAGGGCCTAATAAGCCAAAGGTAGCACCTTGTTTTACTTCTAAATTAAGGTTATTGAGAGCGGTATGATCCTCGTAAAATTTGGATACGCCTTTTACCGAAAGTAAACTCATATACGTAGTTTGTTAAATAAGGCCGTGAAAATACTAAAGACGCCTTGGTAAATGAATGTTTGGGTTACAAAAAAGAAGCCCTTTTAAGTTATATAAAAGGGCTTTAGGGTGTTAGTTTTTATTAAGAAGTATTAATTGAACATTTCTTTAACGCGGTCAAAAAACGATTTATCGCCTTTACCAGGTTGTGGTTCAAACTCGGTTTGTTTTTTTAAGTTTTCAAAAACCTTTTTCTGATCACTGCTAATATTTTTTGGAGTCCAAACATTAATATGAACCAGTAAATCGCCCGTTCCGTAACTTTCTAAACTCGGGATACCTTTGTTTCTAAGACGTAATATTTTGCCCGATTGAGTCCCCGCATCTAAACTAATACGAACCTTCCCACTTACGGTAGGCACTTCCACTTTGGTACCCAATACGGCATCAGGTATGCTGATATATAATTCGTAATGGAGGTTGTTTCCTTCTCTTTCTAGTTCCGGGTGCTTTTCCTCTTCAATAAGTACTATTAGGTCGCCATTAACGCCATTCATTGGGCCAGCGTTACCTTTTCCGGTTACTTTTAGTTGCATACCATCTACTACACCAGCCGGAATTTTTACGGAGACAGTATCTTCTTTCCGAATCATGCCGTTGGCATCAGTACCAGCGGGGCGCTTGTCAACGGATTTGCCTAGTCCACTACAGGTAGGGCAGGCGCTACTAGTTTGCATTTGCCCTAATATGGTATTGGTAACGCGAGTTACTTGCCCGGCTCCTTTACAGGTAGGACAAGTTTTGTAGGTAAGACCTTCCGCGGGTATTAACCGTTTTATTTTTAGCTTTTTTTCTACTCCGTTGGCAATATCTTCTAATGATAAACGAACGCGAACTCTTAGGTTACTGCCTTTAAAGACCCTTCGCCCGCCACCGCGGTTTCCGCCACCACCAAAGCCACCACCAAAAGCACCTCCAAACACATCGCCAAATTGACTAAAAATGTCGTCCATATTCATGCCACCACCGCCAAAACCACCGCCTCCAGCAGCTCCGCCCATGCCCGCGTGGCCAAACTGATCGTAGCGCTGCTTTTTGTCAGCGTTGCTAAGTACTTCGTAGGCTTCCGCGGCTTCTTTAAATTTCGCCTCGGCATTCGGGTTGTCAGGGTTTTTGTCAGGATGAAACTTGATGGCCATCTTGCGATAAGCTTTTTTCAGCTCTTCGGCAGTGGCCCCTTTTCCAACACCCAATACCTCGTAATAATCTCTCTTTGCCATGTGTGTTTTTTTATTGACCTACCACTACTTTGGCAAACCGTAAAATTTTGTTTCCAAGGTAATAGCCCGCCTCTACTTCATCAATCACCTTGCCTTTCATTTTTTTGCTTGGAGCAGGAATTTGTGTGATAGCCTCCATGGTGTCAGAGTCAAAGGTTTTACCTTGACAATTGTCCATAGGTTTAAGTCCTTTGTTTTTTAGGGTGTTATCTAGTTTGCTGTAGATTAGCTGAATGCCGTCTGTAGCCTGTTCTTTTTCACCGGCTTTTAAGGCTCTTTGAAAATCATCCAAAATAGGAAGCATAGCAGTCATTAGTTCCTGGTTGGCTGTTCCAAATAGTTCCAAACGCTCTTTGGCAGTACGTTTTCTAAAATTTTCAAATTCTGCAAAAAGACGCAGCTTTTGATCCTTTACTTCATCCAATTCTTTTTGAAATTTTTCAGTTGGATCCTCGGTTATTTCTGCTTCTATCGTAGTTTCCGTTTCTTGTGAATCAGTTTCGTTGATCTGATCGATATTCTCCTCTGTTAGAGGGCTGTCTTTTACTTCTTCCTTGCTCATTTGGGGCATTAATTTTCAAAGGGGGTTTAAAGTCAAATTTCTTGCCATTTGTTATGAAAATGTCAGGTTGGCATAAAAAAAAGCACCGCTCAAAGGAGCGGTGCTTTTTGTCAGTTATAAGGAAGTGTTACTTACCTTTTGACTAATCTTCTATTGGTTTTAAGATCACCATCCGAGATTTCCATTAAGTACACACCTTTGGCCAAGTGGCTAAGGTTAATGTTACGTTGGAACTCTTGTCCTGTGATAGACTCACTAATAGCTAATACCACTTTACC
>CAKZRR010000002.1 GCA_937146805.1 uncultured Owenweeksia sp. | reverse complement strand
TGCTCACTCATAGTCACAAATCTAAATATCTTTACCCGACACCCGAGGCAGAGCCTCGCGGAATTCTATTGATTAAAAATATACCCTAAAGACGATTGACGATTAACTAAAGGGACACTTCTAGAATTTTACTTAGGTTGCTTCTCAATCCATTTGTGAAACACAAAGGGACCCATCGGAATTAGTGATGCCATCATAGCCCAAAAAATCTGAACTATAGTCCAACGATGTACCGAGGCTGCAATAGCTCCAAAAATAATGTACAAAATAAAGAGCAGACCATGAGCCCAACCTACATACTTAACGGCCGGTGGCCAATCAAAAGCGTACTTAAGGGGCATCGCTATTAAAACTAAAACCAAAAAGGAAACAGCCTCGGCTATACTTATCCATTTAAAATTTCGCAACTCAGGTGTAATCAAACCAAACTTTTTTAGTGAAGCGGCAAAGATACTCGCGAAAAGTATAGATAAAAAAGAGCGGTTGCGCACTAATGCACAACCGCTCTTTTAGTAATTGTTTTATTTTTCTAATTCATGTACAAATACTGTACATTACGATAACCAACATTATCCTTATACCAATCCGGGTAATTAGCACCTCCACTAATAGCCCAATCCACAAAGTGATTGTAACCTAAGGAAATATCATTTTCCTCAAAAGGGTGTCTAAACTCATGCGATATATTGATAGCCCAAGGCAAGTTATTACTTGTACGGTACGATCTTCCGTTTGGTAAATCAGAGTCATCATCCAAAGTATTAAATTCAGTCATATTTGCTTTGCTTGTGGGAATTCCATCAGCTAAGTGAATTTCCCTAGCTCTATCTAAATTCACAAACATAAATGCGTTAAACGGCATTTGCCCTGCGGCTTCACTTCCAATTGGCTCCGTAAATTGAACTACTATCTCAATAGTATCTGAACTTACATAAGGTGTGTTCTTTAAAGTATTATGATACTGTCCTTGCTTATTTACAAATTTAGCAGCATCATCAAAAACGATAATAGTTGGCTTAGCAGTACCTGCTTCCAAACCTTTAGCATCTAAAGTCGTAATACCCGAAAGCATTTGACTCCCAGTTACAGACTCAATATATTGAGGGTCCATATCTAGCTGTAAAGCAAAACCGTTATTCAATGTTCCGCCCAAGGCCTTAATATTGAATTTGGCTACTAAGCGAACCATTTTATTTTGGGCATTTAGTACCTTAGAAAAACGGTAACGAAGTACTAGGTCATTAAAGTCATAATCGCCCTTACGAGGCCATAAATCTTCATAAGCGAAGGTTCCATTACCTAAGGCTGAAGGCGTAAACTCTTCAGACGTGCTGGTAGAATCATCAGGAAAGCAATCCAAGACATCAATTACACCATCACCATCAGTGTCTGTTGTATCTAAAGAGCTAATGGGGGCTAAATAACTACCAAAGTCATTTACCTTATGATTGAAATTTTTAACTACCGTATACGCTCCATCGGCCGGGTCAATCATCAACATTTTTGATTTATTCTCGTTTGTGCAACTGTACAACATGCCGTTACTACCAACGCCTAAAGAAGTAAGTTGAAAGGGAAAGTTTTCGGCACTAATTCTCGTGGCTTGTAAATTGTTTCCGTTGGGGACAATGGAATACAGCCCAGAAAAGTTAGCTAGATACATTTGACCATTTTTTGCAATGGCTATATCACCTCCTGTTTCATTGTTAACTAAGCCTACCACCGTATAACTCTTTGTAACCACACCCGTTTGTGGGTTAAATGTTTTTACCGAGGTATTATCACCTCCAATCCATACCAAACCTGTGCTATGGTCATACTCTAGTTTTGGAATATTTCCGCTCATTGGCGAAGTGGCTCCCACCAAACTGTGCGCCTGACTACTGATATCATACTTATATATTTTCCCGTCTCCTTGATAATATGCCACATCATTAACCGTATCTACCGCTAAGGCATAAGATTGTTGAATGGTATTTGGTAAATTAACCGTACTGTAATCATTCAAATTAATCGCAAAAAGTTTGTTATCCTTATAATTTAAAGCATACAGAAGATCATCACCTACGGATCCACCTGACTTTGTCAACTTTTCGTTGAAGGCTTTCACGGTAATTGGACTTCCGTTTACAGGCACTGTTTTTTGAACCTTACCAGCAGCTGTCCAGCGCTCAATTTGCAAGCTTTCAAAATGAGCGGCAACTAGCATGTTTTTCTCAACTTTACCATTTACGGCATTTACTACAGCTATTAAATCCTTCTCCTGTCCGTAACGTCCAAATATTTTATAAACTGCTTTTTCATTCTCAACCAAATCCAAGTTAAAGTCTACATAAGACTGATACTTGAAATCGCTAGGAAATGTCGATTCTGATAGAGAGTGTTTGGAAGAAGAACTCTCTGATGATTTTTTACAGCCAAACAACAGACCTGCTGCTAAGGCTAAAACTAGGTAACGTTTCATATTTCTAAATGGTTTAAGGTATTATGTTTTGCGCTTTTTCACGCTTAAACTTTGGCGAAAGTCTACAACCTTACAGAGGTTGAAAATTGTAATTCGATAAGAGGTATCTTTTAATCGACCAATCGAAATTGTAAATCTTAACTCACAATAATATCAAGTGCTTTTTCAAGCATTGACTTGACTATTTTATCTGCATTAGCCGAAAACTCACCGGTTACACGGTTGGCTAAAATAGCCGAAACACTAATGGATTGGTGACCTAGGAGGTTAGCTAAACCATAAATTCCAGCAGTCTCCATTTCCAAATTTGTTATCGGGTTAGATCGAAAATCTGAACTCCCTAATAGTTCTATGAAATTAGGTGCAATCGGAACAGAGTTTACATGACGACCTTGCGGACCATAAAAACCAGCTGCGGTGACGGTTACCCCACTTAAATTATAAAGACCTTTAAATTTATCTAACAAATTAACCGATGCGGGCTCCCAATAGGGTGCGGGTAATTTTTGTAAAGAAGAATGTTGGTTTATTAAGCTTTGTAGCACCTCATCTTGGCTATAGTCTTTATAAAAATGCATTAAGCCATCTAAGCCCAAAGCACTATTTGATGCTAAAATAGAATCTATCGCAATATCCTCTCGTATGGCACCACTAGTACCAAGGCGTATAAATTTGTAAGGAGTAAAATCAACTCCCGTCATTGTTTTTAAAGCATGGAGCTCGTTAAAAACAATATCCACATTATCGGTACCAATACCTGTAGATATTACGGATATAGGTTTACCCGAAAGCGTACCGGTATGGGTTACAAACTCTCTTTTTTCTTTTTTAAATTGAATACTGTCAAAGTATTGAGAAACAATTCCTACCCTATGCGGGTCTCCTACCGTGATTACCGTGTCTGCAATTTCTTGCGGCTTTAAGGCCAAATGATACACACTCCCATCTGAATTTAATATTAATTCTGTCTGCTTCATAGCTTCAAACTTATAGCTTTAAGCTTTACATTTGCGCTTTCAAAACAAATAATTATGGCAGACGTTACACCCAAAATTCTTGTACCTATTGGCTTTTCAGAACAATCATTAGTAGCCCTTGAGCAGGCCGTTGTTTTTGCCAAAGCGATGAAGGCTAAAATAGTGATGGTTTCAATCTTAAGTGATGAAAAATCATACAAGGAACTATTTAAAGGTATTGAAGGGAAGGATAAAATTAAAGACGCGGTAAGAACTAAACTCGAAGAACTTAAAATTGCGTACAGTAGCAGTACTGGATTAGAGTTTGATTATATGGTTGCCGAAGGCACTATTTATGAGGAAATTGCTCGAATTACAGAACAAATTGGAGCTGGCCTGGTAATTATGGGTACTAACGGAAAACCTCAAAATCTTAAAAAACGTTTTATTGGCAGCAATGCCTACCGTACTGTAACCACCGTTGATCCGCCTGTAATTACTATTAAGGGGGTTCGAAATATTGATGAAATTAAGACCATTATATTCCCACTGGTTTTGGATAGAAGGTCCAAAGAAAAGGTAGGGCCGGCTTTGCACTATGCTCGCTTGTTTAATGCTCAAATTAAGGTAGTTTCTATTCTTAACAAGGTAGAAGACAACAAGATGATTAAATCTCATATGCAGCAGGTTGAGAAGTTTATTACGGATCACGGCATTACCTGTACATCGCAAGTAATTGTGCCTGAAACTAAAGGTACGGTGCGTAATGTACTGGAATACGCTTACCAAAATAAAGGCGACCTTTTGATTATTACGGAAGATGAGAAAGACTGGGATTTAACTGATTTCTTCATCAGTTCTGATGTGCAATCCATGATTTACCATTCAGAAATACCGGTGATGTGTGTTACACCATCTAAATTAAAGTATGAAGCTATGTGGTTAAACCAATAACCAAAGCCACTCTAAATATATTTCGGAGCACTTATTCTACCCGGGCCACTGGGTATAGTAAGTGCTCTTTTTCGTAATAAGCACTGCGCTTGTAAATAAAATTTAAGGCGGTGTAAGCATTTTTCGCTTTCGCTGGATGAGCCTTTTTCCAATCCTCAAATTCCTTTTTTAACTCCGTATTCTCCTTTAGCAAATGCATGGCCGTTTCCTCAAACACATAAGGTGAAAAATGTTCCTTCTGCTGAAATACTTCATCAAAAAAATTCCACCTCAAGTAACTATCCACCGCCAGGGGCTCCAGTACTGAAATTAAAAACCGTTTATTAGTCTGATTTACAGGAACTAAAAAGTCGCCTTTACTAAATTTACGATATCCTTCCGCTACTTCAGTTTGTATATCCTTAATTAAAAAATGTCCTTCGTACGGGCCGTTAGAAAATACAGGATTTTTTAAATAGTAATTGTTCACCAACATCAGGGAGTCTTTTTCCAACTGTACCATTTCAACTGAATTCTGCCTTAAACGCGCAACCACTTCGCGCCAAGCCTGTGGCAATACGTAGTATTGAGGTGTAGTTGCACGGTGGGTAGCCTTATAGTTTTCCCAATACTTGGTAGCAAAGGTGGTTGGTTTATCGTCATGATACTTCAATCTATCTCCATCCCAAATTTTACTGGGTTCATAACTAAACTCATAACCTTTAAAATCTATACTCCGGCTCTCGGTTGTATCCAAACTCCAATTAATCTCGTACTCCAACAACTCGGCATCTAACGCACTAGCTTGTTGTTTCGCTTTCAAAATTTCTAAACGCTTGGTTTCGCAAAATGAGGACATGGCTTGTAGAAAAGTTAAGGTACTGGCTACCCTATCTTTAAAAGGTTTCAACATATGAGTTTCCGTGATAAAACTCATAGTATTAAACTGTGCCGCGTACCCGCTCGAAAAACGAGGTGTTTCTAAAAAGGCAGTAAATCCCTCATTAGGTGTTGCTCCTACTCCGTTTACGTAAGGCACCATCTCCCAACCGCTTCCATTCATTTTTTGGTACAAATACGGCTCTATATCTTGGCGCATATAATCCGCCAACACCGGATTTAACTTATCCTTTTGCGAACTTATTAAAGTAATGGTGTACTGGTAATTAGCACCATTTGAGGTGTGGGTATCTACAAAAATATGCGGCTTCAGTAAATGAAAAATCTCATAAAAAGAATGGGTATTTAAGGCGTCTGCTTTCACAAAATCCCTGTTCAAATCTAAATGCCGGGCGTTCCCTCTAAAACCATGTTCGTGCGGGCCATTTTGATTGGCTCTAGAAAATGAACCTCTATTAAGCATACCTCCTACATTATACACTGGAATTAGAGCATACACTACATTACTTGGTATCGCGCTCTTTAACAGTCTTTTACAAAACTGTAGCGAAGCGTCTATTCCGCAACTCTCACCAGCATGGATTCCGTTATTCACCAACATCACCACTTTGTCTCGTAAAAACTCAGGAGTCAATTCAATCTTTCCCTTTGCGGTATCAGCTATAATAAAAAGGTGTAGGGGCTTACCACAATCCGTTTGTCCCATGGTGTAAAGCCGAGCATCGTTATGTTTGTCAGCTAAAGCTCGATACGATTCTATTAAATCATTGTAGGCTATGGATTGGTTGTCCACATCCAATGTTTGCGTGCTTGCCCTTAAACTACCCAAAAGCATCACCATCATCACCCAAAATTTACCCATAAAAAAACCCGATTTTATTCGGGCTTCAAAGTAGATAAAAAATGTTGCGTTTAAACCTCTAGTTGATCCACCAACCTAAAGCCTTCGCTATGCACATTTATTATCGCCACATTCTCATCCAAAGCCAAGTGTTTTCTAAGCTTAGCTACATATACGTCCATACTTCTACCGGTAAAGTAGTTATCATCTTTCCATATTTTTTTTAGCGCTTCTGATCTACTTACCAAGTTGTTTTTATTAGCTGCCAACAAACGTAAAAGCGCTCCTTCTTTAGGGCTCAATTTAAATTGTTTCCCTTCCGCTTTAAGCGTACGTAAATCGCTATGGAAATTGTATTTACCAATAGCAAACTCTTTTATCTCTTCACCCTCCATTTGTCCTCTTCTACTCAATACCGCCTTAATCTTATAGAGCAACACTTCTGAATCAAAAGGTTTTACGATATAATCATCCGCTCCAATTTGATACCCTTTTAACATGTCCTCTTTCAAAGATTTAGCTGTTAAAAAAATAATGGGCATATCCGAGTCTAATTCCTTTATTTCAGCGCCCAGCGTAAAACCATCTTTAAATGGCATCATTACATCCAAAATACAAAGAGTTGGTTCTACCAGTTTAAACTGCTGCAAACCTTTTACGCCATCGGTGGCTAATACCACATCAAAATCATGTAACTCTAAGTAATCGCGCAACACGGCTCCAAAATTGGGGTCATCTTCTACCAGTAATATTCGGTTTGCATTTTCCATAATTTAAATCAAGTTAGGGTTAAACGGGAAAGTATAGGTAAAACTTACTTCCTTGGCCTTTTTCACTTTCCACTTCAATTCTACCACCATGCGCTTGCACAATGCCGTTGGCATAACTCAAGCCCAAGCCATGCCCTTTAATATCGTGAATATTACCAGAGCTTACACGATAAAATCTATTAAAAATATGTTTTTGCTCCTCCTTGCTCATACCTACCCCTTTATCACTAATAATTACAATTAGATGATTTTGAGTAACTTCAGTAGCAATCTTTATTTCAGGGGTTTCGTTCGAGTATTTAATCGCATTATCCAAAATATTAATAATGGTATTCGAAAAATGATTTCTATCCAACATCAGAGCTGTTTTACCATCGTTAAATTTACAATCAAGTTTACCGTTTCTGTTTTCCAATGCCAATTGTATATGAGCTGCACAGGCCTCTAAAATTTCGCTTACTGGCCATTCTTCAAAATTCAACTCTAATTCTTTCTTATCCATTAAAGCCATGCGCAACACACTTTCTACCTGCATGTTCATACGATTATTCTCTTGCTTTATTACGGCACTATAATGTTCAATACGTTTTGGATCATTTATAACTTTAGGGTTTTTAAGCGCATCAATGGCCAAACTTATAGTAGCTATAGGCGTTTTAAACTCATGCGTCATATTATTGATAAAATCTGTTTTTATTTCGCTAATTCGTTTTTGCTGAAGACTATAAGAAACGGTACGGGCGAAGGTGTAAATGATAGCCAACGTTAAAACTAGGCTTGTAAATAAAGTTAACCACATGCTGCCCAAAAGATATTTGGCTTTGCTTGGAAAGTGAACTAACAAAGAACTCCTCGCCATAAAATCATCTGGAAAAAGTGCTGCCTCATGGCACTCTTCTTTAGGCTGCTCCACCACACTATTTGCATTTCGGCTACCAATTACGGGCCTATCATTCTCTACCACTAGGTACTCATAGTCAATTTTAATTCCACGAGTCAGCAATTCATAGTCCAATAGCGAATCTAGTTCTTCTTTGGTTAATCTGTTTTTCAAACCTCCATTTCTAAAAAAGGAGCTCTGCATCATTTTGCTAAACACGGCATCCATCCGTTGCAGCTTAACCTCCAACACTCTCTTTTTTTGGTCGATAACAGGGAACTCATTCTCCTTAACCCATGTTTGAATGGCACCTGATGGTGGTGTTTCATTATCCAAAAAAACCGTTGAATCATCACTAATTTGCACCGCTACTTGATAGCCTTCTCCCTTGTTACCAAGACTAAAAACACTGTCCTTAGATCTAACTCTTCGTCCCTTAAAATCGCTATAGCTTGATGAAAACAGAGAATTTAGATTAAAATTCTGTTCAATAAAACTAATGGTTTCCAAACGCTCTAACCGCGTACTTACCCCTTGTAAGGCCTCTGAAACTTTTTGATCAAATTTTTCTTCTTCTAAATGATAGGAGTTATTCAACCAATAGGCCTGAATACCTGTGATACCAATCAAAGAAAGTGTCATTAGCCCAATAAGCCAATTCACCCTTTTTTTACTTCTTACAACTTTCATCTTCATATTACAACAGCAAATTTAAGCGGATGCTTAATGCTTAAAACAACTTTAACGGCATTTTAACAGCGGCCTCAACCTTTGGGAAAGCGTATATTTGCCGGCTTTAATATTTTTCAGAAATGGCTTTCAACAAACTTTCTATTATTATTCCTGCTTACAACGAAGGAAATACCATTCATCATATTTTAAATAAGGTGAAAGATGTACAACTGATTGGTGGAATAACCAAGGAAGTTATTTTGGTAAACGATTGCTCATCTGACAATACCGAAGAGGCAATTTTAAGCTACCAAAAGCAAAACCCCGAATTGAATATCCAATATTATAAGCACCCCGTTAATAAGGGAAAGGGTGCTGCATTGCACACCGGAATTAACCATGCCACAGGCGAGTATTTAATAATACAAGATGCCGATTTAGAGTACGACCCCAACGAGTTTAACATACTGTTGCAACCAGTAGTAGATGGCTTTGCGGATGTGGTGTACGGATCAAGATTTATGGGTGGAAAGCCGCACCGAATTCTGTTTTTTTGGCACTCGCTTGGTAACCAATTTTTAACGGCTCTATCCAACATGTTTACCAATTTAAACCTTACGGATATGGAGACCTGCTACAAGTTGTTTGATGCAAAAATGATTCAAAACTTAAAGCTACGCGAAAATCGTTTTGGCTTTGAGCCCGAAGTTACCGCCAAAATATCACGTGTACCTAAAGTTCGTATTTACGAAGTAGGCATTAGTTACTACGGTAGAACCTTTGAAGAGGGTAAAAAAATTGGCTGGAAAGATGGCTTTAGAGCCATCTACTGCATACTAAAATACGGAGCCTTTAAAACAAATAGCTAAAGGATACGGTTGGCATAATAGGTAATTGATTTACCCTTTTGTATTCCGAAGTTACATAGTAGAATATGTTTTCGTAATTCAACACATTGGTTGCCCCTGCCGACACCTCTATCACTTGATTTTTCTTCAGTTTTATCTCCTTTTTAATACTCATATCCAATCGATGGTAGTTAGGTAAGCGCTTGGCATTTAATCCACCAAACAAGGTTCCCAGCTCTCCATTTTCAGTAGTATAATCGTAAGGCACATTTACCTCATCGCCTACGTCCAAAAAGTTTTGTTGACGGTAATTGGCTCGCACTGGAGTAAAAGGAAAACCCGAACCAAAATTATAGCGAAACCCTAATTCGTAGGATCCATCTTTTCCAAAAGTATAGGTTCCTACCACGTTTAAATTATGTCTTCTATCAAAGTAAGGATGGTACTCTTGCACGCCATCGTCACGTGTAATTTCTCCTAATGAATAGGCCGCCCATAAGTAATAATTCCCTTTTCTATAAGTAGCTAAAAAGTCTAAACCTTTCGCTAAACCTTCTTCAATAATAAACTCTGATTTTAAAATTTCATCAATATTTGGATCTGAATTATTCTCAGAATACACCTGATTACGGTTCACATTAGTTAACTGACTAAATCTCTTAATATAACCTTCAATGTTTAGCGTTAAATTCTCTGAAACCTCAATTTCGGCACCTGCTACTACATGTTGTGCCTTTTGTAATTTTGAGCTTAATTCCTCTCCTTTAAACGTTTCGGGAATGTTATTGGGACCACTCAAAAATCCGTAAAATAGGTTTACTACATCTCTATCTGAATTAGATGCAATCAAATTTTGAGAATACAATCCTCCAGATGCCTTTAATCGAAACCATTCGTTTACATTAAACTTAATACCCATACGCGGCTCTACCGATGTTTCGGATTGCGCCCCGTAATAATGAATACGGAGACCTGGCTGAATAATAAAACGATTAGTAGAAATTTTATACTGGGCGTAGCCTCCCATTTCGGTGGTGTTATCTTCTTTTACGGTGTTTACCGAAGATGAATTGAACAAGGTTAAACTAGTGCTGTAACCAATTACATCCACACCAAATTTAAATTCATCATTCTCTCGTAAAAAGTAGGTAAAATTTAAACCTCCATTAAAACTGCTAATACCCGATTTACTTGGCGATTGATTAGCCGTAACCGATCGAATATTATAGTTAGAATAGCTTAAACCACCACCCAGCAATACACTTGAACTAGAAGGAACCGCTGTAAAATCCATACCTAAACCAGTAGAGGTCCAGTCTATATCATTATTCCCTCCAAATTTTACACCATCATCAAACGAAAAACCAAACAAATTCAACTTGGAGCCGTTGCCCCCTTGCGTGGTAAACTTTCCGTAAATATCGTTAAACGTAAAGGGCAAACCTTCCTCAAACTCCGTATCTACGTATGGGTAAAAAATTGAACTCGTTTTATCTAGGTATGATGTTTTACCCGACACCAAAAAGGAACTGTTGGCTTTTCCTGATTTATCTTTTTTACCCAAAGGAGTTTCTACCAATAACTTAGCAGTATACGTACTGGTTGTAAGCTTACCTGATAATTTTTTACGGTCGGCAATACGTGTGGTAACATCCATTACGGCTGAGTTTCTACTACCAAATTCGGCATTAAAGCCACCCGTATATACATTAGCCGTTTGAATAATATCGGCATCAAATACCGAGAAAAAACCAATGGAATGAAACGGATTGTAAACAATCATTCCATCCAATAAAATTAAATTCTGAATTGGCGCTCCCCCTCTAATATAAAGTTGGCCACCTTGGTCTCCTGTAGTAACCACTCCCGGTTGTACTTGAATCGCTTTAATAATATCGGCATCTCCCCCTACCGAAAATTGCTGTATTTTTTTGGGATCTAAAGTAACAACCCCAGTTAAAACCTGCGTCTCACGCTCCTTTCTATCTACATTAATTTCTACAGTCCCCAACATTGAGGCAGCCTCTTCCAAGTATACTTTCTCATTATTAATTTTTTCGGCCCGCACCACTATTTCTTTAGAAAACGTGCCATATCCCACAAAGGACACCTCTAAGGTGTAAGAGCCTGGCTTTACATTACTTATTACAAAAAAGCCTTCAACATTGGCTACAGCTCCATAATTGGTGCCTTTTAAAACGGCATTGGCAAAGGGAACCGGTGCCTCTGTTTTTTTATCGTTTACAAAACCTCTCACTTTGCCAGTTTGTGCCCAAACAGTGGCAAAACAACACATTACTATTACTAAAAAAGTACCTCTCATTTTCATTTAGGGAATCTATTTTTGGGCTGCCAAATATCTTATTTAATTACCGAAAAGCTTAAACATATATTATTTTAAAAATTAGCTCTTTTAAAAGCTCCGAATCACTTGTTCTTGCATTACCTATACCTTTTGATTTTCGGTCGCATTCGCGGAGATAACCAATTATTCGAGCCAATTTTTTTAAATCATACTGGCGTGCGGCTTGGGCATATTCATCAGCAAAAAATGGGTTCACTCCTATCAATGAAGCAATGGCCGAATTATTAAAGTTTTTAGAATGATTAACCATCATTAATTTACTGAAATAGCTATACAAAACCCCTAAAACCAACACCAAGGGATGATCTTTGGGGTTTGCACTAAAATACTTTTGAATGGTTATTGCCTTTGCCAAATCCTTTTTACCTAGCGTCTTTGTTAATTCAAAATTGTTGTAATCCTTACTTATGCCAATATTATCTTCAATGGCTTGTTCATCTACCGTACTATCAGGTTTTACTAAAATGCACAGCTTGTCAATTTCATTCGCCACACGAGACAAGTCACTACCCAAACTTTCGGCCATTAAAAGACTTGCTCCGGGTGTAAAACTTATTTGCTTTTGCTCGCCATAACTCGCAATCCATTTCGGAAGCTGATTGTCGTACAGCTTCTTTGACTCCATTACTATGCCAACGTTGTCTAGCTTTTTATATAAAGATTTACGCTTATCTAACTTTTTGTATTTGTACGCAAAAGCAAGCACCATAGAAGGTGTTGGGTTTTTAAGATATTCCTCTAAACCATCCCATTTGCTAATATGTTGTGCTTCTTTAACCAATACCACCACTCTATCTGCCATCATAGGGTAACGCTTAGCCTCAGCTATTACATTGCCAATCTTCAGCTGTTTATCAGCATACAAAATGGTTTGATTAAAGCTCTTTTGATCTTCAGGCAGGCCTTTTTCCTCAATAAGATTCATCACCTCATCAATAAAATAAGCCTCCTCGCCCATCAAAAAATATACAGGCGCAAACTGGCCTGCCTTTATGTTTTGTATGATTTGCTCAAACTTCATAGGGCTGCAAAGAAAATGCTTTGGCCACCATAAAACAACGGCTTATAACTATCTTTTAATAAAAAGGAAATCATTTAGGCTTGCCTATACCACCAGCCCATTTTTGCGCAATATCTTTGCCGCATGTCCCATAAATTTCCACCATTAAACTTACCGCCCGCCCCCTTACCATTGGCACAAAAAGATGGCGACATTTATGTGTGGGATGCTATCCGTAAAAAACAACTTAAACTTACCCCCGAAGAATGGGTAAGGCAGCATCTAATTCATTTTTTACAAAGCCTCGGTTACCCGGTTAGCAGTTTTGCTTTGGAAGGCGGTTTTGTATTAAACAATAGCTTGAGGCGCACCGATATCTTAATCTATAAAAATGCGAAACCTACTTTGCTGGTTGAGTGTAAGGCACCCAAAATAAAAATAACCCAAACCACTTTTGATCAAGCCGCGCGTTACAACCTACACTACCAAACACCTTGGGTGGTTTTAAGCAACGGACTTCAAAATATAGCCGCTCAGGTAGATTACCAAAATAGTACTTATCACTTTTTAAAAGAAATACCCCACTTTGATGAAATATGAAAGCCTCACACTTGCCAAGGGAAAAGAAAAAGCATTGCAACGAAAACATCCTTGGATTTTTTCGGGTGCCTTTAAACAACTGCCCGATTTAGTTGACGGAACCCCTGTAGAGATATTTGATAGCAAAGGTTCTTTTTGTGCTTTTGGCTTTTACAAAAAAGGCAGTATTGCGGTAAGTGTACTCTCTTTTGTACCCGTTACCAACTTTGAAGAGTGGTTGCAAACGCAATTGCAAGAGGCTATAGATTACCGTCATCGTTTAGGTTTGCTTTCGCAAGATAACACCAATGCTGGGCGATTGGTATTTGCCGAAGGAGATAATTTAAGTGGGCTAATTATTGATTTTTATGGCGATACCGCTGTGATTCAGGCTCATCACCCGGGATGGTTAACGCACCTAAATCTAATAGCCAAATTAGTTACAGCTTTGCCTAGTATCAATAATGTTTACAGTAAACCTGCCAGCAAACTTGCGGCCGCGGATGAGCATATGGGCTGTTTAGTGGGCAAAGCCACCAGCGGGGCCATTCTTGAAAATGGCCACCAATTTTGGGTAAACTGGGAAGAAGGACAAAAAACAGGTTTCTTTTTAGATCAACGAGTTAATCGCCAAAAATTGGGGAGTTACGCCAAGGGTAAATCTGTGTTAAATACTTTTTCCTACTCAGGTGGATTTTCTATTTACGCCTTGCAAAATGGCGCCACAAAGGCCGTATCTGTTGATAGTTCAGAGAAAGCCATTGAGCTGGCTCGTAAAAATACTGAATTAAATCAATGCGCTGATCGGCACGAAGCGGTAGTTTCGGATGTGTTTGATTACCTTAAAATGGAGGGGGATAATTTTGACGTTATTATTTTAGATCCTCCAGCTTTTGCCAAAAACAGGCGCAGCACCCACCAAGCAGTGCAGGCATACAAAAGATTGAATGGGGCGGCTTTTAAACAAATTAAGAGAGGTGGTTTGATTTTTACTTTTTCTTGTTCGCAACATATCGACAGTCAGCTTTTTGAATCCTCTATCCGAGCAGCGGCTATTGAAAGCAAACGTCAAATAAAAATTGTTGAAAGGCTTGGACAGCCTGCCGATCATCCTATCAATATTTTTCAGCCGGAAGGCGAATACCTCAAAGGACTTATTTTAGAAGTTATATAAAAAAACAAGGGCATCTAAATTAATAGATGCCCTGTCCCTTTTCCAATAATTACCTTCTAATATCTCAAATTAACCGCTGCTCTTAAAAGCAACCATTAATCAAATTCTTAAAAGACAGGCCAAATATAGTAATCCGTTTCTGTAGGATAAAATTATTTTATGTTAAGTTTTTTAGTTATTTTCAAAGGCTCTAAAAACGAACACTTTACCTCCAAATAAAGTTTAAAAAGCACGGGGAATAAAGGGCAGCGGATGTTCCTTTTCCAACTTTAAAAAGGCCAAGGTACCTACAGCAGTTCCTAAAATAGGGGCAACAACCCAGCCAATAAATGGAACTAAAAAGCTACCGTAAAAAATAAGACCAACAGCCATTACGGTCCATTTATGGTGGCGCATCCATTTATTGGTATCCTTAGATTTAAATCGATAACGCTCCGCATTATAATCCATCATGGCATAGCCAAAAAAGTAGGCTTGAACACCAATAATAACAAACGGGCTAACCAATCCTACCAAAGGGATAAAAGCCACTAAACTTAGTAACAGGGTAAGCAGCATTTCGTAGCAAAAGTTGCGCAGGTTTATTACTATGCTGCGCCCCATATCTTTGGCGAGTTGGCTCCAACTAAAAGGGAATTCTTTGCCACTTTCCAAATGATCTACCGCCTCAGAAAGCAGCGATAAAAAAGGCGACAGTACTATAAGAATGAGGTATTTATATACTATGAAGTAGACCAAATACACCAAAATTCTAATAATAAATGCCATAATCATAGCCAAGATTCCTGTCCAACTGCCTTCATCTATGCCCAGGTAGGCCAAAGTGTTATCTACTAAAAAAGAACCCAAAACCACACTACCCCAAACCACCAAGGCCAATAGCAGTGCATTGATAACCAAAGGCAATAAAAAGTAACGGCTTACCTTAGGGTTTCTAAAAAGTGAAATAGCGCGCCCTACGCTATTAGTTGCTACCGAAATTTGATTCCAAAATGTCATACTTATAATTACTTTTGCCGCTTAAATTTTGATGATGGAAAACCAACTACTTGCCATTTCTCCAATTGATGGTCGCTACCGCAAAACTACCGAAAAGCTTAAAAATTATTTTTCTGAATATGCTTTAATTCAATATCGTGTGCGTATTGAGATTGAATACTTTATTGCCTTGGTTGAATTACCATTACCTCAACTGGCCCACTTTGACAAAGCTAAGTTTATTGAGCTACGTGATATTTACTTGGATTTCTCATCATCAGACGCCCTGCGTATTAAAGAAATTGAAAAGACTACCAACCACGATGTAAAGGCGGTGGAGTATTTTATCAAAGAACATTTTGATCGCTTGGGTTTAGAAGGTTTTCGCGAGTTTATCCATTTTGGTTTAACCTCTCAGGATATTAACAATACGGCTACACCCCTTTCGGTGAAGGAGTATATCGATAACGAATATGTAAGTGATTTAGGCGAGCTCATTGTAACCTTATCACAATTAGCCGAAGAGTGGAAAGACATACCCATGTTGGCACGAACACACGGCCAACCTGCCTCTCCTACCCGTTTAGGAAAAGAAATTATGGTTTTTGTAGAGCGATTAGATCAGCAATTACGCCTTCTTCGTCACATCCCTTTTTCGGCTAAATTTGGTGGTGCTACGGGTAATTTTAATGCCCATCAACTTACCTACCCCAACACCGATTGGTTGGCTTTTGCCGAAGACTTTGTAAACGGAACACTTGATTTACAGCACTCGTGGCCTACCACACAAATTGAGCATTACGATAATATGGCCGCTCTTTTTGATTGCCTAAAACGTATCAATACCATTATTTTAGATTTGAATAAAGATATGTGGACTTACATTTCCATGGACTATTTCAAACAAAAAATAAAGGAAGGTGAAGTAGGATCATCCGCTATGCCGCACAAGGTAAACCCGATTGATTTTGAGAACAGCGAAGGTAATTTAGGTTTAGCAAATGCCCTGTTTGAACATCTTTCGGCTAAGCTGCCTGTATCTCGCTTACAGCGCGATTTAACCGACAGCACCGTGCTTAGAAACATTGGTGTACCTATGGGACACACGCAAATAGCTTTTAACTCAACCCTGCGTGGGTTAAGTAAATTATTGCTTAATGAGAGTAAGTTACAAAGTGACCTTGAAGACAATTGGGCGGTAGTAGCCGAAGGCATTCAAAACATTTTAAGACGCGAAGGTTTTCCAAACCCCTACGAAGCGCTAAAAGGGCTTACACGTAAAAATGAAAAAATGACGCGTGAAACCATTGGGGCTTTTATCGATACCCTTGATATTAGTGAAGTGTTAAAAGCAGAGCTTAAAAACATTAGTCCACAGAATTATACGGGGCTTTAAAAGCTAGTATAGTTTTGTGTCTTAAAATTTAGAAAAGGATGTTTGGCGTTAAACGCTAAACGTCCTTTTATTTTTACGGACTACTCAGCCTCACAATTTTTTGGTGAATTGCCGTATTCTGATAGATACCGGAAAACATTTCGGCCCCTGGGCCATAGGCTAATACAGGTACCAAGGCCGCGCTATGCCCTCCTGTAGAAAAACTCGGGTCTATTTCATCGTAATCGGGTTTTGAGCCGCCAAATGGTACTTTCTTTAACTTTGCTTTTAGCGTAAAACCACCCGTTTCATGATCGGCCGTTACAATAACCAAGGTATTACCATCTTCTTTGGCAAAATCTAAAACCGCACCTACCGTTTGGTCAAAATCCAAGGTTTCGCTAATTACATACGAAGCATTATTAGCATGCCCTCCCCAATCAATCTGCGATCCTTCAATTACTAAAAAGAAACCCTTTTCGTTTTTAGACAAACATTCCAATGCCAATAAAGAAGCGCGTTTTAAAAAATCACCTCTATCATTTTCCATGGTAGGCATACCATCCTTTGCCAAAAGATAACCGTACTTATTCGCATTGTTATAAGGCAATTCTACATCTAACTTTTGGGTGTTTATCACAAAATCTTTGGCCCTAAGCATTTCGGTTAAATCATTATCCCCTTCTCCAATTTTAAAGAACTTTTGCCCACCTCCCGCAAAAAAATCAACGTTGGATTGCACCAAATGCTCTGCTATTTCATCTTGCATTTTACGCTTTTTAACATGCGCATAAAAAGAAGCAGGCGTAGCATGTGTGATCGAGGAGGTTGCCACCAAACCATTACTAAGCCCTTTAGCGGCAAAATACTCTATCAAGGTTTCCACCGATTTTTTCTTAGCATCAACACCAATAGCCCCGTTATATGTTTTTTTGCCAGTGGACAAGGCCGTGGCTCCCGCGGCCGAATCGGTAATTTTATCGGAGGAAGCAGATGTTCTACTAAGGCCTACTATAGGGAAACGTGCAAAGTTAGGCTCGCCATTACCATAATAAAAAGCGGAAGACAGTTGAGACAAGCCCATTCCATCTCCAATCATTAAAATAATGTTTCTGGGTTTTTCTTCTGGTACGGATGAATTAGTGAAAGACACTACTGCCAACCACAACATTACAGCCGCAAAACTTAGACTAGCCAAACGATATTTCATTGCATATTGTTTAAGCCACAAATGTGCTAAATAAATTGCCATGTTGGATGGTGGGAATAGACTCTACTTAATGTGAGTTCATACTACTAACTGTGACCTATTTTCATTTTTTTATTAATTTCATAATCTTAAAAATCCATAGACTCTAGGAGGAAATCGAGACATCGCTGAGAATTATCAACGGTAATCGACCATTAAGTATCTATTTTAACATAAACTAGTCTTTTCTCACTATTTATCCTAATACTTCTCAAAAATTGGCTGTTGAAATGCTGTCCAAAGGCAGGCCTTTTGCCCCGAGCATTTGAGGCTTTTGTTTGTCCAAGAATTGCATGTATTGAACAGATTGTATCTTCCTTTCGCTTCGTAAAATGCATCCAAATTTCCATTGTTTGCTTTGGTTTCAATTTTTATAAAATTTCCTTCCTTGTCTAACTCAAAGCTTGATTGAATATACTCTATTAACCTACCATATTGTTCTTTACTAATTTCAATTTTTTTACAACTTTCATTTTCAATCATATCCCTATAGTAGGTGGCATGAATAGCTGTTCCGCTGACACCTATAGTAGCTTTTAAGGCAGTGCTCACCTTTAGTTCAGACCAAGAGGGAGTATTGAGGTAAAAACCCTTATCGCCCCACCCAAAAGCTAAATATTTGTACTTCGTTGTATCAATCGAGGTCTTTAGGAATCCAATTTTTGAAAACCAATTTTCCTGATTAGTCATTGCCGGAACCACTATATCGGAATGTACTCCGTTAGTTAATATATAAACGTCAATCTCATCTGGCGCAAAAGATTCTTCTTCAATTGTGATCCTTGACAAAACAAAGCCGGTTAGAAAGTAAAGAATAACAAATCCAGCAAAGAATAAAATTCCTTTTAAAATTTTCAGCGAAATTTTTCGAATCATATCTATAAGTTTAAATTTAAGGTAGTAACTTATCTCTTTCTTCAGGTGTTGGCATACGACATACTTCTTTCTTGCCAAACCATTTGTATCGATTTGCTGAAACAAATGCATAAATTCTATCTCGGATGAATTTTGGTATCACCTTAGAAGCTAAAGCTAGTTTGTACATTCCACCGATAGACGCCAAAGCATGAATAACTCCATCCGACTCTGTATATATCTTTTCTCCTTCTTTAAAAACAATAGAATTGAGCTTTTCTAAATGTATTGCATCAATTTTTTCTAATGCGGTGTCTCCTTGGAGTGGAGCATAGCGTAAGGCCTCATTCCTGTCTTCCAACATCATAAAGTTTATCAATCCATTACACATTCCGCAAACACCATCAAAGAATAAGATACCACTTTGCTTAGGTTTAGATTTTAGCCATCTTGAATCAAAAGTAAACCAATGAATCATTAACATGCCAAGTGTCAAGTCTGCAAAATCGACTATTAGCAATATGCCTAAATGCATAACAATCATGGAAAGCCAAATCCATTTTCTTGTGGGCTTAAAAAGGGCAAATGGCAAAAAAGCCATTTCAACAAATAGCACGGCATAGGTTTTTATTTTGAGAACACCCTCAGGTAATTGTACCATCAAATCTCTCAACCAATAATCTCTCGCCAAAGGGTTCTCCAGTAAATGAAAGATGGCGGTACCATTTTTCCAGCTAGGAGCCATAAATTTATCAAAACCACTAATGGAGTAACCAATAGCCATTATTGCCCAAGCACCAAAAAACAAAACCTTTGGCATCTCCCATTTTGTATTTTTCCTCGAATTACCTATTGAAAATGGTTCTCCCTTAGGAATAATTGCACATACCAAAAGTAGCCATCCAACATAAGGGATACCGGGGTTAAGAATAAGGTTGTTTCTATCGAATAGTGATGCCCATCCATACCAAAGTAATACAGAAACAAGTGGCCTTTGAAATCCAATGAGAAAACAAAAACTTAGTATGGCAAGAAAAGTAACATATAGAGTAACGCTGGTTCCAGAACTCGCCAGGTTAAGAATGTTTGGAAAAAAACCATATGTGAAATTGGCAGAAGCATCAGGCAGCATACCTATTTCACTCCATATTTCTGCCGCGTAAGGTATTAACAACAAAAAATGAACTAAAAGATACGTTCCAAGGATTATTCTAAACAATGAAAACTGATAGGGTGAATAACTTTTCATTTACATTCCGTTTTTAAAACCCACTCATCATTTTTTCCTTTTGTTCGCGTTTTAATCAATATTGAAAAACTTTTCTTATCAATGGGAAGTGCTAATTCGTTTGTTAAAACATCATTGCATAGGCCATAATTAATAATTGGATTAGAGAGCTTTTGTGGAAGAATAGGCCCGCCAGCTATGGCCGCACCGTAAATATTTCTTCTATTATAAGGGCCTTTTAATTTAGAGTATAAAGCTGGAGTAACTTTTATTTTTTCTACCGAAGAGGTCTCATCTTTTTTCCACTGAAAATAATAATCACCTGCAAATGCCTCTACACCCTTAACCTCTGTAAATACAATTGGTAATGGAGATGCCGAAGTCACCAAACCTATATTTCTAACAACATCAACTTTGGTTAAATACCCAATGGTTTGCAATAAACCGATACCAACAATAATGTAATACAAAGTCTTTCGCATATTTTATTTTGATTTATAAGAATCATTAACGTTTTTAAAACTTAACATGTCCATTAATTTGCTCTCTCTCTCTGGTTTAAACCCACATGTTACATCTCTTTTTCGAGGATTTTCAAAAGTACCAAACATCATATCCCAAATAGGTAGATCCGAAAAATTACTATAATGTTTAGACCTTTCATGATGAACACGATGCATTTCAGGTCTTTGAAAAATATAACCCATCCAATGTGGTGTCTTTATGTTCATATGATAAACGTACTCACCTATCGAACTAAATAAAATACAATAGGCAGCAGATTCTATGTTAAGACCTAAGATTAAAAAATTAACCGATCCAATTAATATGGAATTGCAGATAATCTCAACAGGATGCTTGTAAAAGGAGGTAATCGTTTCTATTCTTTGAGGGCTATGATGTAACTGATGAAATGCCAACCACAAAAAATTAATATTATGCCTCCATCTATGCCACCAATAAAAAACAAAGGTTATTATAAAATAAGCCAATAAACCTCCAACTACTGGACTAACATGAGCTGACACCGAAAAAAGAGAAACCTTTTTTAGCCAAATATCCCATGTATAGCTACCCAATATAACAACCCCTAGTTGCAATATATTTATAAAAATAACCCGGGTCCACCAACCTTTTACATGCGGTAATTTTTGATCCGGAACAATACGCTCTAAAATCATTAGAAAAATGCCAATGCCAATAATTACAGGAATCATACTTTAACTTTTTGCGATTAATACAATTTACTTTAAATATTACACAACCCAATAACTATAAGCAAAACAGCGCTATTATTTTGGAATAAAAAAGTGATTGTTCTCATTACTTTTCTACAGCTAGTATTCAATAATATTACTTCTTTTTACTCTCCAATCGTTTCTGGATTTCTTTAAATAAACTTTCACTCTTATCCCTTCAGGGCGATAATTCAATTCTATTTGCGCCATGTCATCTCCATATTCAAAACTAACAAGTTCCATAATATCATCTAGATTGAACCCTAATTGAAAGGCCACTGATTTGGAAATAATTTTCACCGGCTCTCCAAACTTCATCAATTTTAAATCATTGGGAATTTTGCTGTCATTGATAATAATCAGGGGTATTCTAGCTTTAATTTCCTTTTCATGATAAAACGGCTGCAGTTCATCTAAGTCAATCGCCTTTTGAAATATTTGCTCCATCTCTCTTATGGTTTGACCATGCGCGTAGCTAAAGCCAAGAGTTAATATAACTATGATAACGGCTAGAATTTTCTTCCTTTTCTCACCCATCCTTTTCTCCTAATAAATACGCATAACTCTGTTCAAAGTACTTTTTCATTGATTTATTTAAATGCTGAGAGTAGTCCGTGTTTTCATTTCTAGCTACTGCCAGTCAAGAAGCTTCCAATTACAACGTAAAAGTATAATTTACTGTACTAAAACTGGGGAGCCTACAGCTTGTACCAGTGTATTAGCCTCATATTATTTTTGGATAGGACTTCACCAAAAAAAAGGACTTTTAAAAGAAATAGGAAATAAGACGATTTTTAGTTGAATTTCAGCACCGTTCGTTGCCTACTGTGCTTTCCTTAGTCATAATGAAATCTACATTTTGCAATTAGTATTTCTCCTTCTCTATATTGGTAAATCAATCTATGTTCACTATCAATTCTCCTTGACCAAAATCCAGCGTATTTATGTTTTAACGGTTCAGGTTTTCCAATTCCATCAAAAGGATTTCGAGCAATCTCTTTAAGAAGTTCATTTATTTTCTTCAGCTTTTTCATATCCGTTTTTTGCCAATACAAATAATCTTCCCAAGATTCATCAACGAACACATACTTCATTTTAATCCTCGATTAGGTCTTTGCTAAAAGTCGTTCCGCTTTTTATTTTGCCAATTGCCGAATCCAATCTCAATTCATTCTTTCGAGAAGATAGTTCGTGATTTGTGGCCATTAAAGAATTGTATTCCTCTAAAGACATAACTACAATTCCAGAATCTTTTCCACGATTTATAATCAAAGTCTCAAAGTTCTTTACAACTCTGTCTAAGTATGTTTTAATATCTTTTCTAAAATCAGAAACAGTGGTTACTTGCATAATATTGTATTCTTTAAAGTACAAATATATGTACAAAACATGCGTTGCGCAATTTTTTTCAGCAGGCACCAAAAGTGTGGAGCTTATATTTCACATTAACCCCTTCGATTATCCCCTTCCAAGCTACTCCAATTCCAATTAGGTATTTTGTTATAGCCGCTGTTTGTAAATTTTATAATCGAAAAGAGAATAATACCTCAACGATTTCTTTACTTTCAACTTAAAGGCTTTATTTTTTCTTGCTAAACAAACTATTTAAACGCACCATTTTCTGCGTCACAAAATTCAGCTTTTGAAACCTAACTACAGTGTCAAAATCATCTAGTATCTTGTGGCTTTCAATTTCCTTCAGCCGCGAAACCAGAATAACCATCCCTTCGTATTTTTTAATTCTTTGTAATAGATGGGAAGCCTCTTTATTTCCAAATCTTTCTTTAGAATCTTGCACACTGCTTCTTTTACCAAACAAAGCATCTGCTTCATCAAAAAGAAGAATCCATCCTTTACCCGCTGCCCTACTCAATAGGGTATCTAAATTTTTTTCAGTTTCTCCGATAAATTTAGAAACTACTCTTGATAAATCTATTCTATAAACCTCTTTACCAGTACGTTTACCCAACAAACTAGCGGTTACTGTTTTACCTGTGCCCGCAGAGCCGTAAAATAAAGCTAGATGGTTTTTATCTTTAGCAGCCTTGCTTAAAAACAGTTCTAATTTTTTTATCTTACTATTTTCCTTTGCTCTTAAAAGTGGGCGTTTCCTCATTTGGTTTGTTTCTATTTTTTGCAATGCCAAACCACTGTTTTTTTTCTCGCTCATTTTTTATGAATTGTTATAAGGCATTATTGATAGGGTTAGTTGATTAAATCCAAAGTAACAAAAATGCAAAAGATCTTTTACCCAGGCCGGAATGAACCTTTGTAAAAAATTTATTACTATTTCATTAATTTTTCAAAGTATATTTTCGCCACATTTTCATTGTAATTCTCTTGCAAGCCAATGGATATTGATTCTTTTACTTCGTCAATATTTTTAAGGATTTTTGTGATTCTATCATCTCTAAAAGAAGTGACCCAACTAATTTTAAAATCTGAATAATTAAATTCTCTTGGTTTAAGAATCCATTTAAACATTTTGGATTCTATAGAACTATATATTTTTTCAACAAATTCCTCTGTGAAAAGGTCATTGTCATAAATAATATTAACGATAAAGTGTAGGTCATTCCAAACGGAAAAACTATTTATTTCTTCTGGAAATCCATCATTTCCGATTTCATAATCTGGAAATCCTTTGCATTTATTAATGAGAATTTCCAAAAATGAATTTAGGATTTCCTTATCTCTTTTTGGATTCCATAATCCCCAATAGTATGCCTTTTTAATTGTTCTATTGTCATCAAACAATGGTTGGATATTTTCTAAAAAGCGATTTTTTTCATTTGATTTTAAAAGACAATAAAAAGGAATCATTGATTCAAGTTTTACTGCCCATTTATTTTTTTGTTCTGTTCTCCGAACAATCTTTACATAAAATTCTTCTCCAAGAATTTCTTCTCTTTTTTGGTCATTGATTATTGCACTGCAAACAGGTTCAATCATGTCATCTGACCAAATATTGTCAGACAAAATATAATTGATCAATTTTATCGTATTGGGTTCGTCTATTGATTTAATAAAATGAGTTGCAAAATCAGTAAAATACTGTAAAGATGTATGTGCATTAAAAATTGGATTTGTTGTAAGATAATTGATGGCATCAACGACAACAATATTGACTTGTTCTTTTGACAACTCCAACTTACAGATCAGAAGTAAAAAGTTGTCAAAACAAGTTCTTACTTTAGTTTCAAAGAATGTAGAGTTTGAAGTAGCAATACTATATAATGGATTTTCATAGATATCTTTAAAAAATGAGTTCACTTGAAATCCAGAACTGCAAAATGTACTAAATGACTCAAGAATACTATCTGTCGTTTCTTTTTGGTTTTCAAACTCGAAATTGGTTATACTATAATCTCTTAACAACGATCTTAATTCTTTTGGTTTACCATATGTGATAAATACACCTTTAAAGAATGTAGAAAAATGATTTAAACGTTGCTCGTATTTCTTTGAAGTAGAATAACTGGCAATCATTGATTCTATATACTGATGTGCTAAATCAAGAAAATAACTATATTCATCATTAAAGAGGAGATTGTTGTAGTAGAATTTCCATAATTGATAAAAAGTGGTTTCAACTTTGTGCCAATGATGAGGCCCCATACTTCGAAAACCACCTTTTTTATATTTGGTGTAGTTTTCAATAATTTTTGGATGTTCTTGTTTAATTGTTGTTTGTGCAGAATAATATGATTTATTCTCCTTAATAATTGTTAGTGCTTGCTTTACATTGCGATCAACTGGTAATTCGAATATTGTTTGGTTTAGGTCAATTCGTTTTATCTTTTCTCTTATTTTCTCAAGCTCCTCTTCACCGAAGCTTCTGTCTTCCATTATGGACATAAACGGATACAATAAAGATTGATTGTAAAGAGCTAAGAAATATGTAATGTATTCTTGGTTTTTCCAGGCCTTGGTTTTCAGCTCTTCTAAAACATAAAATGCTCTTGCAGCTTGTCCAGTTTTTAAGAATCCATATGCTTCAATTAAACCGACATCCTGTTGTGCATTTTTACAGATTAGTTTAGTTGAAAGCGTGTTTAGTGCTTGGAGCATTTGGTCAAATTCGAACCGTGAGTATTGGCATCTATGACAATTACAATCTTCATCTTTCTTGATTGGATTGAGCTTTATATGAACAGGAGAAGTGTCATTCTTTCTTTGGATACAATGTATACCACTTGAATAAAGTAATCGAAGCGCTTTGCTTAATTCCTGTTCATGGAAAGGTAGAGATTTATCCGAATAGTTGTGAAAATCTACTTTGCCATTTTTCATTTTCTTCTGCAAAAATGAAAGTAGATTTTCATTTAATGTTTCTAAATGAAAAGGAGTATATGGATCATAATTGGCGTCCGTTGTTAATTCAGATTGAGCTTTTTTCTTTAGCTTAAATGGTGTTGTTGATTCTAAAACTGCTGGTGGAATTGCACCAAACTCATTAAATCTCAGAACAGAATTTGTAAGTTGATTTTCAATTTTAAGATTTTCAAGACTATCCGAAAAAGCATCAAAATGCTCAATTCCTTTCAGGAACTTATATACTTTTTGCCCTGTTAAAGTCAGCTCATTTATTCGGGCTTCGTCCTCTTCGGAAATAATCTGATCAAAATAATCATTGAATGGAGTCTCTTCATAATCTATGATTTTCGCTCCTTTATCTTCAATTTGTTTTTTGTTTAAGTTATAGTTTTTTAATTGCTCTTTATCCATTCCTTGCTCAGGAACCATCAGTAAATATGGAGGTTGGTTATCTTCCTTTAGTATTTTTTGAACAGATTCAAGAATGTGAATAAGATTTGGATCTGTAAAAGAGAAACCAATAAACACAACTAATTTTGAAGCGAAAATACCTTTAACAAATCCTTCTATTAATGGAAATGCGGAGGAATATCTTTCTCCATAATCATTCTTTTTGAGTACAATGTTTTTTTCGTCAAAGTCTCCATGCATTTTAATAAACAAAGAAGCTCCTTTTGAATAGGGAAGGTCAACATCTTTTTTGATTATGGAGTATCTATAACTTTTTTCGTCTAAAACCTGTTCAAAATGAGTATCGTAATTTGTGGTTACTATATGTAGAGGCTTAAGCTCAACAATTTTTTCATGGATAGGGTTAAATCTAGTTTTTCCATGTTTTAGTACTTCCTGAATTTTGTCTATGTATTCTTTCTTTCCTCTTGAATCAAAATATAATTGACCAATTTCTAGATAGTCATTTTCCTTCTTGTCTAAATCACCTTTCAGTTCATCAATGAGTCGTGACCATCCGGGAACATTAGAATCAAAGGATACTCCTGCTCCTGCAAAAATCACAAGTTTTCCGTTTTCTTTTGCTTTAACAATATTCTTTAAACTTGCTCTAAGCTTGTTGGAAAACTTCGGAGGACGAAAGGCTGTTTCTCTCCCAAATATGAATTGTTGACTACTATTCCAGTTCTTTTGATTATTGAGTAATTCTTGTTCACTTTGCCAAACTAAATCCTTCCAAACTCCTTTTTTTGTTTTAATTAATTGCTCAATGTGTTCAATTTGAACTTTTGAGAGAAGGTAGTCATAAGCTGTTGCGAAAGGTTCTCGTTTATTCGTTTTGAATGGTTGAATTTTAATAAAATCCACCTTTTCGTAGTTGTTTGGTGAGACTTCATAAGTAGTAGGTAAATCAAAATGTTTTACTATATAATTTTTAAAGCCAGAGTAATCAAACTTACCTCCTATTACATTGCTTTCTCGTTCAAGGAATTTAAAGCCATTCACCCTTTCCTTGATTACCAAGTAGTCGAATTTTAAATCTTTGTTGTTAAACTCAGATTGTTTCTTTAATATGGCAATGCTAAGATGCCCCATTTAAAATTTCATTTACTGTTTTTCACCCAATGGTATATAACTAAGGGTTAACGATATCATCGTTACACCCCTTATGTATTAATTATTCAATAACCTCACCGATCTAAGTTTATCCCAAACAGGTGCAAGCCGCGTAAATGTAGGGCAAAACAAACAGAATTTAAACAAACCAATGGTTTTAATAAACAAGCCCGTTTGCCTTTGCATAATGTTAGCAACTGTGTGGGCTTAAAGTGGCGCTGTGCTTATTAAAATACGCTAAAAACGTACTTTTGCGCTATGAAAGTTATTGAAACCCATATTCCTGGATTATTAGAAATTGAACCCGCTGTATTTGGTGATGCACGTGGTTATTTTTACGAATCGTACAATAAGCAAGCTTTTAAAGAGGCAGGTGTACCTTATGAGTTTGTGCAAGACAATCAATCGTTATCGGCCAAAGGGGTGCTGCGCGGTTTACACTTTCAAAACCCGCCTTATGCCCAAGGTAAATTGGTGCGTGTAATACACGGCTCTGTTTTAGATGTGGCGGTAGATATTCGTAAAAACTCACCCACCTATGGGCAGCATCATAAAGTATTACTTACCGGAGCCAACAAGCGTATGTTTTGGGTGCCACCGGGCTTTGCCCACGGTTTTTTAACCTTAGAGGATGATACTGTGTTTGCCTATAAATGCACCAATATGTATGATAAGGAAAGTGAAGGCAGTGTTTTATGGAACGACCCCGAACTGAATATTGACTGGGGTGTAGCAAACCCCAATGTATCTGAAAAAGATAATGTTGCCCCCAAATTTAGTACCTTAGAAAGCCAATTTAGCCTGTAATGAAAAATAGAATACCCAACTTCTTTATCGCTTTAGGACTGTGTGCCTTAGTAGCTCTTTTTGTATTTTTTAAATACGATGGCATGAACGATGAGCACTTTGAGTTGGAGTTCAAAAACAACTATTCTATATTTAGTCTTAACCTGCCAGATACAGCCACCTTTGCTGGCGAAATTATTCCGATTGAAGACCCCGAAATTTACGAACGCTTTGACCGCGAACTGCTGGTAAACACGTATTGGCAAAGTTCTACCCTGCTGTATTTTAAGCGCAGCCACCGCTACTTCCCTATTATTGAGCCCATATTACAAAAGCATGGTGTACCCGATGATTTTAAATATTTGGCCTTGGTAGAAAGCGGTTTAACCAACGTTGTATCAGGCGCAGGCGCGGTAGGCTTTTGGCAAATTTTGGAGAGCACCGCCAAACTGTATGGTTTAGAGGTGAGCAAAGAAGTGGACGAACGCTACCACTTAGAAAAATCGACTGAGGCGGCTTGCCTATATTTAAAAGAGGCCTACCGTAAATTTGGTAGCTGGACATTGGCCGCAGCCTCTTACAACATGGGTATGGGAGGTATTAATAAGCAACTTGAACGCCAACAAGGCAGCTCGTACTTTGACCTAAAACTTAATCATGAAACGGCTCGCTACGTGTTTAGAATGGCAGCGGTAAAACAAATTTTAGAAAACCCCAATAAATACGGTTTCAACTTCCGCGAAAAGGATTTGTACAACACCATACCTACCCGCAGTGTGCTTATAGATAGTGCCATTACGGATTTGGGTCTTTTTGCCAAAAGCGAAAACATTAATTACCGCATTTTAAAATACCACAACCCTTGGTTGCGCTACCATTACCTCCCCAAAAAAGGAGACGAAGTATATGAAATTAAAATCCCGCTAAAAGGGCATTACCATTTATCGGAAACCGCAAAGGTTTTAGCTCCCGCAGACAGCAGCACTAAAAAACCCGCTTCGGTAAAGGCAGGCGAGTAAAACATCTTAATATAATACTATAAATCAATCTTTTAGAATGGATGATTGGAAAAATATAGTAAACAGCTGGGCTAAAAAAAAGAGAAATGAATCGGTTAACCTTGCTTTGATAGATTTCTTTGAAAAAGCTTTTCAAAACACGTTACTACCTGAAAAAAGTTGGTTTGGATTTCCTCCATCTAAAACAAGCCTCGGTCTATTCTTTGGCCGAGTTATGTTGGCTGGAATACTCCAAGACACCATCGAGATTATTGTTGATGCCGACATTTCAAAAGAAATTGGCTTCCCAGTCAGAGTCGTTAAAAGTTCAAAATCAAATGGCGAACTACTATACTGGGTAACAACGAGTTCAGAAAACATAAAAGCCCTAACAAGTAATGAGCTTGTATGGAAGCATTTCAAGGTTGCATCTCTAAAAGTTGATAATTACTCAAATATTAATTGGGAACGAGAAGATTGGCTAAGGGGAAAGTTTAGGCTCTCAGAAATTTACGGCTCCATTAAACCAGTCGAATTGTCAAGCAATGAATATAAATCCACTTTTAGCAATGAATTGAAAAATTCCCAGTTGGACTCACAAGAAATGCGATTAGCAAGGCTTGAAAATGCAACTAAAAATGCTCAAGAAACTTTTTCCACCACCAAAATATATATTAGAAATGCTGATGTGGTTGCAGAGGTTTTGGAAAACGCAGATGGGATTTGTGAATATTGCAAGAGTGACGCCCCGTTTAAAAAGGATTTTGATGGATCTGCATATTTAGAAGTACATCATGTAATTCCACTTTCGGAAAACGGACCCGATACCGTCAAAAATTGCGTGGCCTTGTGTCCGAACTGTCATAGACATGCCCATTTTGGAAAGAGTACTTTTAAGCTTAGTAAAATAGCTAAACGCTCCCAGTCCTAAGGATCCATTCTTCTTTTCAACCTTCCCGTTTAGCAGATTTCACATCTTTTTCTAAAAAGATGTTTCTATTTTTCTAAAACCGCTCATTTAACATTTGGGACTAGTACCTTTGCCGATTGATTTTTTTTAGCAGAGGCTATTTATGAGCGATACGATTAGCACAGAGGAACAAATTGAGATTTACGGTGCCCGCGTGCACAACTTAAAAAATGTGAGCGTAAACATTCCGCGCAACCAGCTGGTAGTAATAACTGGCTTAAGTGGTAGCGGTAAATCATCGTTGGCATTTGATACTATTTATGCCGAAGGGCAGCGTAGGTATATTGAAACGTTTTCGGCTTACGCCCGACAATTTTTGGGTAACCTTGAGAGACCTGATGTAGATAAAATTAACGGCTTAAGCCCAGTAATTTCTATCGAACAAAAGACAACCAGCAAAAACCCCCGCTCTACCGTAGGTACCGTTACCGAGATTTACGATTTTCTACGTTTGCTGTTTGCCCGCGCGGCCGAAGCTTATTCGTATAAAACCAACGAAAAAATGGTAAGCTATTCGGATGATCAAATTTTAAAGTTGATTTCCGAAAACTACCTCACTCAAAAAATAAACATTTTAGCGCCTTTGGTAAAATCCCGTAAAGGGCATTACCGCGAGTTATTTGAAAGTGTAGCCAAGCAGGGCTTTTTAAAGGTACGTGTAGATGGCGAGATAAGAGATATTACCCGCGGCATGCGCCTAGACAGATACAAAGTGCATGATATTGAGGTGGTTATTGATAGAATGCAAGTTAGTGCCGGCACCGAGCAGCGTTTAAAAGAATCGGTAAATACGGCCATGCACCATGGTAAAGATGTATTGCTTATTGTAGATGAAAACGGGGAGAATGCGCGCTACTTTAGTCGTAACCTTATGTGCCCCACCAGCGGCATCTCCTATCCAAAACCCGAGCCCAATTCTTTTTCGTTTAACTCGCCCAAAGGAGCTTGCCCCAAGTGCAATGGCCTGGGTGAAGTTTCGCAAATCGATTTTAACAAAATTATTCCAGACGACACGAAGAGTATTAGAGGAGGTGGTATTATTCCACTTGGTGAGTTTAAGCAAACTTGGATTTTTAACCAGCTCGAAATTATTGGTGACAAATACGGCTTTGAGCTTAGCACACCCATCAAAAAAATTCCGAAAGAAGGAATGGACGTGATATTGTATGGATCGGATGAAGCCTTTGAAGTAGAGAACAAAAACTTAGGTATTACCCGCAAATACAGCATCAACTTTGAAGGTGTAGTACGATTTATTGAAACGCAAAACCAAGAGGCGCAAACAAAATCGGTAAAGCGCTGGGCGGAGAGCTTTATGAATAAAGTAAGCTGCCCTAGTTGCAAAGGCGAGCGTCTAAAACAAGAATCGAGGTTTTTTAAAATTGACGAGCAGTCCATTTCGGACTTAGCGGGCATGAGCCTTAAAGATCTTAGCTTGTGGCTAGAGGATGTGAAAGAGCGCATGAACGATCAACAAAAACAAATTGCCACCGAGATTGTTAAAGAGCTAAAAACACGTGTTTCCTTTTTATTGGATGTAGGCTTGGATTATTTGAGCTTAAACCGACCAGCCAAGACCTTATCTGGTGGTGAGGCACAACGCATTAGGCTGGCCACTCAAATTGGCTCACAACTGGTAAATGTATTGTACATTTTAGATGAGCCCAGTATTGGTTTACATCAGCGCGATAACCATAAACTTATCCAATCGTTAATTGACTTAAGAGATATTGGCAACTCGGTAATTGTGGTGGAACACGACAAGGATATGATGATGCAGGCTGATTTCATCTTAGACCTTGGTCCGCATGCTGGTAAACGCGGTGGCGAAATTGTAGCGCAAGGCGATTACAACGCCATTCTTTCCAGCGAAAGCTTAACTGCACAATACCTAAATGGTGCCAAAACCATTAGCCCACTAAGCGAACGAAGAGCCGGGAGTGGAAATGAAATTGTGCTTACCGGAGCCACGGGTAACAACCTTAGAAAGGCAGATTTAACGCTTCCGCTAGGGAAACTCACGGTGGTAACAGGCGTTTCGGGTAGTGGTAAATCTACCTTGGTAAACGAAACCCTATACCCTGCCCTTAGTAAGCATTTTTACAATTCGGTAAAGGAGCCCCTGCCTTATAAAACATTAAAAGGTTTAGAGTTTTTAGATAAAGTAATTGACATCGATCAATCGCCTATTGGGCGTACACCGCGCTCCAACCCAGCTACTTACACAGGCGTACTTTCTTTTATTAGAGATTTGTTTGCCCAAACCATGGAAGCCAAAGTGCGCGGTTACAAACCAGGTAGGTTTAGCTTTAATGTAAAAGGGGGCCGCTGCGAAACCTGTGAAGGCGCTGGCCTTAGAGTAATTGAGATGAACTTTTTGCCGGATGTATATGTAGATTGCGAAACTTGCCAAGGCAAACGTTTTAATCGTGAAACATTGGAAATACGATTTAAAGGAAAATCTATTTCGGATATACTGGAAATGAGCGTAAACCAGGCGGTGAAATTTTTCGAAAACATTCCTAAAATTTACAATAAGCTAAGTACCCTACACGATGTTGGTTTGGGCTATATCACTCTGGGTCAGCAGAGCACTACCCTTTCGGGTGGAGAAGCACAGCGCGTAAAACTGGCCACCGAGCTTAGTAAAAGAGATACAGGACAAACCCTTTACATTTTAGATGAACCTACTACAGGCCTACATTTTGAAGATGTTCGGGTTTTAATGGATGTAATTAACAAATTGGTAGATAAGGGAAATACCGTACTTATTATTGAGCATAATATGGATGTTATTAAACTAGCAGACCATATTGTTGATGTTGGCCCTGAAGGTGGGAAAGAAGGTGGGAAAATCATTTTTAAGGGCACACCAGAAGATTTGATTAAAGAAAAGAAAAGTTATACTGCTCAATTTTTAAAGCTAGAGCTGAATTAGACCCCTTAGTAATTCTTTTAATAAAAGTGCTAAAGGTTTGTATAAACCCTCGCAACGAAAAACTACTTTTAAGCCATGAGTGAAAAAGACAATTCAGGAAAAGAATCGAACGGAACAGATTCCTTTGACAGCAAAAATTGGAGTGAGATAAAATCCAACGACAGTTGGGGCATTTTTAAGATAATGTCTGAATTTGTGAATGGTTATGAAACACTTTCGCGAATTGGCCCCTGCGTATCCATATTTGGTTCAGCACGTACTTCTCCCGAACATCCTAAATACAAACTAGCCGAAGAGATTGCCTATGAGCTTACCCAAAAAGGCTATGGCGTAATTACAGGCGGTGGCCCTGGCATGATGGAAGCAGGAAATAAAGGAGCTAATCGCGGTAAGGGGACTTCGGTAGGTTTAAATATTGATTTACCTTTTGAGCAAGAACCCAACGCCTTTATTGATAACGACAAAAATTTAGATTTCGACTATTTCTTTGTGCGTAAAGTAATGTTTGTAAAATACTCGCAAGGTTTTATTGTAATGCCCGGTGGCTTTGGCACCTTGGATGAACTTTTTGAAGCTATTACACTTATTCAAACCTTTAAAATTAGCCGCTTTCCCATTGTGTTGGTAGATTCTAACTTTTGGAGTGGCCTAATGGGTTGGATTAAAGAAGTATTGCTAGAGCGAGAAGCCAACATCAACGCAGCCGATATGGATCTTTTTACAATTGTAGATACAGCCGATGAGGCCGTACAGGTAATTGAAGATTTCTACAATCAATATTTGTTAAAACCGAACTTTTAACCTCTACTCAAAATCAGGATACAGCAGGTACTTTTTGCGCATTTGCTTGTACACCGCTAAATCTTCTTGCCAAGCGGCTCTAATATCATCGGGTGTTTTACCTGCTTCTATATCCTTTTGTAATTGATGTGTACCAGCCAGCTTCACAAAAAACGAAGTAAAGAACTTGGCCTTATCGGGTGCTGATTTATAGGCTTCTACCAACCAATGTAAATACAGTTCACCCAAACCTTCCACATAAAAAAGAGAGAATTCCTCTAAATCGTAACCATAGCATTTTTGCCCTTCGTACTTAGGGTGTTTAGCGCCTTCATTGGCTACAGGCGTAAAGCTGGTTTTAGCATCGGTAAAATAAGGTGCGCCAATTTGTTGAAAGGGTTTATCGGTTCCTCTACCCACACTTACAGTAGTTCCTTCAAAAAAGCACAACGAAGGATATAATACGATAGATGAACGATTGGGCAAATTGGGAGAGGGTTTTACAGGTAATTCATAACCCATTTTATGATCCCAGTTAGTACACTTTACCACGGTTATTGGGCATCTTTTGCCATTAGCAATCCATTTTTCTCCGTTCAGCATCATAGCATATTCGCCCATGGTAAGCCCATGCACCACCGGTATCGGGTGTAAACCCACAAACGAACTATGCTCTTTTTCCAACATAGGCCCATCTACATAATAACCATTAGGGTTAGGCCTATCAAGCAACACCATGCTTTTACCATTTTCGGCACAAGCCTCCATTACATAACTTAAAGTAGATATATAAGTGTAAAATCGTGTGCCAACATCTTGTAAATCAAACACAACAATATCTACATCTGCTAGCTGTTGGGCGCTGGGTTTTTTATTACTGCCATACAGCGATACCAAGGGCAAACCCGTTTTGGTATCCTTACCATCTTTTACCAGCTCTCCAGCCGAGGCCTTTCCTCTAAATCCATGTTCGGGTGCAAAAACCTTTTTTACATCTACTTTACTTTCTATTAAAAAATCAATGAGATGGCCATGCCCCGTTATAGAGGTTTGGTTTACCACTACGGCCACCGATTTACCATACAACAAGGGCAAATACGCTCCTGGTCTATCCGCCCCTACTATTACCTCTGTGGCCATTTGTAATTGGCCTTGAGCCGAAAGGCAAAAAAGCAACAGCGCACTGAGCATTTGCATATATTTGGCACCCCTTGTAATTAATTGCATAGCGTTGAATTTCGAAAGTTTTATTGCCTCACGAATAGCTAAAAATACCTCGCCCGAAAAAAACATTTCGAGCCCTGTGGTACGCATTTCTATTTGGGCTATTGCCGTGGGCGTTTTAATTATGATTATCGCAATGGCAACGGGCAATGGCCTGCGCCTAGAGATAGGCAACAAAGTAATCGGATTTGGTGGACATATTCAAATTCGCAACTACCAACCCAGCACTACTTACCAACAATCGCCCGTAGCTTTACACGACAGTACTATTGCCGTAATACAACAATTAAACCAAGTTGAAGCCGTACATGGGTTTGCGCAAAAAGCAGGTATTTTAACTACCGATGAACTTTTTGAAGGGGCCATTTTAAAAGGTGTTTCTAAGACTTACCCACTCCAAAATTTCGGTAAATATTTGGTGTCGGGTCATTTGCCCGCTATTGCGGATAGTGGCTACAGCGATAGCATACTGATAAGCCAAACCTTATGTAAAAAACTAAAACTTAACCTGGGTGATAAAGTGCGAATGTATTTTGTTAGAGAAGCACCCAAACCCCCACTTATGAGAAAGTGGTATATATCAGGTATTTACCAAACCGATTTTGATGAAATTGACCAAAACTTCATCATTGGCGATATAAAGCATATCCAACGAATGAATAAATGGGAGCCCAACGAAATTGGTGGTTACGAAGTTTATTTAAACAGCGAAGAAAACTTAGCTGAAACTACTCAACAAATTAGAACCTTATTACCCTTTGAAATTGATGCCCACAGCGTACGCGACCTTAACGAACAATTGTTTCAATGGTTGGATTTGTTTGACCTTAACATTTATTTAATCATTCTAATAATGATTGCCGTGGCCACGGTAAACATGAGTATTGCCTTACTCATATTAATTATTGAGCGGACCAATATGATTGGAATTTTAAAAGCGCTGGGCAGTACTAATTTAAGCATTCGAAAAATATTTTTAACCCATGCCTTGCGGCTAATTGGCAAAGGTCTTTTTTGGGGTAATCTTATCGGAATAGGGCTATGCCTATTACAGCAGCAATTTGGCTGGGTAAAATTAGATCCTAGCACCTATTATGTTAGTCAAGTTTCCATTGATTTAAACCCGCTTCACTTAATAATATTGAACGCTACCACGCTGGTTATTTGCCTTATCTGCCTCATTTTACCATCCTATTTAATAACACGCATTAGTCCAGTAAAAGCCATCAAGTTTGATTAATTTTGCGCCCGTAAATTTTTAAGCATCTGCCATTATAAATAGCAATAACCCACAATACTATGTCTAGTACAAAACTTGTTTACGATAATATTTTAGAGACCATTGGTAACACGCCAATGATAAAACTAAATGCCATTGCAGCCGATTTACCCTGTACGGTATTGGCCAAAGTGGAGTATTTTAATCCGGGTCATTCGGTAAAGGATAGGATGGCTTTAAAAATGATTGAAAATGCCGAAGCGGAAGGAAAACTAAAACCGGGTGGTACTATTATAGAATGTACTTCGGGCAACACTGGTATGGGTTTAGCCTTGGCAGCGATTGTAAAAGGCTATAAATTAATTTGCACTTTAAGCGATAAGCAGAGCAAAGAAAAGATGGATATTTTGCGTGCCTTAGGAGCCGAAGTTCATGTTTGCCCTACCAATGTTTCTCCAGAGCATCCCGACTCTTATTACTCAGTGGCTACCCGCTTAAACAAAAAAATTCCCAACTCATTTTACCCCTACCAATACGACAACCCAGGCAATGCACAAGCGCATTACGAAAGCACAGCACCTGAAGTTTGGGAGCAAACCGAAGGTAAAATCACACACTTTGTAGTTGGGGTTGGCACCGGAGGAACCATCTCGGGCGTGGGTAAATATTTAAAAGAGAAAAATCCGAACATTAAAATTTGGGGTGCAGATACTTACGGTTCGGTATTTAAGAAGTTTCATGAAACAGGCGAGTTTGACGAAAGCGAAATCTACTCTTATATAACAGAAGGCATTGGCGAAGATATTTTGCCTAAAAACGTAAACTTTGATGTTATAGATCACTTTGAAAAAGTAACCGATAAAGACGGTGCTTTGGTAACCAGAGAGATTGCTAAAAAGGAAGGTTTGTTTTTAGGTAACTCAGCTGGTTCAGCCTTTCAGCTTATTCGTCAAATGAAAGATGAGCTGAAACCTGATGATGTGGTAGTCGTTCTTTTTCACGACCACGGCAGCCGCTACGTGGGTAAAATTTACAATGACGATTGGATGCGTGATCGTGGATTTTTAAACAATGAGAATACCACCGCGCAAGACTTAATTCGTAACCACCAAGATTTAAGCCTTGTAACTGTAAAAAGTAGAGAACTGGTTTCGCATGCCATTCAAAAAATGAAGGAGTACAATATTTCGCAACTACCCGTTATGGATGGTGATAAATTTGTTGGCTCATTAGACGATAGCCGCTTGTTTAAAGCGATGATGGATGATAAAGAACTTGGATACAAATCTATTGAAGAAGTGATGGACGCGCCTTTCCCTATTGCTAATCACTTGGATGAGTTTAGTACTGTAGCCCAATTAATGAATAAGGATAATAATGCCGTTTTGGTAAAATTAGCCGATGGCAGTCACCATATTATTACCAAGCACGATTTAATCGGCACCATCAACTAATGACCACTTTTAAAGATCAATGCGGGCGTTTGATTAATATTCCTCAAGCGCCCCAACGCATTGTTTCTTTGGTTCCTTCGCAAACCGAACTTTTATACCACCTAGGCCTTGGGAGCAAGGTAGTAGGTGTAACGGCTTACTGTGTTCATCCCGCGGAAGCGTTACAGCAAAAAACCATTATAGGAGGCACTAAAAACTTACAGCTAGATACCATCCGGAATCTTAAACCCGATTTGATTATTGGGAATAAGGAGGAAAACAACAAAGTCGATATTGACCAATTGGCGAAGGAGTTTCCTGTTTGGATTAGTGATATTGACACACTAGACCAAGCTACGGATATGATTGAGCGGATAGGAAATCTTTGCCAAGCGCAAAAGGCTGCTGAAAGTTTGGTACATAAAATTAAAAGCCTTGCCAATCAGTATCCTGCTAAAGAAAGAACAACCGCCCTGTATTTTATTTGGAAGAAACCCTATATGGTTTGCGGCCAAAACACTTTTATAAATAGCATGATGGAGCAATGCGGTTTTACTAATGTAGCGCCTACAAAGGACGAGCGTTACCCAACATTAAACTTTGATGAAATAGCTGAAATACAGCCCCAGACTATTCTGTTATCATCAGAACCCTATTCGTTTACCACTAGCGACCTACACCATTTTGGAGATAAATTTCCCAATTGTACTATCAAAATCGTGGATGGTGAATTATTTAGCTGGTATGGTAATAGGATGGTTAATGCACTCGAATATTTCTCTAAAATAAAACCGAGTTAGCCACTATTTTTAAAACACAACCAACCTTTTAGCCCACATTAACGTTACACCAACATAGCATACCCTTATTTTAATAATGAAGAATCTATTTTCTACTCTCTTATTTTCCCTTTCCCTGCTAGTAATAGTGCTTGCAGGATCTTGCTCTAAAGATTCGGATGAGCATATTGAACAGCCCCCTAAGCCCATTAGTTTAACTGACCAATTAAAGCAAGAAGGGCTTTATATATTTAGCGAAGGCCTGTTTATTGCAGGTTTAGAATCGGAGGTCAATGCCACGAATCTCACTTTGTTTGCCCCTACGGATTCTACGATGCAAAGCTACCTTAACTATGTGGGGGTTAACACTATGTGGGATTTAAGGGATTTACTGGGTCAAGCAAACTTTAAACAAATGATGCGCTATCATTTTTGGCCAAGACATATTACGCCTGCTCAAATTTCAACAGGTTATGTAAGCACTTTGGCGACTAACAAAAATCAAGATCAATTGCATTGCCACACCTTAAAAATGGGCTTTAAGGTAGTTTTAAACCAAAGTGCCCAAGTACTGGATTCAAACCTACGCATTCAAAATTTACTGATACACAAGATAAATGCACCTTTAACTCCGCTTACGCTGAATGGATTGCTCAGAGTAAATAGTGATTTTAGCGAACTGAATAAAGCCGTTTCCCACGCAGGTGGCGATGTAGAAGTTTGGTTAAACCAATCTCAAAAAAATTATACTCTTTTTGCTCCCAGCGATGCCGCCTTCTACTCCTTTTTAAGTAGTATGGGTATTTACGATTTGGACTTTTTTATGGCCAGCGTAAACAAAGAGGATATCAGAGATATTTTGAAACAACATTTACTTGGCGATAGTTATTTGGCTCAGCAATTACAAAATGGTATGTACAATACTTTACGCCAAGGTTATCAATTTGAAATAATAAAGGATAGCAGTGGAAGCATTACCATTAAAGATACTAATGGGCCTACTGTTATAAAAGTAACTAGTACTAATGTGGTGGCCGTAAATGGCACCATGCATACCCTAAATAGGGTGATGCAGTAAAATATTACCTACTCTCTGCGCTGAACAACAACATATTTTTGCAGGTTTGTTTGTTTGGTTAATTAGCGGCAATGTTCCTTCCCTATTTCAGTGAACATTGTCGCTTTTTTCATTCCATTATCTCGCGTAAACGCGCTAAAGCAGCTTGGTTGTAGGGGTCGTAAAAAGCCTTTTTAACGTTGGCTTTTTCTTGATTGGTAAGATGCCAACTCAGCGATACATCGCCTTTTTCTTTGAGCAACGAAAAGCGCACCACCTCAACCGGAAAATCAAAACTCTCGTCTGCCAAGTCCATCAAAACCGATTTGTTATACACCTGTAAATTATGGAAACTCTTCCAAATGCCACTTACAGGTAGCATCAACTTATCTAACTTACTTACCCGCTTAGTAGTTGCTTCCACTTCATCGGGCCGGTTGGCTTTTATCTGCACTATCACTACTCCGCTGGTATTTTCTTTAATCCATTTCTCCATTGCCAAAATGGTACGTACACTTAACTCAAATCCATCATTATCACGCACGCCAGCATCAATTAACTGGATGGGCGGATTGGACGGTAAGGTTACTAACGGAGTAATATAGGGGAAGGAAGCACTTAGCCGTAAAGCCGTTAAATAACTCAAATTTTCAGAATCCTGCTTTTCAAAAAACCTAAAAAACTCTAATGAGTTAAACTCTATTTGCTTCTCAGCAACCCGCTTATTCTCCGAAAAGGTAAAAAAGCTGCAACCTTGTGTGCTCATCAACAATTTACGCCCATCTCCCACTATTGTGGGACTTAATACCAGCCAAGGCACTTCTGCCTTCTGCTCTAAGTTAGCGTAATCCATTACCCGTTTATCCAATAACCCAAAGCTATTTTCTTTTAAACGCTGGTCAAAAGCATAACCCCTATCCATAGGATAGGTATAGGTATGGTACCTCACTTTTTTTAACCTAAAAAACAAATCATTAACGGCCAACGAAAACGTTACGGGGTTTAGCATGTCTCGCCCCAAAGAGTTTATGGCCGTATCTCCTTTCCAGGGAATAGCTTTATTGCCACTTACATTTTGATAGAATAACTCTCTAAAAAAAGCCGCCCCCAGCATACCACCCGATGAGCCACTCATCATAAACACATTAGGGTAAAAGCCCATAGCCTTATCAGCACTAAGCTCAGACAATACGCGGTAGGTCCATAAAGCCGATCGCTGCCCTCCTCCACTTAAATTAAGTAAAACCAGTTTGGGCTTGGCAACCGATTGTTTTGATTTCCAATTGCCTAACATGGCCTGAAGGTTATTGGTATCTCTTTGTAAAATGGAATCGTTGTACTGATTTTCGAAATCTCCTTGACTGTAGGAAGCTTTCTCTGTTTCATAATTTAAACCAAAAGCGTAGTTGATACTTTTAAACCGAGGACTACCGGAAAAGTAATTAAGTCCTAACAGCGCAATCACTCCGGCTGTAAGTGTCCAGGTTTTTAAACGGGAATAAAAAGCACCCGTAATCATTAGATAAAGTGAGAAAATCAAAAAAACTATGGCTCCAGCGGGAATAAGAAAAAAGCGCGTGTTTTGCACCAAACCTAATGTGATGACCAAAATAATAAGTACCAAAAAGTAAATAGCCGCACTAAAATGATGCTGTTGCATAGTGTCTAATAGCAACTTATCCTTGTAATGTTCGGCTCCACGTGTAAGGTTTACCGAAAAAGGACTTCTTAAATAGTAGTTAACTCTCGATTTTTTGTTTTGATACCAACTCTGCTCTGCCTTACTCAGCTTTTTAAACGGCATTAAGCCCGATTTTTCCCTTTCGTTATGGTTATTAGATTCGGGTGTACGAAGGGTTTTCGTAAAATAATAAAACGATAAGGAAATCATTAAAAGACTTCCTAGCAGCAGCCCCAACATATTGCTGATTATGCTAAAAGCACTAAAGTTCTCGCTAATTAAAAGATCAATAATGTGGTAGCCGTAATAACCATAAAACAATAGAGGAATTACCGAATTGTTTAGGCTAAATTTCCATAGAGGTCTATTGAGCGTTGCCAAAAAGGGATAGCGGTAACTGTAATAAATATAGCTGCTAATATGAAAGGCCATTACAAATAAGCCCAAGGTTAAACCAACCAACAAATAGCTAAAAAAATTTACTTGATCGAGGTACTCAGGCGTAAGAAAGAGGTAATGGATACCATAATTTTGGGCTATAAACCCTCCGCTAAAAGCGAATAACAATAGCCAAAAAATCATTAATATATGACTCCTCCGCAAGTGCAGTAAAAAAAGTTGAATCGGAAAAAAAGTGGCGATAAAAAACCACCAACTTCGCAATCGATTTAACAAATTAGCAACCATCAGCTTATTTTAATAAGTGCAAACTGAGTAAAGTGATGTGTAAAATGCTTGTAATGTAGCTGCAACCATTCTTCCCCGTTAAGGTGACCAAAATTAGGATGCACGGCAATATGGTTTGGGTTTGCATTAAAATACTCTATCATCCATTCAACCCGCTCCATAAGCTCTTCCTTTAAGGCTGGGAAAGGATTAGTGCTTTCTTCCACCGTATCGTAAACAGCCGGTTTTTTAGAGTGTGGTACAAAAGGTTTTGAGCTCATTAAATACCGCTTAAAACCTGGCAGTTTATCATCTGGCGTTAGTACTTCATCTTCCAAATTAGTTACGCTTAATACTACGCCTCTTCGCAAATGATCTAACATTTGTCCGGCATTCATTGTGCCCCATTCGGGCTTTGCATCTTCATCCAAACCTTTTAAAAGTTGAGGCACCTCTTGGGTCAAAAAATTAATGTTGCTCATCGTCTAGATATTTTGACCATTATTTTGTTCTCATTGTTTGACTGCCTCATATTTGGGTATTTGGGTTGATGCGAAGCTTTGAATCTAGACCGTGTAACCTCTTTATTTAATAGCACACGCTGCAGGCTTGCCGCTCTGGAGGTTGTCAATTTAACATCATTAATGTTATTAAAAATAATGAACTCATAATGCAAATTACCTCGAGCCATAATGGCTTCTGAAATAAGGGTTAACATAAAATCGCTGGCCGGGTACAACCTTGCCTTACTCGGAAAAAATGTAACGTTTAAAACAGGTGCTACAATATCTATCCGTGCTTTACGCGAAGGAATTTTAGCTACCCTAGTGGTATTTTTAATTACAAAAACTTCCACCCTTCGATTCATCTCTTTATCCTCTGGCGTTTTTTCCTTGTTCAAGGGTTTTTTGTTGCTAAAACCGCGGTAGCGCATCCGCTCCTTTTCAATGCCGTTATTAAGTAAAAATGTGTAAACCATTTTGGCCCTCTCTACTGATAATCGGTGATCATCAAAACAGCAAACATGGCCTTGCAACTCAATAACCAAATCGGGAAATTTATGCATAGCTCGCAACAAATCCGTCATAGCCTCAAAACTTCTACCCATGGGAATGGCTTGGTTACCCACAAAAACAAGGTTAGGTATTCTAACTTTATTACCCCGTTTAAACTCCATGTTTACCAACTTTTCGCTGGATTCTGGCAACAAGGTTGGGTTCATACTCAAGTGCACCTCACACCGCCTATTTAAAGCTCTTGTGTCTTCACTATTAGCATATTTCGGGTTTTCCTCCCCGTAAAAATCAAACTTCAACTTTGTTACATCAATCCCCGTAAGATGTAAGTAATTGGAAATATTTTGGGCTCTACGCCTGGATAAATCGCGGTTGTAATTTTGAGTGGCAAAGCTATCTGTATGGCCGTACACCACAATATTCTCAACAGCCGCTATTGGAATATGCTCAAAAAGTGTATCGAGTTTTATCTTCTCTAACTCATTAATAGTGTCAATGTCCAATTCAAAATACACCTCAAAAATGTACACACTATCCGTGTTCTGAGATCGTAGATGAGAGCTTGCTCCAAACAGTAAAAGCAGTATTAAAAAATTGCGAAAGTTCTTTTTCAAGGATTTGGATGCCGTTTTTTGTAGGATTTCAATATACGCAAAGGATTGAGATGATGTCAAAACCCTATTATTATTTTATAAACCACTCTGTTAAGCATAAAAAAACCCTTGACCAAAGGTGGACAAGGGTTTGTAACTTAGTTTACTTTTCTACATATGAATTACTTCTCCGTAGGCAGCAGCGGCTGCTTCCATTACGGCTTCGCTCATTGTTGGGTGTGGGTGTACCGATTTAATAATTTCCATACCCGTGGTTTCTAGCTTACGCGCTACTACCGCCTCAGCAATCATTTCGGTTACATTGGCACCAATCATATGGCAACCTAAAAATTCACCGTACTTAGCATCAAAAATCACTTTTACAAAACCATCTTTATGGCCTGCTGCGCTGGCTTTTCCACTAGCTGAAAACGGGAATTTTCCAATTTTCAATTCGTAACCCGCCTCTTTAGCTGCTGCTTCAGTATAACCTACCGATGCAATTTCGGGTAGGCAATACGTACACCCTGGTATGTTATTATAATCAAGAGCTTCTGGGTGGTGACCTGCAATTTTTTCTACACAAATAATACCTTCGGCAGAAGCTACGTGTGCCAAGGCCTGTCCTGGAACACAGTCGCCAATAGCGTAATAACCATCCACATTAGTGGCGTAAAAATCGTTTACCGCTATTTTACCTTTTTCGGTCTTAATACCTACAGCCTCTAAACCTATGTTTTCAATATTAGCCGTAACACCCACGGCAGAAAGCACTACATCACAATCAATTACCTCTTCGCCTTTTTTGGTTTTTACCGTAACCTTACATCCGGCACCGGCCGTATTTACATTGGTTACCTCGCTTGAAGTCATTATTTTAACACCTGCCTTTTTAAAGCTTCTTTCCAGCTGCTTCGATACATCTTCATCTTCTACAGGAACAATTTTAGGCAGATACTCTACTACAATAACCTCAGTACCCATAGTTTGGTAGAAATACGCAAATTCAACTCCAATAGCACCCGAACCTACAATCACCATTTTTTTAGGCTGCTTGGCTAAGTTCATTGCTTGGCGGTAACCAATAATCTTCTTCCCATCTTGCTTTAAATTAGGCAATTCACGGCTACGACCACCGGTAGCTACAATTATACTTTTGGCGCTATACTCCGTGGTTTTTCCAGCGGCATCTTTTACCGATAATTTTTTCCCAGCCTTTAAAGTGCCTTCTCCCATTATCACTTGAATTTTGTTTTTCTTCATCAAAAACTCAATTCCCTTGCTCATGCCAGTGGCTACACCACGGCTGCGCTTTACTACTGCATCAAAATCTTTATCAATATTATCGGCCTTTAAACCGTAATCTGCTGCGTGATTTAGGTACTCAAAAACATTGGCACTTTTAAGCAAGGCTTTGGTAGGAATACATCCCCAATTAAGGCAAATACCTCCAAGACTTTCGCGCTCTACTACAGCCGTTTTTAATCCTAACTGAGCGGCTCTAATGGCGGCCACATAGCCCCCAGGGCCACTTCCTAAAACTATTAAATCAAAATTCATAAACCAATGTTTTTCTGTTTGTCAAGAGCTGCGAATTTAGCGTATAAAAAGCCAATATCTAAAAGCTTTGCTTAAACAATTACGCTCCTAATTTTTTATGGCAATACACGATATTTCAATATTCACATCTTTGGGTAAACGCGCTACTTCTACCGTTTCGCGCGCGGGCGAGTTTTCTGAAAAATACTGCGTATACACTTCATTAATCTGATGAAATTGATCCATGTTTTTAATAAAAATGCTGCATTTAACTACCTCGGAGAAGCCCATCTCTGCAGATTGCAAAACAGCCTCTAAATTCTTCAATACCCAATGTGTTTCTTCCTCAATAGTATTGGTGTGTAAGGCGCCCGTTTCAGGGTTAATTGCTATTTGACCTGAGGTATACAAGGTGTTTCCGGCCAACACCGCTTGACTGTAAGGGCCTATTGGGGCTGGTGCTTTGGGTGTGTAAAGTACTTTTTTCATGAGATATAATTTTGAATGACCCACTAATTTAATAGTAAACCTTGTTCTATTTTGTCGAGTTTTGCGGACGAATATAAACAAGAAGATTGAAGGTTTTAATCTTAGATAACTTTGACTCGTTTACCTATAATTTATTGCACTATGTGGAGCAATTTACGGAAGAAGTGCGGGTATGTAAAAACAATGAAATTGAGCTACACGAAGTAGCCGAATTCAGCCATATTCTTATTTCGCCCGGCCCAGGCTTGCCCGCTAATGCGGGAATAACCCTTAAGGTTATAGAAACCTATGCACCTCACAAACCTATACTGGGTGTGTGTTTAGGCTGTCAGGCTATAGCCGAATATTTTGGCGGAGCACTTTACAACCAACCAAAAGTGGCGCATGGCGTACAAAGAAAAGTGCAAAAAACAATAGACAATTGGCCTTTACTTAAAGATCTTAACAGTCCTTTTAAAGTAGGATTGTACCACTCGTGGGCGGTGCAAAGCAAAGATTTACCAGCCTGTTTAGAAGTTACCGCTCAAACCGAAGAAGGTGTGATTATGGGCATCCAGCATAAAGAATATCCTTTAGCTGGTTTGCAGTTTCATCCAGAAAGTATCATGACGGATAATGGAATTTCCATCATTGAAAACTGGCTAAAACAATCTATCGTTGGTAATCACCCACTCCTCTAACACGCTCTAGTTTTAAATCGCTTAGGGTACTTGCTTTTACGCGAATCCCAATATTGATGGACTGCTGAAATCCGAATGGAACCCAGGAACAGCGAATTTCCCAGCAATGCAGATTGCGATAAAAATCGAAGGAAGTATAGGTAACTTCATTGGCTACCAAATCGTAGCCCGTACTAAAACCTACGCGTAAGTTTTCGGTTAACTCAATATTCCCACTAACATCAGCCGACTGCGATACATTGGTGTTTATACCACTGGTATTTTTAGTTAGGTTGTAATTAAGGTTTAGGGACCAAGGCGCTTCAAAATCCACATAATTGTAAGGCAGGTAATAATTGATATCCCCATCGGTTACCCCCACACTATTGGTGATTTGCTCCTCTGGTACTGATGCTCCTTCCTTTTTTTGCCCTAGGTTCTCGGTTCGCTCTGCCTCACTTTTCTCCTTGCCTTTTTTCCTTTTAAAGCGATCAGGTGTTATCGTGGTACTAGCCGCAAAATTTTGAGAGGTTAGTCTCGCCCACTTATCATTCACTTTATAGGCAAACTCAGGCACCCTCTTATTGGTGGTCTTATCAAAACCATAAAAATCGTAACGCGCGGAGTAATTAAGGTTTAAAAAACCCTTTAAAATAGACGAAGCTGCTGTAAGTTGTAAAGGCGCCCACTTATATTCTTCGGCCGCAATATTATAGCTTGTATTTAGGCTTAATCTTTCCAGTAGTTTTATTTTTTGCAAACCAGATGAATCCTTTTTTGATTTTACTTTTGCCTCTAGTGTGTTTTGTAAACCAAAATTTAAGCTCCCTTGCTCCGCTTCCCCAGCTGAACCATAAATACCATTACTATAACGGTTAAATTTACGGGTGTTTCCTAAAGTATCTGTTTGCAAGGTTTGGTAATAACTTCCCATAAAGTTGGTAGAGAAATCGGGCGTATAGGAGAAACCCACTCTAGGTGTAGCCACATGACGAATAGCCCTAACAGGGCCTTTTAGGCGCCACATACCGTATAATTTGGTAGAAAAATTGGCTGTGCTGCTAAAACTCCTGTTCGCAAAAAATCCATTGGTCGTATCACTTATTACTACTTGATTAAGTGAATCGTTATAGGCTCTATCGTAACGATTAAAATACCAACGCTCGGTATAACTCACGCTAGGGTTAAAAACCACATACTTAAAAATCTTATAATTGGCACTTACTGGTATCGAGTGGCGTATCCCATTTCGGGCACTGTCTCTAAAAACAGTTTCTGTAAAAAAGGGCTTATTTAATTTCGATTTTATCTCATTCTTACCTGTTACATTATAGGAATATCCAATTTCTTCATACCACTTCTTTTTACCCACTCTTTTACTCCGTTTAAACGGAAATTGACGATCTACAAAAAAGTTGGCTTCGGGTAAGGTTACAGTAAGCGCTTCGGTTTGATTGTTTTGGCTGTGATTGGCACTTACCGTTAAGTTAAAAGGGCGGTTGGTAAAATTCTTTGTAATGCTTACCGAAGAATTTAATCGATTTTGCAGCACATCCTGCGTATTGGTACTGGTTACTTTGTAAAAACTGCTCGAAGCTAAGTTCACGTTTCCACTAAACTTAAAATCAGGCCGTGCTTTGGGGTCTTGATTATGACGCCAGGTTAAGGCGTAATCTGATCTATCATCAAAATATTCTCCAGCAAAATCAACAAATGAGGCGTCTCCAAATTTAATTCGATTGTAACTAGCCGATAGACTACCATTGTACTTATAGCGCTTAGCATAATTACTTTGTAATTTTAACCCGTATCCTCCTTGGGTATAGCCATCGGCAGTAGCCGTTAAATCAAAATAGTCATTTATGGCCCAGTAGTATCCCCCATTAGTTAAAAAGAAACCACGGTACTCATTCTTCCCATAGGTGGGGATAATTATACCTGATTTTCTACTTTGAGTAGTAGGAAAAAATCCAAAAGGCACCATTAAAGGTGTTGGTATATCCATAATAGATAGATAAGCAAACCTGGTAACAATTTTATCCCCTGCAATCATTTTGGCCTTGGGTGTATTGATGGCAAAATGCGGATGTTCATGACTACATGTGGTATAGGATGCATTGCGAATAAAAAAGGTTTTTTCATCCACTTTCTTCACCTCCTCTCCATGTAAAAAACCCTCTCCTTCTTTGGTAATTACCTTTTTAATTTTAGCTTTTTTACTACTAAAATTATAGCGCATTTCATCCGCTCTGTACGATTTTCCATTCTCAGTAAATATTGGTTTCTGCGTAATTTTACCGGTAGAATCTTTTATACCTGTAGCTTTAACTTCTTTGGAGCTAAAATCAATAGCAATATAGCCTGCTTCAATAACTAAATCTTCGTATTTTACGTAGGCATGATTGTATAAATAAGCCTTTCCTATGGTCAAACTTCCCACAATACTATCAACAGCATTGTATTCTACAGCCGATAAAAGGAAGCCCTCGCTATCGGTTGTAGTAGTTTGATATACGGAATCGGGACTTAGATGCGTTAAGGAACTATCAACCGAAAGGCTTGTAGAGTCTGTGATTACGACAGAATCAGGATCTAAAATAGCGGCACTATCCGTGGGTTGTACTTGCGCAAACAAGGCACAACTACTACTTATAAAAACCGTTAATAAAATGATTTTTCGAAACACCGATAAACTCAAGATGACTTAATAAATTTGCGAGACGTTTGTGGCGTTTGCAATTGTCGCGCCAAAACTAATCAAAAAACTATCCATTGAAGCGATTCCTAATTGTAACCGTAATTTTAATAGGCAGTATGTTAAGCACTGCTACCGGCCCTAAGCCCATACAAAGTGGCGGGGTTAAAACCGTGGTAATTGATGCGGGCCATGGTGGTAAAGACCCTGGCAACTTGGGTACTGGGAGATATAAAACCAAAGAAAAAGATATTGCGCTTAAGGTTTCGTTATTAGTAGGACGATACATTAGTGAAAATCTAAAGGACGTAAAAGTAATTTTTACGCGTACCGAAGACGTAAAGATACCATTAGAGGAAAGAGCCGCCATTGCCAATCGTGCTAAAGCCGATTTATTTATATCTATACATGCCGACTCTTTTGAAAAAAGTAGTGTGCATGGCTGCCAAAGCATTGTATTGGGACGCAATCATGATGATGATAACTTGCGTGTTGCGATGAAAGAAAATGCGGTGATTTTTTTAGAAGAAGACTACGAAGAAAAATACGATGGCTTTGATCCTAAAGATCCTACGAGCTACATTTCTTTTTCATTATACCAAAGCACGCACATGGATCAAAGTGTAAGTTTTGCAGCCAAAGTGCAAGACCAATTTAGGGATAGAGTGGGTCGTAAGGACCGCGGTGTAAAGCAACAGCCTTTAATGGTTACCAAAATGGCTACTATGCCATCGGCTTTAATTGAGTTGGGTTTTTTAACCAATCCTGCCGAAGAAGATTTTTTAAACTCGGAAAAAGGACAAAGCTATATGGCCAGTGCCATTTACCGAGCCTTTAAGGAGTACAAAATTGAAGTTGAGAACTTTACCCCAGGTACTATTCCTGTTAATGACACACCTCCTGTAAAAACGCCTAACATCGCTTCTCCCGCCAAGCTAATAGCCAAGCCCGAAGTGTTTTTTACTGTGCAAATTGCTACTAGTACTAAAAACAAAGAGCTGGTACCGCAAAACTTTAAAGGTGCCGAAGGTATTAGTATGTATGAGGATAAAGGGGTGTATAAATACACTTATGGGCACACCCAAGATTTGGAACAAGCTAAGGCTTTACAAGCACATGCTAAAGAGCTGGGCTTTAAGGATGCCTTTGTTATTGGGATGGCCAGCGGCAAAAGGGTTACCCTGCGCGAGGCCTCTGATTTACTTCAATAAAATACGCATATTTGTTAAAACATTTAAAGCCATCTGTCTTTGAAAATTAGTAGAGAATTTAAAGTAGGAATTATTGGAATTGTAAGCCTAGGTATGCTTTATTGGGGGTTTAACTTTTTAAAAGGCTCCGATTTATTTGAAAGCAACAACAAGCTTTATGCGGTGTACAATCGTGTGGAAGGGCTGGCACCTGCTAAGCCCATTTTACTAAATGGCTTTAAAGTAGGGCAAGTAGATAATATCTATTTTCACCCTAATGGCAGCGGCCAACTAATTGTTTCGCTTAAAATAAATACCGAATTCCCTATACCCAAAAACAGCCGTGCTAGTATTAAAAGCACCGTACTAGGTGATAAATCTATTTCGCTGATATTGGGTGAAAGCACCGAAAATGCCATTCCTGGCGATACGTTACTCGGGCAATTGGAGTTAAGCCTTAGTGAAGAACTGAATGAACAAGTGGCGCCTCTCAAAAATAAAATTGAAAGCTTATTTACTTCCGTAGATACCGTACTAGTAATACTTGCCGAGTTTTTAAACGATGACACACAAGATAATTTCTCGGAGAGCTTTACAGCACTAAAAAACAGCTTTAAAAAATTGGAGGGCACTATTTCTCGTTTAGACCTTACAGTAGATTCATCGGCTGGAAATATTGTAAGTACCTTTAAAAGCCTAGCGAGTATCACCCATAATTTAGATGAAAATGGCGAGGAACTAACTGCCATTTTTAACAATATGGAATCTCTGAGTGATTCACTTTCTAAAATTAAGTTTAAACAAACCTTTGCAAGCCTTAATGTGGCCGTATCTTCTATAGAGGAGGTTGCTGAGAAAATAAACAATGGTGAAGGAACAGCGGGGCTTTTAATCAACGATCCCGAACTGTATCAAAACCTAAGTAAAGCCTCCGAACAACTGGACTTGCTATTGCTTGACTTAAAATACAACCCGGGCCGTTATATCGATTTATCCTTGTTTGGAAGACGAAAAGATTATAACGAGCAAGAGAACTTAGCCAAAGAAGCTGAGGAAAAGAAACAGCGAGACGGCCAATAATACGGATAGCTAAATTTACGAACCAACAACTACCAGCATGCACTTTGGTATCCAAAACATACTTTTTATCATCGCGCTTGGCGCAGCATTTTATCTTTTTGCTAAAAACTTTGGTAAAATATGGCGTAACATAAAACTAGGTAAAGACATTAGTCGAAATGATAATCCAAGCGAGCGCTGGAAACTAATGTTTAAAGTAGCTTTTGGCCAGTCTAAAATGGTAAAGCGCAAAAAAGTAGCGGGCTTTTTACACGTTTTGGTATATGTGGGTTTCGTTTTAATTAATATCGAAATACTGGAGATTATTATTGATGGTATAGCAGGTACCCACCGCGTTTTTGCTGAGCCGCTTGGTGCTTTTTACAATGCGGCCATCAACTTTTTTGAGGTGCTAGCTCTTCTAGTAATTATTGCCTGTACCGTGTTTTTAATTAGACGAAATATTTTAAAAGTTGGCCGTTTTAGCGAGCTACAGGGATGGGCTAAACGAGATGGTAACAATATTTTAATTATTGAAATAGTACTAATGTTTGCCTTGCTCACCCTTGGAGCAGCCGAAGCCAATATGGAGAACAACAGTACCGGTCCTTGGATAATTAGCGGTATGTTGGCACCTATATTAAGTGGCTTTTCGCAAGAGGCATTGGTTGTAATTGAGCGAACTGCTTGGTGGTTACACATTTTAGGAATCTTAGCCTTTTTAAACTATTTGCCCTTTTCAAAGCACTTCCACATTATTCTAGCTTTCCCTAACGTGTGGTATGCCAATCTTGAAAACAAAGGACGTTTTACCAATTTGGCTAGTGTAAAAAAAGAGGTTGAAATGATGATGGATCCCAATGCTGATCCGTACGCAGCTCCTGCCGAAACAGACGCCCAGCCAGAACGATTTGGTGCCAAAGATGTACAAGATCTTAATTGGGTGCAGCTAATGAATTCCTACTCTTGTACCGAGTGCGGCCGTTGTACTTCCTCATGTCCCGCCAATATTACGGGTAAAAAACTGAGCCCCAGAAAAATTATGATGGATACTCGCGACCGACTTGAGGATGTGGGTAAAATTTTAGATGCCAACAAAGGGCAATTTGTAGATGATGGCCGCTCCTTACTGGGCGATCATATTTCGGCCGAAGAGCTTTGGGCTTGTACCACTTGTAACGCCTGTACCGAAGCCTGCCCAATTAATATCGATCCTGTTTCCATTATTATGGATATGCGTAGATACTTAGTAATGGAAGAATCATCGGCTGCCCAGCCAATAAATGCTATGATGACCAACGTAGAAAACAATGGGGCACCTTGGGCCTACCCCGCTGCCGATAGAGGTAATTGGATTTCGGAATAGTGGCTTATTAGTTTTACTGGGCTTTAGATTAATGATAAAATATTAATGAAGAATACCCTCAATGCCATTTATGTTTGTGTGCTGCTAGGCTTCGTTGTTTATCATGTGACAACACAGGTTACCAGCAAAACCAATACTACCAGCTCCACTACATTGCCTCGTTTACAATCTGGAGATATTATTTTCCAAACATCCATGTCTGGGCAAAGCATGGCTATTCAACTGGCTACGCACTCTAAGTACAGTCATGTGGGTATTATTTACCAAAATGGGGAGGAGTACTTTGTTTACGAAGCGGTGCAACCCGTAATGCTAACCCCACTGCAAGATTGGATTGATAGAGGTGTTGATAGCAGCTATGTTATCAAGCGACTGCTAAACGCTAACGAAGTTTTAACTACCCAAACCATTGGCAAAATGAAAGCCTATGGCGAACAATTTAGCGGTAGAGATTACGATTTGTATTTTGAGTGGAGTGATGATAAAATGTACTGCTCAGAACTGGTTTGGAAAATATACAAAGAAGCTACCAACATTGAAATTGGCAAACTAGAACAACTGGCTACTTTTGATTTATCCAGTGAACTGGTGCAACAAACCATGAAGGAACGTTATCCAAACAAAATTCCCCTGGATGAGTTGGTAATTTCACCAGCTGCCATGTTTAACTCGCCTTTGCTCAAAACCATTGTAAGCAAATAGCAACTCTTTTACCCTTACACCTCTTTCATACTAAGTTGTATTCGCTTGCGCGGAATATCAATTTCGGTAACCTTTACACGTACCGCTTGCTGTAAACGTACCACCTCATTGGGGTCGCTTATATACCGGTTGGCCATTTGCGAAACATGTACCAAGCCATCTTGCTTTACACCAACATCTACAAAGGCACCAAACTTCGTTATATTACTCACCAAACCATCCAGCTCCATACCCACTTTTAGGTCCTCCATTTTTCTAATATTAGGATCAAAAGCAAAAACAGCCGCCTCGCCTCTAGGATCCAAACCAATTTTACCCATTTCCGCAATAATATCCTTTAGGGTAGGCAACCCCACTTCTTTGTTTACATATTGGTTTAAATCAATGGTTCCTAATTTTTTAACGGCTCCAATCAACGTTTCCACACTTCTGCCCAAATCCTTGGCCATTTTTTGCGCTATAGCATAACTCTCGGGGTGTACAGCCGAATTGTCTAATGGATTAGCCGCATCTGCAATACGCAAAAAACCAGCACATTGCTCAAAGGCTTTGGCTCCCAGGCCCTTTACTTTTTTTAACTCGGCTCTACTTTTAAAAGCACCATTTTCATCTCGATAGCTGATAACATTCTCAGCCAATTTAGATCCCAAGCCCGAAACATAGGTTAACAAATGTTTACTAGCCGTATTTAAATTTACGCCCGCCTGATTTACCACGCTGCTTACAATCGTGTCTAAATTTTCTTTTAATTTAGTTTGATCTACATCGTGTTGATATTGCCCTACCCCTATGCTTTTAGCGTCAATTTTTACCAACTCGGCCAACGGATCCATTAGGCGCCTGCCTATAGAAACTGCCCCGCGCACCGTAACATCATAAGTTGGAAACTCTTCTCTGGCAATTTTGCTGGCCGAATAAATAGACGCTCCTGCTTCGTTTACCATATACACCGAAATATGCTGGGGCAAATACACTTTATTCTGAATAAAATGTTCCGTTTCGCGGCCAGCGGTACCATTACCAATAGCCACCGCGTCCACTTTATAGGCCTCCAAAAGGCGTTTTATTTTAGCGCTTGCCTGGCTAGTTTCTCGCTGTGGCGGATGTGGGTATATATTCTCGTTATGCAACAAACCGCCTTGCTCATCTAAGCAAACCACCTTACATCCCGATTTAAAACCAGGGTCGATAGCTAACACGCGCTTAGCACCCAAGGGAGGGGCTAAAAGTAATTGCCGTAAGTTTTCTCCAAAAACCTTAATAGCCTCATTATCTGCCTTTTCCTTGGCTTCGTTTTTAAACTCCGTTTCCAGCGAAGGCGCTACTAATCTTTTATAGGCATCCTTAGTTGCCATTGCAACTTGTTGAGCCGCTTCATTATTCCCTTTAACTATTATCTTTTCCAGTAGCTCCAATGCCTCTTCCTCTGATGGTAAAAAATGAAGGCGCAATAAGCCCTCGGCCTCTCCTCTACGCAAAGCCAACATACGGTGGCTAGGGCAGCGTTTTAAGCTCTCGCTAAAGTCAAAATAGTCCTTGTATTTCTCAGCATCTCTCGCTTTGCTTTTTACCACTTTGGCCCTTATTATCGCCTTTTGTTTAAACAATCTGCGCAGGCTATTTCTAATATACGCTCGTTCGCTAATCCACTCAGCCATAATATCTCTGGCACCTGTCAAAGCCTCTTCGGTATTTTCAATATCCCCTTTTACAAAGCGCTGTGCAAAATCTTCTACATCTCGTATTTCTTGCTTCATTAAGCTACCCGCCAAGGGTTCTAAACCTTTTTCGCGCGCTGCTGTAGCCCGTGTTTTACGCTTTGGTTTGTAGGGTAGGTACAAATCCTCCAACTCTCTTAACTGCCAACTCGCTTTTAACTTTTGCTCTAGCTCTGCGCTTAGCGCTCCTTGATCTTTTATGCTTTCAATAATATGCTGCCTTCTCTTTTCAATAACTTCTAGCTTCTTCAGCTCCTGCTGAATATCACCTACTTGTACCTCATCTAAGCCACCTGTTAACTCTTTACGGTACCGCGAAATAAAAGGCACGGTAGCTCCCTCTTGAAGTAAGTGTAGGGTACTATTAATTTGTGGGGCTTTAAGATTAAGGCTTTGAGCCAAAAGTGTTACAAGGTGACTGGACATAGACTAAAAAATTGGGGTTAAAGGTAAATTGTAAGTTGGCATAATAAGGCCTTTCACAAGAAGAAAATGAGTTTGCTATTGGTTAAAATGAGTTTGAAAAAAATCTCTCAATCATTTACAATCCACACCTTTGTTTTACTGGAATATTTACAATAATGCCATCCGTCAACCGAATAGTGTAGAACAAAGCTAGTTTGAGTAGAGTCCACAATATATACGTATGCTTCATCTAACTCACCAATAGCCTGAAGTGCAACGGGGTAAACACCATTAGTAGATTGATAATCATTTAGTTCCGTTACTATTTGTAGAGCCTTCTTTTTATCCCATGATTTTTTTACCGTACTAGTAAAGAGCATCAAAATGAAACAAAGAAGAGGCAATCCAATCATCTTATTTGCTAATCCGCTCCTTTTGGCTGACTCCTTAGTCAAGTTATATACAAAAAGTACCATACCTATAACCAGCAAAACAAAAAGCAAAAAAACGATTTTAAAGAAGCTGAAAAGTTCGGCATGGCCCAAAGTGATACCACACAAGACTATTACAGAAATCAACAATATCCCTTCTCTTTTTCTTTCGTTAATCATATTTGGCGGGTATTGCCTTAGGCTCCGCAAAACCCACAATAGCACAACATGGATATGCCACATTTACTAACTTCCTAATAAAAAGGGCTTCCTCCTTCCGCTTTTCTTGCCGTTTCTTTTCTTTGGCAAAATGCGCCATGTATTTTAAATCCTTGTCTATTTTATTCTCTAGGGCATAATCGTTATACTCTCGTAATTTCCTCTTTATTTTATCTAATGAAGCTTCTTTAATACTAACCACTAACCGTTCATCCTTACCGGGTTTAAACTTTTTCGCTCCAAAAAAGGCTTTGTCTCCAGCATAACCAATAGAAATCACGGTAGCCTTTTCTTTTTCAGGGATTAACATCTTACGGGTATTGCGGTTCCCAACATAAAATAATTTATCATCGTCTGTATTTAATCGATACAAACTTTCAATAAGCTCATATACCACGTAAGTATAAACCCTATCGCAGCGTTCTGAGTTTTCAACCGTCACTTCCAAAGGCATCATGTAAGCAATTCTCTCTGCCTTAACACCTATAATGCCAACCCAACCCGTAGAAGTCCACTCCATGCTGTAGCGCTCCATTCTGTATTTTTCTCTTTTAAATAGAAGCTCTTTGTAGTCGTTTACTGTTTTTTGAAATTTCTCCTTTTCGGCATTTTCAATTTCTTGTTTCTTTTCCCTAAATTCCTTCAATTGAGACTTTACCTCCTCCAGCTTTCGCTGATAATAACCCTTTAATAATGCTGCGTAGATCTTTGAATTTTCAATATTGGTCAGTTTTTGCTTGTAAAAATCAATAAACACATGAGTATGCTTACTCTCTCCCAACATTAGTACCGCCATACTATCCAGCTCCCAAAGGTTTTTGTCTAAATTTTCAACGTACACTTCTAAAATGTCATCCTTGCACGTATTAAAAATGGCTTGAAGCCGCGTTTCAAACTCGCGTGTGGCAATAAGTGTATTTTGGTATTTACTAGAGTTTATAACTTTAATAGCCGCAGGACTTATTCCGCAGGGTCCTGAGTTAGTATCCACCGTAGAATAAGAACTATCTATTCCCATTTGTGAGTGCTCATCATAGTATGAATAGGAAGTATCTTTTACTATATAAGAATCTTCCGTGTATCTACCATCTACCACTTTGCTATGTTTATTGTAATAGGCTTCGTTGAAATCTATTTCTACCTCGCTAAACCTTCCTGAATTGGGCGTAATTGCGTAATACAAACTGTCTATTAGTTGCTTACTGGAAGTGTTATGCCTTCTAAAAGGTATTCCGGCCTCAACCGTTTCTTCAAAGCCATTGGGCAAAAAGTTTAGCGAAGTCATATCAACATTAACCAAAAATGTTTCAAGCGCCTTGGGTTCAATCCAATTCATGTTGCCATTTTCGTCTCTTATACCCTTATACGCCTGCATTCCGGGTATTTTCTTTTCGGTAGGTATCTCAATGTAAATAGGGTTTTCGCTATCAATAAAAAGTTGCTTACCCCCCAATGTGGCGTTTACGTAAAGCATACCGTCCGTTTGTAAAAGGCTTCCATCTGCTGTGGCAGTGAGGTTTGAAAGTAACCTATCCTCTAACGCAAAAGCTTCGGTAAGTTCAATTTCAATGGTTTCATCAATTGCATTGCCATTTCCATCTACAAAACTTCCTGCTGGTATCACAATTAAAGTTCCCTCTTTTCCTTCCACAACATTATCCTCCTTCCCTACCAGGTTAAAGGTTTGGCTAGGCGTTATGGTCTCCTGAAAAGGATCTTCAGATGCAAACTTTACCGTAGCTGTTTCTTCATCAAAGGTACATTGACAAAAAAAGAAAGCCGTAAAACATAAGGCTAAAAACAAGTGAATTTTCATACTGGCAAGTCCTAAAATTAAACGGTTGGAATGTACGATTTTACTGTTGTTTAATCAATCAAATAATTGACAGTTTGCTTAATTGCTTAACAACGAAAACAGGATACTTACCCACCGCTAATACAAAAAGCAGAACTATTTAGGGCTAACTTTACGAAGCCAGTAAATAATAACACCTGTACCAACAAGCCCCGGAACGAACCAGCCATAAATACCACCAAAAAAGTTATTTACCACAACAAAAGCGGTAGTGGCCGAAATATAACCGCCCAGCATTTTACTTAAATGCTGGGCTAACCATTTACTTTTTAATTCTGATGGTTTTCTATATAACATAAGATCTCTTATCGCAAACCACAGGCCTACCAATGCAAAAACCACCAAGATGATATTTATACTTTGGGATACCAGTATTGGTAAAAAAATCATTAGAACAGATGTTAAAATCATAATCCAAGAAATCCAATGATCTGCCTTCAGGTTGACATCTTTTTTCTTAAAGTTTATTGCTCTATAACCCGTCAAAACAAAATACAGGCTAAAAATTCCGATGGCGAACAAAAAAGCATTTCGATGCCCTGGCAGCGTGGCTACAAGCATGGCTATTAATCCAGAGAGCATCATAGAATAGAAAAAAGTAATACCCGCTCTTTTATGAACCAACATACCCTTTTTGGCTATTAATGAGACTAGGCCAGCGAAGAGAGCTACACCACCCAATGCTGCGTGCAGATATATTAATAATTGTATAATCTCTTCCATATTTTTAATGTTTCTGCAATCTTGTTTTATAAATAGCTAAAAGTAATCCATGCCCTGTACTTCCATTTATATATTCCGCGAAGGCGGTAAAATTATAAGCGAACAAAATATTTTCAGCCTATTTATTATTCTTTGAATACGGTCAATTCCAAAAAATAACCCAAAACTCCTCCTGCGGCATAACTTGCAAAATCGCTCCACAAAAAACCCGAGCCCAATACTAGTTTTCCCAGTTTAAAACTTCGTAGCGTATTTATCCAATCGGCTTGATGTAGCTGTGATAGCTCGATGGCATAGCAAAAAGAAATACTCAGCAAAGCTACCTTAAACGAGGTGCTTTTAGGAAAGAACAAAGCTATTAACCAAAAGCACATTAAAGCATAAAAAGCATCTCCTAAATAGGGATAAACAAAAGCTGGAATCACGGAGGTCCTAGAAAGTAATCCCATAACAATGGTAAGCAACACAAGGCCTATATAATGTCCTCTTTTTCTATTTGGCGTTTGAGTTAAACCATTTTTCATCGCCCTCAAATTTCTAAAAATTAATATTGCAACGCCAAATAGAATTCATCAAGATATCAAATGGTAAAAGAGGCATGTTGAAAATAAAATCCCACATGAGTAAACACAGTACCTTAGGCCAAAGAAACAATGCAAACTATGGACCCGAAACTTAGAAACGTATTAGCTGTAATTGCGGGCTGGCTTGGGGGTAGCGTAATTAATATGGCACTTGTAAACGCTGGCGATGCTTTATACCCTACCGGGGTTGACCCTAATGATATGGAAGCCTTTAAGGAGATTATGCCCACTTTAGGTACCGAGCATTTTGTTTTTCCTCTTTTGGCGCATGCCTTAGGAACCTTGGTAGGTGCAGCCATTGCTTATTTACTAGCTGCAAGCCAACCTTTTAAAATGGCCATGGCGGTGGGTATTTTGTTTTTGATTCTTGGTATAATAATAAACAGTATGCTGCCTGGCCCAGCTTGGTTTGCGCCAGTAGATATTATTCTAGCTTATCTACCAATGGCTTGGATGGGCGGAAAAATTGCTACCAGAATCAAGCCAGCAAAATCCTAAATTACTCAAAATGAAAAAATTATTGTTTTTGTTAGGACCAACCATTCTAATAGGCTGTCAATCAAATAACAGCTCGAAAAACAATCAGCATACTTCACAAGCTACCAAAAAGGAGCTGCCTTTTGGTTTACACCTGGCAGTGGAGGATTTAGGGGAACATACCTATAATTTAAATACTTTGCTTAGACTTGATAGTGGTATTTATGTAATTTCTCCTTACTCCAAGGATGATGTGTACGGCCCTTTTACACTTTCCGTTAATGATAGCAGTCACCTTAGTTTTATAGATAGCCTAATAGAATTACCGAGTTCGGTACCGGAGTTTGACTCTATATTGGAGGCACCTGTAAGGTTTATTAAACAAGGCACGCGCTTTCAGCAAAAAATGCAAATTACAAAGCCTACTATTGATTTTGAAACAACCGGAAGCATTTGGATGGTGCCCGAACCCAGCTGCTTGCCTTACGAAATGGAGTTCACACTAATCTATAAAAATGGCCAACTTAATTTGGTAACGAAGGAACTTGAAATGGTGTTGGGTAAATAATGCCTTAGTCTTTCTTTGTGACCCCACAAAAAGACAAACTTTGAGTGTGAAATTTTATACGAACAAACAAAAGTGGATTTGGCTGCCTTTGTTAAGGCTTTTGCCGTATTAAATCAATCATTACCTTATAGTTACGCCAATTGTTCTTTTGATAGTTTTTTCTTTAAACTTTCATAATCAATCTTAGAATGATGCCTCGGATCCATCGGAATATTCGTGAAAATTATGGAGTCATATGGAATATCCTGCAAGTGGTCTTTCAGCACTTCACTAGTTATACCACCCTCTATAACAAGCAGTAAGCTCCCCTTTATTTCCATTAGGCTTCCTTTTTCAACACCTGGTATCTGCTCTAGTTTATTCTCTACGATAAAAGGAGAAAGGTACCTACCCTCGATGTGCAGTAACTGGTTACACCTGCCCGTTAAAAACAGCTCTTTACCACACAAAAAGCCACTATCTCCTGTTCGATGCCAAATGCGATTTTTGCATGTGATTTTGTTTTTCAGAAAGGCTCTTTCATTTTTAAAATAAGACTTTAACACATGTGGTCCTGTTACAATTATTTCTCCTATAGCGCCTTCTGGTAATTCTAATTCAGGCCAATCTTGTTCATCGCTAATTATTATTGGTTCATCACTGACTGAAATGATTCGTAGCTCGGTATCACCGTAAACATCCCCTACCGGTAATCCTTTAGTCAATTCTTTTTTAGAAAGTTGACGTGCATCAATACTACTAATTGGCTCTACTTCAGTAGAGCCATACACTACTTTTATATTGGCCTTAGCAAATGCTTTTGAGTAAATTTTTGCCTCTGTCGGGAATACCGGAGCGCCTCCCGTAAAAACCTGATCTACCGACATCAACACTCTATTTGTCTTGACAAGGTATAATGCTAATTTCTTAATAAGGAATGGTGATGCAGTAAGCCTATTTACTTGATACCGCTCCATTTGGTTAACCATAGTACTGAGCCCCTTGGTACTCGGTTTTTTTTGTTTAACATTGGCCAAAACAGAAGTGCATCCCACACCAAGATTAACAAACAGAACGATGGGGAGCAAGGTCATATCTACTTGCTGCGGCTGTGGATTAATCTCATTTTTCAGCGCTTTAAACTGCTCATTTAAAAAATCGTGACTTCGGTTGGCAGCCTTAGGAATTCCTGTACTACCCGTGGTAAAAGTTATTAGAGCAGTATCCAAGGGTCGCACATTTGCCATAGAAAGAACCCCGGTACATTTTCCTTTTCTCGAAAGCTTTATGGGTATTTGTCTTATTTCTTTAGCAAAAAAACCTAGCAAACGTGCCTTAGGAGTACCTATAAAAGCACGGCATTCTGCCAATCTACAACAAACCGATAATCTTTTGAAGCTCACCCATTCATCAAGAAACACAGCTGTCGCTCCTATGTAAAACAGGGCCAAAACATTTCGGTACAAATCGATACTCATAGGCACAAATACCAACACCCTATCTCCTTTTTTAACCCCCTTGTTGGAAAAGTAAAGAGCGGTTTGCCTCACCTCAATAGCTAAATCCAAATAAGATATCCCATTACTTGCCTCCACAATGGCTGTTTTTTTTGGAAACTGCGAAGCAGCCGCGAAGAAGTGTCTTGTAATATTAGCTTCCAAATTGTTCGTTTTCGTCCTTAATATTACGCAAGTTATCTTCAAAAATGGAAGCTATAAAATACGCTGAGAAATACATTTTAAACTGACCCAAAAAGCTCACTTCTTTTTCATCAAAACGCAACACAAAGCTCACCACGCATTGTTTTTTGTTAATGGAAGTATAATGCTGTTCGGTAATCAAGCATTTAGTGCTAAAAGGGAAGCCGTGCATATTGTAAACGCTTAGTTTTCGATAGGCATTATAATTTGTTTCTAAAATTTCTTCATCCCACCAAATTCCATTTTCCGATATATCTTTAAAACACCTCCTTACCGATCCTACTGTACCATCTTTGTAAACATGTGCATTCAAAGCTCTTATATGATTAACATAAACGGACCATTGACTTGCATTTGAAGAGTTACCGAGATAGTGATAAACTTGCTCAATTGGCGCATTGATTGTCTCACTTTGTATAATTATTTTATATTTAAAACCAATAGTGTCCGATAAAAGTATTTAAAGAAGTTCAAACCGTGGTTTGAACTTCTTATGGTTATTTTGTGTTTACGA
>CAKZRR010000001.1 GCA_937146805.1 uncultured Owenweeksia sp. | reverse complement strand
CATTAGAAAGTTCGATTACATTAGCCCTATTGAAAAACTAAAAAACCGATGTGTTGCATTTATGGGTTGAACACAGCTAATCTTCGGATGAAGAATCTTCCTTTTTACAAGAATAGCTGATAAGCACTAAAAGGAGTAAGCTGAGTAAATAAGACGTTTTCATGATTTAAGAGTTGCATTATTATTTTATAGGGAACGAAATATGAAAAAGGAGCAATAGCTAATGTAGGAATTTTTCAGCATATTGTGTGGGATAATTTGGAGTGTTTTATTTATCCAAAACTTATTTCTAGTCTCAACCCAACATAGGCAGCAACCAACAGAATACTTTTTAGCTGATTGTATTTTGTTCAAACGGTGCTTCCTTTTGATTGAAATATGAGTTTGAAGCAATTTCAAAATCTAAAAATGCTTGGCTTTTACAAATTGGCTAAATTTCGGCCATGTTATTAAAAAACACTCTCAGTATACTTCTTACCTTGTTTCTGTTGGCCAACTCTGTTTGTTTAGGACAACCTTCTATAGATGTAGAAATTGCCAGGGTGGAAGCCATGGAAGCAGATACTAGCAAGGTGATGGCCTTTGTAGAGCTCAGCGAAATGGCTTTAAAAGAGAACTTTGATAAAGGGCGCGATTTTGCTCAAATGGCCTTGGATTTGGCCAAGCAACTAAAATTTGAGAGAGGTGCCTATTTAGCGCATCAAAAGTTAGGAAGAGCTAATGGTTATTTGGGCGACTACCGCCTGGCTTTTGAGAACTATGAAATTGCCTGTGCCTATGCTAAATCTAAAGGCGATAGAAAAGGGGAGGCCAATATGCTCAACAGAATGGGCGAAAGCAAACGTCAGCTGGATCAATATGAAGAGGCATTGGAGTATTTGCAGGGCAGTTTAAAGATAAATCAGGAGCTGGGTGACACCAATGCTGCGGGCTCGGGTTACATTAGTATTGGAATTTTTTACGCGGTACGAGGAGAGCGCGAAGAGGCAGAAAACTATTTTTTACAAGCTATTAAAAGTTTCAAAGCGGTTGGTAATCAACAAAGTGAATACTTAACCAAGCTGAATATGGCCGGCCTTTACAATGAGATGGGCGAGCATGAAAAGTCTGTTGAGTTTAGCACCGAGGCACAAAATTATTTTAAAGAACAGGGTCCCGAAATAAGGCTGGGCGTAGTGCATTTTAATTTAGGCGTTGCCTACTTTGAGCTTAACGAGCTAGAAAAAAGCCGACAGCAGTTTTTAAACAGTTTGGAGTTGTTTGAAAGATTGGGCGATAAAATTAGAAGCAATGGTTCCATACTTAGATTGGCCGAAATTGACCTGAGACTGGGTAATACTACTACTGCTCTGGCTAATGCCGAGATGGCATTGGCTAATTTTTTGGAGCTACATAGTATGACTCGAATTGCGCGGGCTTACAACATAATTTCAGACATACATAAGGCGGGGCGTGATTTTGAAAAGGCTTTGGAATACCGACTTTTATATGAGAAAATGCGCGATAGCGTGGATAATGAAGAAACAGAAAGCCGAATTGCCGAGTTGGAAGAAAAGTACCAGAGCGAGGTTAAGGATCGTAAGCTAAAGCAGGCTATGTCAGAGATTGATATGCGCGAACTAGTACATCAAAAACAACAAAATCAGCGCTACGCTTTAATAGGTTTGGTGGGTTTTATTTTGGTGATTTTGGCTATGGTGTTTAGGCAATATGGTATTAAAAAGAAGAACAACGAAGCATTGCAGGATAAAAATGCTTTGATAGAGAAATCGCTAAAGGAGAAGGAAGTTTTATTGCGCGAGATTCATCATCGTGTAAAAAACAATTTGCAGTTTATATCGAGCTTACTCAACCTGCAGGCACGCCACGTTAAAGACAAGGACGCTTTGGCTACTTTGATAGAAGGTAAAAATCGGGTGCAAAGCATGGCTTTGGTACATCAAAAATTATATCAAGAAGAAAACCTAAAAGGCGTGCAAATGAAAGAGTACATGGGCCATTTGGTAGAAAGCTTGGTACACTCCTTAAAGGTGGATAAAACCAAAATAGAATACCAGGTAAATGTAGAGCCTATGTATTTGGATATTGACACGGCCATGCCCATTGGAATTATATTTAATGAGCTTATTACCAATGCCTTTAAGTATGCTTTTGAAGGACAATCGCATGGAAAGCTCGAAGTAGTTTTACGTAAAACGGAAGAGCATTTAGAACTGATTGTTGCAGACAATGGGGTAGGCTTACCAGCCGATTTTGGACAGGACACCGAGAAGAGCTTTGGCTATCAGTTAATAAACTCTTTGGCCACTAAGCTAAAGGCAACGGTTAAAACCGATAGTACGCAGGGTACTAGGGTGGTACTTAGCATTAGTCAATTTTAGTTTTGACTTTATTGCCTAAAAAAAGAGGCGCAAAATTTCACGCCTCTTTTTAATATAATTTCCAAATATCTAATTTAAATACTACTGAACCAGCACTTTAATTTGCTGAGGGGCAGCTCCAGCGCTATTCAATCGTACCACATAAATTTGAGGAGTTGATTCGTAAATGTTGATAGAAGCTGTTTTGGCAGGAGCCAAAGTTTCGTAGCGTTCTACTACCTGCCCGGTTAAAGACATTACTTCAATGGTACTGGCCTCCGGAATGTTAAATAGGGTGATGAGTCCATCTCCACCGCTGGCTAAAAACTTGGGTTGTTTTAGTTCATCAACACTAACGCTGCTTACCAAACTGCTGGCCGTGCTTAAGGCGGTAGCTTGGCGGTTGCCTTCGTAGGCAATGGTGCTGTCGGCAGGGTCGTACACATAGTATCGGGGAGTACCGTTTTTAAACCAATGTCTGCCGCTATCTAAAAAGGTAAAAATATCGGTCCAACTGTAGGTAGAAACCCAAGATGATACATTGGTACAGGTGGGTGTATTTCCGCTGTAGGTAAAGGTCATGGCTCCCCATACTTCTACGTCACTTTTATTTTGAGAAGCCCACGTTTGCAGAGCCGCAGCGGTGCTTTTACAATTAGAACAATCAAAACCTTTAGATGCAATGATTAAAGGTTTGCCTGAGGCTAAAACAGCATAAATGCTGTTGGTATTGGCGTTGCAATCGGTTACCGTAGTATCGGCAACCTGTGCGGTAGTGTTAAGGGTTACTAAAGCAAAGGCTAGTAGAAATATGTTTTTCATGGCTTACTATTATTTTACGCCAAAATTAAGAGCAATCACCAAACCATTATGTCTTTGTAAAGACAATAGCTTATACAGCTAATCTATTGGCAGGCATTCTTTATTTTTTTCAGAGCTTTTGGAAATGTATCGGTCATAAATTCCAGGTGTTCATCCATAACATCCAATTCAACTAATAACGAAGTAGTATCTTTTCCTTCGGATAGTGTGTAAATCTCTGTGCTCCCAGACCATTTTTTGGTTTCATTATCAATAGCTTGCTCTTTTCCTCCTAGCACATTTCCGATATGCTTAAACTGTATCATTTTATTCGGAATGTGTTTTTCGATTACACTGTAAATACCATTTTTATCAGGCCCTAGAAAATGCACTTTGCTACCTTTATCCAAATTATGGGCAATTATATAAGAGCCTTTAAAAAAAACACTCGCCCATTCGCGATAGCAGCTGTCACTCCATAAGGCTTTCCAAATAGCACTTTTTTCAGCTTTAATATCTATGGAAAATACTAATCGGTTAATCATAATTTCACTTTTTTTGTAATTAACGGGGAGTATTTTGCGAGTACCGTTGTGGTTAAGCGATGCATTCAGCAAGATATATTTTTAAACAGTTGTTTTTAGCTAGCATCGGAATAAGAGGGATAGTATTTTCATTTCGAATTAAAACTAATCCTTTGTATATTTAACCCAATTCAGAATTATCTAACCCTATAATTTTCATCAGAATGGATATAATCCATTTAAAATTAAAAATCATGAAAACCCTATTTACCCTTTTATCAGCGGCCATTTTTTCTTTCGCATTACAAGGTCAACATTTAGATGTAACAGATGTATATTTTGCCAATGGCCCAGGTGATATTCCTTTAGCCGATACGGGCTTAACGCCAGGTGCCTCCGTAGTTATACATTTCAAATTTACTAACAACCTTCTCAATCAACAAGGCTTAAACCCAGGAGATAAAATTTCGTTTGGCTGGCAGACTGTGGGCAGCAGCGTTATAGATACTTTGGGAACGATGAGCTGGCCGGCTCCAATGGCAAACGGGCAATCTGCTACTTTGTATGCGCATCATAACACCACCTTGCCATTAGACCCATGCTTTACTTGGCAAGTATGTATTTGGCCAGCCTACAATCCTTATGCACCCAACGCAGATCCTACTAAGGGGGTACACTGTACCACGTTTAAAACAACTGGTTGCGGTGGTCTCAGTACTATTGACTTATCAAGTGATTTGAATAAAAGAAACTTCTATACCGCTAATAATTCGGTGTATTACCAGTTTCCAAGCGAAAGCAAAAACAATACAATTGAGCTTTACAGCCTAACAGGAGAAAGAGTGTTATTTAAAAATGTTGCGAATCAAGGATTGGTTACCATAGATGGTGAAAATCCTAGTGGCGTGTATATCTTAAAAGCCTCTAATAGCCAATCAGAAATGATTAAAAAGGTGTTTATTAAATAGACTGTGCATTTAAAATTGATTTCAGAAAGCGCTTGGCTTAGTGTAATTGAGAATTGAATTGCCGGAAGCTTTAAGTTCTAATTCACTGAGCTAATTTTTCTTTTAAGATTTGGTAGAATAATGTACTAAGCTTAATTATTGACATTTCTCTGAATTACATCAGAGATTTTGCTGATGACTCTTTTTTTATTCTTTTATATTCAAAGACAATTTGACTTAGTTGAGAAAGCCCAAACATTAGATTAAAGATTCCTAAAAAAGCAAAACCTCTTTCATTAAGATTTATTCCAGTATATAATTGGTGATATCCAATTGTAAAGAAAGTTAGGGAAATAATAAATGCACCAATGGCCAAAATTTTATGCTGTCTATTAAGGCTTTTAAGTCCTTTAAGTTGTTGTATTAGATTCCAGTTGTACCAAATACACATTATCAAGAATACTCCAATGGAATAGCCGAAAAAGCCATGTGACTGATTAAAAATAAAATAAGCATTTATTGCACTAAAAGTCAAATTGAAATAGCAGAGTTTTTTTAGCATGGATTTAATGATAATAGTGGCAAATCAATTGAAATGTGATACTTGACACCCGGAGGTACGCAAAGGTAAAAGACAGATTCAGCCTAAAAATACCAATCACGAAGAGCTTCTCTACTACCGATTATTTGGTCTTTACTAGAATTTGCACCAACTACTTATCCTTTAAGCATCTACATGAGAACTTACTATCTTGTGGTGCAGATAATTGACTAACATAATCTATCCCTTGAATAAGAATATATTCTCCATAACCGCCCGTACTTGAGCTGCTTGTCCAGAAATTGGCATCATCCCCCATATTAAAGCAATCATAGGTCGAAGTTGATAAGTCAATACTACATTCCCCAGCAGGTAAAGCGGCAAAACCAAAATCATCAGTTCCAGGGTCAGTGTCCCAAAGGCTTGAGCTGTCTCTTAACTTTCCTCCGGCACTAGTAGCTCCTCCAATTGTAGTAAGCATCTCCTGCCATTCTGCAATTGAAGGCACATGCCAGCCCTTTGGGCAAATGCCTTGTACACCGCTTGGGTTGCTATCTGAATAGGTGCCGCCTGTTAACTCGACTTGGGTGTACCATCTACCATAGGTTTTGCAGTTTTGAGGGTTGCCATCAAAGCAACTTCCTGCGCCCTGCCAATTTAAGTTCTCAGCCATCCACACTTGCTCGCCAATGCAAACTATCTTATATTCCTTGTTATCTCTACTGTCAATAAGTGCGGTATCGCAATCGTCAAAACGATAACCTGGGTCCAAGAAATGACGCATCGGTTGAGCTGAGGTTACAAACTTTGGGGTCCAATACCTGTCCTTAATGCGTTGCGGAATTTTATTCCACAAAAGGGTATCCGTTATTTCATTAACACCCTTCTCCAGATGGGCTATCCCGGTAGTATCCACATCATAAAATAGGCTTCTTATAATAGTATCTTCCGTTCGCCAAGCCATACCGTTCGTGATTTCGTGGCTTGGGCCATGTGCCCATCCATACCCATAAAACGTTTTTAGTCCTTTTGTTTTAAACGCATCAGCCATAACTCCAAAATTTGCTCCAGAGTAACAGTAATTTCCAAGCCAAACAGCATCGTCAAAATCCCAATTTTGTTTGGCTACAAAAGCTGGGGTTAAAGTCCAGCTTGCGCTTGAAATTTCAACGGCTTTATTCAAATCATAATCCCAGAACGTGGTAACTATTACATGGTTTTTTCTTACGTCTTCAGCGATACTCGTAATGGCATTTGTAAGTGGCGGGTTTGATCCTGCTAATAAATTTTTATCAAAAACTTCTTCTCCCGAAGAAAAGCTGCCATCACGCGAGCCATGTGTTTCAATTAATATAAAACCATAATCATCAATATTGTGAAATGCCGCAAGACCTTGATCAACTTTTATATCAACCTCTAAATCTATATCTGCATATTCTAATAGCTCCACCACATCTTGTATATTCTTTGCATCGGAAAGAGTACAATACGGGGCGTAGAAATCGGATGAATGAGCCAGAATGATTAAGGCCTTTTTGTTTTTTATGAGTTTATCATCTTTAGCGGACTTCAATAGAGGCAATTCTCCTAACGGAAATTTGGTTAACGCAGCCCCTGTGCTAGCTGCACCACGTCCAATCTCACTTGCTTTAGTAGGTTTGGGCCTAAAAATCATTGTGCTTTCTAACCCATTGGTGTGCTTTATCCAAAATAAGTCCAGTGCCTGCATTTCCGCTTCAGCTACATTTGGCTGATTTTTAATCCACACGAGTATATCTTCGGCATGGAGATCCACATCAAAATCACTTATGTTATATCCATCTAGGCTACTTTCAAATTGTGCGGCTATACTTTGGTGTAAGGAGTACAATTGCTGCACATCTTCACGAACGCTGTCGGTAACTGCACCGCCATTAGATTTATTTTTTTTACAGGCTGATGTTATGAGTAAAATGCTAAAAAGCAGGAAGCTAAGAACTCTGTAATTCATAATTTGGCTATTTGATTAATGGGAATAACCAAAAATAAGCGAAATTTATTTGAGTACACCAAAAGACGTTTTTGGGTCATTTAGTGATGCACAGCGGAAATGTTTACCCAATGTTTTCCTTTGTTACCTGGCATCTTTTTTTTTGTAAAATCAGTAAGTACTTTTTTATAAAAATCAAGTTTCAACGAAGAGAAAATTACGGTACCCTAAAAGATATGCCCTCTAAGGAGATCCAAACAGTGTTTCCATTTAATACACTTGTACTTCCCCTGTTGGAAGTATATCTATTCGACCCGTAGAATGCCAAGATATAGTAGAAAATAATCGCCTGAAAACGGGTCTATACCCGGGTGGTAGCGTAAAGATTACAGACAGCGAAAGCCCGTCCTTTACCAACCCCTTTAAATAAACCCGATCATTATGTTTGTAATATTGTACAGAACTATAAATTAACGTGTCATAATTCACCCAACCATTAACAAAGGTAGGCGTAATCCAAGCTTCAATGGCATCAACCGTATGTGGTCCGGCAACAAACCCTAGAGCAGCAACACCTGCTGAGTCCAATTAAGTATCGGTGTTAACAGTGTGTGCTCCTGCAACAAATCCCAAAGCAGCAACACCAGCTGAATCTAACTGCGTATCGGTGTCAACGGTGTGGTTGTTCCAATGTGCAGTATCTATGGCCGTAATTCCATTGGCAATAGATGCTCCAAAAACCGGATCTGTTTCGGTGTAATTTACTATTCCGGTAATGCTTTTGGCTGTATTGGCGTGCAAGGCATAGGGTACACTCATTAATTGACTTGTACCGGTAATGGTGTAAGCTGTTCCTCCTGTTGGGTCCATTTCTGTTTTTATAAAATATAGCCCATTACCCCAATCTATGGTATTAAAGGTTCCCGAAACAACAGTTCCCGATCCAATCTCTAGGCTAACCAAACCATTCGCGTTGCTTGTAGGCGTTTGGGTTTCAACATAAACAGCCGTACCATTTGGGCTAGCAACTAAAATACTTATCTGCATTCCTACAGCTTGCGAAGCTACCAATGTATTAGCTGCATCTCGTACTACTGCTTGGTAGCTTATACCTTGTGGTGCTTGTGCCCATAAATGGGCAGTCATTAAAAATGCTGCGGTTATCGTTAATAGCCTTTTCATTTTTTCTAAAGTTTAGGTTTGGTACATTAGTGTTTTAGTACTTTAAATGTTTTTACAGCTTGGTTATTGCTAATTACATTTAAAAAGTAAACTGCCTTGGGTAGTGCCTCCATGCTTATGGTAGTTTGCATTTCTAATACTTTTTTGTTTTCAATTGTTTCTCCTTGCAAGTCTATCAATTGAAACCTTAAATCTTCCAACTCTTGGCTTTCTACTTTTAGTTGTAATAGGTTTGTTGTTGGATTTGGATAAACAACTATTTCTAAATGGATAGTGGTTTCATTAAATCCAGTTACAGTAGAAATTTCATAGGGTTGTTGCACACCCTGTGCTACCGAACCGTTGGTTCCTGTGTGGGTAGTGTAAACTACTTGCCCAACGGTGTAGCTCAATGAGCCTCCACTGCCTATAGCATTACCGCCTGTGGTTGATACTGTTTCTTGTGCGTACAGTCCTCCAAACCCTAGCAGGACTAAGGCAATGCTTGCTATTGTTTTTCTATGTTTCATTATTTTCAATTTAACAGGATTGTTAATCCTAAAAGTGCAGAGGGTAGTGGTTTACCATATCAACCACCGAACCCCCTATTTACTATATTTAGTGTTGCAGTAGTATTTCTTTTTCTTTCACAGTTTGAAGTTGATTGGTAAATTAAACTGCACTTCTACAGTTTTTTTATCCTGTTGTCCGGGTGTCCAATCAGGCATATTTTTAATCATTCTTATTACTTCTTTGTCAAAGTTTTTTGAACCTTGAACAGAGCGTAATATTTTAGGCTCTGCTATTTTGCCGTTTTTGTCAACTATAAAACTTACGAAAACTTTCCCTTCAATCTTATTTTCTCTTTCCCAATCAGGATATTTCAAATTCTGTCTGACAAAACTCATCAAACTGTCAATTCCACCTTTGAATTCAGGCATAACGTCAACAAGTTGATATGGCTCCGTATTGCCATAAATAGTGTCGTGGTAAATGTCAATTTCACCTAAAATCATGTCAGCTGGAATTATAGGGGGCTCAATTTTTGTCTGTTCAATTTTCTTTATAGTGTCTTTGGGTTCGTCATTCGTTTCAATATCTTTTTTGGTCGTGCCTGATTGGATTATAACCGTATCATTAGATGTAGAGGGTTGATTGTCAGGTGTCTCCCTGTTGCAACTTGCTAATATAATTGTTCCAGCTGTCAATAAATAGAATGGAATATTTGTGTTTTTAGTTTGCTTAGGTAATGCTTGAATTGTAATTAGCAAGTCAGTATTAGAAAAATCAAGTTGGGAGCGATAAATTCTACCACAAACTTTATCCGTTCGATTGGTCAATAGATATTCCAAAATTTCCCTTTTGTCCTTGCTTGTAAAGTCGGTTACGTTTTTTTTGCAATTGTCACAAAAGCGAGAATGAAGTCCAATTTTCATTGCCTCCCAATTCTCAGGACATGGTTGATTTATGTTAACGTTCATTTTCTTCATATTAAGCCCAACGGTTTGAATAAACGCAGGGCGGCTTCTTCCGTAGTGTTGTAAAGAAACGGAAGGTTTCTATGTAACCGTTAACACCCAATCGGTGCGGGATTAAAGCCGCCTTGCGTTTATTTGTTGTTAGCTGCAGTTTTTTATTTAATGTTTCTCCATATTTTCCGCCATTTGTTTTCCTTCTTATTTAATAGGTTATTGAGTAAATTAACTATGTCCTCATTGTTATATTGACGAATTTCAATAACATGGCCTACATGAAATTCACCCAAATACGTATATGAATAAATTTCACCTTGATAGCGATAAAACTTTTGTCGTTGTTTGTCGTATTCAGATCTATGTTTATTACGAAGTTCAAGTATTGTAAGAAAATCTGTTTCCGTTAATGTGTTTTGCTTTTCAATGATCTTAGGTTTCCACCTTGCTAAAAAATGAGTGAAATTTTGTTGATCTAGGTCTAGGAAATATGAATATACTTCTGGACTAGAAACATAAGAGAATCCATCGTCCCCAAAAAATGATGGTATTTCATCATTGTTAAATTGCGTGATAACTTTCATCTTGGTTGTAGTTGGTTTTAATTACCGCCAACTAGTGGCTAAACAATATGTTCTTTATATCTACTATATAATTATTCACCTAAGAGGTTCTTAATCAGACTAATATGACACCCACTTACCCTGGTGTAAATTTCGGTAGTCTTAGTACTCCAGTGCCCGAGAAGTACCTGTATATATCTAATATTAGTTTCGCTTTCCAGCAAGTGGGTAGCAAAGCTATGTCTAAAGGTATGTGAAGTAGAGCGTTTGGTAAAATTATTTGATTGAATAACGACTTGGTTTGGCATAAACCAAATGTAGCAAACATCTTATAACATTGGCATCGTTATAATAGTTTGCCATACCTAATACCTTAAACAAAACAAAAATGAGGGCTTTATGTAAAAAGCCAGCGTAAATCAATGCTATTTTAAGGATTTTGATTTGTCAACGGTTTTATTTTTGGGAAGAAATCGGTTTTCCAATTCTTCGTGGAAATAAATCACACAACCTATTACAACATGATAAATACTAATGCTTGGGTTTTCCATAGAAAAACCAATTAAGCCGTTTAAAATGTGGTAAGCTGTAAGTATAAAAAGCGCTCTATTAGAGCTCTGAAAAATGATAAAGAGTATTAATAGGAGTTGGATAATAATTCTAATAGTTTGGCCAATCAACCGCTCAGGTCCAATAACCTGATAGACTCCAACAACCAAGACAATTTCGAGCAGAAGGGTAAGTGCTAGAGCGATCTTTAAAATGGGTCTATCTTTCATAGCTTGTTATTCGAGCAGCCCAAATTTATATATCCAGAGGTTATAACCGCTATCAGGCTACTTAGCAAATATCTTTTTTTGGAAAAGCAGTAACAAACCCACGCCTACCGAGATAGATACATCGGCTACATTAAAAATAGGGCGGAAAAAGATGAAATAATCACCTCCCCAAAAGGGCAGCCAATCGGGCAAGTAGCCTCTAAACAGCGGGAAATAAAACATATCTACCACATGGCCATGAAACCAAGAGGCGTAACCTCCATCGGCCGAAAAAGCGGTGGCCAATTGCCCATGACTGTGGTTAAAAATTACTCCGTAAAAAACAGAATCTAAAATATTGCCAATAGCACCTGCCAGCACCAGTGAAACGGCTGTAATGGCCACGGGTTTGGCTTTTTCTTTAATAAGTCCTCGCAACCAATAAATAATACCACCTACTACTACAATCCTAAAAAGAGTGAGTAATAATTTACCATAGCTGCCGCCCAATTCCATGCCCCAAGCCATGCCTGGGTTTTCGGTAAAGTGAATAATAGCCCAGTCGGCCATTCTAATTTCTTCGCCTAATACAAGGTGCGTTTTAATCCATATTTTACTGATTTGATCAACCAATAAAATTAGAAAAACAAGGAGGACAGCTTTTTTCAAGGTAGCTTATTGGTTGTTTTTGGCTTCAATACTCATGGTAGAATGCGGCACCAGCTTAAGGCGCTCAGCATTTATAAGCTTGCCTGTAACACGGCAAATACCATAGGTTTTATTTTCAATGCGTATAAGCGCATTTTTAAGGTCGCGAATAAATTTTTCTTGACGAGCCGCCAACTGGCTATTTGCCTCTTTACTCATCGTATCGCTGCCTTCTTCAAAAGCTTTAAAGGTAGGAGAGGTATCGTCCGTTCCGTTGCTTCTATCGTTGGCAAAGTTTTCTTTCAATAGTCCTAAATCTTTCTCTGCCGAGGCTAATTTATCCTGTATCAATGCTTTAAATTCTTCCAATTCAGCATCGGTATATCTTACTTTGTTTTCTGACATAATCTTTTTTAAATGAGCAACTTGCAAAGTTGCAGTTTTCAAATTCCGCCAAATATAAAAATTAAAAACTCTTAAACTCGTTCCAGCCAAATTCGTGTTTCAATTTCATCAAATTGCACTTCACTACCATTAGGCAATTGATCGGTAATTTGCAATTGGTTGGCCAAAGTTTCTTCGCTAATATAGGCGCCAAATTGTTGTACTGCGGCATCAACACCTTGCGCCTTTTGTACCGCTAAATTTATGCGATCGGTTACCTCTAAACCACTTTCCTTACGTAAGTTTTGAATGCGGTTAATTAATTCTCGTGCAATTCCTTCGTTGGTCAAATCTTCGCTAAGGTTAATATCTAAGGCCACGGTTAGCCCGCCTTCGCTTAACACCAACCAGCCGGGTATATCTTCGGTAATTATTTCTACATCATTCAGCGTAATTTCCGCTGTATTACCCTCAATATCCAAGTTGTATTTTCCGTCCGCTTCCAGTTGTCCAATGGCCGCTTGATCCATTTGAGCAATAGCACCCGCCAATTGTTTCATCATTTTACCAAAGCGCGGACCTAGTTTTTTAAAGTCGGCTTTTAGCTTTTTGGTGAGTATACCCGATACGTCTTCCAGTACTTCCAACTCTTTTACATTTACCTCGGCCAGCACAATGTGCTTAATACTTTCTATCAACGAAACGGTATCGGACTTTAGTGCGGGCACCATCATTTTTTGCAAAGGCTGGCGTACTTTAAGGTTTTCCCGTTTACGCAACGAAAAAACCATAGAGCTCAACTGCTGCGCCATTTTCATCCGGTCGTTCAGTCGTTCATCAATTAAGTTTTCCTGTACAGGGCTAAGCTCTGTTAAGTGTATGGAGTCTAATTTTTTGCCTTTCGGCAGATGGCTACTTAGGTTTTGATACAACCAATCTGCAAAGAAAGGAGCCACCGGGCTCATCAGCTGTGCAATGTCCATTAAACATTGGTACAGCGTTTCGTAAGCCATTTGCTTGTCTAGGCTCATCTCGCCTTTCCAAAAACGTCTTCGGCATAGGCGCACATACCAGTTACTCAACTCTTCATCCACAAACTCCTGCACAGCGCGGGCGGCACGTGTAGGCTCGTATTCTTCAAAGCTTTTTTCTACCGTTTGGCGCAATACCTGCACTCTAGATAAAATCCATCGGTCTAGCTCGGGTCTTTCGCTTACTTTAGTTAGCGCATCATCTTTCCATTCAAATCCATCAATGTTCGCATACATCGAAAAGAAGCCATAGGTATTGTACAAGGTTCCGAAAAATTTGCGCTGAACTTCGGTAATGCCATCAACATCAAATTTTAGGTTATCCCAAGGCTGCGCATTCGAAATCATATACCAACGAACCGCATCTACACCGTACTTGTTTATGGTTTCAAAAGGATTGGCTGCATTGCCCAAACGCTTGGACATTTTCTGTCCATTCTTATCCAATACCAAGCCGTTGCTCACCACATTTTTGTAAGCCACCGAATCGAATACCAAGCCAGCAATAGTATGCAAGGTGTAAAACCAACCACGCGTTTGATCTACGCCTTCGGCAATAAAATCAGCTGGGAAGCGAGCGGGAGCCCCCAAACCCCCTAAGGGGGCTTTTTGTAGTGTTTCAAATATGGTATCGGTAACCTTTTTTAAATCTTTTAATACTTCATCGTTTGTAAAACGAAGTACTGAGAATCCTAAATCACTTAGCTTTTCTGTACGTAGTTGGTCCGCTTTTTTCTGCTCAGCAGTTAGGTGGTATTTACCGTCTAGCTCAATAATCAGTTTTTTTGAAATACAAACAAAATCAACAATGTATTGATCGATGATGTGCTGTCTTCTGAATTTGATATTGCCTAGCTTTTTGTTTTGAAGCTCTGCCCAAAGTATTTTCTCGGTTTCAGTTTCGTTTTTACGAAGCTCCTTTGACCTTTCCTTTAAAGTCTCATAAATAGCTGGATTGGCAGTTTGCCATCTAGGATTCTGCTCAGTTCCCCCTTCGGGGGCGGAGGGGGCTCTAAACTTATCCTCATTCTCAAAAGGATAATGTTGCTGTGCATAAGGCATAGCCCCTGAGTCAAACCATACATCTATCAAGTCGCTTTCGCGCTGCATAGGTTTACCACTTGGCGATTGTAGTACTATTTTATCAACGATGTTTCTGTGTAAATCAATCTGGTCGTAATTGGCATCGCTAAGGTTTCCCGCTTCAAAACTCTCAAAGGGGTGTGAAGTCATTAAACCAGCTTCAAGCGCCTTATCGCAAGCTTCTTTTAATTCGGCCACCGAGCCAAATATTTGGCGTTCTGCTCCGTCTTCGGTGCTCCATATTGGTAATGGAATTCCCCAATAGCGCGAGCGGCTCAAATTCCAATCATTGGCATTTTCTAGCCAGTTGCCAAATCGGCCTTCGCCTGTAGCTTTAGGTTTCCAATTAATGGTTTTGTTAAGGGCTACTAAACGTTCTTTGTGTTCGCTTACTTTTACAAACCAGCTATCAAGCGGATAGTACAATACAGGCTTATCGGTACGCCAGCAGTGTGGGTAGCTGTGTACATACTTTTCAACTTTAAAGGCCTTGTTTTCCTCTTTTAGCTTAATAGCAATTTCTACATCTACCGACTTCTCTGGAGCCTCGCCATCTGTGTAATATTCGTTTTTAACGTACTTGCCAGCATGCTCACCCATGTCTTTAGTAAAACGCCCCTGTAAGTCAACCAATGGCACAGGGTTGTCATTTTCATCTAGCACCAACATTGGTGGTACACCCGCATCTTTGGCTACCTTGGCATCATCCGCACCAAAGGTAGGGGCCGTGTGTACAATGCCTGTTCCGTCTTCTGTGGTTACAAAGTCACCAGGAATAATTTGAAAGGCATTTTCGGCATTTTCATAAGGCTTGGCATAGGGCAATAGTTGCTCGTATTTTATACCCACTAAATCACTGCCTAAAACTTCAAATAAATATTGCCAATGACCATTCTTTGAACTGGAATGAGGAATGCTACTATAAGTACCCGTTGTTATGTCTTCTAAATTTACTCCATTGATATCAAAATGTTTTTGAAATAGGTTTTTTGCTAATACCACAATTTGTTGTTCTCCGGTATATTTATTGGTTGCAGCAACAAAGCAATATTTGATTTTAGGGTTTACCGTAAGTGCGGTATTACTAGGTAGTGTCCAAGGTGTTGTTGTCCATGCCAAAAAGTAAACCTGCCTCTCACTAATTCTTTCTAAAGCTTTTTGCAGACTAACTAAGATTACCTCATCTGTAGATTGTACCTTTTGTTTTCTTAACTCAATAAGGCCTTCAAAGACATTAAGTATACTTTGAGGCAGGTGGTTTTTTAATCTAAACTGCGCTACAATAGTAGTATCCGTTACATCGCGGTAACTACCCGGCATATTTATCTCATGCGAGCTTAGCCCCGTACCGGCTTTAGGCGAATAAGGCTGAATGGTATAGCCTTTATAGATTAGTTGCTTATCCCAAAGTTGCTTGAGCAGCCACCATACGGTTTCCATGTATTTGGGCTTGTAGGTTACATAAGGGTCGTCCATGTCTACCCAATAACCCATCTTCTCGGTAAGGTCGTTCCACACATCTGTGTAGCGCATTACAGCTTTTTTACAAGCAGCGTTGTACTCTTCTACGCTTATGCTTTTACCAATATCTTCTTTGGTAATACCTAGCTCTTTTTCTACGCCCAGTTCTACAGGTAGGCCGTGGGTGTCCCAGCCTGCTTTTCGCTCTACCTGAAAACCTTGTAGGGTTTTAAATCGGCAAAAAATATCTTTAATAGCACGCCCCATTACGTGGTGTATACCCGGCATACCATTAGCCGAAGGAGGCCCTTCGTAAAAGGTAAATGCAGGTTTGCCTTGGCGGGAAGAGATGCTCTTTTCAAAGATCTGATTCTCTTTCCAGTATTGTAAAATTTCCTCGCCTATGTTGGGGAGGTTTAATTGCTTGTGCTCAGGGAATTTGCGCGCCATATTCGTGCTCCAATTTTTGAAGCGGCAAAGGTAGGAATTTGGCGGGGTTTGATGATGGTTGAATACAGACGGCTAATTAGAGATACTTTAAAAAGTAAAAAGCTTTAGTCCTTCGGTGGTTTTTAAAATGGTTACCCAAGAGTTGTTATCCTTCCTATACACTTTTGAAGTGTGCGCTATCGTTTTTTTTGTTAAACCTAAATCTTCAGTATCTAGCAAGATGGTTGTTTCGGCTACACCGGATTTTAGGGAAAGGGAGTGTTTTAATAAAACACTCGGCTGTGTTTTTTTTGGTTTGTATGCTCGCATCATTAGAAGTTTGGACTTTTCCACCTTACCAAGGTTTTCACGATTTACATAATTAATCACTTCAATTTGATCAGATTTTAAGTTTAGAATACTATTGTTTGTCCCATAGTACGTGCTGGATGAGTGGATAGGAATTTTTCTAATCCAATTAACTTCAAAAGAGCTACTTACATTTAGCACGGTTAACGACTTGGTATAGTCATAGCGCGAGTCCCCATAGACTACATGTCTATCTCTAAGAAAAATCAGGTAATTACCAGAGTCTAAAATGCGTATTTCTTTTATTTGAAGCGAATAGTAGGGTAGCATTTCGTCCAATTGTTGTTCCGTGTAGAAAAGGTTATTTCTATCCATTTTTTCTACGGCATTTTTTAATTCATCATAGATGGAAATAGAAACAATAGGCCTCAACTTTTCCTTATCTTCTATATCAAAAATCATAAGTTCAGGCTTGCTTTCATTCATGAAGCCCATACAAGCCCCAAACTTTTCTTCTTTGTCTGATTTAAAAACCTCTAGATGGCTACCGAAAGAGCTTTTTGTGAAATTTAATTGAGAAATTTTTGCTATTTCGTTCTTGTTAAAGCTGGCAATATAAATCCCGTTGTAGTTCTTCTGTCTTTTTTTGGCATCCTCATTTTTTATAGCAAAAAATGCATGAGCAATACCATCGTCATCAACAGCCCAGTCAGAAATGGAGGCATGTTCTCTATCAAATGGAAAGTCATATTCCTGATGCCATTCCATCTCAAGAAGTTCATTTAGCATAATAACACCAAACCTCATTTCTTCATCCGGGTTTTTCGCTTCGGGCCGGTAAACAATAATGCTCTTTTTTTTGGTTGAGGAACGGAAAGCACTAAACACAGATGAATAAAAATTGCCATTAATTTGCTCCTTAAACCCCATTTTGAACAAATAGCCGGGTGTTTCACAAATAGCACGGTTTGTATAGTTTCCGCTCCTTACGTTATAGGTCAAGCAATGAATGTCCCTAAAGCTTTCGTCATTCTTGTAAATGGTATTAGAATAGAAAGTTTTTAGTGTGGAGTCATCCGCAAAAGTTAAAAAGCTTGAGGAGAATTTATCAAAAGCAATTTTTTCGGATTGACGAATCTCGTTTTGTACCAAATCAAAAACAACAAACTCTGCAGAGTCCCCAGTCCATATTTTGGCTACAACTTTTCCATCAAAAGAGTACAGGGAACTTCTTTCTATTAGAGGTTCCCATTCCTTCATTATTTTTTGAGTAAAAGTTTTATTTTGTGATTGCGCAACTGCAAAAAAGCCAGCCAGTACAGTAATAAGGGTGAAAGCATTTTTGAGATTACGCATAACAAATAGGTTTTAAAAATGGAATCTATTTTTCTAAAGTAAGCTTTACCAATACATCTTCTTTTTTCTTTTTGTAGGCCTCAAAAACAAATTCGCTTTCCGAGATTCTAAGAATTTTGGTTGGCGTAAATTGATACAGTCTTATTCCTTTAACATCTTTCATGTTGAGCAAATAGTCCTTTTGTACAAGGCCATTCTCTTTTTCAATGGAGTAAGCTACAAGGTGGCCAGCAGATCCACTTTTATAACCACGTGGAGCTTCGGTGTCGGGCAAGTCTTTATTATCTTCATGGTCCAAATAAAAGAAGTAAACAAAATCTTCATCGGAATGATGCTTAAACGACATAGTTCCTTTGGGGCTGGATCCAGCCTGTGTTTTTGCAAGTTTTCGCATCCACTCCATTTCTCCTTCTGCGTTAATATGGGTAACCAGCATATCATTGTAGTGATACGTATAGGTGGTGGTACCCCCATTGGCCGTTGTAGTAGTATGCTCCGTAACATAATATTGCTCTCCAACTATTGTTACTGCACCGTCATCGTCAAAAATTATATTTCTAAGTTTTAGTCTTCCAAACGAATTATTCTTACCCTTTTTATTGTTTTTGGCTTGCTTTTTTGCAACGCGTTTGTGCTCGTTTTGAGCCAAAATTTCATCGGGAATAGCGAACGTATTTATTTGATCTACCTTGCCATTAACGCTTAATTGGCCATAAAAAATGCCATCTACGTCATCTCTACTCTTAGTATTGTAGAAGCCCGCTAGCACCATCGATTTGTTTGGGCTTTCATAAAGCCACACACCATTGGTAAACTTGTTATCCAATGTAATGGTGCTTTTGGTGAACACACGGTCGCTTGGTGTTTTTATTAAAAGTTCTACATGATAATTTGGTGTGTACTTTTCGCCTGATTTTTCTTTAATTACTTTTGTAGTATGGTCATCATACACCCGAGCCACCACATATATAGAACCTTCCGAATTAACGCTAAAATCCATCAAATCCATTTTCTTCTCGGTATAGGGCATTTTTAAAACCTCCCCCCATTCTTCCTTCATGTTTTTATCAAACACAAACATGCCCACTTTGTCATAGTTTTCGCTATTCTTCCTTTTGTCTGGGTTTAGATGATATTTTACTACGAACTTCTCTTCATTAGCAGAGGTATAAAAGTCAAATTTATCTACCTTTTTAACGCTAAAACCAAAAGCGGCTCGAGCATAGCTGCCGCGTACCTTGCCCTTAGTGGTGATAATGCGCTTTGCCGAACCCGACCAGCCGCCAGTTTCATCGTTAACAATCCTGTAGAACAGTTGTTCACTTTGAGCTCCTTTATTGTAAACGGAATAGAACAAATACAACTTGTTATTTAGAATTTTGAGAGTTTCGTATGAGGCATGCTCAGGAAGTTTTAAGGTGCCAAACTTTTTTTGTTTAAGTGAGATAGGATCAAAGAGTTGTACCATTATTCCCTTTTTTTGAAACTTTAAAGAGAGCATGTTGTTATTTAAAAAGAAGTAGCCTTTTAGTTTGGCATCAACAACTTTATAAGGAGCACCTACATTTACGGTTAATTTATTTTCTCCAACATATTGGGCTTGAAGTAGAGAGCATGCGCATAAAAGCAAGAGGGCTAAAACTTTTTTCATTTAATGGTATGTTTTGATTAGTTTGTAATGTACAATTATAAGAAAATTAATACGAATAGAATTCGTTCGTACAGGGTGACCTCTGATCAAGATGTATTTACCCAAAATAAGGCTAGTTGTGGTATAGGGGAGGGGCTTAAGAGTGGTTTACGTTATCGCATTAAGTTTGATAAACCCATTGTAACCAACGGTTAAAAAGGGGGTTACTCACAATCCACCCTTCGTCCGTTTTACGCGCCATACCGGTGTCGGCTAGGTTTTTAATAGCCCGTTCAATACTACTTGCCGCTCCTAATCGGTGTTTTACTAAAAAATCAAAAGCATGGGGTTGCGGCACTATTTCCTCTTTACTAATAGCCTTTAAAAGACGCCATTGTAAAGAAGTAAAACGGCTTTTAAAACTGGAAAAGGTGGGGTGATATCGTTCCAGTAAAATATCCTTGCAGGCGGGTAGTGTTTGCTGATGTTCTTCTATTACCTCCACTAATTCCATAAAAAGGGCTGCGTTGCCCATGCTAAACTGAAGCAGTTCAGCCTTGGTTTCTTCATTTAGGCTTGGCGCTTCTACATTTTCGGAATGTAGGGGAGCTAGGTTCATTTTAGGTAAATCATTTGGCGCCAACCAAGTATTGCTGCTGCTCACCAAAAACTGACTGTTTTTTGGTTTGGCTAGCCGGTATAATAAATCTACCAATGGATAATCTACTTCCCATTCATGCGCATCTTCGAGCACAAACAAAAAGTCTTTGGCCATTTGCTCAAAGCAGTTGGCTAAAGCGGTTAAGAATAATTCCGTTTTTTCGGGATGACCAATAGGCGCGGCATGTTGGCCAAAAAACTGCTTTAAATTATAGGCTACGTTGGGGTGGTTTTGCGCCACCGAATTTACGGTGTTTATGAGTGCATCTGTAAACTGCTGTAGGCTTACCATACCACGCAACGATACGGAGAAACAAATTCTACGGCCTACTAGTTTTTCTTGCAATTGCAATAAAAGTCTTGTTTTACCCATGCCATTAGCCGCAGCCAATAATAGGTTTTTGCGCTCCATGCAATGATCGTATAGTTGATTTAGATCGGCATTTCTGTTAAGAGAGGTATTCACGAGAAAAGAGGTTTTGAAGGCGCAATGTAACTAAACCGTGGCAACGCATTTAAGTTCAATAGCAATTGGAGTAGGCAACGCATTTATGGCAATAGTAGTACGGCAGGGCTTAGGGTCTACGTCCTTAAAATACTCTGCATACACACGGTTAAATGTTTGGAAATCACGCTTCATGTCTACTAAAAAGACTTGCACATCTACCAGTTTATCCCAGCTACTATCGTTCTCCTCTAAAATTGCTTTTACATTGGCAAATACAGACCGTACTTGTGCTTCAAAGTCAAACTCTAAAAAATTGCCGTTATGGTCCAATTTTAGTCCTGGTACACCAGAGTCATTGGCATCGCTGCCAGCTAATCGTGGCCCCACACCACTTAAAAATAAAATGTTACCCACTTTACGCGCTAAAGGATAAGTGCCTACGGGTTTTGGTGCTTTGCTCATTTTGTTTATTGCTTAAAGGTAAGTTTTACCAAGATGTCTTCCTTTTTCTTTTTATAGGCTTCAAATACAAATTGGCCATTGCCAAGGTAAATAAATTGATGCGCCATTACTTTGTTTAGCTTAATACCGTTTACCTCTTTGGTTTCAAAAACAGATAACTTTTTGGGCTTACCTAGTCGGTCGTCAATAATGTAAGCGCTTAAAACACCGTGTTTACCTATAAAGTGGCTATGCAAAGGGTCTTCAGGTTCTTTATCCTTATCGCCTAAGTTTTCTACAAACAGCACGTAATGCTTTCCATCTTTATACCCATATTTATAAGTGTTGTACGGTACAGATACTGGGCTTATTAATCTTTTTGGTATTTGGCTCATCCAAATCAGCCTACCTGATTTATCAACCTTAGCCATTAGCAAATTTCGGTAGTAAAAGCGCTCGCTTGTTTCTACCTTATGACTTTTAAGATCTGTATTTACCGTAACAATTGAATATCGGTTCTCGCAAATAAAAACTAAACTGCCATCATGATGTTTAATTATTTCTCTAACATACATGTTTTTTAAGCCTAGCGTTAGTCCATCGTTAGCCGCTTTTTCGTTTTTCTCCTTTGCTCGTTCACTAGCGTATTGATTTATTATTTTTTTAGGAATGGCATAATATTCTTCATCATATTTGTCACCATTCTTATCTACTTTAAGGGAAAATAAGCCATAAACATCGGGCTTATCACTTAGCCCGTAGCTTCCAACAAATTGTAAATCTCCACCTGCATCATTGTAAAAACTTACCGATTTAATACTCTTGGTTCCTAAATCTACCGAAATGGTATTTGAGCTTAATGCCGAGCTAGAAGGACGCTTTTTAAAAATTTGGTAGTTATAGGTAACGGTTGGTGTTTTGCCTCCGCGTGATGGCGCGGCCTTGCCTACTGCTGCAATTATATAGGCATAGCCCTTATTGTTTACGTGATAATCTTCAATGCGCATTTGAGATTCGGTATGAGGCATACGTACCACATCACCTTGAATGCGTTGGTAGTTATCGTCAAAAACATAAAGCCCTATTTTCTCAAAATTCTTATCGTTGTTTTTTAAAACAGGATCCGTTTTATGATACACCAAAATTTTAGTGGCATCCGGAGATAATTTCACGAAAAATGTTGGAGAAACGGTGGTAGCAAGACCTTTATAGCCAAACGAAATATCTACACTTGGAATTTTTCCTTCAAATTTCACCAATACCTTTTCTTTCCCTATCCATTCGCCAGACTCGGGATTAATTTCTTTTACCCATAATTGCTCAATGCCTAAGTCTTTATCTACACGCCTAAAAAACAACACAATTTTGTTCTGCATTTTTTTAATGTCAATAAATCTAAAGTCTTCTGGCAGCTCCAGAGTATTACGGCTTATTTCGCTCAGCGTTTCTAAATTTATACGCTGCACAACGGCCATATCTCGTTTAATTTTTACCGAAAGAGTGTATTCGCCATAATCAAAGTAAATTTTATTGGCGGCATCTACCACTTCGTAAGGTGTGCCTAGTTCAAAATCAACTTCATCAGATTGATATTGGGCGTTGAGACCAGTGCTAAGTAAAAGTAGGAAGCCAGTAATTGCTGAGAATAATTTCATAGTGTACATGCTAAAAATAGTTCGAGAAAACACCCAAATTAAGGTAGTTTTCATTTGTCAAACTTAAGAGTCTTTTCCTTTTTATTGAGAATATTTAAAGTTTAATGGGTACGGTTAATATGCTTCTCTCGCCCTTTCCGCTGCGTACATTTATCATAATTTGACCTTTATGATAAAGACTGCGCTGAGTAAGAAAGGCCCCTGAAACCTCAAGTCCATTTCTATCGCATAAAATGTGACTTTCAGTCTCACCGGTTTCGTGCCCTATAGAGTAGCACATTAGAGTGGTGCTTGTTGGCTTGTATATAGTTTTAGATTTTAAAAGGCCGCCTTCTTCATTTTCAGCTAGTTTATTAGAAACAGCAACAATTATATGGCTGGAATTATTTATTTGTAAATGATTGTATTTGGTTAAATGTATTTTAGAAACGGTTTGATTAATGGGAATACAATTGGCCCAGGAGATTTCACCCGTAGCAACATCAAACTTTAATAAACCTACACCACTAAGTAACTGATTCATAGCAGAATTACCAAGCGTTACAGAAAAGGAACGTAAATCGAGTAAAATCTGACCATCATCTAGTATTTCAAAATCACGCAATCGCATATCACGTAAAAATCTCATTTCAAAGTTATTCCATCCGGTAATGGCTTGGCTTTTTGATGAAGCATTTTTGGTGGTTTTTCGCAGGTCAATGTTACCAAGCTGTTCAATGTTTCCGTCCTCTAAAAATTTGCCGTAAAGTAATTGACTCTGTGTGCTATTACTTGCGCCTCCCTGAATCATAATTATTTTGCCATGCTCAGGGTGCTCTGCTAGTTTAATAGAGGGGTTAAAAACGTTAAATGGGAGACTAAAATTGATTGTGCCGAAGCTGCCATCACTCTTTAAACGTAAAGTCTTTAGCTGATAACCATCACGGTGACCCTTTCCTTCTTCGTTAACACCATATATCATGTACACATTACCGTCATTGGTAATTAATGTTTGAAACAACTTTCCCTCCCTGGCAGACCAGGGCAGCATGTAAGTTTGGTGCCATTCTACTTTGTTTTCATTGATTAATGCCACCGAAACTTTGGCTTTATCTTCTTTGCTCCAATCAAGCGGGCCATAGGTGTAAATAGTGTGTTTTTTATTGGCTGATGTTTCTCTAACAAAGGGATAGCCATAATCTAAACTCATCTGTAAAATGGCACCATAGTTTAATAAATATTGTGGCTTAACGTACACGATGGGCTCAGTAAGCCAATCTTTTTTATCAAAGTCATACTCCCGATACATTAGCTCAATAGGCTTTCGCCCCTTTCCAATCTCAATTTCATAATAAACAATATAAAATGTACCCTCATGTAGCCCGCTGTGGAAGAGCATAAAGCTTTTAGAAAATTCAACTTGGGTATTTACCGTTTCCGAAGGGTTATCTTTGGATATACGGGTTAAAGAGAGCCCTTTTGGTTTGTTTGTGGCTATATAAATATGACTTTCATCCTCAGTAAAGTTGGCTTCGTCTTTAATGTTATAGCCATTTTTACTTTTAAAGCTGGCGTAACTTTCTTCTACCTTATAGCTAGGTGCTTGAGCAAGGCATAAGCCTGAAATTGATAAGGATAGAGTGAGAGCTACTTGTTTAATAAATCGAAAATGGAGCATGGCAAAATGAGGTTTGTTGTTTAGGCTAACAATATTATAAATTTTATCTGACAAGTTGATTTTGAAGATTTTTGGGTGTCGGCTTATTGTCCTTAGTATTTAACTCACAATTGCTTGGTGGCATAATGCTTTGTTACGGAGGTGCATTGTACTGTGTCTCCTATAGTTTTATTGGAATTGTTAGAATACTTCTTTTGCCAGAAAGGGTACTAACGTCTATTAATAGTTGATTCTGGTAATAAATACAATGATTGGAAATAAAAAGTCCTGGAACTTTGGCTCCTTCTCTATTACATAATAGTCGAGAAGATATTTTACCAGATTCATGAGGTATGGAATAGCACTTTAACACTGTGCTGGTAGGCCTTAATATTCTTTTAGGCATTAGTAGACTTTGGTTGTCATTTTGCCGGTCAGAATCGGAAAAGATTATATGACTAGTATTCGCGATTTTTAGATGGCGGTATTTTAGCACTGTTCCATTTGTAGTAATATGGTTTATGGGTATGCATTGAGCCCAAGAAATATTTCCAGAGGGGATTTCAAATTTAAGAAGTCCAATTCCGTTTAAGGTTAAATTGCCGGTATTTGGAGTACTATAAAAGGAATGGAATTCGATTAAAATTTTATCATCATCCAGTACTTCGAAGTCGTACATCTTCATGTAACGAGTAAACTTTTTTTCAAAAATGCTCCACCCTGGAGCATTTTTACTTGCAGCATCGCTGGCAGATGTAATTTCGCCAAGGTCAACCTGCCCCGTGCTTTTTACTTTTCCATTGTTTAATAACTCTGCGTAGAAAAGCTTATTAGGAATTTTTTTATCGGAACCTCCTTGGACCATAATAATTTTGCCATGTACCGGGTGCTCTACTAGCTTAATGGAAGGAGAAAAAAAGGTAAAAGGAATATCTAAGTTAGCTATACTGAAGTTACCATTACCCTCAAGAGATAAAATCTTTAACTGGTGCCCATCACGAGGTCCTTTCTCATTTTCCTTAATGCCATAAATCATATAAACAATACCATCATTAGCAATTAAAGTTTGGAATAATTCTCCCTCAGGGCGCGACCATGGGAGCGTGTAAGTTTCGTGCCATTCTATCTTATTTTCATCACTTAATGCCACCGAAATTTTGTCGCGATCCTGTTTATCCCAAGTAAGCGGACTATAAGCATAAATTGTGTGTTTTTCATTGTTCGAGGTTCTCCGAATAAACGGGTGACTATTAAAACCGATACCTGTACTTGAAATAGTTCCATAGGCCAATTCATAGTGAGGCTCTACATACTTGATGGGTTCCATAAGCCAATCCTTTTTATCGAAATCATACTCACGATACATTAGTGTAATCGGCTTACCAGCTTTACCTCCTTCCATCTCATAGTATACAACATAAAACTGGTTATCCTTAATACCAGTATGGAGTAGTATATGACCAGAGGGAAACTCTATTTGAGAAGTTATCGATTCCGAAGGATTGTTTTTGGAAATGCGAGTTAGACAAATTTCCCCCCATTTCCAGCCAGTGTAGTAGATGTATCCTTCACCCTCCAAAAAATTATTCTCATCTCGCAGACTTTCATCTCTCCAACCTCTTAAGCTGCGATTATTCATGTCTTTGAACGTGGTGTAGCTATCTTCAACGCTATAGGCTGTACCTTGACCAAAACTAAAGTCTGAAATAAGCAGGAGTAAGCAGATAATAGTGCTTTTAGTTAAACGAAAATGGAGCATGGCAAAATGAGGTTTGTTGTTTAGGCTAACAATATTATAAATTTAATGGGGCCATTTGATATTACAGATTTTTTGTGTCGGCTTATTATCCCTAGTATTTAATTCACAATTGCTTGGTGGTATAGTGGTTTGTTACGGAGGTGCTTTGTACTGTGTCTTCTATAGTTTTACTGGAATTGTTAGAATACTTCTTTTACCGGAAGGGGTTCGTGTATCCATTATTACTTGGTCATCAGTGTAAACACAATGTTTTGGAATAAAGATGCTTGGAACTTTGTCTTTTTCAGGATTGCATAGCACTTGAGCTGTCATTTGGCCGGATCGGTGAGAGAAGGAGTAGCATATTAAAATGGTGTTTGTAGGAAACCAAATTCTAGTGGGTGATAATGGTTTGTTTTCTTGGAGATTAACGTGTCTATTAGAAACGGCTAAAATTATATGGCTGGCGTTTTCTGTATTCAGATGTTTATATTTTATTAGCGCAGCATCAGTGACCGAATGATTAATAGGTAAGTAACTTGCCCAAGAAACGCTTTCCGTTGGGATATCAAATTTGATTAGTCCTACTCCGTAGAATGTAAGAGAGCTGCTTGAAATATAGTAGGACTGAAATTCTACGAGAACCTCACCATCGTTTAGTATTTTGAAGTCATACATCTGCAAGGGCGAGAGAAACCTTTCTTGAAATTTACTACTTGTCGAAATTGATTTAGAGTAAGTGTTTGATCTTATGGCGCTAAGGTCTATTTGTCTTGGTTTGAATACGCTACCATCCTTTAGAAACTGCCCATAAAATAACTGGTTTTGAGACCTTTTGTCCAAACCTCCTTGGGCCATTAGGATTTTCCCATGTTCAGGATGATCCAGCAGTTGCATAGAGGGGTTGAAAGAGGAGAAAGGAAGGTTTAAATTACTTACATTAAAGCTCCCGTCACTATTTAATTGCACTGTTTTTAATTGGTAGCCATACCGATGTCCTAGCCCTTCCTCATTAACCCCAAAAACCAGGTAAACACTACCATCATTACTTAAGAGAGTTTGAAACCATTTACCATTTGCAGTCGTCCATGGTAATGTATAGCTTTCGTGCCATTCCATTTTGCCATCATTTGAAAAAGCAACGGATATTTTGGCTTGATCTTGTTTTTCCGGGTATAGCGGGCTGTAAGTATATATGGTGTTTTTTTTATCCGCTGAAGTTCTCTTGGTAAAGGGGTGAGTGCTATAGCCTAAACTCATTGTTGAAACCGCATAATACATCAGTTCATAGTGTGGTTTAACGTAGACAATAGGTTCACTAGTCCAGTCGTTTTTATCAAAATCGTACGTTCGGTACATTAATCTTACAGGCTTTCGATTTTTGCCTCTTATTAACTCATAGTATACAATGTAAAATTCGTTGTCTCTTAAGCCACTATGCAATAACATATTCCCTAGGGGTAATTTTATTTGAGAAGTTATGGATCGAGAAGGATTTTTTTTCGATATACGGGTTAGGGAAATCGTTTCCCATATTCTACCCGTATAGTATATGTAGTCTTCATCCTCCAAAAAATTATCTTCATCTCGTTGGCTCTTATCTCGTAACTTTCTTGGGTCATTGTCATTCATGTCTTTGAACGTGGTGTAGCTATCCTCAACGCTATAGGCTGTACCTTGACCAAAACTAAAACCGGAAATGAAGATGAATGAATAGACGATTGAGTTTTTAATCAAGCGAAAATGAGACATACTATAGTAGGTTTGTTGTTTAGGTTAACAATAGTATAAATTTTATCTGGCAATTTGATATTACAGATTTTCGAGTATGAGTTAATTGGATTTATCACGCTACTTTTGCCGCCAAAACTTAGCTGCGTGCTGCAACCCCCCATTTTTCCTTTAGGCATTAGAATAGACGAACCAGTAACCACTCTTACGGATTTACTAGTGGCCACCATGTGTTTTTATGCCTATTTTAAGTTGCGTAAGTTGGGCACATCAAGCGTGTTAAAACGTTACACCTTGGCTTATTTTTTACTTATGGGTTTGGCTACCGCTTTGGGCGGATTAATTGGTCATGGCTTTTTGTATGCCCTGGGTTTTGGTTGGAAACTGCCCGGATGGCTACTAAGTATGTTAGCCATCAATTTGTTGGAGCGGGTAATTATTCGTTATTCAAAAGCGGTTTTAAAGCCTAAAACAATACAATACTTAGGGTGGTTTAATATTGTGGAGCTACTAGTTTTTGCAGGCCTGGCCTTTGGTTATTTAAATTTTAGGTTTGTTGAGATTCACTCTATGTATGGATTGTTGATAGTAGTTTTTGGATTTTGTGTTTACAATTGGCTAAGAGGGAATAGAGATGAGGTGATTGTAAACTTTATGAAAGCTACCTTGTTTGCGGCTTTGGCAGCCGTTGTTTTTATTTTAAAATTGGCGCCACACCAGTGGTTTAATCATGCCGATTTTGCTCATATTTTTATGTTTATTTCGGCTTGGTTTTTTTACCGTGGGTCGCGCTGTATTTTGGTGCCCCAGATTAATTGAACCAGGGCTTGATAATTTAAGTAAACGACATTACATTCCCCGAAAGGGGCTAAAAGAATAGAGATGAAAATTTATACTAAAAGAGGCGATAAAGGCGATACATCTTTGATTGGCGGAACACGCGTAGCCAAAAATCATGCGCGTATTGAGGCCTATGGTACGGTAGATGAGTTAAACTCGGTAGTGGGTATTATACGTGATACTGCAGCTTTTAAAGGGGCAAATGATTTATTGGTGGCTATTCAAAATAACTTGTTTACGCTGGGTTCTTTATTGGCTTCTACACCCGATAGTAAAATGACCTTGCCGGCCTTGCAAGAGCAAGACATTATGGACTTGGAAGCCGCAATTGATAGCATGGATGCTGAGTTGGAACCGCTCAAAAATTTTATTTTGCCTGGTGGCGACTTAGCAGCTTCGCAATGCCATGTAGCCCGTTGTGTTTGTAGGCGAGCCGAAAGACGGACGATTGACTTGGCGGAAACCACGGAGCTGGATGAAATAATTGTTAAATACCTAAACCGTTTAAGCGATTATTTTTTTGCATTGGCTCGCTATTATACCCAGCAGCATGGCGGGGTAGAAACGTTATGGCAAACAAGAGGTTAGCCTTGATAATGAAAAAAAAATAGAAGGTTTGGAAAAGTGGCGTAAAAAACTACTTTTGCAAAAATTAAAAGGAGTAAGTTATGTATTGGACATTAGAATTAGCAAGTTATTTAAGTGATGCCCCTTGGCCGGCCACTAAAGACGAGCTGGTAGATTTCGCGATTCGTACAGGAGCTCCTCTTGAAGTGGTTGAAAACTTGCAGGCTATTGAAGATGAGGAAGAAGAAATTTTTGAAGGAATTCAAGAAATTTGGCCGGATTACCCCTCCGAAGAGGACTTTTTGTGGAACGAAGACGAGTATTAGCAAAGCAATATTTGTATTATACAATTTAATGAAACCGCCTAAAATTATTTTTAGGCGGTTTTTTTATGCCCCAACCTGTATTATTTTTGTTCCTCCAAAATGAAATGGGAACCAATTATCCTCCAATAATTATGAAGAAATTGTTTTTTGCAACAGCCTGTATAATGGGCCTTTTAGTACCTAAAACACAGCAAGCACAAATAGACCAACAGGAGCTAGGTGCTTGGTATATGTATTTTTTTAATACCACTTTTAATGAAGGGCCTTGGGGCATACAGGGCGATATACAGTTTAGAAACTGGGATATGGGCAGCGATTTAGAACAGCTGTTACTACGTACAGGGCTTACTTACAAACCCAAAAGCGCGGAGGTGCTTTTTACCCTTGGTTATGGGCATATTACTTCGGGTGCGTATGGTGATAGTAAAGCACAAAAAATGGAAAGTCGGGTTTACCAGGAGGCTTTGTTTCCCGTAAAGTTTGGTGGTAGAATTTATACCAAACACCGTTTTAGGTATGAGCAACGTTTTGTAGATGGCCAAGATTTTAGAACGCGCTATCGCTATAATCTGTTTGTAACGGTACCTTTAAATAACAAGGCGGTAGAAAAAAATACTTTGTACGTGTCGCTATATAATGAGCTGTTTGTAAATGGTCAACGCAATATTGGCGACCAAGTGAGTGTTGAGTATTTTGATAGAAATAGATTGTACTCGGCCTTAGGTTATGCGTTTTCAAAAACTTTAAAAGTGCAATTGGGTGTAATGCGTCAAGGCACGGGTAGCTGGGCTAAAAATCAGCTACAACTGAGTGTGCACCAAAAATGGTAGTAAAATTATTTACTAGGCTTAAGTCGATCAAAAAGTCATAAAAAAAGCCGCCAAGCTGCATTTGCAGCTTGGCGGCTTTTCGTTTTATAAATTTCGTTTACTGCTTAGGAGCGGCTTTCATTCCTTCCTCTACCAATTCCGAAAATTGATCTAGCTTAGGTAAAATAATAATACGTGTTCTACGATTTTTGGCGCGATCTTCGGCCGTATCGTTAGAAGCTACGGGCAAGTATTCCGACCTTCCAGCGGCAGTCATACGTTGAGGGTTTACTTGGTAATCATTTTGTAAAACACGTACAATAGAGGTAGCACGTTTTACGCTTAAATCCCAATTATCCTTCATTTCGGCATTGCTAATGGTTTTGTTATCGGTATGACCTTCTACCATAATGTCAATTTCTGGCTTATCATTTACCACCTTAGCCACTTTGGCCAATACGCTTTTAGCTTGGCTGTTCACATTGTAGCTACCGCTGTTAAACAATAGTTTATCCGATATAGAGATAAACACCACGCCTTTTTCAACCGATACCTCAATGTCGCTATCGCTCATATCGCCTAACACACCTTTTATGCTAGTAACCAAGGCTAGGGTTACCGAGTCTTTTTTATTTACCGCTTGGTTTAAGCTGGTAATCTGCATGTCTTTTTCTTTAATGCTTTCTAGTGAACGCTCTAAATTTTCGGCTTCCTTTTTAGATAAAGTAGCCAAATCGCTTACGTTATTAAGCAACTGGTAATTAGTGTTTTTAAGGTAAGCAATCTCTTTAGCGGCTGTTTTTTTGTCATCTTTACATTGTGCCAATTCCAACTTGCTATTGCTCAGCTTGTCTTCACATTCATTGTACTGATCTTCTAAGCTAGTGTACTTTTTTTTAGATACGCATGATGTTAATGCTAAACTCAAGGCAAGTGTGCCAATAAAAATCCTTTTCATAGTTATAAATTTCAGTTTGCTGTGATATGTGTATGATTAACCCTGTTGGGTTGTTTTTATTTTATCAAAAACACCGCCCTTTTAAGTCAAGCCCCTAAAATGGTTGTTCTACGGCCATGCACTGTTTCAATTTGAAAAAGCTAAGGTCAATAACCCCTCCGTTTTGATGTGGCAAATGTAAAAACTCCAAATGGTTTGTTTGTAGGAACTAGCGCAGATTGCTGTTTATTTCATCAATATTTTTGGCTATAACAAGAGCCAAATTATCGGTAGGTAAGTCATTTGGGTCTTCACCAAAGGGATCTTCAATTTCTTCAGCTATAATTTCTAAACTCGCCAAAGCGTAAAAAGTAAAAATGGTAATACCAATAGTCCAGTACCCAAAGGTAGATACAAAGCCAAAGGGCATCGTCATGATAAAGGCAAAAATGAACTTTTTAATAAATATATTATAGGTGTAGGGTATAGGAGTGTTTTTAATGCGCTCGCAAGCACCGCATATATTCATAAAATTATTTACATCTTTTTGCATGGCGTAGTACTGCGCATCATCCACGTATTTCTGTTTTTTAAGATGTGCTATTTCGGCCTGCATCAAACGCGCAATTTCTAAAGGTACATGACTTGCCTTGCTACGCGCATTATTAAAATTGGGGAGTTCGGCCCAAGTTAAGTTGCTGGGCTTATCACGTAAGTGATTTTTTAATGCCTCGGGAAAGTATTTAATAAGCTGCAAAAGGTTAATTTTTTCGTTGGCTTTGTCACGCTCCAATAACTCTGTAACCTTAATAGCCAAATTACGACTCACATTTACTAAGGCGCCCCAGTGTTTTCGGCCTTCCCACCAGCGGTCGTAAGCAGTGTTGGTTCTAAAAACTAGCAACATCGAAATAATAAAACCCAATAGCGAATGCACTAATGTGCTGGATGTGAGGCTTAAATTGAAAACCTCAATTTCTAAAACGCATACTAAGGCAGTGTAAACAGATATCGAAATCATTACCCAAAACAGCTGCCTAAAGGTTTCTTGTTTGTGAAATTTAAAAATTAATCCAAACCAGTTTTTGGGATTGTACTTAATCATGGTGGTGGTTTTTTTTGCCGCTTTCGCGGGATGGCGAATCTCTAAAAATAGAATTAAACGACAAAAAGACAGCTCTATTAGATAGGTATAGTTTTAGTGTATGCGAATGCATTAAAAATAGGGCTAAATTTGCCCTCCTTTTGAAAAAAGATACTATGCTAAACAATATACTTCAAAAACTTTTTGGTGATAAAAGTGGACGAGACATTAAGGAGTTAAAACCAATTGTTGACAAGGTTAAAAAAGAATTTGAAACCGTAAAATCACTATCTAACAATGAGTTAAGAGGTAAAACAATTGACTTTAAAAAGCGTATTGCCGATAACATTGCGCAAGAGACTACTCAGATTGCCGAGCTCAAAGAAAAGATTGACGTTGAGCAGGATATTGAGGCAAAGGAGGAAATGTATGGCCAAGTAGACAAACTAGAGGCCGAACAGTACAGCAAAACGGAGGTTTTATTAAATGAAATTTTACCCGAAGCCTTTGCCGTAATTAAAGAAACGGGAAGAAGGTTTTCGGAAAACGAAACGATTGAGGTAACCGCCACTGATTTTGACCGAGAGGTAAGTCACCTAATAAATGCCGTTACCGTAGAGGGCGATACCGCTATTTGGAAAAATAACTGGAACGCGGCCGGAACTACCGTTACTTGGGATATGGTACATTACGATGTACAGCTGATTGGTGGTAGTGTTTTACATAAAGGATCTATTGCCGAAATGGCAACTGGTGAAGGTAAAACGCTGGTAGCAACTTTACCGGTTTACCTTAATGCACTTACTGGAAAAGGGGTTCACCTAGTAACGGTAAACAATTACCTAGCTATGCGTGATTCGGAATGGATGGGGCCTTTGTTCCAGTTTCATGGAATGAGCATAGATTGTATTGATAAGCATCAGCCTAATTCGGAGGCACGCAGAAAAGCCTATAAATCAGATATTACATACGGTACTAATAACGAGTTTGGTTTTGATTACTTGCGTGACAATATGGCTCGTAATGCGGAGGATTTGGTACAGCGTCCGCATAACTACGCCATTGTAGATGAGGTAGATTCCGTTTTAATTGATGATGCCCGTACACCCCTTATTATTTCAGGGCCCACGGCACAAACCAATAACCAACAGTTTGATGAGCTTAAGCCGCACGTAATAAAATTGGTTGAAGCGCAAAAAGCACTTACCTCTAAAGAATTGAAAGAGGCCAAAGATCTTGTAAAGAGCAGCGACAAAAAGCAGCGAGATGAAGGTGCTAAAAAATTATTGAGAGCGCATAGAGGGATGCCTAAAAACAAGGCGTTAATCAAATTTTTGAGTGAAGAAGGCATGAAAACTCTGTTGCAAAAAACAGAGAATTTTTACATGGCTGAGCAAATGAAAAACATGTACATCATTGATGATGAATTGTTTTTTACCATCGATGAAAAGCAAAATCAAATTGATCTTACAGATAAGGGCATTGATTTGCTTTCGCAAAATACGGAGCGCGACTTTTTTATACTTCCAGATATTTCAACTGAAATTTCAGCTATCGAAAAAGGCGAATTAGAAGGCCAAGAAAAGGTACTGCGTAGAGAAGAATTGATGCAGGACTTTGGCGTAAAAAGTGAGCGCATCCATACCATGAACCAGCTGCTAAAAGCTTATGCTCTTTTTGAAAAGGATGTAGAGTATGTGGTGATGGACAATAAAGTGAAAATTGTAGATGAGCAAACCGGCCGTATTATGGATGGTCGTAGATACTCAGACGGTTTACATCAAGCCATTGAAGCCAAGGAACAAGTAAAAATTGAAGATGCCACACAAACCTATGCTACGGTTACCCTTCAAAATTACTTTAGGATGTACAACAAGCTGAGCGGTATGACCGGTACAGCAGAAACGGAAGCAGGCGAATTTTTTGATATTTATAAGTTAGAAGTAACAGTAATTCCTACCAACCGCCCCATAGCGCGTAATGATGATGAGGATTTTGTTTTTAAAACAAAGCGCGAAAAATACAACGCGGTTATTGATGAAATCACCAAATTGGTAGAAGGCGGAAGACCGGTTTTAGTAGGTACCACCTCCGTGGAAATTTCCGAATTGCTGGGTAGAGCCTTAAAACTTCGAAAAATTAAACACAACGTATTAAATGCAAAGCTGCATCAAAAAGAGGCGGAGATTGTAGCCGAGGCAGGTATGCCCGGCACCGTAACCATTGCTACCAACATGGCAGGTAGGGGTACTGATATTAAGCTTACACCCGAAAGTAAAGAGGCGGGTGGTTTGGCCATTATTGGTACCGAGCGCCACGATTCACGAAGAGTAGATAGACAGCTAAGAGGTAGGTCTGGAAGACAAGGAGATGTAGGTAGTTCGCAGTTTTTTGTTTCGTTGGAGGATAACCTAATGCGATTGTTTAACTCGGAGCGTGTAGCCAAGTTAATGGATAGAATGGGACTGAAGGAGGGTGAAGTAATTCAGCACTCTATGGTTTCAAAATCCATTGAACGAGCTCAGAAAAAAGTAGAAGAAAACAACTTTGGTATTCGTAAAAGATTGCTGGAGTATGATGATGTAATGAACTCGCAACGTGAGGTAATTTACAAGCGTAGAAAGCATGCGCTGCATGGTGAGCGCCTACAGGTAGATATCGCCAATATGTTTTACGATACCTGTCAATCATTGGTAGATGAGCACCAAGCCACCAAAGATTACGATGCATTTACCTTGGATTTAGCCCGTGTATTTACACTTGAAAGCTCCATAACGGAGGAAGAGTTTGCCAAAACAGCACAAATTAAGTTAGTAGATAAACTCTACGAAACGGTGTTGCTAGCTTACGCAGAAAAGAATAAGCGTATTGCTCAAATGGCTTATCCTATTATTAAAAATGTATTTGAAAATCAGGATAATAACTTTGAAAACATGGCGGTGCCTTTTACGGATGGCACCAAGGGTATTCAGGTAATTGCCAACTTAAAACAAGCCTACGATTCTGAGGGTGTTACCTTGATTCGTGATTTTGAGAAAAACATTATTCTTTCGTTAATTGACGATAGTTGGAAAGAGCATTTGCGCGATATGGATGATTTGCGCCAAAGTGTGCAAGGTGCCTCTTATGAGCAAAAAGATCCTTTATTGATTTACAAGTTTGAAGCGTTTGAATTGTTTAAAACGATGATTGATAAGAGTAATAAGGAAATTGTATCCTTTTTATTTAAAGGTCAATTGCCAAGCCAGGATGCAAGCCAAGTACAACAAGCGCAAACTTCCCGAAAGGTGAATTATGATAATTTACAAACCAGTCACGAGGAGCTAGCCTCGGGTGGTGGCAGAATGGAGGAGGGTGAACCCGCCCCAGCGCCTAAAAAGCAACCTGTGGTAAGTGAAAAAACTTTCGGTCGTAATGATGTAGTTACCATTCAAAGTCTAAGCACAGGTGAAAAGAAAGAGATAAAATTTAAAAAAGCGCAACCGCTGTTGGAATCACGCCAATGGATGCTGGTGCAGTAAAGAATACTTGAACCAATAAAAAAACCGAGTGTAATAGCTCGGTTTTTTTATTGGTTTTATCCATTTAAATAATACCTTGTTCAGTGAAATTAAACACCAACAAATCATGAGAATATCTAAAAGTCCTTTACTGCTTGCGGGTGCCGCTATTTTGGCCTTAAGCAGTTGCAAATCGGTAGTTACAGCCGAAAAAGTTTTAAGCCAAGAAACAAAGGCCACCGCTGCTGTTGAAAAAGCTCAAGAAGAAGTATTAAAACTTACCAATTACAAAGAGCGCTATTCAGTAGATGGTATTAACCTGCAAATTAAGGAGCTTGAAAAGCAACAGAAGGAGTTAAAAAAAGATATTGGCAATTATAAAAAGATGAGCAGCGATCAGGCGAAGGAAGGTGCTGGCGGCATGATTAAAGGCTTGGAGAAACAGGTTAAGGAGATAGATGATAAAATTGCGAAGCTAAAAGCTATACCAAAAGAAAACTGGGGAGAGCTTAATGAGCAAATTAATCAGCAAATACAAACCTTACAAAATCAGATAACTTCGGTTACACAAAGCCTAAAGCAATAGTTTTGCGTTAATTACATTGTTTTTTGTAGTATTTTTAAGCCTAGCTTTGCCGCTAGGCTTTTTTATTTTTACCTTATAGGCAACTATTTTAATTCTTAACGTCTAATTAATTGTACACCAACTAAAATTTAATTGAATTCTAAGCCAGAACATATCATGCCTTTGGAAACTTTAGGGGACTATATCCAACCTAAAGAGTTTCTATTGATAAATTCTGAGGAAGAACTTTTAACCGCCATTAAGAATGGGAACCGAGCTGCACAGCAAAGAATATATGAGCTGTTTGCACCTAAAATGGTAAACGTTTGCAGGCGTTATGCGAAGGATCTTGAAATGGCCCAAGATTTTATGCACGATGGATTTATCAAAGTGTTTTTAAATATTGGGAAGTTTAGAGGAGAATCGTCTTTAGAAACTTGGGTTACCCGCATTATGATTAACAATAGTTTAACGGCTATTAAAAAAGAAGTAAGAAGAGGTATAAAAGTAAATATTGACGATGTACCCGTTCGCGAAACGGACTCTACCGAGTTTGAGCTACATCATAAAAACCCAATCACAGCCAATCAAGTTTTTGAATTATTAGATGAATTGCCCCTAGGCTACAAAACGGTGCTAGGCTTATATGTTTTAGATGGATTTACCCATAAAGAAATAGCTAGTCAATTGGGTATTTCAGAAGGGACCTCTAAAAGCCAATTAGCCAAAGCAAAGCGATTATTAGCCAAGATGCTGAACGAGAAATATAATTGAGCCAGAAGAAACAAAATATTGAAGACTTTTTAAAAAGCAGCCTAGATAGGGTTGAAACACCTGTTGCGGTGGATTGGTCTGCGTTTGAAAAGAAGCTGGACAAGGCTGTCTTTAGAAGACGTGTGAAATGGTCGGGTGTGTTTGGCTTGTTACTTTTGGTGAGCTTGGGGGTACTTGACCCCAGTAACACCTTGCACCATTGGGTAAGTAATACCAAAGTGGCCGGTGAGCAAATTGGCATAGCGCCATTTAGTAGTACGGGCAATTTTGCCGTGTGGAGTATTACAGATAACCCAGCAGTAAAAGCCATTGAACAGCCCGTTGAGGTTAGTATTAAACCTAAAAATATTTTGGTTGGTAAGAATCTTAATAGCACAACTAAAGTACCCACCACTAGTGTAACAGCAAATAATGGTGCGTTGGCCAATACTCCGCTTGGTAACAAGGATGGCTTAGCTACTAAATTTATTTCTAGCCATACTCCAGATCAAGCTGAAGGAGGAAACAATACTATTTTTGAAGGAGAGACAGGCAGCCAAGGCAGCTCATCGGTGGTTGCACTGGTAGACAGCGCTATGGCGGAGGGGGCAGAAAGTACTGTGGCGATTGAAGAAGATAATCATGGAGAGCTAAGTATTATAGCTGGTTTTCCTAAAAGCCATGTTTCAACGAGTTATACATCCCACGAAAGTGGAGTAGAAAAACCAGCAGCATTGGATGTAGCACCTAAGCCAGCGGTGAGTATAAACTGGAAGGAAGAATTGGCGGGTATTAGCTTTATGGATAGCGCCAGCAATATTTTTATAAACCCTAGAAGTATTGATTTTAGCTTGGCTGCTACTAATTACGACCTTCGTGATCCTATTGATGATGAACGCTTTAACGAGAGTAAAGCAAGTGGGCCATATATCAGTCCGTTACACAAAAATACGGTTTGGGAGTATTCTTTAAATGTGTATCCAAGCTTTACATACCGTAAGTTTTCGGTTGATGAAAACAAAAGCGAATACATTCACCGTGATTTTGTGGATCAGGTAAAAGTATCGGAACATGGTAAGTTTAGTTTAAATATTGGCGCTGAGTTTAGCAGGCAAGTAGACGATGCTACTTATATAAATTTTGGAGTGGAATATATTACTCATAAAACCAATGTAGGCTTTGATTTTTTAAGTTTTAGAGATGCTAATGTTGATCCTGCAACAGGTGCAATAACTAGCTATACCTTAAAAGAGAGCACCGAGCAAATTGTGGTTCAAGATTTCAACTCGTACCGTTATTTTAACTTTCCTGTTAGTGTTGCCTACCGCCCTTGGGCATCTGATCATGTAAGGATTAATATTGAAGGAGGTTTAAGCTATATGTATTTTGCAGGTGCAAAGGGGCTTTCGCTGGATTACAAAACATTAGAGGTAATTAACCTTGAAGAACGCGACTTTAGAAAAAATGTAGCCTCTTTTACCGTTAAAATTGGTGCTACCTATCACATCTCTCCAGATTTTAATTTTGGTTTTGAACCTACCTTTGTGTACTTCACCAATACCATCTATAACGAAGAATACCCCTTTAAAGTAATTCCTTACTCTATAGGGGTAAACCTTAAGTTACAAATGAAGTTGAATTAAGAAGTTTCTAGTTATCGTTAAAACTTGGTGGGGGTGCCTCGCCATAACCTTTGTCTTTCAAATGATCAGCTTCTAGAGATGCCCCACTGTAATAGTTTTGGTCACCTACGCTAAAAGTTCGGATAGCATCCAAAGCTTCATCTGGAGCTTCGTTTAGGATGTCTCTTAATTCTCTCCAGGTTTGTGTTGCTGGCATAGTTTATTGGTTTTGATTAAAAGGGAATATAGAAAATTTTAGAGTCTGCAAAAACAGTTTTATAAACTTTGTAAAAGTTTGGCTGCTTTAAGCAGTGTTTCTTCACTTTTGGCAAAGCAAAAGCGCAGCACTTGGTTTTCTTGCGGTATGTGGTAAAATACGCTAATAGGAATGGCCGCAACACCCTGTTTAATGGTCAATTCTTTAGCAAAGTCTACTTCGTTTTTATCGCTTATTGCGGAATAGTTGAGCAGTTGGAAATAGGTGCCCTGCGAGGACAAGGGTTTAAAGGCGCTGCCAGATAGAGCTTCTAAAAACAGATCTCTTCGCTGTTGATAGGCACCCGCAATTTTCAAGTTGTTTTCATCAACAAGGTAATCGGCAATGGCATATTGCATGGGCGTATTTACGCTAAATACTTGGTATTGATGAATTTTACGAAACTCATTGGTTAGAATTTCGGGAGCGGCACAATAACCTAATTTCCAGCCTGTAACATGTAGGGTTTTCCCAAAAGATCCAATTTTGAAACTACGCGAAGCCAAATCAGAAAACCGACAAACGGAGTGGTGCGTTAAGCCATCAAAAATAATTTGTTCGTACACCTCATCCGCCAAAATTAAAATATCCGAACCCTGCACCAATTCCTGTAGCTGTTCTAAATCTTCTTTTCGCAATACCTTGCCCGATGGGTTGTGTGGCGTATTTAATACCACCATTTTGGTACGATGGCTGATTTGCTTTTTAAAAGTTTCCCAATTAATACTGTAATCGGGTTGCTCTAATTGTACAAAAATGGGCGTGCCTCCATTCAATTCCACCATAGGGGCATAGCAATCGTAGGCGGGTGTAAAAATAATTACTTCATCGCCTTCGCGGATGGTAGAACTAATAGCTGTGGCAATAGCTTGGGTGGCACCATGGGTAATCGTAATCTCCGTATCGGGGTCGTATCTAAAGCCGTTATCTTTAAAAATAATATCACTCAATACTTGGCGCAAAGCAGGCACACCGGGCATGGGCGCGTATTGGTTGTACCCTTTTTTCAAATATGTAGACACCAATTTAAGCAAGTCATCATCTACCGGAAAATCGGGGAAACCCTGCGAAAGATTTATAGCATTGTGCTGCGCTGCCAAGGAAGACATTACAGAGAAAATAGAAGCTGAGGTATTGGGTAATTTACTTTTTAGGTTGGTAAGCATGGTACGCTTTAAGCAAGCATTAGTTAAAACCGCTCTGGCCTTTATAGCATGAACGAATGAAGCCGCGAAAATACAATTCCTGCTTACAGCAGATACTTAATATTGGATAGTTTTTGGGGAGCAAACATTCGTAATTTCACCGCAAAATTAGCAGCATGATTAATTACCTGTCGGTAGAAAATATTTCGAAGAGTTTTGGAGCTCGAACCCTTTTTAAGGATTTGTCTTTTGGCATAGCCCAAGGGCAAAAAGTAGCTTTAGTAGCTCAGAATGGGACAGGCAAAACTTCCATAATGGAAATGCTAGCCGGAAATGAAAAACCCGATGCAGGATTGGTAACCTACCGTAGAGGCATTAACGTGGGCTACTTAACTCAAGACCCAGAAATTGATACCTCACTTAGTATTTTAGATAATGTTTTGTCTATTGATAACCCAATAGCCCATATTATTAAGCAATATGAGGTGGCCATGGAAAACCCCGAAAAAGTAGACGCCTACCAAAGAGCTTTTGATCAAATGGATCAGCATAACGCCTGGGACTTTGAAGCACAAGTAAAGCAAGTTTTGGGCAAACTGGGCTTGCACGATGTTAATCGAATTGCCAATAATTTGTCAGGTGGTCAGCGCAAGCGTATTGCTTTGGCGCGTACACTTATCTCCAAACCAGATATTTTAATATTTGACGAGCCTACCAACCACTTGGATGTGGAAATGATTGAGTGGCTAGAAGAATACCTATCGCAACCCAGCATTACTTTGTTTATGGTTACACATGATAGATACTTTTTGGAGCGCATTTGCGATCAAATCTTTGAATTGGAAAACGAAACGCTCTACAGCCATCCAGGTAATTACTCCAGTTTTTTGGAGCGTAAGGCAGAGCGCGAAGAGATAGAAGGCGTAAATGTGGGCAAGGCCAAAAACTTAATGAAAAAGGAGTTGGAATGGATGCGAAGACAACCCAAAGCAAGAGGTACAAAATCTAAGGCGCGCATTGATTCTTTTTATGAAATAAAGAAAGAGGCCGGTAAGGACTTAAGCAAAGGCCAACTGGATATGGAAGTGCAAATGACAAGGCTGGGAAGTAAGATTTTAGAACTGCACAGAATTAAGAAAAACTATGGTGACCTGAAAATACTGGATGGCTTTGATTATACTTTTAAGCGCGGTGAGCGCATTGGTATAGTGGGCCCCAATGGAGTGGGTAAAACCACCCTTTTAAAAATATTAACGGGCAGCGAGGAGATTGATGGCGGAAAAGTAATTACGGGCGAAACCGTAAAGTTTGGCTTTTATACCCAATCGGGTATTAACATAGATGGCGATAAAAGGGTGATTGAAGTGGTTAAAGAAATAGCCGATTTTATACCAATCGGGAAGAAGGGCAGAAACGTAACCGCCTCTCAAATGCTCGATCGCTTTTTGTTTGAAGGCGATAAGCAATACACCTATGTTTCTAAACTAAGTGGTGGCGAAAAGCGAAGGTTGTATTTACTCACCATTTTAATGGATAACCCCAACTTTTTGATTTTAGATGAACCTACCAACGATTTGGACATACTTACCTTAAATGTATTGGAAGAATTCCTGTTGGAGTTTCAAGGTTGCCTCATGGTAGTAACGCACGACCGTTACTTTATGGATAAGCTCACCGATCACCTCTTTGTTTTTAGAGGCAATGGCGAAATAAAGGATTTTAATGGCAATTACCGCGAGTACAAAGTGTATGAAGAAGATAGACTGGCTACCGAAAAGTTAAGAGAAAAAGGAATTGCCAAAACCCCTAAGGCTACGCCTAAAAAAGATGCCAGCAAACTAACCTATGGCGAACGCCTGGAGTTGGAGAGCCTAGGAGGCGAAATGGAAAAGTTAGAAACGCGAAAAGCAGAAATAGCCAAAGAGTTTGAAAATGCCACACTAGATGCTGAAAAGTTAGAAGAACTATCGAGAGAATCAAAGGCCTTACAAGATGAATTGGATGAAAAGGAAATGCGCTGGTTGGAGTTGAGTGAGAAGGAAGGCTAGTTGTGAAAAAGTTAATTCGTTATCTATTATTTGTTAAAAGGGTTGAGTATGAATACCCGTATAGTGAGCGCAACTTAGATAACACCATAGGTAAAATTGTTGATTCAAAGTACTTTGACTTTAAGGTCAGTTTACTTGGAAAAATTGTGAGTAATGAGCAATTTGAGCTTTGGGAAAAATGGAACTTTGGATTGGGGGCGAGAGGCTTTTGGCATTACAGCCGTGGCAATGCTTATTTTGTAGGAACCAAAATCATTCAGTCGAACAGGGTGCTTATTGAAGGAATGGTTTTTCCAAATCCTTTCAAATTAGTTACTACCTACATAGCATTAGTTGTACTGGCGTTGGTTTTATATTTTACGGATTTTTCCGAAGCTACATTACATAATTCGAAATTCACTTTTCTAATAATAGTTGTCATTTTTCTGCAGGTAATTCTATCAGGGTATTTTACTTATAGATTAAGAAGGAAGGTAGAAAAGCAATTAGAGTTAATCAGATTATGAAACATTGAAATGTTATTAGTTACTTGCCGTTAACTAGATTAACATGAAGCCAACTTTACTATTTGCTTTTTTGAGTTTGTTGTGCACTAATTTGTGGGCTCAAGATTTGATTCTAGAAATTAGAAATGGACGATTGTATCCGATTGGTCATAATCACGCACGTTTTAGCCTTGAGGGTTTTGACGGTTTAGATTTAGTGATAACATGTGACAACGGTACTGTTTCTCGCGATAGTTCATACTTACTCATAATTCCAGATAAGGTTGGTCAAGTAAACCTTATGTTTTCAAAGGTGGAAAATAAAGACACCGTGTTGCTGACTGAAAAAAGAATTCGTGTTTACCCAATTCCACTCCCTCAAGCTTCGGTTTTTAATAAAGTGTCAGGAGTTCTATCTGTTGAAGTCTTGAAGAAAGCCAAAGGAATAGAATCAATCTATGTTGATTGGGAAATAACAGGCTGTGGTGTTGAAACGAGCATTACCAGATTTAAAATCATAGCCATGAGAGATTCGGAACTTGTTGGTTCAGTTGAAGTTTCAGGAAGTAGATTTACAGATGAAGCACAGGCTGTTTTTGATAAAGTAGAGTCTGGAGATGTGGTTTACATTGTGGATGTTTTTGCCCTTGATGGATTAAAAAAAGAAGTGGAGGTAAACTCCTTGCGGTTTGAAATAGATAAGTAACCATCATATAAGTTATCCTTTTAGGAGACAGAGTGTTGGAATTATCAAAAACTAAATCCATCTATATTTGAAAGATGAATAAGGAGCAATTACTACAATCAATAACAGAGTGCTTTCAAAGTAATATTTTCGAAAGCCCTAGAGAGGTAAACAATTTGAAAGTTAACTTTACCTAAATGCTTAACGGGTTAAACTTATAAGATGTTTGCTACATTTGGTTTATGCCAAACCAAGCCGTTATTCAAACAAATAATTTTACCAAACGCTCTACTCCTCATACCTTTAGGCACAGTTTTGCAACGCACCTGCTAGAGCGAGGGACTGACACCCGTTACATTCAAGAACTTTTGGGGCACAGCAGCCCCGAAACAACAGCCATATACGCACAGGTTAGCAACAAATCTCTGCGCAGGATAGAAAACCCTTTGGACGCTATTTTAAGAGATAAAACACTGACTAATAAACAAATAAACAAAGACTAACGAAAGCGGTATATCTGCACATTGCGGATATACCCACGTTGTGGGTAATTTGAAAAAACCAATGAGCATAAGACTAACTTTAATTATTGTAAGCTGTTTGATATTGACTTCTTGCCGTCAGTCTGAAGAGTCGAAGGAAACGATGAAGCAAGCCATGGATGTTTACATGTTTGCTAAACTAAATGACGATATTAAAATTGACAGTTCCCTTGCTTTGACAAATAAGGCATTAGAGTTTGACGACCAAAACTTTAGTGCATTAAATCACAAAACGACACTTCTGTTTAGAAAGAAAGATTCAAAAGGATTAATTCAGGTAGCCGACAAATTAATTGGACTGACCGACAAGCCATTATACCTAGGACAAAAAGCTTTGTATTTAGAACTTGAAGGTAAAATTGATGATGCAAACGAGTATTATTCAAGAGCAATTGAAAAATATGAAGACTACCTTAAAATTGACACACTTAATTTCGACCTGTTGATTGAATATGTGGGAGTTTTAGAAGCTTCAGGTGACACTACGAAGGCTGATAAAATCCTAACCGATATGAAAGAAAAGGATTTTGAAGGTTATCAAATAGAAATGATTGACTTGTATAAAGAACAGGCAGTTTCTAAGAAGCAACTTATCAAATATTGGACAGGTGTAATCGAATATGAACAAATAGGAGAAAAATAAAAACTACCCACAACAAGGTGTATAGCCAATAGGGCATTTAGTGATAAATTGAAAGTCCTGTTCTTTGAGCAGGCAACGCCAAAACAAAGTTTTGACGTTTAACATAATTGAAAATTAAAAGCAAAAACGTTTGTTTTGGCTTAATGGTAAACTGAAAGTAAAGTGCTTCGAACCTGCCCTACTGTCCATACACAGAACGTTAGCAAACATTAAAAACTAAATGCAGAGAAAAACTATAAAAGCATATTCTGTGAGAACAATTGATTGGTTTGATAACAAAGTTGTCGACTGGAATTCTGCTGGAACTCAATATTTAGAAAACGGAGAAAAAGAACAATTACATAAATATCATCACGGATTCGTATGTGATGGTTCAATAACTTCCGAAAATGGAGAATATGTGCTAATATTTCAAAAGTTAGGAACTAAAGGTTTATTATTAAAAAATGGAGAACTGTTAAGAGAAATCAATAGAAGCTATTATCAATCATCAGTTTATGAATTTCCTGCTGTATTTTTTACTTTAAAAAACGAAACATATTTAATTCATTGTCCGATTGAATATTGCAGACTCGATATAGAAAATGTAGAAACTGGAGAAATTATAACAAATAAGTTAAAACGAGACCCTCAAGATTTCTTTCATTCAAGATTAGAAGTAAGTAAAGACAATAAACACCTTTTAAGTAAAGGATGGTTTTGGCATCCTTTTGATTCAATCGAACTCTTCAATATTGAAGATTGTATTAACGAACCAAAATTACTTGATGAAGGCAAAACAATTCCAAATGTCACTTCTGAGATTTGTTCTGCAAGTTTTATAGATAATGACCGAGTTTTAGTTTGCGCTTCCAAAGAAGAATCAATGGATGATGAAAATGAAGAACCTATTCCACCAGGACATATTGCTATTTGGAATATTAAATCAAATGAAGTAGAGAAATCTGTGAGAATTAATGGAGAGTTCGGAAATATATTTGCAATTGACGATAAAAAATGTTGGGACTTATACAAATATCCAAAAATAATCGACTTGACTACAGGCGAAATAATTGATAAAATAGAAGATGTAAATTCTGGAAATCAAGGTTCTTCAATAATACATCATCTTGAATATTTACCGAAAATTGCTTTTAACCCAAAGACCAAACAAATCGCAATTGCAAAAGATAATACAATTGAAATATTAACTGAATAAAAAACGTTTGCTAATAACTAAGTATTCGGCGCGCCGATAGGCCAGCGCTGAATATCTTGTTGACGGATCCGTTTACTTCGAGAAATGCTCAGCACAAGTGTCGCCATTTCAGTCACTATGGGTAAAACGATAAAAATGGTGTTTATTTGGGATTGATGGTTGTTTGGAGAACTATTTGATTTTCTTTAAAATTAGACTATTTCATTCTTTTTTCTAAGTTTTTCCATCGTTTTTGATTCAAACATGTTGATTTACAACGTTTTTGCTAATTTTTAGGCAATAGTTATCCAGTTCGCATTTGCAATTTTTTTAAGTGTTTAATAATCATTTATTTAATTTTTTCAACCATTCTTTTGGAGGTCCTCTTTGATCAAAAAGCAATACTGTTTCTAATATTCCCTTTTTACAATGAGGGCATTTACGGTGTGAATTTTCAGGTTTAGATTTGGGTTTGATTTGTGTTATTCCCTTTTTAGAGAGCATCGTCTGTAACTCGGGCAATTTCACTTTTTTCCAACTACTACTTAATATTCCGTAATGCCGTATTCGGGTAAATCCTTTGGGTAAAATATGTAACCCAAAACGACGAACGAATTCGCTAGAACTTAAAGTAAGGTTTTGTTTTGCACCTCCTTTTTTGTAATTCTTCGCACTAAAACTAACCGTTTTATTTTGGTAGTCTATGTTGTTTATACGGTGGTTACCGATCGCAATTTTATGCGTGTATCTTCCTAAATATTCTACTACATATTCAGGTTTTGAAAAAGGCTGTTTTGCGTAAACGACCCATTTCTTAGAGAATATTACATCATATATTTGCTGAGGAATGTTGATATTACTTTTACGCAGTAATGCCACGTATTTTGCCCTAAAAACTAGACTCATTGATTTAACATTAAACAAGTACTTTCCTTTGTTTTTAGCGGTTTTCCATTTGCCGGCTTTAGTAATTCCACCCCCAGGAACAATGCAGTGTAAATGTGGGTGTAAACTTAAATTTTGACCCCAAGTGTGCAGCACAGATATCATTCCCATTTTACCACCTAAATGTTTAGGATTGTCACCAAACTGTTGCAATGTTTGCCATGCTGCTTTAAAAAGGCAGGCATAAATTATTTTACCATCACTCAGCGCCCATTTGTTGAGTTCGCTTGGCAAGGTGAAAACCACATGGAAATAAGGTGTATTTAACAGTTCCAATTCCCTTGCTCTAATCCATTCTTCTCGCTTGTGACCTTGGCAGGTAGGGCAATGTCGATTGCGACAACTATTATAGCTTAAGTGAAGTTTTTTACAACAGTTACACTTGTCAATATGTCCACCCATGGCACTAGTCCTACACCGTCGAATAGCTTGCAGGCAGCGGTAGTGCCAAGTCGTTAAACTTAGCGTATTGAGCTGCTTTTGTTCCAGTTCAAGAACATCAGCAACTTTATATTTCGGACGCATTATTTAAACAGTGTATCGAGTGGACTAAATTTTTTAGAACTACCTGTATTGGCAACATGTAAATAGACTAAAGTGGTTTCAATATGTGCATGCCCAAGAAGTTCCTTCAAGCTCATTATATTCAAACCATCTTCCAATAAATGCGTGGCATACGTATGTCTTAAGGTATGTGCTGTGATTTTTTTGTTGGTTTGTATTTTACCGCGACACTCCTTAATAAGCCATTGAACGGCTCTTGTTGTAAGCGGCTTAAATGCACCATCATCCGTTTTCTGACTGTTAAAAACATAAACCTGTGGCTGTTCGCTCTGAAAGTACTTTTGTAATCCTCTAGCCAGGTGGTCGCTCAATGGAACGTAGCGATCAACGATTCCTTTTTTCTTTTTTACAAAAACCGTTTTCCGTTCAAAATCAATATCTGACAATCTCAAATCACACAATTCATAACTACGCAAACCGCAACCATATAAAACCGCTAACATTAAACGGTGCTTCAGGTATTTGGGAGCATTGAGTAAACTTTTAACTTCCGATTTACTAAGGACTATTGGCAGTTTTGTATCTCGTTTTATTTGCGGTAAGTTTACTTTTTGACCAGACATCCCAAGAACTTTGTATAGCGCTCTCAATCCAAAAATAGTGTGTTTAAAAAAGCTCTCAGAAGGTGTTTTATGTAAATGTTGACAATGAAAAAGGTAGTCATCAATTGCCGTTTTACTCAACTTTTCAGGACTCATTTCCGTATGAATCGCTAAATGTGCTAAACATCTTAAATAATTATTCAACGTGCTTGCCGCTTTACCATTTATAGCAAAACTTTTAGTAAGTACTTCACAAACAACGTTAAACCCCTCTACTTCATCTAATGCGGTTTCAAGGATTGTTTTACTTTTTTTTTATCATGATCTTAATTTTTAGTTCATTTAAAAGTAAGAATTGTTTTATTTTTGTCTGGCAAGCTTCCGACCGGGAGGGAGGATTCGTTCAACACCGTATAAACTTTATTGCTGGTTTTGGCTCACTTGGGAAATTCCTGCGGAATTTCGCCGTTCGTGCTTTATT